>NZ_JAQQEG010000022.1:0-165478 GCF_046027395.1 Paraburkholderia dipogonis | reverse complement strand
GGTGCAATAAAAACGCCCGCGCGGCGCCAGTAAAATGGTACGGAGCCTGTTTGCGGCCGCCGTGCCTCAGACCCAAACGGAAAATGTATGCCTCAAATCGTTGTGCTGCCTCACGTCGAACTGTGCCCGGAAGGCGCAGTGATCGATGCCGTGCCCGGCAAGAGCATCTGCGACAGCCTGCTCGAACACGGCATCGAAATCGAGCACGCGTGCGAGAAGTCGTGCGCGTGCACGACCTGCCACGTGATCGTGCGTGAGGGTTTCGCCGCCTTGACGCCATCGGAGGAAGACGAGGACGATCTGTTGGACAAGGCGTGGGGGCTCGAACCGGCCTCGCGTCTGTCGTGCCAGGCCATGGTGCCGGCTGAGCAGGATCTGGTTGTCGAAATCCCTCGCTACTCGATCAATCACGCGAAGGAAAACCACTAACAGGAGGATGCAGCCATGAAGTGGACCGATACGCAAGACATCGCGATGGCCCTGACTGACAAGCACCAGGACATCGATCCGCAACAGGTGCGCTTCACCGACTTGCACCGTTGGGTCACCGAGCTGGAAGGATTCGACGACGATCCTAACCGGTCGAACGAAAAGATCCTCGAGGCGATTCAGGCTGCATGGATTGAAGACGCGGATTATTGAGCGTCAGTGAAAATTTCGTCACCGGTTAGCGGCTTACTCGCTCTCCCGGCTGCGGCAAATAAAAAAAGGCGATTCCAACGGAATCGCCTTTTTTTGCGTCTGGCAGACACAACCCGTGTGGTTGCGCCTAGCTTGCTACAAGCGTGCCGTTCTGAACACGAACGCGCTGACCTTGCTGGAACGGCGGCGCTTCATGGTACGTGAAGTAACGCGTCTTGCCGCTTTCCATCCGCACGCGGACCGAATACGACGTGGTGCTGCGGATATGTTTTTCCACCGAGTTGCCGGCAAGGCCGCCACCGAGCGCGCCGAGAACGGTCATCGCGGTGCGGCCGCCGCCACTACCGAACTGATTGCCGACCACGCCACCGGCCACCGCGCCACCGACTGCGCCGATCCCGGTGCCATGACCTTCCTGATGCACAGCCGAGATGGCCTCGACCGTGCCGCATGTCGAGCAGTAGGCCGGCTGTGGCGGTTGCTGCTGGGCGTAGTTAGGTGCCGGCTGCGCCTGTGGCTGCTGCGCGTATTGCTGCTGCTGTGTGGGGGCAGGCGCCGGGGCGGGTGCGGGTTGCGGCTGTTGCGCGGCCTGCTGCTGGGCAGCTTGTTGCTGCGCGGCCTGTTGCGCCGTCGGGTTGGCAGGCGCCGCCGAATCGACCACGCCCTGCTGGTTAGCTTGCGTGGCGACTTGCGCCGATTGCGTCTGATCGTTTTGCGCGCCGTTACTGGACGCCTTCGTGAACAGGCCCGTGACAGCCGCCGTGGCGGCGAGGCTTGCGATGATCACCGCGCCGGCAGCTGTCGCGACGAGCGGATGAATCCGGCGTTGTTGCACAGGCTGCGCGGACTGGGTGGTGGGTTGCGTGTTGGGATTGTCCATTTTGGCCTCCGTCTTCAACAGAGTCGACTTTTAGTAAGACAAAGTGTCAGGTAAATCGATTCCGCGAGGGTTTCAATTTGTAACGATTTTCGGGCAATCATCGCGATGGCGTCACGTCGAAGCCCGCGCAGCATGGCGCCACACCGCTTCCGGCAAGCGCTCGCGAGATGAACGCCGACGACCGCATCCTCGCACGGCGTGCAGCTTTTACCGATGGTTACAAGCCGTCAGGTGGCCGCTGAGTGTGCTTTCAAAAGAAGCAGCAAGAAAAACGCCCGGCATCGAGCCGGGCGTTCTCCAGGATGCGAACCACGCAATGCTCAGTCTTCCCGACGCAGATGCGGGAACATGTTCAAATGGCCTAAACCAATACTGTATTGGTTAATAGGCCGATATATGTCATCTGATACCCCCGAAAATACCCCCAATCAGCAACCCGATTTCGATACCCAGATCGAGGAGATAACCGAAGAGCTTGAGTGGTTGCGCGCCCGGCAGGGACTGCGGGATCGCGCTGCGCCGGATATCGAACTGAAGCAGCAGATCACCCGGGCGGAAGCCCGACTGGCCGATCTCCTGGTCACGCAACTGGCTTGGGCAGGACTCAAGCCGCAATTGCCTGATTTGCTCAACTGAAGGAGGCTCGCCATGGTTCCCGTTGCAGGCGGAATCCTGATCGCACTCCTGATACTGGCTGTGTTTGCGGCCATGTTCTCGGGCATCGCAAACTCAGGCGTGAGCGCCCAGGATACGCTTTGGGGGGTTATAGGTGTGGCGGCGCTCGGTGCGGCGTTGTGGTCGATGTATCGCATCATCGCGCGGTTAGTCGGCGCATTGCCCGAGGCGGCGTTGGACGCGTTGTCACGTGCTATCGAGCCCGCCCTAACGTGGGGAGGCGTGTTTCTCGCCGGTGTTTTTGCGCTGATACTGATGTTCTGGCTGGCGGCGGGAGCATTCTGTCTGTTTCGCGGCATCGTACGCGTGTTCGTGCCCGGCGTCTGGAAGCTATCTGAGCGAAACGTTTTCGTTCGCATCTTCAACTTCCTGGTGACGGGCCTATCTTGGGAGACTCGTGCTTTGCGGCACGGATCTCGCGCGTCGCATGTGACGCGTGCCGATCGTCTTACCCGTGAAATGTATGGAGCTTTGCCGGAAGACAGAACAGTGATTGAGCGAGCGCTACGCGAGGAGGGTGATGCACAGTCTGGGCAACTCGCGCGCGTGGCGTTGGTTTGCTTCGTCGCTGTCTTCTCCAGCGGTCTCGCGGCGGAATGGCTGCCGTTGTGGGCTGTCCTCCCTCTCGCCATGCTGGCGCTAGTCGGTGCGGTGCTGACAGTGAGAAGGTGGTTCAAGTGGCTCGAAGCCCATCAGGCCGAGGAAGACGAATCGGTGCGCTACGCGAGTGAACTGCAGCAGCAGTCCACACGCGAGGCTGAACTACGGGCCGAGGAAAAAATGCGGAGGAATGCCGAGGCGCGCGCACGCCACGATCACTCCATCCGCAACGGCGGCCTCTAAGCTATTCACCGGTCGTCGTCGCGCAATGTCGAGTGGGCCTGCTGGTTATTGAGCGCTGCGCGAGTGGTTGGGGCGCCGCGCATCGCGTACAGCTTGTCCATTACCTTGCGCGTGTATCCCATCTCTTTCAACGTCTTCATGCCGCCCGGCTTCCCCGCCATGTCGATCACGTTACGTGCCTGCGCTTCGGTCATGCCGCCTTCACTTGTCAGAAACCGGAAGGCCAGCATGCCCGCGCGGCCCAAGCCCGTCGCGTGGGCTACGACGTGTGAGGTGACGTGGCCGGCGGCCTGTTCGATATCACGGTCTTTCGCGCCTCCGGCACTTGCCATAAGGGTGTTTGTTCGCTGACGCGCTGCCTCCTTCGCATACACCTGTTTCACCTGATTTACCGTCTTCTTGCCGAGCACCTCTTCAATCTCGGGCGAGCGTAGCGCGCTGACGACCTTATCGAGCGCACCTTCGGGTAGCCGGCCGGCTTGATGCAAATATGCTTCAAGGCCCGTGAGCATGCCGATTGCAGCGTGCTGCTTCTGCTCTGGATTCATTTTGCGGAAAACGTCGATATCCGCACCTTTAAGCCCTTTGCTGAACGCTGCGCCCCAAGCTTGCGCGCCACGCAGGCCTGTCTGAGCATCTTCTGAACCCAACCGCGCCGCCAACTGCTGTGCAGTGGGCATGGTGCCCGTCTGGCCTTTCTTCAGCGCTTCCTGTGCCGCCTTCAATGCCCCGTACCGCGTTGATCCGGTGCCCTCTTCGTAAGCGGCTTTGCCCACTGCGCGCTGCAGATCTTCGAGCACCGCGGACGGCATTTCTTTGCCGGCGCGGAATTTCGCGACCTTCGCGACATCCGAGGTCGGGTCCGCACGACGCAAGTTTGCATAGTCCTTGTATGCCTTTTCAACGAGGCCCTTCACCTCCGGATGATCGAGCGCGTCCTTGAGCTCGGGCGTGATCGTCGTTATCTCCTGTCTCGCCGTCGAGTAGGCGGCGTCTTTTCTCGCGGCGAGATCGTCGAGCCTGCGGACGACCTCATCGCGCGCCTGCTGAAGAGGGTACGGCTGCCGGCTCGGCGGAAGCGCTGCGGGGAGGTGCAGCTTCGAAGCGTCATTACCCTCCAGCCCTTTTGCAACGCCAGATGTAACGCGGCCGGCCTGGCCTGTGGCGTCTTCCCTGAGTGCGGCATTGAGGCTGTCAGCGGCTCCGCCCGTCGTTCTGCCGGCGGCGCCTACCACACGCGCAACGCCCGGGCTAAAGTCAGCGACGCGGCTCCCGGGATTCGCTGCAAGGAAGTCGTTAAGCTGCTTGAGCGTTTTACCTTCCTTTCGAAGTGCTGCGTTAATCTCTGTGAACGCCGCCTGCCTGGGCGCGATGGCGTTTGCAACGGGCGCGAGAGTCTTGCCGACAAGTCGCCCCGCGCCGCCGACAAGAGAGCCAGCCACCGCGCCCTGTGTGGCGCCTTTGGCGGCGCCCGACATGCGATTCCCATCGCCTGCGTCGGCGGCGCCCTGTAAGCCGCCTTGCACCGCGCCAAATCCGGCGCCTCGCACAATGGCGGTATCCGCGAGCGCGGCCGTACCACGTTCGATCGCCGGTACGGCGCGTCCTGCAAGCTTGGCGACACCCGCCAAGGCTCGACCGCCAGTTATGACATCCGCGCCCGGGATAAGCATCGTCGCGCCAGCGACGGCCAGATCAATCCCCACGGCAGCGAACGGATTGTCGTGATCGTAGTCTTTCGCCAGGTTCTCGATCGCCCTGGTTTGCGCCTTGTCGATCAGGCCCACTTTCTCACCCAGCTGGGCACCCCAACCGAAGGTTGCGCTCTGCAACACCTTTGCGCCGAGCGCACGTCCTACAAGCGGCGTTTCCTCACGCGGTTTGCTTCCGGTCGTTGGACGCGCCGAAGTGGTGGCCGACTTAACGCCTGATGTCGATGCGTTCGGATGCGCGCGATCGTAAGCAGCGGGATCGATGCCGGTTTCGACGGTGCGACCGTCTCCGAGGTATTCAGTATTTGCCATTACCACTTCTCCCCATGAGCAAAAAATTTATGCGGGTCTTTGAATTCAGGGTTGTCGGTGCCATCAGGAAGCAAGGGGATAGAAGCGGTGTTAGGCACCATGCTTTGCGTTTTCGGATCGTAGTAAGAGGATGGGCCTAGACTGTTTTCATATCGGCGCCATGCAAGAAGCCCTACCGAAGGCGGTGCATCCGGGTTGGCTTGCCTGAAGTCATCAATGAATCGCGACTGCTGAATCTCGGCGGCACCCATCATGTAGTAGTCGTTCGCTACCTTGATTGCCGCCTGCGGGTCCATCGTGATGTTCGGCTTCGTGGTCGAAAGGATTTTTGCGTAGGCAGCAGTAGCGGCCGAACGTTGCGCGCCGGGCGCGGCCATCTTTTGGGCTTCGACCACCATGGCGTTCGCGCTCTTGACCAGAATCTGCTGCTCGGGTGACAGAGCCCAGTTGCCGGCCTTGTCCTTTAACGTGGTCACCCAACCGCCGACCAGTTTCGGGTTCTGCGTGAGCATGGTGTGGATCTGCCCCGAGAGGTTCATGACGTTCTGCGAGCCGGTGCGCTGGGTTTCGTGGCCTTTGTCGTAATCGATCCATTGCTTTTCCACGCCTTTGCGCGCGGTAGCCACCGCTTCCGGTGTCGCGCCCGGCAGGGAAGAGAGGCTCTGCACGTATGGCAATCCGGACTGCGCAGCGCTTGCGCGTCGGCCTGCCTCCTGCTCTTTTGCGGCGTCGGTCTGCGCCTTCAAACGCGCACGTGCATCTGCATCGGCCTGCGCTTCACGGTCGGCCTTGGCCTGCTTGCGGGCGTCCTCGCGTTGTTCAAGCACATTGCGCTGCTGCGCGTTCTGATTCGACTGCTGTTCGGTCAGCGTCTGTGTGCGAGACGTGAGACTGTCCAGCCGGTTGCGGTCGAGGTCGTACCGACCGGTGAGATTAAGCCCAAGGGTGGCGGCGCGTAACGCAGGATTCTGTGCAAGTTGCCGTAGTGCTGTCTCGTAAGTCTGCTGGTCGTGAACGCCAAGGAAACCCTTGTTGATATCGGCGTTCGTCTTCTCCGTTACCTCGATCGTTTTCTTTTCGAGCTCGGTTTTCTGGTCGGCAAGCGTCACTGCGCGTTGAGTGAAGCGATCGGCCAAGCCCATGTTGCCGTCTCGACGGGCCATCCCGGCAGCGCGAAGATTTTGCTGGATCTGTTGATCCATCTCCGACACGGCGCCCTGATAGGCCGGGATCGGCGTGTTGAGCCCAGCCTCTTCACGCGACTGAATACGATCCGCAGGCGTCGGCGCCTGTTCCGCGTTCTTCAACCCGCGGGCTGCGTTGTACTCCTGCGCCCCCGCCATGACTTTCGGCACATAAGCGCGTGTCTCCGGGTTCGTGAAGTCGCCGCCGGCCCCCGCGTCATACGCGGCGACTGCCATTGGCAGATTGCCGCCAAATTTCTTGTACAGCGCGCCCATGTATTGCGCGGCGGTCGCTGGGTCTCTTGGATCCAGGTTATTGCGCAGGCCATACCCCGGACGGGCAGCAGTCGATGGCAGTACCTGGCCGATACCGACCGCGCCGGATTTCGGGTTGACCGCGCCCGGGTTGAAACCCGACTCAGTCTTGAAAACGCCGTACATGGTGCCGGGCGGCAGTCCGTTCTGCGAATCGAGGTCCGACAGCTGGTCCATCGACAATGGACCTGTATATAGCTGTTTCTGCTTCAGGCCGGAAGTGCTGCTACCCGCCGTGACTCCCGAGCCCATCGGCGCACCGCCGGCCGGCGCTGGCGATCCTGCTTGCTGCGTGCTGAACGGGTTCGGCGTCGTGCCCGCAGCCGACCCGGCAACGCCGGGGGCGGTTTGACCCGCAACGCCCAGGAGGGAGCCGGCGTAAGAACCGCTACTCTCCGGATTCTGGGAGGCGGGCTTGCTTGCGTCGCGGTAGTAGTTCGCAGCAGATGCTGCGTCTGCCTGCGTCTGTTGCTGCGCAGCGAGTTGCTGCGCGGCCTGCTGATTGGCGAGATTGCCCGCTTGCAGTTGCTGCATTCGCGTCTGGCGGAGATAGTCGGCGTCTTCGGTGTCCTGCTGGTACTTTTGAAGGCCTGATGAAATTCCGGTCAGTGCAGCGCCCCAAAAGCCAGTCATGTTCTGATTAGCCATGGTCAGCCTCCCCCGGCAGGGCGGCGATCGCGTAGCCCACAGGCTCTGTCTGCATCTGCGAGAGTGCGAACATTCGAACGGGCGAAAAGCCAGAGAACCAGGCGTAGTCGATGCGTTTAGGGACAGTCACGCTTGCGGCGCGGCGGCGCGCGCCCTGTTCGAGAATCCAGTTCGCTCGCGCACATCGTCCTTCTATTTGCGCATCTGCGAGCAGCATGAACCCGATCTGACCGTCACACGTGTCGGTGATGTCCAGACTGAACGTGCGCCCGCTGACAGTGACGGCAGTGGTTAGCCGGGTCGGCGGCGCGGCATCCGCGGGGCGGCGAAGGGCCGGCCGGAAGAGCCCGCGGCGGAGTGCTTCATTCGTCACGGAAACGACAATAGCCCGCCACGCCTGTTGGCGTACGAGCTTCGGAGTTTGTTTCGCGATATGCGCGGTCATCGGTACTTCTCCACGTATGGAGTAACTGGTCAGGCACATCGCGAGAGCGCGAACGGCCACGGCTTGATTTGCTTTTTGGGTTTGCCGGCCAGTTCTGACCGATGGTGTGGCTTGTCGCTCGCGCCGGAAGGCGTGGCAGGGGAGACTTGTGCTCGGTCGCCCATGGGGCGGCGCGGCTTGCACTACAGTTGAAACGTGGGTTTGGGGCGAGGCGCTCACATATGGCGAGCTTGAATACAATTTAGCACTACTTATCTAGATGCGCAATATGATTCGCGAATTGGCGAAATATTGCCGCTCGATTTTGGCTCTTTAAAAATGCGGCGCCGGCAGCCTGGCCGTCACAGTCACTTTTGATTCGCCGCGATTTTTCCTCCCCCGGGTCCGAAAATGAGGCCTCTGAAAAATTCCAGGGCGGCCCCAAGTCCGTGATGTCACCGACCGCTCACTAACTGCCGGCGAGTCGGGGTTGACGACCCCCGATCCCGGTCCGCGGGCAACGCGCCGCCTGTCGCTCCCGTGTGAAAAAGGAGGGGCAAAAGAAGGTTCGCTCGGTGCAGCGAGTGAGTCACTTAGAACTAAGGATGCCTATTGATATATGTTGATATTTTGTGCTGCTCCCGTATACTGACTACATCGCAAACGTCCGTTGCGCGATGTAGTCAACCGGGGAATCGTCGTGGCAAATGGCAAGTTTGTAACCTACCTGCGGGTCAGCACCCAGAAGCAGGGCACCAGCGGGCTTGGCCTCGAAGCCCAACGCGAGGCGGTCACAGGGTATCTGAACGGCGGCGCGTGGACTTTGCTCGGTGAGTTTGTGGAGATCGAAACGGGCAAAGGATCGAACGCATTGGAGAAGCGTCCTCAATTGCGCGCCGCCCTGGCGCTTGCCAAAAAGGAAGGCGCGACGCTGCTTATCGCCAAGCTTGACCGCCTCGCGCGTAATGTTCACTTCGTGACGGGTCTGATGGAAACCGGCGTTGATTTCAAGGCGGCCGATATGCCGCACGCGGACAAGGTGATGATTCAGATGTATGCGGTGATGGCCGAGTGGGAAAGAGACCAGATCAGCACCCGCACGAAAGCCGCGCTTGCAGCAGCCAAGGCCCGCGGTGTGGCGCTCGGCAAGGCAGGGCGCGCGAACCTCATCAGCGTGCATGCGGCTCAATCAGAAAAGGCTGACGCTTTTGCGCAGCGCCTGGCCGGCGTGCTGGCGGGTTTCAAGGTGCGCGGTCTGACGCAGCGCGCGATGGTCGAAGAGCTCAACGCGATCGGTGTGCGTACTCCGCGCGGCGGCGCGTGGTCGCTGGTTCAGGTGCAACGGGCATTGGCCCGTCAGTGAACGGACGCCCGGAGTTATTAAAGATTGCATGCTAGGATTCGTGGGTTTTGAGACCAACAACAAATTTTCTTCACGATTGACGGGGCGATAATAAATGAAGCTGGCTCTCCTTCTTCTCACTTTATGCGTAACAGGCTGCGCGAGCGTTGCCGACATCGATACCAGCAAGCTTGATGCGACTTGCGCTCAATCGTGTACGGCGAACTATTCCGAATGCCTAGGGAAGTTCACGCTATTCCCGATTCAGGCGCAACATCAGTGCACCGCCGCCATGCATCTATGCGCGAACGCCTGTCCTCAACGGGCAGCGCTACCCACGGCGCCAGTCGCCAGTACTTCAGAGCGGCTCACAAAGCTCGACGACCTGTATAAGCGCGGTCTGGTCAGCAAGAGTGAGTACGATTCCAAGCGGGCAGAGATCCTGAAGCAAATGTGAGCGCAGTATGGTCGCCGGGACGCCATGAGCCTATAAGAAGAAGGAGGGGTATGAAATTGTCGACGGGGCGGCAGCGCGCGGTCGCATTCTTTGTCGCGGTTTTGATAATCGGCGCAGTTGCCTGGAGACACACGGGCAAAAATGACGTGGACGACTTCTTCAGTTGCAACGAGCAATCCATCAATGCCCTTCACGCGGAACAAGCCCGAAAGGGCGTGTCCTACGACGAGACCGCGCAAGCAGGCATCCAGGCGATGTCTAACGACAAGTGCATGGATGCGCGCGGCTATGAATTCACGGGGGGCGCAAACGGTGCGTGCATGAGCGCCCGAACGCACGAATGTTACTCGCGTAGATGATTGGCGCGGCCTTACGGTGAGGGCCGCAAGGGCGCGCCGGTCGCCCACGGCGAGCAGGTGTGTACGTCTTCGCGGTCTGGGGCGTTGGTCTTAGGGTGAGGTTTTACGGGAGTGCTACGTTTAACCGGTGAGGTTTTTTCGGGAGCGCTTGTCAGATCGCTTTAGCAACGATGGATACCCAGACCTGTAATTGGGCGGGTAGATCGTCGCATTGCACTTCTCGCACCGCCGCTTCCTGAATCGCGCCCACTCAGTTCCGGGGCACATCTCCGAAGCTTTCAGCGGGAAACCTTCGATTCTCTCCAGTACAAGCGCGGCGCGAGGTGGAATGCCCCTCCGGTAAATCCACAGGCTGGCAGTGTTCGCGTCGAGCCCGGCAGCACGGGATAGGTTACTCGCGCCGCCGGCCCAATCAATCGCTACGAGAAGGGCCTGTGCTTTGACCGCGGCGTGAAAGGCTCGGATCTTCTTCTCGATCTCACCGGTTTTTCCTGACATACAAACTCCCCTCGATAGCCCACGGATCGCATCAATAGAACTGGCGGAATTTTCCAAATTCGCCCACGGGCGGTTCTAGAGGTATGGCGGAAGATCCCGCCAACCTCTGCGTGACTGAAATTACCTTTTGAGTGAGCGCCCCACGCCCCAGGGGGTGGCGCTCACAAAGTGAAAGCGCCTCCCCCGTAGGGGGATCAATGTGATCCCAGTCAAAACCCTTACTGGCCAAGGCTTCGGCTGGGATCAACGGGTCGACTGGGATCAAAACGCTGATCCCAGTCGAAACGCCCGTCCCATAAGGCTTTCGACTGGGATCACCCTGATCCCACTGCCTGATCCCAATCGATCCCAATCGCGCGAAACGTCTGGTGTTCACGATTTTTGAAATGGGCTCCGAAAACCGAACTGGCGAAATTTTCCAAATTCCCATCTAGGCCCTCGGAGCGTCGAGCGATTCTGTTTCCGGTTCGTATGGTGCCTTGGGTCCCAAGGCCAGCACTCCGCCTCGTGTCGTCGGAGTAGGGGCCGGGTGCGGCACCGTCTTCAGTTCCCCGGCGTGAAGCATGGTTTCCAGTAGCGATCGTAATTGCCGTTCCGATACTCCCAGCAGTTTGTTTATCCCACCAAATCGCGTGCGGAAACTCCGCTCGGAGTAGTACTCCTCCTGTGCGGTTCGATCGCTCACCAGTCGCGCAATTGAATAGCGCAGCTCGGTTTCGTTGGCCTGGAAGCCGCCGCGCACTGCTTCGCCCGGCTCCTGTTCACTAGTAGCGGTGTGCGGTTCGAGATATCCGCCCTCGCCCTTTCTGAGCCACGTTTCATGGACCGGCGGGCCGTAATTGAATTTGCCGGTGTCTACTCTCACATACCGCCATTTGTCGGCAGGCGTGATCTTGTAGGTCCGCGCTTCCGCATCAGACATGGTGCGCATCAGAAGGGTCATGCGTGCACCGTCCGGAAGGCCCGAGGCTCCGCGCACAGCGCCGCTTGAATCGTCACCTCCGCGGGCTGAGCTCTTGTTCACGTGGGCTGTCACGATGACGGTTGCCCCGGTTTCTGCGAGGATCCGTTCCGCTACGCCAATGAATCTGGTGGCGCCGTCGTTGTCGTTTTCGTCACCCGCCCGGAAGCGGCTGGCGGGGTCGAGTACGATCAGCTTCAGATTGGGTATTGATTTCGCCGTCTCGATCAGGCTTTGCACGCGATCCCGATGCACAGTCCAACCGCCGCGAGGCTCCTGTGTCAGCAAGCGGGCATCTTCGCCCACAAGGGATTTGATAAAGACGTTCTCGTCGACCGCGGCGAAGCGGGCCTGCTTTTCGACCGGCGAATCGTCTTCGTCGCCCATTCGGCTGAAAGCGTTGTGCACGCGCCGGTGGTTTTCGAGGCGCTCATCTTCGGCAAGCACCAGAAGAGACGCGCCGCGTTCCTCCACTTCCCAGCGACCGCACAGCGGCTCTCCTGTCGCCGCAGACAATGCCATTTGCAGCGCCATCTGTGATTTGCCGGTGCCTCCAGCGGCGGCAAGTACCATCGTCACCCCCAACGGGACGAGGCCCTTTACAACGAAACGACGCGCGGCCGGTTGGCTGGTAATGAACGAGCTGACGCGCATCGATTCCAGCGGTCCGAGATAGGGTTTTGCCGGCGGCGCGTCAATCGCCTCGAAGTCTTCCTCGTTGGCTGCCGCGAGAGGCGGCACGGCTACCGCCGAGGTTCGTTCAAAACTGCGCTGCATGGCGCGCTGATAGTCGGACTCCTGGTGTCGGTTGTCACTCCCGTGGGCGTAGTCCCGCATTAACTCAGTGATGTTTTCGAGCGAAAACTGGCGCGCTTTTAATAGCCCGACCATGGCGTGATCGGCCTCTGAACGCTGGGTCGTTCCTTCCTGCAAGCCCGTCGTATCGCCATCCCATCGCGCCGCCAGTTTGCTGTCATCCTGCAAAAGGTTCTGAAACCTCTCTCTGGCTTGCTCCAGCGTTTCGTCTTCGCGGGTGTGGCGGGTCGCGTCGGCGTAACTGGGAGGTGTGGTGGTGCCACTCGAAGGCGCCCGCCCTGTCGGCCATACTTCGCCAAGCGTAAGGGACATGTCCACGCATTCACCGCGCACGCGGCGCGTTTCGTATGCCACGCCCTTCACCCGACCATAGTAATAAGACTGGCTTAGCGTAAAACTCTCGCGAGCGAGGATGCCGCCGAGGGCGGCATTTAGCATTGCCATAAGTTGCCCACGCTCCGCAGGTTCGTACGGGCGTGAGAGCGGCGCAAGAACACGCCATCTCGGCTTTTCCGGGGTGTGGCTTGCGCTCGTGTAAATAAATGCCTCCAAGCCCTCCGCGGAAAGCCTGCGCGCCGCCTCGTCCACGCTAACAAGCTCACCGTCGTAGTCTCCTTCGAGCCCGCTGACCTGGTGCACATTGGCGTCATAGCGAAGGGAAGGGCGTTTGCTGGTGCTGGCGGGGTTGTGCTTTTCACCAAACGTGGCCAGCTTTATGTAAGAGCAAGCTTCCTTGCTTTCGCGCTCGCGTGCGTCGGCGATCACATCGACAATGTCGGCCCACGTAAGCAGCCTATCCGCCTTTGTCTGGGCGAAGCTATCGGGGAAGGTCGTGAAAGCGAGCTGGATGTCGCCAGCACAAAACGGCGGGCATTTGCCCTGGTCGATCTGTTGAATTACCATTGATGTATCCTCTAACGCTCAGAGTGATTTCACGCCCGGTGTGCTGCCGGGCGTTTTTATTTTTGGCGCTCAGTTGGCGTACCCGCTACCCGCGCGGCGCATCGCTCTTGTGACCTCGATCGCCTCGTCTATATCGAAAGGTTTCCGATTTCGCAGGCAGGTGAAAAGGATCGCGCGCACGGTTTCCGCTTCGCCGCCAGCGGGCAATAGGAATTTTTCGGCGAAATCGGTCCCGTTGGGGCCGGTCATGTCGAAGCCGTATTTCATTCTCTTGCCGGGCGCGATTTCCCACAGGATCATGTATTGGCCGATGCCAAACTCGTCCGCGTAGCGCTCGCGCACGCGATACCGGTCCACTGAGCAGGCGAAATAGGCGGCGTCATCAAGCTGCCAGGGCGAGCGAGGCTCGACGTTCACGTGCCCACCTTGCGCGGCCACGGTCTGCAGCGCAGCGAGTTCCGCAGGGCTGAAAAGATCTTTACCTTCGATGTAGCATTTGCTATAGTGTGTCACGTAGTAGAACTCCGCATAAATATCGTAGAGGATGGTCTGGTTTCCGCCGGCCAAAGCAGCAATCCTGACTTATCCTTGCAAAGAACCCGCCCGCGTGGCGGGTTTTCTGTTTCTGGTCTTCATGCTATCGATTGCATGCCGAAGACCGCCTCCTTGCGCGACGCAATGAATGCATCGACGGTCGATTCTGTCCAGCCTACCGATCGCGGACCAATTCGCACCGGCGACGGCATCAACCCCTTCAGATACCAGCGCACAACAGTGGGCACAGACACGCCCAAGCGTTGAGCTACCTCATCGCGGCGCAGGATTCGTTCTCCCATTTAGACCTCCCTTGGTGTTAAGTGGCATTACAGGATATGAGGCATCTTATACCCGACTATCAACTTTTTAAAGTAGTTTATTCCGCTTATAGCAATTGCTATAGAAGAAATGTTCTGCAATTGCTATAAAAATGGCGGATTGAACGGTGATAGGCGGGCGCTGATGCGGGGAATGGGTCTTTGGGAGGCGATAGGCGGGGAGAAATATTCTCCATCCCCGCCCGAATGTAGCATTTAGTCGGGCTGCGAAGTCGTCAGGTCATCGAGATATCCGGACCACCACTTCAGCATCTCTGTTCGCTCTTTCAGGTGCACGGCGCGGTTGTAAATCCCGCGAACGCCGGGTAGGGCGTGGGCCAGTTGTGCCTCGATCACATCGATCGCGAAACCTTGTTCGTGAAGTCGGGTTGAGGCCATGGCGCGGAAACCGTGAGGAACATGGATCCCGCCATAGCCCATCCCGGAGAGGGCGATACGAAGGCTGGCCCCGTCCATTGGCACGTCTCGTGAGCGATACCCGGGGAAGACGAGCTCGCTCTTGCCGCGAATCGCTTTAAGCTCTGTGAATATCTGTGCGGAGCGGTCGGTCAGCGGCACAAGGTGCGGCCGGCGGAGTTTCATGCGATCCGCAGGGATGACCCACAAGCGTTCTTCCAGGTCGATTTCTTCCCACGTCGCCTGTCGAAGTTCCGAGGGCCGCACGAACGTATGCGCGAGCAGCAACAGGGCGTTTCTGACGTAGATCGATTTCCCTTCGTATGCGCCGATCGTGCGGAGCAACCCGCCGATAGCTTCGGGATCCGTCAAGGCGGGGTAGTGGCGAACCGCAGCGGGGTGAAGAGCCCCTTTCACATCTGCGGCAACGTCCCTTGTCGCACGGCTGGTGACGACCGCGTAGCGCATGACTTTCCCGATGTGCTGATGGGCGCGACGGGCCTGCTCAGCGGCTCCCCGAGATTCGATCTTCCGTAATACTTCCAGTACGTCGGGCGCAGTAACTTCGCTGACTGGTCGCGCTCCCAAAGTCGGGAACACGTCGGATTCGAGGCGCAGCAAAACGGAGGCGGTGTACTTGGCCGACCAAAGCGCGCCGCGCTTTTCGAGATATTCCCGCGCGATCGCCTCGAAGCTGTCGCCGGCTATATGCTTTGCGTGATGCCGGGCTTCGCGCTTTGCGCTTGATGGGTCAATGCTGCGGGAAAGCAGTCGGCGGGCGTCCTCGCGGGCGTCGCGTGCTTCCACTAGTGAGACTTCGGGATAGGCGCCCAAGGCCAGCAGGCGCTCCTTGCCGCCGAAGCGGTACTTGAACCGCCAGAGCTTCCCGCCTGCGGGGGATACCAGCAGATATAGCCCTCGCTCATCCGCGAGTTTGTATGCGCGTTCTTTGGGTTTGGCGGATTTGACGGCCAGCACGTTCAGGGGCATGGGGACTCCAGTGGGGGTACACCGTTGCAAGTATACCCCCACTCCATGCGCTATTCAGGGGTATCCTAAGATACCTCCTGATGTCCGCTGCATGCCTGTAACCGAGGCTGGGAAAGCCTTCTGATAGTTTTTGAGGCTACTTGATATCTTTTTCTTGCTTCAGATGCGGGAACAGAATCACATCGCGGATGCTCGGGCTGTCGGTCAGCATCATGACCAGGCGGTCGATGCCGATGCCGCAACCGCCGGCCGGCGGCATGCCATATTCCAGCGCGCGGATGTAGTCCGCGTCGTAGAACATCGCTTCTTCGTCGCCGGCGTCTTTCTGGTCGACCTGCTTCTTGAAGCGTGCTGCCTGATCTTCCGGATCGTTCAGCTCCGAGAAGCCGTTGGCGATCTCACGGCCCGTGATGAATAGCTCGAAACGCTCGGTAATGCCGTCGACCTTGTCCGACGCGCGTGCCAGCGGCGACACCTCGATCGGGTAGTCGATGATGTACGTCGGCTCCCACAGTTGCGACTCGGCGGTTTCTTCGAACAACGCCAGTTGCAGTGAACCGACGCCCGCGTTCAGGAACTGCGGCTGCGACGCATCCACGCCGAACTTCTTCAACTCCGTGCGCAGGAAGGCGCTGTCGGCGAGTTGCTCGTTCGTGTATTGCGGCGCGTACTTCTGGATTGCCTGCGTGATCGTGAGGCGGTGGAAGGGCTTCGCCAGATCCAGTTCACGGCCCTGATACGTGATCGTGGCTGTGCCCAAAGCGTCGATCGCAGCCTGACGGATCAACTGCTCGGTAAAGTCCATCAGCCACTTGTAATCGGTGTACGCGGCGTAGAACTCGATCATCGTGAATTCCGGATTGTGGCGCACGGACACGCCCTCATTGCGGAAGTTACGGTTGATCTCGAACACACGCTCGAAGCCGCCGACCACGAGGCGCTTCAGATACAGCTCCGGCGCGATACGCAGGAACATCTGCATGTCGAGCGCGTTGTGGTGCGTGGTGAACGGCTTGGCCGCCGCGCCGCCCGGAATCGGATGCAGCATGGGCGTTTCGACTTCCATGAAGTCGGCGTCGGCCATGAACTTGCGGATCGACGAAATCGCCTTGGTGCGCGCGACGAAGGTCTTGCGCGTTTCCGGCGAGACGATCAGATCGACATAGCGCTGGCGATACTTCATTTCCTGGTCGGACAGGCCATGAAACTTGTCCGGCAGCGGACGCAGCGACTTCGACAGCAGGCGCAGTTCCGTGCAACGCACTGAGAGTTCGCCCTTGTTGGTGCGGAACAGCACGCCGCGCGCCGCGACGATGTCACCCATGTCCCACTTCTTGAAGGCGTCGTACGTTTCCTGGCCGACGTCGGCCGGCGTGATGAAGAACTGGATCTGACCCGAACCGTCGCGCACGGTCGCAAAGCTCGCCTTGCCCATCACGCGCTTGAGCATCATGCGGCCGGCGATCGCGACTTCGAGCGGATTCGCTTCGAGCGCTTCCTTGTCGGCGTGCTCGTATTGCGATTGCAGATCTTCGGCGTGATGCGAGGGACGGAAATCGTTCGGATAGGCGACGCCTTGCTCACGCAGTTCGCGCAGCTTTTCGCGGCGTTCGGCGATGATCTTGTTGTCGTCCACCTCGGGCACGACGTTCGGCTGTGCCGCACTTGGCTGGGTCGGTTCGGTCATGATGATTTGGTATTCGGTGGCCCGCACGAAAGTGGCTCGCATGCGGGTGGCCAGTCAGTAAAAACCTCAGGCGGTAAAAAGATGCGGCGCGGCGTTGCAAAGGCAGGCCGCGCCGGTTGCGCTCAGACGCCCTGTTTCAGGCTGGCGCTGATGAACGGATCGAGGTCGCCGTCGAGCACGCTCTTGGTATTGCTGATTTCGACGTTGGTGCGCAGATCCTTGATACGGCTGTTGTCCAGCACGTACGAGCGGATCTGATGACCCCAGCCTACATCGGTCTTGCCGGCTTCGAGCTTGTCCTGCTCTTCCTGACGCTTGCGGATTTCCGCCTCGTACAGGCGCGATTTCAGCATGGCCATGGCTTCAGCGCGGTTGCGGTGCTGCGAACGGTCGTTCTGGCACTGCACGACGATGCCCGACGGCATGTGCGTGATACGCACCGCGGAGTCGGTCTTGTTGATGTGCTGACCGCCCGCGCCGGACGCGCGGTACGTGTCGATACGCAGATCGGCCGGATTGATGTCGACTTCGATCGAGTCGTCGATTTCCGGGTACACGAACACCGACGAAAACGACGTATGACGGCCACCCGACGAGTCGAACGGCGACTTGCGCACGAGGCGGTGCACGCCGGTTTCGGTGCGCAGAAAGCCGTACGCGTATTCCCCTTCGATCTTGATCGTCGCGTTCTTGATGCCCGCGACGTCGCCGTCGGTCTGTTCCAGCACTTCGGTTTTGAAGCCCTTGCGCTCGCAGTAGCGCAGATACTGGCGCAGCAGCATGGACGCCCAGTCGCACGCCTCGGTGCCGCCGGCGCCGGCCTGAATGTCCAGAAACGCGTTGTTCGGATCGGCCGGGTTCGCGAACATGCGGCGGAATTCCATGTCGGCGACACGTTTTTCGATGCCTTGCGCGTCGGATTCGCAGGCGAGGAGGGTTTCCTCGTCGTCTTCCTCGCGGGCCATGTCGAACAGGTCCTGCGCGTCGCGCAGGTCGTTATCGAGCGAGGTGAGTTTGCCGACGGTGTCGTCGAGCAGCTTCTTCTCCCGGCCGAGGGCCTGGGCGTGCTTCGAGTCGTTCCAGACGTCCGGGTCTTCGAGTTCCCGGTTGACTTCGATTAGACGCAGTGCTTTGTCGTCGTAGTCAAAGATACCCCCGTAGCGAGTCCGCGCGAGTGCGCAGGTCCGCCAGTGAGGCTTCGATCGCGTTGAGACGTTCCGCTTCCATGTCGATCTTTTATAGCTTCGTAAAAAGGGGAAATTATAGCCGATCGGCGTGCCGCGCCGGAGGCTCTTGAGCGATCCGGCGCGTGTTCGCGGTTGATTTTGCGGAGATTTTCGGGGTTTTGGGTGCGATGGAGCCTGGCGCACCGCGCGGCTTCAACTCACCGCTTCAGTGCATCACTTCAGCTCGTGGCGTGCTCGACGATCAGCTGCACGCGCGACACGCCGTTCCATGTATCGCTCGCGAGGCGATAGGCGACGGTGGTGCGAGCGGGAAGCGTGTCAGTGTGATTGAACCAGATCGCGTTGAAGCGCTGGCGCCCGCGCACGAGTTGCAGCTTCAGGTGCTTGTCCTTCACCAGTGCCTGCGAGGCGATGTCGAATTCACCCGAAAACACGGGCGCCGGAAAGCCTTGGCCCCACACGGCGGCGTCGAGCATTTCGACGAATTGCGGCGTGAAGTATGCGTCCTCCAACTCGCCGTCGGTTTCGACCGTGCGCGAGAGCGCGTCTTCGGACAGCCACTCGCGGCCGACCGCTTCGAACGCGGCGGTGAAGCGCGGCACGTCGGCGGCGGCGAGCGTCAGGCCCGCGGCCATCGCGTGACCGCCGAATTTGACGATCAGGCCCGGCTCGCGCTTCGAGATCAGGTCGAGCGCGTCGCGCAGATGGAAGCCCGCGATGGAACGGCCCGAGCCTTTGACGGTCTGGCCGCTGTCGTCGGCGAGCGCGAAGGTGAACGAGGGCCGGTGGAATTTCTCCTTCAACCGCCCCGCGACGATGCCGATCACGCCCTGGTGCCAACTCGGGTTGAACAGCGTGATCGTAGTGGCGCCGTCAGGATCGATGGCGGAGAGATCTTCGAGCGCCTGCTGCTGCATGCCGGCTTCGATCTCGCGGCGTTCGCGGTTCATCGTGTCCAGTTGCTGCGCGAGATCCCAGGCGCGGCCGATGTCGTCGGTAGTCAAACATTCGATTCCGAGCGACATGTCCGACAGGCGGCCCGCCGCGTTCAGGCGCGGCCCGAGCGCGAAGCCGAGGTCGAAACCGGACGCGCTGCGGGCGTCGCGCGCGGCGGCGCGAAACAGCGCGGCGATGCCCGGCTGCATCTTGCCCTTGCGGATGCGCTGCAGCCCTTGCGCGACCAGCACGCGGTTGTTGCCGTCGAGCTTGACCACGTCCGCGACCGTGCCGAGCGCGACCAGATCGAGCAGGCCGTCGAGGCGCGGTTCGGGAAACGCGTCGTTGAAGGCCCCGCGGCGGCGCAATTCCGCGCGCAACGCCAGCAGCACATAAAACATCACGCCGACGCCCGCGATGCACTTGCTCGGGAACGTGCAGCCCGGCTGATTCGGATTGACGATCGCGCGCGCGGCTGGCAGTTCGTCGCCGGGCAGATGGTGATCGGTGACCAGCACGTCGATGCCGAGCGCGTTGGCCGCTTCCACGCCGTCGACGCTGGCGATGCCGTTATCCACCGTGATCAGCAGATCCGGTTTGCCCGACGCGCTGCGCGCAGCCAGCGCGACGATCTCGGGCGTGAGACCGTAGCCGTACTCGAAACGGTTCGGCACCAGATACTCGATCCGGCCGCCGAACATGCGCAGGCCGCGCACGGCGACCGCGCAGGCGGTGGCGCCGTCGCAATCGTAGTCGGCGACCACCAGCATGCGGCGCTGGTTCTGGATTGCGTCGGCGAGCAAGGCGGCCGCCTCTTCGCAACCCTTGAGCGCGACGGGCGGCACGAGGCGCGCGAGGCCGGTTTCGATTTCGTCGGGCATGCACACGCCGCGCGCTGCGTAGAGGCGCGCGAGCACCGGATGCAGGCCGTGGCGGGTGAGGACTTCGGCGTCGACGGGAGACGCGGCGCGCGTAACGATTCGAGTCATTCGGAAAGGCCGTGGATCATTCGATGAAGAGCGAGGCGAGCACGCGCCGCCGCCAGAATTTGCGCAGGTCGCCGCGCGTGACCGAGAGCGTCACCGAGCCGGTGTCGCCGCACAAGGTCAGGCCGAGTTCGGCGAGATCGCCGGATTGCAGTGCGGCGAGCGCCGGTTCGAACCAGTCGGTCTGCATGGCGGCGAAGGCGTCGTTCCAGCGCGCCCAGTCCTGCTCGACGTAGGGCGCGGAGAATGGATCGAGTTCGACCAGCGTGGGACCGCTCGTGTTCGTGTTTGCATTCGTGTTGGCGTTGAACGCGGACGTGTCACCCACGCTGCCACGCAGAGCGTTATCGGAAGCGTCGCGCGCGGCGCCAGCCGCCCGCAGCGCCGCAAACGACGCTGGCGGCGCAGCCGCCGCGACGCCCGCAGTCATCGCAAGACCGCGCGTTGCGGCCGCATCGGAGAACACCCGCGCGAACGGACTGCGGACCGGCTGCACTGCGCCCTGCGCGTGAAACCAGATCGAGTTGACGGCCGGCAGGCCGCGCGCCTCGCGCGCTTCGTTGACCGGATGCTCGAACCACGCCATCTGCACTTCGTTCTGCAGCTTCATCCAGGCGCGCGAACGCTCGCCGGAATGCGCCTCGTGCGGCAGCCAGATTTCGATGTTGCGCCCGCTCGCGCGCAACGGCGACGCGCCGGCGAGCGTGCCGAAGCCTTCGCCCGACAGATACCAGCGCGCGGGCCGCGGCGCTTCGATACGCACGCCGAGTTCCTCGATCAGCGGCCGCGCGACCGCGAGCAGCGCGGCGGCTTCTTCGTCGGACAGGTCGAGGGAGGCCGGATCGATCAGCACCAGATGATCGTGCGCGATGCGCACGTGCACGGGCTGCACGCAGGCCCATGTCGCGTTGCCGGGTTCACCGCCGTCGGCGCGCAGCATGTAGGGCGCGAGCGGCGCTTCGTCGGCGGCCGCCGCGCCGCTCGGCAACGCGCCGAACTGGCGCGCCACCCAGCGCTCGTGCGGCAGCGTGCGCTGAAAGTCTTCGCCGATTACGCGTTCCACCAGCGTCGCGCGCGCGATCAGCCGGTCGAGGGCCGGACTGCGGATGGCGTGAAGGGCGGTGGAGGCGTCCGCTGCGGCGGGCAGCACGAAGGGCAGGAGAAGATGGAGACGGTTGGCGAGCATGATGCTGCGCATTGTAGGGCAAAGAGTGCGAGTATTCCGACCATCAGCTTCCGCTCGACGCCCCGTGGCGGCAGCGGACCTCCGGGTTCGCCGCGGGCCGGCCGCCGGAGCAACAGCCGCGCGCGGCGGCACCGCGCACATGACGAGGGAGACCGGCATGTCGCGTGAACTCAAAACCGAGCAGGAATTGCTAGCACTGGTCGTCAAGGCGCTCGATGCGAACCCGGCCACGGCCGGCTGGATTCCGACCGGCTTCCACGAAACCGTGGATGACGAGAGCGGTTGCAACTGGGACATCAGTCACCTGCACCGCGACCGCAAGGACGCCGACGTGGCCGAGATCGCCAACAGCGCCGCCGCGGGCATCATCAATGAACTGCGCGGGCGTTACAACCTGCGTTAGGCGAAACCGGCGCCGCGCCTGCACGCCGGTACGGCGATGCGGCGCCGATTCACCACGGCAGCCGCCGAGCCGGCCTGACGGGGCGCGGCCGGCGTTTCCGTTCGAGGTCCCGTCCGTACTGCCTTTGCGCGAGCGGGCGGCATTGTATGGCAAACTTCGCGCTTGATTAGTGGTGGCAGCGATGTCAGCAACGGCAACGCCCGCCTTCCAGACCGCCGCGAACCGCGGTGGCGCGCGCATTGCTAAGGCACGGTGCGCCGTACCGGAACCATCCGCGCCGCAGCGACACCAATGATCACGACGCTCGGGCCGCACGCAGGCGCTTCACGCCTTCGTGCGCGGCACAAAGCCGAAGAACGCAGAAAAGGATTCGCTTGAAATTTCCCTACGAATGGCAGATTGGCTGGCGCTACACCCGCGCCGGCAAACGCACGACCGGTAACGGCTTCATTTCCTTCATCGCGCTCGTGTCGATGTCGGGCATCGCGCTCGGCGTCGCGGCGCTAATCGTCGTGTTGTCCGTGATGAACGGTTTTCAGAAAGAGGTGCGCGACCGCATGTTGTCGGTGCTCGCGCACGTCGAAATCTTTTCGCCGACCGGGTCGATGCCCAACTGGGAGCTGACCGCCAAGGAAGCCCGCCAGAACAAGGAAGTGATCGGCGCGGCGCCCTATGTCGAAGCGCAGGCGCTGCTCACGCGCCAGGACGCGGTGAGCGGGGTGGCGCTGCGCGGCGTCGAGCCGTCGCTGGAGCCGGAGGTGTCCGATATCGGTAAGGAGATGAAAGGCGGCAGTCTGGACGCGCTGAAACCGGGTGACTTCGGCATCGTGCTGGGCGCCGACCTCGCCACCAATCTCGGCGTGGCGGTGAACGACAAGATCACGCTGGTCGCGCCCGAAGGCACGATCACGCCTGCCGGCATGCTGCCGCGGCTGAAACAGTTCACGGTGGTGGGCGTCTTCGAGTCAGGGCATTACGAATACGACAGTACGCTCGCGCTGATCAACATCAAGGACGCAGAGGCGCTATTCCGGCTGCCCGCGCCGACCGGCGTGCGGCTGCGCCTGACCGACATGCAGCGCGCGCCGGAAGTCGCGCATCAGCTTGCGCGCACACTGTCCGGCGACCTGTACATCCGCGACTGGACGCAGCAGAACAAGACCTGGTTCTCGGCGGTGCAGATCGAAAAACGCATGATGTTCATCATCCTCACGCTGATCATCGCGGTGGCGGCGTTCAATCTGGTGTCGTCGCTCGTCATGACGGTGACCAACAAGCAGGCCGACATCGCGATTCTGCGCACGCTCGGCGCGCAGCCCGGCTCGATCATGAAGATCTTCGTCGTGCAGGGCGTGACGATCGGCTTTATCGGCACGGCGACCGGCGTGGCGCTCGGCTGCCTGATTGCCTGGAGCATTCCGTGGCTCGTGCCGATGATCGAGCATCTGCTCGGCGTGCAATTCCTGCCGCCGTCGGTATATTTCATCAGCGAATTGCCGTCTGAACTGGTTCCGGCCGACGTCGCGCGAATCGGCGTCATCGCCTTCGTGATGTCGGCGCTGGCCACGTTGTACCCGAGCTGGCGTGGTGCGAAAGTCCGTCCCGCGGAGGCACTGCGCTATGAATGACCGTTCCGCTAACCTATCCATGGCTTCTTCCGACACCGTGCCGCATCCTTACGTGCTGGAAGCAACCGGCATTTCCAAGTCGTTCGTGCAGGGCGGTCTGAACGTAACGGTGCTCAACAACACGGAACTGAGCGTGCGGCGCGGCGAGAAGCTGGCGATCGTCGGCGCGTCGGGGTCCGGCAAGAGCACGCTGCTGCACGTGCTCGGCGGCCTCGACGATCCGAGCGCCGGCCATGTCTCGGTGATGGGCAAGCCCTTCACCAAGCTCTCCGAGCGCGAACGCAACGACCTGCGCAATCGCGCGCTGGGTTTCGTGTATCAGTTCCACCATCTGCTGCCGGAATTCACCGCGCTCGACAACGTCGCGATGCCGCTGCGGATTCGCCGCATGACGACCGAGGCGTCGCGCCGCGAAGCGCTCGCGGTGCTGGAGCGCGTGGGCATGGGGCATCGCGCGAAGCATCGTCCGGGCGAGTTGTCGGGCGGCGAGCGCCAGCGCGTCGCGATTGCGCGGGCGCTGGTGACGAAGCCCGCCTGCGTGCTGGCCGACGAGCCGACCGGCAACCTCGACGGCGGCACCGCCGACACCGTGTTCAACCTGATGCTCGAACTGTCGCAAACGCTCGATACGAGCTTCGTGATCGTCACGCACGATCCGGAACTGGCGGGGCGTTGCGACCGCATCATGCGGCTGCGCGACGGCGTGCTGCACGAAGAGCCGCCGGTGCCGGTTTGATGGCACGACACTGTGAGCCGATGCTGCGCCGCTTGCGCCGATAACGAGGCACGTCATGTGGATCGATACGCACTGTCATCTCGACGCTTCGGAATTTGACGCCGACCGGGTAGAAGTCGCAGCGGCGGCGCGCCGCGCAGGCGTGGGGCGAATCGTGATTCCGGCGATCGGCCGGCAGAATTTCGCGGCGGTGCGTGAACTGGCGCACCGGGTCGATGGTGGCGCATATGCGCTCGGCATTCATCCGTTATTCACGCCTGGGGCGCAGGAGAGCGATCTCGATCTGTTGCGTATGGAAATCGAGGCGAGTCTCGACGATCCGCTGTTTGTCGGTATCGGCGAGATCGGACTCGATTATTTTGTCGACGGTCTCGACGACGCGCGCCAGCAATTCTTCTACAACGGCCAGTTGCAGCTCGCGCGCGAATTCGATCTGCCGGTGATCTGCCATGTGCGCAAATCGCAGGATCAGGTGATCAAGGGACTGCGGCGGCATCAGATTCATTGCGGCATCGCGCATGCGTTCAACGGCAGTTTTCAGCAGGCTCAGGCGTATATCGACCAGGGCATGCATCTCGGCTTCGGCGGCAATCTGACCTTCGAGCGGGCTCGGCAAATCCGCCGTCTCGCCGAGCAGTTGCCGTTCGACGCGCTGGTCGTCGAAACCGACGCGCCGGACATCGCGCCTTCGTGGATCTACAAGCAGCGCAACACGCCGGAGCAGATTCCCGCCATCGGCGCGGGCCTCGCGCAACTACGCGCCATGGCCGCCGACGAAGCCGCCCTAGGCACAACGGCTAACGCGCTCGCCGCGCTGCCGCGGCTCGCACTTTCCTCTGCATAATTGAACTCGATGGTCTGAGTGGTTCGCGCCGGGCGATACCCACGCCCGGCGGGCTCGCTGACGCCTGCGCGTCGAGCGTTGCGTCGTCCGGCGATTGCTGGCGGAGGGCGGATGCGGGCATGGTGGTGTGGATTTGCGTTGGGCGTGATCGGGCTGCAGCGGCAGGCGATGTTGCCGGATTGGACGGCGCTGTGCGGGTTGGTGCTGGTTGCTTGCGCTGCGGTTGTGGTGGCGGTTTGGGGTTTGGGCGAGAGCGAGGCCGCGCGTTCGGCGACGCTTGGTGTGCTCACGTTCCGGATCCGCTTCAGCCAACGCGCGCGTTCATTCGCCGGCTGGAGCGCGGTGTGGTGCGCGGCGTTATGCGTGGGCTTCGGCTATGCAGCCGTGCGCGCGGACATGCGCCTCGCGGTGAGCTTGCCGACTGCGTGGGAAGGGCGCGATATAGAGGTCGTCGGCAGTATCAAAGGCCTGCCGTCACGCGATGAAAACGGTGCGCGTTTTCTATTCGACGTTGAAGCGGCCGAAGCGCCGATCGACCCTTTTCCCCATGTGATCCAACTCTCATGGATCGCGGAAGATGCGCCGCCGCCTATGCTCGAACCAGGGTCACGCTGGCGGCTGACCGTGCGGCTCAAGCGTCCCCATGGCAATGCCAACTTCGGCGTACGCGATGCCGAAGCGAATCTGCTCGCGCGCAACGTGCGGGCCATCGGCTATGTGAGCGCGCCGGCCCATGCCGTGCGATTGCGTGGCTATGCGCGCGGCGTCGGCGTGTCGGTGGATCGCTGGCGCGCCGCGCTGCGCGAACGGATCGATGCGGTGCTCGCCGACGCGCCACACCGCGGAATCGTCGTGGCGCTTGCCATCGGTGCGCAGGACGAAGTCAGCGCCGCGGACTGGTTGCTGATGCGCGGCACGGGCACGAGTCATCTGGTGGCGATTTCGGGGCTGCACATCGGTTTCGTCGCGGGCTTCGCGGGCTGGCTGGCGGGCGCGTTCTGGCGGCGCTCCGGGTGGATCGGCCGCAACTGGCCGTTGCGGCTGCCCGCGCAAGTCGTCGCAATTACGGGCGGCTCGGTGTTCGCCGCGCTGCACGCTGCGTTGGCCGGCTTCAATGTGCCGGCGCAGCGCGCGCTGTGGATGGCGGGGGTCGTCGCGCTCGCTTTTATCAGCGGGCGCAATGTGGCGCGCTCGGTGGTGCTCGCGTGGGCTTTGGGGCTCGTGCTGCTGCTCGATCCGTGGGCGGTCGTGTCGGCGGGATTCTGGTTGTCGTTCTGCGCAGTGGCGGCGATTCTGTTCGCCATGTCGGGGCGGCCCCGTGTGCAGGATCATGATCAGCATCGCGACGAAACGGGCGAGGCCGGCGAGGCAGCGAGCCGGTGGTCGAGATTGCGTGACGGCTTGCGCCGCCGCATGCGAAATGCCGTCGAGCGGCTGCGCGGCGCCGCGCATGTGCAATTCGCGGTGACGGTCGCGCTCGCACCGTTGACCGTCTACTGGTTCGCGCAGATCCCGTTGATCGGCCCGCTCGCGAATGCCTTCGCGATTCCGTGGGTGAGTCTGCTGGTGACGCCGGCGGTGCTGGCCGGCGTCGCGTTGCCCACGCCGCTCGACGCCTACGCATGGCATGTCGCGCACGCTTTGCTCGAGCTACTGGCGGCGGGTTTGCAATGGTTGTCCGGTCCCGCCTGGGCGCTCTGGCGTCTGCCGCAACCGGATGCGTGGACGCTGGCCGCGGCGGCGCTGGGCGTGCTCTGGTGTCTGGCGCCGCGTGGCTGGCCGCTGCGCTGGGCCGCGCCGCTGACGTGGCTGCCGCTGCTGATACCTGCGCCGTCGGGGCCGCCGCACGGCAGTTTCCGTTTGACGGCGCTGGACGTCGGTCAGGGCACCTCGGTGCTGGTCGAAACGGCGCATCACACCTTGCTGTTCGATACGGGACCGGGCCCGGAATCGACGCACGCGGGCGAGCGGGTGGTCGTGCCGTTCTTGCAGGCGCATGGCGTGACGTCGCTCGACACACTGATTGTCAGTCATGCCGACTCCGATCATTCGGGCGGCGCGCCGGCCGTGCTGGATGCAATCGAGGTGCGTCAGATGGTAGCGGCATTGGCGCCGTCGAATGCGCTGTGGTCGAACGCGAGGCAGCACCGCGCCGATACGCTGCCGTGCGCGGCGGGCCAGCGCTGGCAGTGGGACGGCGTGCAGTTTGCGATGCTCTGGCCCGACGCCGGTCCGCTGCAAGGCAAGCCGAACGCGCATTGCTGCGTACTGCGGGTCAGCATCTTGCCCGCCGCCACAAACCCGTCGATGAGCCGTGTTCAAACAGGACCGCCGCGCATGACGGCCTTGCTGACGGCGGATATCGAGGCGCCCGTCGAACGCGTTCTGCTCGCGCGCGATCGCGGCGCGTTGCGCGCGCAGGTGCTGGTCGTGCCGCATCACGGCAGCAAGACCTCGTCGACCGAGCCGTTCCTCGACTCTATCGACCCGCTCATCGCGCTATTTCAGGTAGGCTATCGCAACCGTTTTCATCATCCGAATGCGGGTGTGTTCGAGCGCTACAAGGCGCGGCAGATCGAGCTCGGGCGCAGCGATGCGGACGGTGCGGTGCGGGTCGAGGTGAGCCCAGGCGTCGAGGCGGGTGTGGACGCCGCCGGCATGGACTCCATGCTGACGTTCGAGCGCTATCGCGACACGCAGCGCCGCTACTGGATGGATCGCTGACCGGCTAGTCGATGAATTGCCGGCCGCGTACAGCTAGAAGAAACGCGTCGCGCGGCGAAGTGAACCGTATGCAAGCAAATACGCACGGAACCCGCACGCAAAAACAGAACGGAGATAGCCGCAGTTGAAAAACATCATTCACTTCTCGCACGCGAACGGCTTTCCGGCGTCGACCTACCGGACGATTTTCGCCGAGCTCGCCGACGACTACGAACTGCGTTCCATCGAGCGGATCGGCCACGACGCGCGCTTTCCGGTGACGCAGGACTGGCCGCATCTGGTCGAGCAGTTGCTCGACGACATCCGCAGGACGTACGAGCGCCCGGTGTGGCTGGTAGGGCATTCGCTCGGCGGCTATCTGTCGTTGATGGCCGCGCTCAAGAAGCCGCAGTGGGTGAGGGGCGTGGTGATGCTCGATTCGCCGGTGATCGCCGGCTGGCGCAGCAGCATGCTGCGCGTGTCGCAATGGACCGGCCTCGACGAGCGTCTCTCGCCCGCGGCCGCCACCCGCACGCGCCGCACCCAGTGGGCGAGCCGCGACGAAGCGTGGCGCCATTTCCATTCGAAGCCGGCCTTCGCGCGCTGGGATGAGCGCATGCTGTCCGACTACATCGAGTTCGGCATTCCGCAGACTTCGCCCGACGGCTCGCGGTCGCTGGCCTTCGACCGCCGCACCGAATATCAGATCTATAAGACATTGCCGCACACGCTCGGCTCGCGGCTCGCGCGGGGCGCGCCGGTGCCGGTGGGCTTCATCGCCGGCACGCGTTCGAAGGAAATTCGCCAGGCTGGTCTCGATGCCACCCGCCGCGCGACCGGCGGCCATGTGGAATGGATCGAGGGCAGTCATCTTTACCCGATGGAAAAACCGGTCGAAACCGCACGCGCGGTGCAAAGCATGTTGCATGAACTGGAGCAGCGCGGCTGACGGCCGCAAAAAACGGTGCATGATCGACGCACGGCAACGGCCGCCGCCGCGGCATACGCGCGTGCCGACGTCGCTCGGATTTTGCTGGGGTTGAGACCCTGCTTTACGGTATAATCCGTTTTTCCCGCGAGCATCCAGCGATGACCAAATATGTTTTCGTCACCGGCGGCGTAGTATCTTCCCTCGGCAAGGGTATTGCCGCCGCTTCCCTCGCCGCGATCCTCGAATCGCGCGGTCTTAAAGTCACCCTCCTCAAGCTCGATCCCTACATCAATGTCGACCCCGGCACGATGAGTCCGTTTCAACACGGCGAAGTGTTCGTGACGGAAGACGGAGCGGAGACGGACCTCGACCTCGGCCACTATGAGCGCTTCATCAGCACGAAGATGCGCAAGGCCAATAACTTCACCACGGGCCAGATTTACGAATCGGTGATCCGCAAGGAACGCCGCGGCGATTATCTCGGCAAGACCGTGCAGGTCATCCCGCACATCACGAACGAAATCCAGGCGTTCATCGAACGCGGCGCGGCTTCCGCGACGTGCGGTGAGCCGGACGTCGCCATCGTCGAAGTGGGCGGCACTGTTGGTGACATCGAATCGTTGCCGTTCCTCGAAGCCGCGCGTCAGATGAGCCTGCGCATGGGCCGCAACAGCGCGTGCTTCGTGCACCTCACGCTGGTGCCCTGGGTCGCCACGGCCGGCGAACTGAAGACCAAGCCCACGCAGCACAGCGTGCAGAAGCTGCGTGAAATCGGTATTTCGCCGCACGTATTGCTGTGCCGCGCCGACCGCCGCATTCCGGACGACGAACGCGCCAAGATCTCCATGTTCTCGAACGTGCCGGAAGACGCCGTGATCTCCGTGTGGGACGCGGACAGCATCTACAAGATTCCGCAGATGCTGCACGATCAGGGTCTGGACGCGATCATCTGCGAAGAACTCAAGCTCGCGCCGAAGGCCGCGGATCTGTCCATGTGGTCCGATCTCGTCGAGAAGCTGGAGCATCCGAAGCACGAAGTCACGATCGGCATGGTCGGCAAGTATGTCGATCTGACCGAGTCGTACAAGTCGCTGATCGAAGCGCTGCGCCATGCGTCGATGCATACGTCGACCAAGGTCAATATCGAATACATCGATTCGGAAGAAGTCGAGACGCAAGGCGTCG
This sequence comes from Paraburkholderia dipogonis, assembly GCF_046027395.1. GTDB lineage: Bacteria > Pseudomonadota > Gammaproteobacteria > Burkholderiales > Burkholderiaceae > Paraburkholderia > Paraburkholderia dipogonis_A. The sequence continues at coordinate 135,834 of NZ_JAQQEG010000022.1, read as the reverse complement.
AAAGCCTCAAGCATCTGGACGCCGTGCTCGTGCCGGGTGGCTTCGGCCGTCGCGGCACCGAAGGCAAGATCGCCGCGATCCGCTATGCACGCGAAGCGAAGGTGCCGTATCTCGGCATCTGCCTCGGCATGCAGCTTGCCGTGATCGAATTCGCGCGCGACGTGGTCGGTCTGAAAGACGCGAACAGCACCGAGTTCGACCAGGAAACGCCGAACCGCGTGGTCGCGCTGATTACCGAGTGGTACGACCGCGAAGGCCGCGTCGAGAAGCGCACGGAAGAGTCGGATCTGGGCGGCACGATGCGCCTCGGTTCGCAACGTTGCCCGATCAAACCCGGCACCATGGCTGAAGAGATTTATGGCAAGGACGTGAACGAACGCCATCGCCACCGTTATGAAGTCAATAACCGCTTCGTGCCCCAACTCGAAGCCGGTGGCCTTATCATCAGCGCCCGTACCCCGAGTGAAGATCTGCCGGAAATGATGGAACTGCCGCGCAGCATGCACCCGTGGTTCGTCGGCGTGCAATTCCACCCGGAATTCACGTCCACGCCGCGTGACGGCCATCCGCTGTTCAAGTCGTTCGTCGAAGCGGCGCTCGCGCATCACGAGGCGCGCACGCCGGTCGCAGTCGGGGAGAAAGCATGAAACTGGGCGATTTTGAAATCGGGCTCGACAAGCCGTTTTTCCTGATCGCAGGCACCTGTGTCGTCGAATCCGAACAGATGACGATCGACACAGCCGGCCGGCTGAAGGAAATCTGCGCGAAGCTGAACATTCCGTTCATCTACAAATCGTCGTACGACAAAGCCAATCGCAGCAGCGGCAAGTCGTTCCGCGGTCTGGGCATGGACGAAGGCTTGCGCATCCTGTCGGAAGTGAAGCGCCAGCTCGGTCTGCCGGTGCTGACCGACGTTCACGCCGAGCACGAGATCGAGCAGGTCGCCTCGGTGGTCGACGTGCTGCAAACGCCGGCTTTCCTGTGCCGTCAAACGGACTTCATTCACGCGTGCGCGCGTTCGGGCAAACCGGTCAACATCAAGAAAGGCCAGTTTCTCGCACCGCACGACATGAAGAACGTGATCGACAAGGCGCGCGATGCCGCGCGTGAAGCGGGTCTGTCGGAAGACCGCTTCATGGCGTGCGAGCGCGGCGTGTCGTTCGGCTATAACAACCTCGTGTCGGACATGCGTTCGCTCGCGATCATGCGCGAAACCAACGCGCCGGTCGTGTTCGACGCCACGCACTCGGTGCAGTTGCCGGGCGGGCAGGGCACGAGTTCGGGCGGTCAGCGTGAATTCGTACCGGTGCTGGCGCGTGCCGCGGTGGCGGTGGGTGTGTCGGGGCTCTTCATGGAGACTCACCCGAATCCGGCCGAAGCCAAGTCGGACGGTCCGAACGCCGTGCCGCTGCATCGCATGGCCGATTTGCTCGAGACGCTGGTTACGCTCGATCAGGCCGTCAAGCGCGCGCCGTTCCTCGAAAGCGATTTCAACTGATTCAGGCGTTCGCCGCGTGTCACGCTCGGTTTGCATAATGGGCGGTGGTGAGCACGCGGCGAATGCACGCAATGATCGTCGAACGTATCGGTGCGCAAGTTGTCAGCCGGGGAGACCGGCTGTGCCAGGTACAGTGTCACAGTAAAGAATTCAACGTCATTTCTTGAGGAAACCATGAGTGCTATCGTAGATATCATCGGTCGAGAGATTCTCGATTCGCGGGGCAACCCCACCGTCGAATGCGACGTGCTGCTCGAGTCGGGCACGATGGGCCGCGCCGCGGTGCCGTCGGGCGCGTCGACGGGTTCGCGTGAAGCAATCGAACTGCGCGATGGCGAAACCGGCCGTTACGGCGGCAAGGGCGTGCTGAAGGCCGTCGAGCACATCAACACCGAAATCTCCGAAGCGATCATGGGCCTCGACGCTTCCGAACAGGCTTTCCTCGACAAGACCCTGCTGGAACTCGACGGCACCGACAACAAGTCGCGCCTCGGCGCGAACGCGATGCTGGCCGTGTCGATGGCCGTCGCGAAGGCTGCCGCTGAAGAAGCCGGCCTGCCGCTGTACCGCTACTTCGGCGGCTCGGGCGCGATGCAACTGCCGGTGCCGATGATGAACATCGTCAACGGCGGCGCGCACGCCAACAACAGCCTGGACATCCAGGAATTCATGATCGTGCCGGTCAGCCAGCCGACCTTCCGCGAAGCACTGCGCTGCGGCGCCGAAGTGTTCCACGCGCTGAAGAAGATCCTGTCGGACCGCGGCATGAGCACGGCCGTCGGCGACGAAGGCGGCTTCGCGCCGAACTTCGGCAGCAACGACGAATGCCTGTCGACCATCCTGCAAGCTATCGAGAAAGCAGGCTACCGCGCCGGTGAAGATGTATTGCTGGCACTCGACTGCGCAGCCAGCGAGTTCTACCACGACGGCAAGTACCAACTGGCCGGCGAAGGCCTGCAACTGTCGTCGACGGAATTCGCGGATTACCTCGCGAACCTGGCCGACAAGTTCCCGATCGTGTCGATCGAAGACGGCATGCACGAAAGCGACTGGGCCGGCTGGAAGATTCTGACCGACAAGCTCGGCAAGAAAGTGCAACTGGTGGGCGACGACCTGTTCGTCACCAACACGCGCATCCTGAAGGAAGGCATCGAGAAGGGCATCGCCAACTCGATCCTGATCAAGATCAACCAGATCGGCACGCTGACGGAAACCTTCGCGGCGATCGAAATGGCCAAGCGCGCCGGCTACACGGCCGTGATCTCGCACCGTTCGGGCGAAACCGAAGATTCGACGATCGCGGATATCGCGGTCGGCCTGAACGCCGGTCAGATCAAGACGGGTTCGCTGTCGCGTTCGGACCGCATCTCGAAGTACAACCAGTTGCTGCGCATCGAAGAAGACCTCGGTGATATCGCCAGCTACCCGGGCAAGTCGGCGTTCTACAATCTGCGCTAATGGCTGGTTTGCTGGCGCTGACCGATGAGCCGGTTATCCTTCGTTTCTGATTGACCCCGCCGCCCTGCGTATAGCGCAGGGCGGCGTGTATTTATTGTGCTTACTTCATGCGGCTTGTCACTGCTGTCCTGATCGTTCTACTGGCGCTGATCCAGTACCCGCTCTGGTGGGGGCACGGCGGTTGGTTGCGCGTGCACGAGTTGCAGCAGCAACTGGCGCAGCAAGTGCAAAAGAATGCTGATTCGAAACTGCGCAACGAACGCATTCAGGGCGAAGTGCAGGATTTGCAGAACGGCACGGCCGCAGTCGAAGAGCGGGCGCGCTATGAAATGGGCATGGTGAAGGACAGCGAAGTGTTCGTGCAGTTCGTCTCGCCGAATGCGCCGTTGCCGACGGCGAACACGCCTTCGGTTACGACGTCCACGCGTGGTGAGATGTCGACCGCGCCGCTGCATGTCGTGCCGAATCCGGAGTCGCGCGCGAAGCCGGATCGCAAGCATGGTGGTAAAGCGGCTGCCGCGAAAGACAAGAAGCCTGCGCACTGAGCTTCGCCGTACCACAACAGCGGTTCAGTACGAAGGATGCAAAAAAGGCACGGTTAGAACCGTGCCTTTTTCTTTGGGCTCGCCGCCGCCGCGCCGAGCCAGGATTCTCGCCGCGTGCGTAAGCTTGCCGCCGCTTACCAGCCCCAGTACGGCCCGTAACCGATGCCGACACCCGTGCCCCAGCCGTGTCCCCATCCACCGCCGTAATAGCTGCCGTACACGCTGACAGGCGGCGTGTAGTAACGCGACCACGCCTGCGCTGCGTTTTCGGCGGCCATTGCCTGATTCTGCTCGGCCATCACCTGATGGTCGATGGCGTCATACCGCTGGCGCTCTTCTGGCGTCAATGGTTGGGCGGTGGCAGCCATGCCCGACTGATCCGCAGGCAGTCGGCTATAAATCGGCGACGGGCCCGGCGGGTCCATCATGCAGCCCGCAAGCGCGCCACTGCCGACGACGACAGCCACAGCGACCGTGCGCGCACAGCCCAGCAGCGGTATCAACGAAGTAGGGTGGTTCATGTTCGATCTCCATCGGTCGGATGCCTAAGCAAATCATGCGCCGCGCGCACCGCCAATGATTCAACGCAATGATCAAAGATACTGCGCCGCCCGGGCCCTGAAAAGGCAGCGGGCGGCGCGGTATTTTTTCTGCCGCTGCCGCCATGCAGGCGCGATGAACCGCCGTTCGGCGCGCATGGAATGCACGCGCCCCGGCAAGCCGTTTAATGCCGCTGGTCAGCCGCGGGCGTTACACCTTGTGAGAGCGCCTCGGCGACAAAAAGTTGCGCGACGTCGACCGGATCGAACTCGTAACGCTGGTTGCAGAACTCGCAATGAATCTCGACATGGCCGCGCTCTTCGAGCACGCTGTCGACTTCCTCGCGGCCCAGCATCTTCAGCATGCCGCCGACTTTCTCGCGCGAACACGTGCACTCGAAGCGCGCCGTGGCCGGTTCGAAATGCTGCACGTTTTCCTGCCAGAAGAGGCGGCGGAAAATCGTTTCCGGTTCTTCCTTCAGCAGCTCGTCTTGCGACATCGTGCCGCCCAGCGTGCAAACGCGCTCCCACGTATCCGCGTCCAGATCGCCCGGATGGGGGACGATGCCGCCGTCGCCCGGCAATTTTTGCAGCAGCATGCCGACCGCGCGCTCGGTGTTCGCCGCGAGCCACAGGCGCGTGTCGAGCTGCTCCGAGTGGTGCATGTAATGCTCGAGCACCTCGGCCATTGAGTTGAGCGGGCCGTCCACGCCCGACAGCGGCACGATACTTTGATACGGCTGCTGGCCGGGCTGCTTGTCGGCAGGGTCGAGCGTAATCACGCAACGGCCGTGGCCGCTCGCGTTCAGCAGGTCGACCATGCTGGTCGTCTCGCCGATCACATTGGCCGCTTCGCCGGACAGCTTGGCGGTCGCGCGCATCGACAGATCGGAGCTGCACTGCACCACCAGCATCTTGACCGGGCCGTCGCCGAAAATCTGCATGATGAGCGTGCCGTTGAACTTGAGGTTCGCCGACAGCAGCGCGCACGCGGCCATCATTTCGCCCAGAACCGTCCGCACCGGCGCCGGATAATCGCGGCGCGTCAGCACTTCCTGCCACGTATTGCGTAGCGAAACGATCTCGCCGCGCACCGGCGCTGCGCTGAACATGAATTTTTGCAACTGGTCGCTCACAACTTTTCCTCGGTCGAATGACGCAGCGTGATGCCGCGCCGTGCGCGCCGCGCGCTCCGGCTGGTTAGCCGATACGCACGAGCTGCGCCTTGTAATATTCGCGGCGCTCGGCATACGTTGCCGCGCCGCGCTGCATGTTGGCGATATCCGTCTCGGTCAGTTCGCGCACCACCTTGGCGGGCGCGCCGAGAATCAGCGAATTGTCGGGAAATACCTTGCCCTCGGTGACGATGGCGCCCGCTCCGACCAGACAGTTGCGGCCGATTACCGCTCCATTCAAGATCACCGCCTGAATTCCGATCAGCGAGCCCTCCTTGATCGTGCAGCCGTGCAGCATGACCTGGTGGCCGACCGTCACGTTCGGCTCGATCGTCAGCGGAAAACCGGGGTCGGTGTGCAGGACGGCGTTTTCCTGCACGTTGCTGCCGGCGCCGATGGTGATCGGCTCGTTGTCGCCGCGAATCGTCGCGCCGAACCAGACGCTGGCGTTCTCCCCGAGCGTCACGTTGCCGATGATGCTCGCTGAATCGGCGACGAATACGCTTTCATGGATGGTCGGGGCGGCTTCGCCAAGTTTGTAAATGGTCACGGTGTCTCCTCTTGATCGGTCACTGCGCGCGCTGGACAGGGCGCCGAACTGCCCGAAACGTCTTACCGTGCCGGGCTGCCCGGCCTCGCCGGCGCGTCGGGCGCGTCGGATGGTCGAATCGAGTATTGTAAACGGTTGTGTGGTTGGGCCGCTTGGTCTGGCCGCAGGGACGTTCGCCGCTTCGGGGTTCGGGCTGCCGTCCGCGTGGTTGCGGCCCGGGGCGTGTTTTGAAAACCGTATGCCAAAACGTCGGTTGCCGCCGGTTTTGCCATTTCCTTAGCCATGCCGTTTTTGGCTTCCTTTGCCGTTTCCCTTGTCGATCCGCTTGCCATGATGTCCGCCGCACCGTCCGTTTCGCCTGATTCGCCTGATTCGCGCGCCACCACAGCAGCGCCCGAGGCCCGTTGTGCGCGCACCGCAGCGCTCGTCGCATTGCGCGACGCCGATCCGACCGCCAAGGCCGCCGCGGCCCGCTCGCTCTACGCCTCCGTGCTCGACGGCAGCATGGCATGCGCTGCGGACGCCAAACTCGACGAACCGGCCGGCCTGCCGGGCCGTCCCGCGCGACCCGACCTGGTCGATCCGCGCGGTTTGAAGCGGCGCAGCATGCAAGCGCCGCAAGGGCGCGCAGTTCTGTTGCACGCGCTCGCGCACATCGAATTCAACGCCATCAACCTTGCGCTCGACGCGGTCTGGCGCTTCGTCGGCATGCCCGCCGCCTTCTATACCGACTGGCTCAAGGTCGCCGCTGAAGAGGCATACCACTTCTCGCTGCTGACCGCGCGCCTCGCCGAGTACGGCCACGTCTACGGCGATTTTCCGGCTCACGACGGTCTGTGGGACATGTGCGAGCGCACGCGCGGCGACGTGCTGGCGCGCATGGCGCTGGTGCCGCGCACGCTCGAAGCCCGCGGCCTTGACGCCTCGCCGCCGATCCGCGCGCGCCTGCTGCAGGCCGGCGACCAGGCGTCGGCGGCGATTCTCGACGTGATCCTGCGCGACGAAATTGGCCACGTGCTGATCGGCAATCGCTGGTTCCGTCATCTGTGCGACGGCAGCGGCCTCGACCCTCACGCGACTTACGCGCGCCTCGCCGACCAGTATCACGCACCGAAATTACGCGGTCCGTTCAATTTCGAGGCGCGCCGCGACGCCGGTTTCGACGAAGCCGAACTGGCCGAACTGGCAGCGCTGGCGGGCCTCGACGCGCAGGAAGCGGCGCCGCCGTCTGCCGGCGACTGAGACTTCCTTCACCATCCGACCCCGCGCATCGGCGGGCTATCTCGTTATAATCGAACGACCATTCTTTTTTTGGACATGCCGTTCATGAACACTTCGCAGTCTGAATTCGTCGCCGTGCGCGGCATCCGTTTGCATGTGCGGCGCTGGGGCAACCCGGATGCGCCGATGCTCTTCATGCTGCACGGCTGGATGGACGTGGCCGCCTCGTTCCAGTTCGTCGTCGACGCGCTGGGCGGCGACTGGCAGGTGCTCGCGCCCGACATGCGCGGCTTCGGCCTGTCGGACTGGCCGGTGGCGGAACGCGGCGGCGGCAACTACTGGATTCAGGACTATCTGGCCGATCTCGACGCCTTGCTCGACCACTACGCGCCGACCGGCGAAGTGAATCTGGTCGGCCACAGCATGGGCGCGAACATCGCCTGCATGTATGCGGGCGTGCGGCCGGAGCGCGTGCGGCGGGTGGTCGACCTCGAAGGCTTCGGTCTCGCGCCATCGCATTCGGCGCAAGCGCCCAAGCGGCTGCGCAACTGGCTCGACGAATTGCGCGATCCGCCGCAACTGAAGCGCTACGCGTCGCTCGACGACGTGGCCGCGCGTCTGATCAAGACCAATCCGCGGCTCGACCCGCAGCGCGCGCAGTTTCTCGCGCGGCATTGGTCGAAGCCGGACGGCGAAGGGCGCTACATGCTGCTCGCCGATCCGGCGCACAAACTGCGCGGCCCGGCGCTGTACCGTCTCGACGAAGTGATGGCGACGTGGCGCAAGGTGAGCGCGAAGGTGCTGCACGTGGAAGCCGCCAATTCGCCGACGCTCGTGCAGATCGCCGGCGAGATTCCGCTCGATGAATTCAAGGCGCGCTTTCAGGCGTTCCCCGACTGGCGCGAGAAGATCGTCGACGAAGCGGGGCATATGGTGCACCACGACCAGCCGGAGCAGGTGGCTGCGTTGATCGAGGGATTCTGCGCGTAGCGCTTTCAAAAAGTTTTGGGTCTCCCTTCGGGGCGTCCGTTGTGAGATAGCTCTGCGTCCACTTACTGCGTTGCAGTAAAATGAGCGAAGAACCTTTTCAAGACAATGATGAACGCCGACCTCCACTGTCACTCCACCGTTTCCGACGGCCAGTTCGCGCCGGCCGACGTCGCGCGCCGCGCGCACGCGGGCGGCGTGACGCTGTGGGCGCTCACCGATCATGACGAACTGGGCGGCCAGCACGAAGCCAGAAGTACCGCCGAGGCGCTTGGCATGGACTACCTGAGCGGCGTCGAGATCTCGGTGACATGGGCGTCGCGCACGGTGCACATTGTCGGACTGGGGATCGATCCGACCAGCTCGATCCTGCTCGACGGTCTCGCGCGCACCCGCAACGGCCGCGCCGCGCGGGCGGAGGCGATCGGCGAACAACTCGCCACGCTCGGCATTCCCGACGCCTATCAGGGCGCGCTCAAATACGTGTCGAATCCGGACATGATTTCGCGCACGCATTTCGCGCGTTTCATGGTGGAAAGCGGCTACGCCAGTTCCACGCAGGACGTGTTCACCCGCTATCTCGGCGATGGCAAGCCCGGTTATGTGGCGCATCGCTGGGCGAAACTGGCCGACGCGGTCGGCTGGATCCAGGCCGCCGGCGGCGAAGCCATCATTGCGCATCCGGGGCGCTATGCTTACTCGCCGGTCGAATTCGACGCGTTTTTCGCCGAATTCATCGATCTCGGCGGGAAGGCGATCGAGGTGGTGACGGGTAGCCACACGCCCGATCAATACCGCGAATACGCCGATGTCGCGCGCCGTTTTGGTTTCGAGGCGTCGCGCGGGTCCGACTTCCACGCACCCGGCGAGGGCCGCGTCGATCTCGGCACGCTGCCACCGCTGCCCGCCGATCTGAAGCCCGTCTGGGAACGCTGGCTGTGACCGCGCCGTGCCGTCGCGGCACGTCAGGCGCGAAAGCGGGCCGAGCGCCGCGCGTGCTTTCGTCTGATCTTCCGACCCGTGTTCAGCCGCAGTTCAATTTGCCGTCTATCCGCTTTCATCCGTGAGCCAACGTTAGTCGCCATGTCCCAATACTTCCGGCTTCATCCTGATAACCCGCAGCCGCGCCTCGTCAAGCAGGCCGTGCAGATCATCAATGATGGCGGCGTGGTCGCGTTGCCGACGGATTCGAGCTACGCGCTCGCCTGCCATCTGGACGACAAGGACGCGGTCGAGCGTCTGCGGCGCATTCGCGGACTCGACGAGAAGCAGCTGCTGTCGCTGCTGGTGCGCGATCTGTCGGAACTCGCGAACTTCGCGATGGTGGACAACCGGCAATACCGGCTGATCAAATCGGTGACGCCGGGCCCTTACGTGTTCGTCCTGCAGGCCACCAAGGAAGTGCCGCGGCGCCTGTCGCATCCGTCGCGCAAGACCATCGGCCTGCGCGTGCCGGATCACGCGATCACGCTGGCGATCCTCGAAGAACTCGGCCAGCCGCTGCTCGGCTCGACGCTGATCATGCCGGGCGAAACCCAGCCGCTGAACGACCCGGAAGAAATCCGCGAGCGCCTGGAGAAGCAACTGGATCTGGTGATCGACAGCGGCCCGTGCGTGTGCGAGCCATCCACGGTGATCGATCTGACCGGCGCGGAACCGGTGCTGGTGCGGCAGGGGCGCGGTTCTCTCGCGCCGTTCGGCCTCGAAGAGACGGCATGAGTGAAAGCGGACAGACGCACGCAATCGCGTTGTTACAATAACGAGTTATGGATTCTTCCCTGATACAGACCATTGCGGTGTACGCGCTGCCGGTGATTTTCGCCATCACGCTGCACGAAGCCGCCCATGGCTACGTCGCGCGCTGGCTCGGCGACAATACCGCCTACGTGCTCGGCCGCGTCTCGGTCAATCCGATGCGGCACATCGACCCGCTCGGGACGATTGCGATTCCCTTGCTGCTGTACTTCGCCACCAGCGGCGCGTTCATGTTCGGCTACGCCAAGCCGGTGCCGGTCGCCTTCGGCAATCTGCGCAATCCGCGCTGGGGCAGTCTGTGGGTCGCGGCGGCGGGTCCGGCCTGCAACTTCGTGCAGGCGCTGATCTGGGGGCTGTTCGGCGTCGCGCTAGCGGTGCTGAACGTCGACGAGCCGTTCTTCACGCGCATGGCGGGAGCGGGCGTCGGCGTGAACCTCGTGCTCGGCGTGCTCAACCTGTTTCCGCTGCCGCCGCTCGACGGTGGCCGCGTGCTGATGGCGCTGTTGCCGCCGCGGCAATCCATTACGCTGTCGCGCCTCGAACCGTACGGGTTTTTCATCGTGATGGCGCTGGTCATGACGGGTACGCTGACGCGATACTGGTTGAACCCGCTGGTCACGATCGGCTACGGCGCGATCACCGCCATTCTGACTCCCCTTGTTTCGCTTTTCTAGATAACCATGTTCCCAGACCGTATCTTCTCCGGCATGCGGCCCACCGGGTCGTTGCACCTCGGCCACTATCACGGCGTGCTGAAAAACTGGGTGCGGCTGCAGTCCGAGTACCCGTGTTTCTTTTGTGTGGTCGACTGGCACGCGCTGACGACGCACTACGAAACGCCCGAAGTCATCGAAAAGAACGTCTGGGACGTGCTGATCGACTGGCTGGCCTCCGGGATCGATCCGGCGCAGGCCACGCTGTTCATCCAGAGCAAGGTGCCTGAGCACGCCGAACTGGCGCTGCTGCTCGGCATGAGCACGCCGCTCGGCTGGCTCGAACGCGTGCCGACCTACAAGGAACAGCAGGAGAAGCTGAAGGACAAGGATCTGTCCACTTACGGCTTTCTCGGCTATCCGGTGCTGATGGCGGCGGACATTCTGCTGTATCGCGGCTCGCTCGTGCCGGTTGGCGAAGATCAGGTGCCGCACGTCGAAATGACGCGTGAAATCGCTCGCCGTTTCAACTACCTGTACGGCCGCGAACCAGGCTTCGAAGAGAAGGCCAGCGACGCCGCGAAAAAGCTCGGCGGCAAGCGCGCCAAGCTCTATCACGAATTGCGCAACGCCTACCAGCAGGAAGGCGACGACGAAGCGCTCGAACAGGCGCGCGCCATGTTGCAGGAATCGCAAAGCCTGTCGATGAACGACCGCGAGCGTTTGTTCGGCTACCTCGAAGGTTCGCGCAAGATCATTCTGGTCGAGCCGCAAGCCATGTTGACCGAGGCGTCGCGCATGCCGGGTCTCGACGGCCAGAAAATGTCGAAGTCGTACGGCAACACGATCGGCCTGCGTGAAGACGCGGAGACCATCACGAAGAAAGTCCGCACCATGCCCACCGATCCGGCTCGCGTGCGCCGCACCGATCCGGGCGACCCCGACAAGTGCCCGGTGTGGCAGCTTCACCAGGTTTACACGGACGAAGCCACCCACGAGTGGGTGCAGAAGGGCTGCCGGACGGCCGGCATCGGTTGCCTCGAGTGCAAGCAGCCGGTGATCGAAGGCATTCTGCGCGAGCAGCAGCCCATGCTAGAGCGCGCGCAGAAGTACATGGACGATCCGTCGCTGTTGCGCGCGATCGTCGCCGACGGCTGCGACAAGGCCCGCAGGTTCGCCACGGAAACGATGCGCGATGTGCGCGAGGCCATGGGGCTCTCGTACAACTGACGAGCGGCGCCGACCTGATGAGTACTCCCGCTACCGCCGCCGTGCATGGATTGGGCGAGCCGTCGCCGTGGGTGCGCGATTGGGCGCATCTGGTCAGGAAACGCGGCGCGGTGCTCGACGTCGCGTCCGGGGCGGGGCGGCATGCGCGGTTCTTTGCGTCGCTGGGGCATCCGGTGACCGCGATCGACCGCGACACGGCGGCGCTCGACGCGCTGCGCGGCGAGCCGCTCGTCACCCCGCTCGAAGCCGACCTCGAAGGCGCCGCGTGGCCCTTGCCCGCTGACGCGAAATTCGCCGCCGTCGTGGTGACGAACTACCTGCACCGGCCGCTTTTTCCGCAGCTTTTGCGCTCGCTCGCGCCCGGCGGCGTACTGGTTTACGAGACCTTCGCGCAAGGAAACGAAAGCGTCGGCAAACCCTCTAATCCGGCGTTTCTACTGGCGCCCGGCGAGCTTCTCGACCGCGTGCGCGGCCAGCTCCGGGTGGTCGCTTTTCAGGACGGTTTTCTTGCGCAGCCGCGCCCGGCCTACGTCCAGCGGATCTGCGCAATTCTGGAGGCGGAGCGCTCAGACGACCCCGCGCAGGCGGCACCCCCGCCTTGTTACGAGTTGGCTGGCTAATCCGCTACAATCGCGGTTTACCTGATCAAATTCATGGCGTTTCATGACTAACGGCAACCACAGCAGCAACGACAGCGTTCAGATTCGCGGCAGCATTCCTGCCATCATCACCCCGATGCTCGAAGACGGCAGCCTCGATCTGCCGGCGTTTCGCAAACTGATCGACTGGCACGTCGCGGAGGGCACGAACGCTCTCGTCGTGGTCGGCACCAGCGGCGAGTCGGCCACGCTGTCGGTCGAAGAACACGTACTGATGGTCAAGACCGCGGTCGAGCATACGGCGGGCCGGATTCCGGTGATCGCGGGCTCGGGCGGCAACTCCACGACCGAAGCCATCGAACTCACCCAGCAGGCCAAGGAAGTCGGCGCCGACGCCACGCTCCAGGTCGTGCCGTACTACAACAAGCCGACGCAGGAAGGCATCTACCGCCACTTCGCGAAGATCGCTGAAACCGTCGATCTGCCGGTGATTCTGTACAACGTGCCGGGCCGCACCGTTGCGGACATGAGCAACGAAACCATTCTGCGCTGCGCGCAGGTGCCGGGCATCATCGGTGTGAAGGAAGCGACGGGCAATATCGATCGCGCCGCGCATCTGATCAAGTCCGCGCCCGCGCACTTCGGCATCTACAGCGGCGACGATCCCACCGCGATCGCGCTGATGCTGCTCGGCGGCCACGGCAATATTTCGGTCACCGCCAACGTCGCGCCGCGCGCGATGAGCGATCTCTGCAAGGCTGCTCTCGCCGCGGATGCGAAGACCGCGCGTGAGATTCATCTGAAACTCCTGTCGCTGCATAAGAACCTGTTCATCGAATCGAATCCGATTCCGGCCAAATGGGCACTGCAGCAACTGGGTCGTGTGCAGGGCGGCATCCGCCTGCCGCTCACGCCGCTCGACGCGCAATACCACGAAGTGGTGCGCGGCGCGCTGCGCGAAGCGGGCCTGCTGGGCTAGGCGGATCGCGTCCGCGGCACCCACCAGCGCTAACGAAAGCCTGCCACCGGCACTCCCTTAACCGACGTCGATCCAGCCCACGTTCCCGGCACACAGAACCAAGGCACCGCGTTCCAGCATCACGAAGGACCTCATGAAACGTTCCGCACTTTCCCTCCACGCAACCCGCATGGCGGCGCTGGCGCTTGCCCTCACGACGCTCGCCGGCTGTGACACGCTGAACGACTGGTTTGCTTCCGACCGCGTCAACTACAAGGGCGCGGGCAGCGCGCCGCCGCTCGCCGTTCCGAACGATTTGAGCACCACCAAGACTGATGAGCGCTACGTCGCTCCGCCGGCCAATCTGGCGCTGGGCGGCGCGCAGACGCGCGCGGTGACGGCCGCCGGCAATTCGACCGAAGGCCAGCCGAACGCGCAGGATCCGCTCGGCATGCATATCGAACGTGACGGCGATCGCCGCTGGCTGGTCGTCGACGGCCGTTCGCCGGAACAACTCTGGCCGCAGTTGCAGGAGTTCTGGCAGGAAAACGGCTTCGCGCTGAAGACCGACGCGCCGGCCACCGGCATCATGACGACCGACTGGGCTGAAAACCGCGCCAACATTCCGGACGACTGGTTCCGCCGCACGGTCGGCAAGGTCATCGACTTCGCGTATTCGTCGGGCACGCGTGACAGCTTCCGCACGCTCGTATCGCGTGCGCCGGGCGACACGACCGACATCTCCATTACGCACAGCGCCATGGAAGAAGTGTTGACGGGGCAGGACAAGACGTCGTCGCGTTGGGAAGAGCGCCCGCGCGATCCGGCGCTCGAGGCGCTGTTCCTCACCAAGCTGATGCAGAAGTTCGGCCTGACCGAAGCGCAATCGAAACAACTGCTGACTGACGCGCGTACGGCGGTTGCGCCGGCCACGATCGATCAGAGCGCGGGCGCATCCACGCTCGACCTGCCGGAGTCGTTCGATCGCGCATGGCTGCGCGTGGGCCTCGCGCTCGACCGCACCAACTTCACCGTCGACAACCGCGATCGCGCGAAGGGCATTTATTACGTGCGCTACGCGGACTCGATGCAGGAACTTAAAAAAGAAGGGCTGCTTGGCAAGCTGTTCTACAGCGGCAATTCGTCGAAGAAGCCGAGTCAGGAATTCCTCGTCAACGTGCGCTCGAAGGGCGACACGGTGACGCAGGTGGCGGTGCTGACTGCGAACGGGCAGGTCGACAATTCGTCCGACGCGCAGCGCATCGTGACGCTGCTGCACGCGCAACTGAACTAAGCGGACCGTGAGGTTCGCGAGTCTCGGTAGCGGCAGTGAAGGCAATGCCTTGCTGGTGGAAGCGCAAAGCGGCGCGACCACCACGCGTGTGCTGCTCGACTGCGGGTTTTCGGCCAAGGAAGTCGAGCGGCGTCTGACGCGGCTCGGCGCGAGCGTCGACGGTCTCGATGCGATTCTGATTACGCATGAACATAGCGACCACATTGGCAGCGCGCTGACTCTGGCGCGCAAGTGGTCGATTCCGTTGTACATGAGCTGGGGCACCGCCCGCGCGGTGGGCGCCGACGAAGCCGATGTCGACCTGCAGGTGCTGTGGGGCGACGAAGCGGTGGCGATCGGCGACCTCAGCATTCTCCCTTACACCGTTCCGCACGACGCCCGCGAGCCGCTTCAATACGTGCTCTCGAACGGCGCGAGCCGGCTTGGCGTGCTGACGGATGTCGGCACGTCCACGCCGCATATCAGCGCGGTGCTGAGCGGCTGTGACGCGCTAGTGCTCGAATGCAATCACGACGTGCGGATGCTGGCGGGCAGCCGTTATCCGCAGTCGCTGAAGGCGCGCATCGGCGGCAATCATGGGCATTTGAACAACGACGCGGCGGCTGAAATTTTGGCCTCGCTTGATCGATCGCGGTTGCACCATCTGGTTGCCGCGCATCTGAGTCAGCAGAACAATTTGCCGGAACTGGCGCAGGCTGCGATGGCCGGTGTGCTGGGCGCGGCGCCGACGGAAGTGGTGGTGGCTTCGCAGGATGAGGGGTTTGCGTGGCTGAGCGTGTGATCCGCGTCTGACGCTTGATTCGCGGCGCGGCAGACGCCGCGGCGCCATGAAAAAAGCCCATAACGATCGCTCGTTATGGGCTTTTTCTTTCAGGGCGGCGCGTTTCGAACGCCACGGCCCGAATCAGGCTTAGTTGCGGTTGCCGCCGAAGATGCCGAGCAGCGCCAGCAGGTTGACGAAGACGTTGTACAGGTCCAGGTAGATCGCGAGGGTGGCGGTGATGTAATTCGTTTCACCGCCGTTCACGACGCGCTGCACGTCGAACAGCATGTAGGCCGAGAAGATCACGATGGCCATGACCGACACCGTGAGCATCAGCGCCGGCAGATGCAGGAACACGTTCGCGACCGATGCGAGCAGCAGCACGATCACGCCCATGAACAGCCACTTGCCGAGGCCCGAGAAGTCACGCTTGCTGACCGTGGCGATGGTTGCCATCGACGCGAAGATCACACCAGTGCCACCGAAGGCAAGCATGATCAGCGACGGGCCGTTCGAAAACCCGAGCACGAAGCTCAGGATGCGCGACAGCATCAGGCCCATGAAGAACGTGAAGCCGAGCAGCACGAACACGCCGGCCGCGCTGTCTTTGGTCTTCTGGATGGCGAACATGAAGCCGAAGGCGATCGCGAAGAACGCCAGCATGCTCATGGCCGGACTCGTGGCGGCGAACAGCGAGAAACCGGTGGTGAGGCCCACCCACGCGCCGAGCACTGTCGGAATCATGGACAGCGCGAGCAGCCAGTAGGTGTTCCGTAGCACGCGGTTACGCGTTTCGACCGTGCTGACCGCGCCATTGCGGCCAAAGCTATACGGATGTTCGTTCATGGTCTCTCCTTACCTCAGAAGCGTGATGCGTATGGTTGTGAAGCGGGTTGTGGCGAGTCGGGCTGCGCCGGTGGGGAATTCTGCCGCCGGCCGCGGCGCTCTCATCCCTAAGATTGGCGCGCGGGCAGGGAGTTTCAATGCCCAGAAAATACCGACACCGCCTACGCTACCAGTATTCGGAAACTCCTGCCTGGAGTCTTTCAATGTTGTAAGGGTTCAATCGCAATCATACACGGGAACATGCTACAATAGCGGATTCATTTGAATCTGTAACCTCTTAATTTTTTGGAGTTTTTATGGCGATCGAACGCACCCTGTCGATTATCAAGCCGGACGCAGTGGCCAAGAACGTGATCGGCCAGATCTACAGCCGTTTCGAAAACGCTGGTCTGAAGATCGTGGCTTCGCGCATGGTTCACCTGTCGCGCGCCGACGCGGAGAAGTTCTACGCCGTGCACGCCGCACGTCCGTTCTTCAAGGACCTGGTCGATTTCATGATCTCGGGCCCGGTCGTCGTGCAAGCGCTCGAAGGCGAAAACGCCATCCTGAAACACCGTGATCTGATGGGTGCAACGGACCCGAAGAAGGCTGAAAAGGGCACGATCCGCGCCGACTTCGCTGACAGCATCGACGCGAACGCAGTGCACGGTTCCGACGCGGCTGAAACGGCCGCCGTTGAAATCGCGTTCTTCTTCCCGCAAGTGAACGTCTACTCGCGTTAAGCAGGACTTGCCTCGGGCGATTCGTGTAGCCGATTGGATTTATCGCACGAATCGCCCGGCAAAGTAGTAAGGTAAAAGCAGCAGGAATGGGCGCGAACGGCATTGCGTTCATGCAGCTTGTTGCATGAACGTAGTCTCGCACTGAAATGGCAGGATTCGATATGACGAGCAGTCCCACCGTCAACCTTCTCGACCTCGACGCCCAAGGGCTTGTCGCCTACTGCGACAGCCTGGGCGAGAAGCCGTTTCGCGCCAAGCAATTGCAGCGCTGGATTCACCAATACAACGCCGCCGACTTCGACGGCATGACCGATCTGGCGAAGTCCTTGCGCGAAAAGCTCAAGGGGCGCGCCGCGATCTCGATGCCGGGCATCGTCAGCGACCATATTTCGACCGACGGCACACGCAAGTGGCTGATCGACGTCGGCAACAGCAACGCGGTTGAAACCGTCTACATTCCCGAGGAAACGCGCGGCACGCTGTGTGTGTCGTCGCAGGCCGGGTGCGCGGTCAACTGCCGTTTCTGTTCGACCGGCAAACAGGGTTTCTCCCGCAATCTCACCACCGGCGAAATCATCGGCCAGTTGCGCATGGCCGAGTTCGCGCTGCGCGCCTCGCGTGGCGTGGACGGCGGCCGCGCCACCGGTGGTGACGGCAAGGGCGAGCGGGTCGTCACGAACGTCGTGATGATGGGCATGGGCGAGCCGCTGCTCAATTACGACGCGGTCGTGCCGGCCATGCGTCTGATGCTCGACGACAACGCCTACGGCCTGTCGCGCCGCCGTGTCACGCTGTCCACCTCAGGCGTCGTGCCCATGATGGACCGCCTCGGCGCCGATCTGCCGGTGGCGCTCGCGGTCTCCTTGCATGCGCCAAGCGATCCGCTGCGCGACATGCTGGTGCCACTGAACAAGAAGTACCCGCTGCGCGAACTGATGGCGGCTTGCCAGCGCTATCTGAACGTCGCGCCGCGCGACTTCATTACGTTTGAATATTGCATGCTCGACGGCGTGAACGACAGCGAAGCGCAAGCGCGCGAATTACTGGCCATCACGCGCGACGTCCCGTGCAAGTTCAACCTGATTCCGTTCAATCCGTTCCCCGAATCGGGCCTCATTCGCTCGAAACCGGAACAGATCAAGCGGTTTGCACAAGTGTTGATGGACGCGGGCGTCGTCACCACGGTGCGCAAGACACGCGGCGATGATATCGACGCTGCCTGCGGTCAGTTGGCCGGCGCGGTGAAAGACCGCACGCGCCTCGCTGAGCGCACCGGGAAGGCAGCGAAGATCATCGAGGTTCGCGCCGTGTAATCGCGTGGGGATGGCAGGGCGCCGGCGTTCGGAGAAAGCTCCGCGAACGCGCGACAACCTGTTGTGCCGGTGTTGATTGAAAAGAAAGTTTGCAGAAGCGATCGGAAGCGGCGCACAAGGCCGCGCATTTTGTTATAAACGGTCTGCGATTCGGACGTGAGGCTTGAGCCCGTCCGGGTTGCACCAGTGAAAAAGAATCGACGCGAAAGGATTTGGGATGAGTGAGCCGCAGCACCCGCAGCCGCAGGACACAGACACGAACGAAGGCCATCCGGCGCCAGTCGCACGGGCGGCGGTGCAGCCTGTTGTGCAGCCGGGCATGGATTCGTTGGCGGCGGTTGGCGCGCGCTTGACCCAATTGCGTGAATCGAAAGGTTGGACGATCGACGACGTGTCGGCGCGTCTCAAGGTGTCCGCCATCAAGCTGCGCGCGCTGGAATCGGGCGACATCAGCCACTTGCCGGACACGACTTTCGCACTGGGCGTGGTGCGCAGCTACGCGAAGATGCTCGGCGCCGATCCCACGCCATTCACGGCGGCATTGCGCCGCGAGAAGGGTGTGCCCGAGCCGGATCTGTCGATGCCGGCGTCGTCGGGTAGAGATTTGCCGCGCGGCAAGGTGTCGCTTTCGCTGGGCGGCAGTGGGCAAAAGAGCCGCTCATGGTTGTGGGGCGTGGCGGCGGTGATCGTCGCGGTGATCGCGCTCGGCATGTGGCATACCAATGGCGGCGATTCGTCGGCGTGGCTTGCACGATTGAAAGCGAGCGCGAGTGGCGCCGCTGGCGGCGCGACCGGCGCATCAGGCGCGGTGGCGCAGGGTCAATCGGCAGGTTCGGAAGAGGCTGCTTCGGCGCCGGACACGCAGGCAGCAACAGAGAATGCAGCGTCGGCTACGCCGATGCCCGCGCCGCTCGCCACCGGTACGGTGCCTTCGTCGGCGCCTGCGGTCACGGCGATGACGGCTGCGCCGAAGGCCGGCTCGCAGGCTCCTGCGGCGCCGGGTGCGAGCGCGGCGGCAGCGACGGTGGCGCCGGCCGCGGGTCAGGCGATCGTCGCATTGCGCGTGAAACAGGACAGCTGGTTCAGCGTGCGTGGCAAAGATGGCAAGGAAGTGTTCTCCGGCCTCGTGCACGCAGGTGACACCAAGGAAGTGACGGGCGAAGCGCCGTTCAAGGTCACGCTCGGCAACACGGCCGGCCTCGACTCGCTGACGCTCGATGGCCAGCCGGTCGATCCGTCGAAATATGCGGCGGCCAAAGGCAATGTGGCGCGTTTCGCGCTGCCTTGACAGATACGGTATGCGCCGCGGCCAACCGGTCCGCGGCGCTTTTTCAATTCAGGCGCTACGTCTTTTGTGTGGCGCATGCGGCGTAAATGGGTTTTTCGATGCAATCCGAAGCTCAATCCCAATCCAGTAGCAAGATCGTTTCAAGCGAGCCGGTGTTCGGCGGCCAGGCCGCGCGGCGCAAATCGCACGCGGTTGACGTCCGTTGGGGCGGCCAGCTTGTCACCATCGGCGGCGACGCACCCGTGCGCATCCAGTCGATGACCAACACGGACACCGCGGACGCCATCGGCACCGCGATCCAGATCAAGGAACTGGCGCAAGCCGGCTCGGAACTGGTGCGTATCACGGTGAACACGCCGGAAGCGGCCGCGGCCGTGCCGGCCGTGCGCGAGCAGCTCGACCGCATGGGCGTGTCGGTGCCGCTGGTCGGTGACTTCCATTACAACGGGCATTTGCTGTTGCGTGACTACCCGGCGTGCGCGGAGTCGCTGTCCAAGTACCGGATCAATCCGGGCAACGTCGGCCACGGCGCGAAGCGCGACACGCAGTTCGCGCAGATGATCGAAGCCGCGGCGAAGTACGACAAGCCGGTGCGTATCGGCGTCAACTGGGGCAGTCTCGATCAGGACCTGCTCGCGAAGATGATGGACGAGAACGCCGCGCGTTCCACGCCGTGGGAAGCGCAAAGCGTGATGTACGAAGCGCTCATCCAGTCGGCGATCGGTTCGGCGGAGCGGGCGGTGGAACTCGGCCTGTCGCGCAATCAGATCATTCTGTCGTGCAAGGTCAGCGGCGTGCAGGATCTGATCGCCGTCTACCGCGAACTCGCGCGCCGTTGCGATTTCGCGCTGCATCTCGGCTTGACCGAGGCGGGCATGGGGTCGAAGGGCATCGTTGCATCGACCGCGGCGTTGTCCGTGTTGCTGCAGCAGGGCATCGGCGACACGATCCGCATTTCGCTCACGCCGGAACCGGGCGCCTCGCGCACCGGCGAAGTGATCGTCGGCCAGGAAATCCTGCAGACCATGGGTCTGCGCTCATTCACGCCGATGGTGATCGCGTGTCCGGGTTGCGGCCGTACCACCAGCACGCTGTTCCAGGAACTGGCGTCGCAAA
Organism: Paraburkholderia dipogonis; assembly: GCF_046027395.1. Classification (GTDB taxonomy): domain Bacteria; phylum Pseudomonadota; class Gammaproteobacteria; order Burkholderiales; family Burkholderiaceae; genus Paraburkholderia; species Paraburkholderia dipogonis_A. Next base: position 115,324 of record NZ_JAQQEG010000022.1, on the reverse strand, counting down.
TCCAGACCTATCTGCGCACGCAGATGCCGGTGTGGCGCGATCAATATCCTGGCGTCGAGAAGATGCACGTCGCGGTGATGGGCTGCATCGTCAACGGCCCGGGCGAATCGAAGCAGGCCAATATCGGCATCAGCCTGCCGGGCTCGGGCGAGAACCCGGCCGCGCCGGTGTTCATCGACGGCGAGAAGGTCAAGACGCTGCGCGGCGATAACATCGCGCAAGAATTCCAGCAAATCGTGAGTGACTACGTCGAGCGCAGCTATGGCCGCGCCACGGTAGCCAACTAAACATCGGCTCTCGAAATACAGATGACTGAACAGAAGAAAAAGCTCGAAAAGCTCTCCGGCGTGAAGGGCATGAACGACATCCTTCCGCAGGAAGCCGGGCTGTGGGAATTTTTCGAAACGACCGTCAAGTCGATGTTGCGTTCGTACGGATACCAGAATATTCGTACGCCGATCATCGAGCATACGCAGTTGTTCAAGCGCGGTATCGGCGAAGTGACCGACATCGTCGAGAAAGAGATGTACAGCTTTACCGACGCGCTGAACGGTGAAAATCTGACCATGCGCCCGGAAAACACGGCAGCGGTGGTGCGCGCGGCGATCGAACACAACATGCTGTACGACGGTCCGAAGCGCCTGTGGTACATCGGCCCGATGTTCCGCCACGAGCGTCCGCAGCGCGGCCGCTATCGCCAATTCCATCAGGTCGGCGTGGAAGCGCTCGGCTTTGCCGGTCCGGACGCCGACGCTGAAATCATCATGATGTGCCAGCGTCTGTGGGACGATCTCGGCCTGATGGGCATCAAGCTCGAAATCAACTCGCTGGGTCTCGCGGAAGAACGCGCGGCGCACCGTGTCGAATTGATCGCGTACCTCGAAAAGCACATGGACGTGCTCGACGAAGAAGCGAAGCGTCGTCTCTATACGAACCCGTTGCGCGTGCTGGATACGAAGAATCCGGCCATGCAGGAAGTCGCGCAGAACGCGCCGAAGCTGATCGATTTTCTCGGCGAAGAATCGCGCGCGCATTTCGAAGGTTTGCAGCGCATTCTGAAGGCGAACAACATCCCGTTCACGATCAATCCGCGTCTCGTGCGCGGTCTCGATTATTACAATCTGACCGTGTTCGAATGGGTGACCGACAAGCTCGGCGCGCAGGGCACCGTCGCGGCCGGCGGCCGGTACGATCCGCTGATCGAACAGCTCGGCGGTAAGCCCACGGCGGCATGCGGCTGGGCGATGGGTGTCGAGCGGATCCTCGAATTGCTGAAGGAAGAGCAACTCGTGCCGGAAGACGAAGGTTGCGACGTGTACGTGGTCCACCAGGGCGACGCGGCGCGCGAGCAGGCGTTCATCATCGCCGAGCGTCTGCGTGACACCGGCCTCGACGTGATCCTGCATTGCAGCGCCGACGGTCAATCGGCCAGCTTCAAATCGCAGATGAAGCGTGCCGACGCAAGCGGCGCGGCCTTCGCCGTGGTGCTTGGCGAGGACGAGATCGCCAACGGCACGATCGGTGTGAAACCGCTGCGCGATACAAATGCTAACGGCGGTAAAAACGAGCAACAAAACGTGCCGGCCGAAGACTTGACCGAATTTCTAATCAATGCGATGGTTGCAACCGCCGAAGACGGCGACGACTGATCGCGATGTCGTCGAGCCGGTTGGTTTCCGATCGGGTTCGACACGCACACGTAGCAAGAAAGAGGAAATCGCCGGGCAATGAGTTACCACGACGAACAAGAATCGATTGAAGGTCTGAAGGCATGGTGGGCGCAGTGGGGCAATGCAACCACATGGATCGTGCTGGTGGCGCTGGTGGCCGCGGCCGGCTGGAACGGCTGGAATTTCTGGCAACGGCGCGAGGCGGCGGAAGCCGCCGTGCTGTATGACCAGGTCCAGCAAGCCGTGGCATCGGGCGACAAGGCGAAGATCACCCGCGTCGCCACCGACATGGAAGACAGGTTCAGCCGCACCGCGTATGCGCAGATGACTGCGCTGGGCGCCGCCAAGGCGCTATACGCCGCGGGCGACGAAGCCGCCGCGAAGGCGCAACTGCAATGGACCATCGATCACGCTAAAGATGACGAGTTCAAGCAGATCGCCAAGCTGCGCCTCGCTTCGCTACTGCTCGACGACAAGGCTTACGACCAGGGCCTCGCGCTGCTCGCCGAACCGCAGTCCGACGCGTTCAAAGGCATCGTGGCGAACGGCCGTGGCGATCTGCTCGCCGCTCAAGGCAAGCGCGACGATGCGCGCGCGGCCTACAAGCTGGCCCTCGACTCGTTGTCGAAAAACGATAGTTCGGCACGCCAGTTGATTCAGTTCAAGCTGGACGCGCTGGGCGGCTGATCGCCGCATATGAGCGCCACAGTCAGCGCCGCGTGCAACGACCAACCGGTCTCCTTTAATTAATTTCCTGAATGCTTCGTCCACCGATGAATCTGCTGAAACGTTACGCTGTGCCCGTTGCCTGTGCGATGACCGTGCTCACCATGGCGGCTTGCTCATCCACGAAAGACGAGCGCCGCGTGCCGACGCCGCTCACCGAGTTCAAACCCGTGCTCGACGTGCAGCAGGCCTGGAAGGCGAGCGTCGGCAAGGCCGGGCGTTACCTGTTCTCGCCGGTTGCGGTCGGTAATGCGGTGTACGCGGCTGGCGCGAACGGTTCGGTTGCGAAGATCGACGCGCAAACCGGTCAGGACGTCTGGCGCGTCAAGCTGCACGACGACCTCTCGGCAGGTGTCGGCAGTGATGGCACGCTTACGGCGGTCGGCGGCCTGAAGGGCGACGTCTACGTGCTCGGCGCGGACGGCAAGCAACTGTGGACCGCCAAGGCGCCGGGCGAGATCATCTCGCCGCCGCTCGTCGGCAATGGCCTCGTGGTGGTGCGTACGGTCGACGGTCAGATCGTCGCGTTTAACGCGCAAACCGGCGAACAGAAGTGGAACTATCGCAACCGCGCGGTGCCGCTCAATCTGCGCGTATCGTCGGGCATGACGTTCGCGGGCGACGCGGCCGTACTGGCCGGTTTCCCGGGCGGCGCGTTCGCGGCGATCAACCTGCAGACGGGCGACAACTACTGGCAAACGCCGGTGTCCTATCCGAAGGGCGTGACGGAAGTCGAGCGTATCAACGACGTGACCGGTCCGCCCACGCTGGTCGGTTCGGAAACCTGCGCCGTGACGTTCCAGGGCCAGATTGGCTGTTTTGACGCGAACTCGGGTCGCGCCGTGTGGGAAAAGGCGTTCTCGAGCACGAGCGGTCTGGCGCAGGATGATGGCGCCGTGGTGGCAGCGGACGACTGGTCGGTGGTGTCGGCGTTCGACGTCAGCAGCGGCGCGCCGCTGTGGAAGAACGACAAGCTGAAGAACCGCGACCTGAGCGTGCCGTTCATTCTGGGTCACGCCGCGGTACTGGGCGACTACCAAGGTTACGTGCACTTCCTGTCCCGTGACGACGGCACGCTCGTCGCGCGCGTGAAGACGGACGGCAGTCCGATTACCGCGGCGCCGGTACTCGCCGGCGAGACACTGGTGGTACTGACGCACGACGGCGATCTGTACGGCTACCGCCCGCGCTGATCGCGCGAGTCAATCGCCGTCTGGCGTGCAGGCCGGCTTCGCCGGCCGCGCGCGTTTTTGTCGAGTTTTCCGTTTGAGTGGTAGTTGCAGGGCAGAGTGAGTAGAAGAATTCGCCGGACTGGCTGGTCCGGCAAGTCGGATCAGACATGGCGCACGGGCCCACGTGGCCATCGGTGGTTGCTTGCGGCACTACCTTCGGCGGCATCCTCGCACGCACTGCAAAGAATCGTATTCGAACTGGCGTGCGAGCCGTCGAGCAGTAAAGACTGAACCTGGCGGCCCCATGGCGCCGCCCATACAGCCAAACCCCCGTCCGCCCGGGTGCGCATATTGACAGCACATCCGGGGCTGGCCGAATTCGTGATAATTTTCGTCAAACGCTGCCGTGTAGCGGCCGCATGGCGTCGCTACGCGGCCGGTCGATTTCGATCCCGCGTTTCACCGTGAACAACATCTGATGAAACCCGTTATTGCCCTCGTTGGGCGCCCCAATGTGGGGAAATCCACGCTGTTCAACCGGCTCACGCGCTCGCGTGACGCGCTGGTTGCCGACCTGCCCGGTCTCACGCGCGATCGCCACTACGGCGAAGGGCGCACCGGCGAGCGGCCGTATCTGGTCGTCGACACCGGCGGCTTCGAGCCGGTCGCGAAAGACGGCATCCTGCACGAAATGGCGCGCCAAACCCGCCAGGCGGTCGAGGAATCGGACATCGTCGTGTTCATCGTCGACGGTCGCAATGGCCTCGCGCCGCAGGACAAGTCGATCGCCGACTATCTGCGCAAGGTCGGCCGGCCGATTTTCCTGGTCGTCAACAAGGCGGAGGGCATGAAGTACAGCAACGTCGCCGCCGACTTCTACGAACTCGGCCTCGGCGACCCGCGTGCGATTTCGGCGGCGCACGGCGATGGCGTCACCGAAATGATCAACGAGGCGCTCGAAGTCGCCTACGCTGGCCAGCCGGAAGAAAGCGACGAAGAGAAGCAGACGCGCGGCGTGAAGATCGCGATCGTCGGCCGTCCGAATGTCGGCAAGTCGACGTTGATCAATGCACTGGTGGGCGAAGAGCGCGTGATCGCGTTCGACATGCCGGGCACCACGCGCGATTCGATCTACGTCGATTTCGAGCGCGGCGGCAAGCCGTACACGCTGATCGATACGGCTGGTTTGCGCCGCCGCGGCAAAGTGTTCGAAGCGATCGAGAAATTCTCGGTGGTGAAAACGCTGCAGTCGATCTCCGACGCCAATGTCGTGATCCTGCTGCTCGACGCGCGCCAGGACATTTCAGAACAGGACGCGCACATTGCCGGTTTCGTGGTGGAGCAGGGCCGCGCCCTGGTGGTAGGCGTGAACAAGTGGGACGGTCTCGATCCGCATGTGCGCGACCGCACCAAGGCGGATCTCGAGCGCAAACTAAAATTTCTCGATTTCGCCAAATTCCATTTTATTTCCGCCGCGGAAAAAACAGGGATCGGCCCGTTGATGCGCTCCGTCGACGACGCCTACGCAGCCGCCATGGCCAAGCTGCCGACGCCGAAGCTCACGCGCGCGCTGATCGATGCCGTGGAATTCCAGCAGCCGCGCCGACGCGGTCCGGTGCGCCCGAAACTGCGTTACGCGCACCAGGGTGGACAGAATCCGCCGATCATCGTGATTCACGGCAACGCGCTCGACGCGATCACCGAAACGTACAAACGCTACCTGGAAAACCGCTTCCGGGAAACTTTCAAGCTGACTGGGACTCCATTGCGCATAGAGTTCAGATCGTCGACGAACCCTTACGCGGATAAAGGCTAGACCCAGGCTGAAACCCGCGTGTGTGCTGGCTTTGGCCGCCTGGCCAGGCCTCCCGCGCAAAAATGAAAATCGGCTATAGTGTAGCGGTTGACGGTGGATCTCTTTTTCTTCCTCGTCAATTAAGTCAACCTGCAAAAAAATACGGAGTTTGCTATGAGCAACAAAGGGCAATTGTTACAAGACCCGTTTTTGAACGCACTGCGTAAAGAGCATGTGCCGGTGTCGATCTACCTGGTCAACGGCATCAAGCTTCAAGGGAACATTGAATCGTTCGACCAGTACGTCGTGTTGCTCCGGAATACGGTCACCCAGATGGTCTACAAGCACGCAATCTCGACAGTCGTGCCAGCCCGTCCGGTGAATTTCCACCCGGATTCTGAACAGTCCTAACCCCCGTCGCGGCCGGCGTAACGTCGCCCGTTGGCGATTACTCCCGGCCGCCTCATTTTGATACCCTCCAATTTGATCAATGCAGCGCTTGTCGGCATCGACTTCGGTAAGATCGATTTCGAAGCCAGCCTAGAAGAACTCAGCTTGCTCGCGCAAAGCGCGGGCGCGAATCCCTTAGTCACCCTCACCGGGCGCCGGTCCAGTCCCGATGCCAAGATGTTCGTCGGCAGCGGCAAGGCCGAAGAACTGCGTCTTGCGTGTGAGGCGAACGACATCGAACTCGTCATTTTCAATCACGCTCTGGCGCCTGCGCAGCAGCGCAATCTGGAGCAGGCGCTTAATCGGCGCGTGATCGATCGCACCAGTCTGATCCTCGACATTTTTGCGCAGCGCGCCCGCAGCCATGAAGGCAAGCTGCAGGTGGAACTCGCGCAGCTGCAGTATCTGTCGACGCGACTGATCCGCGCATGGACCCACCTGGAACGGCAAAAAGGCGGTATCGGTTTGCGCGGCCCTGGCGAAACGCAGCTCGAAACCGACCGTCGTTTGATCGGCGAGCGCATCAAGGCGCTCAAGACGCGGCTCGAGAAATTGCGCCGTCAGCACGGCACGCAGCGCCGCGCGCGCAGCCGCAATCAGACCATGTCCGTGTCGCTGGTCGGCTACACGAACGCGGGCAAATCCACGCTCTTCAACGCGCTCACCAAGGCTCAGGCGTATGCCGCCGACCAGTTGTTCGCGACGCTGGATACCACCTCGCGGCGCGTCTATCTCGGCGACGAAGCAGGGCAGGTCGTGGTGTCGGATACGGTCGGTTTCATCCGCGAACTGCCTCACCAACTGGTGGCGGCGTTTCGCGCCACGCTCGAGGAAACCATTCACGCCGACTTGCTGCTGCACGTGGTCGATGCGTCGAGCGCGGTGCGGCTCGACCAGATCGATCAGGTGAACGAGGTGTTGCACGCAATCGGTGCGGACACGATCCGGCAGGTGCTGGTATTCAACAAGATCGACGCGGTGCCGGAGTTGGCGGCCCGTGGGGACGCGGTTGAAAGGGACGAGTATGGTAATATTTCGCGCGTCTTTTTGAGCGCGCGCACGGGGCAAGGGCTGGACACACTGCGCGCTGCCATCGCTGAAATCGCTACTGCCGAACCTCTTCCCGAAACGCTGGTCGATCTCTCGGAAGAAGACCGGTCGGCAGCACCACGCGACGACCGCAAGGTCCCAGAACTCGGGCACTGACCCGTTCCAATTGCACTGACCCGCTGTCTACTCTGGTGAACGAACACAGGTGAACGATTACAACGAGCGGAGTATCTGGCTGCGCATGCGCGCCATGCTGTCACTGAACGATCCGCGCTGGGGCCGGGGAGACGGCAATGGCGACCGGCAACGTCCAAACGAGCCCAAGCGTCCGCCGACCAAGGACGGTGAAGGCCCGCCCGATCTCGACGAGATGTGGCGCGATTTCAACCGCCGTTTGAGCCGCGTGTTCGGCCGCAAGGGTGGCGGCGCGGGCGGTGGCCGTCCGGACAACGGTCGTGGCGCGCGCATCGGCGTGGGCATCGTGATCGGCGTGCTACTGGCCATTTATCTCGGCAGCGGTGTGTTCGTCGTGCAGGATGGCCAGGCCGGCGTCGTGATGCAGTTCGGCAAGTATCGCTACACGGCCGGTCAGGGTGTGCACTGGCGTCTGCCATATCCGTTCGAAGCGCATGAGCTCGTCAATATCGGCCAGATCCGCCAGGTGGAGATCGGCCGCAATAACGTGGTGCGTCTCGCGAATGTGAAAGACGCGTCGATGCTCACGCACGACGCGGATATCGTCGACGTGCGCTTCGCGGTGCAATACCAGGTGCGCAAGCCGACCGACTACCTGTTCCGCAGCGTCGATCCCGATCAGGGCGTGATGCAGGCTGGCCAGGCGGCGGTGCGCAGCATCGTCGGCGCGCGCAGCACGAATGACATCCTCTATCAGGATCGCGAAACAATTCGCCAGCAGCTGATGGCGGCGATCCAGCAATCCCTGGATGAATACCAGTCCGGACTCGCCGTGACCGGTGTGACGATTCAGGGCGTGCAGGTGCCCGATCGAGTGCAAGCCGCCTTCGACGACGCCGCCAAAGTCCGTCAGGAAAACGAGCGCGCGAAGCGCGATGCCGAAGCCTACGCCGCGGATCTTCTGCCGCGCGCGCAAGCCGACGCGGCTCGCCAGATCGACGAAGCGAAAACCTATAGCGACAAGACAGTGGCCCAGGCACAAGGCGACGCCGAGCGCTTCAAGCAGGTCTACGCGCAGTACTCGAAAGCGCCCGCTGTGATTCGCGAGCGCATGTACCTGGACACCATGCAGCAGATCTATTCGAATACGACCAAGGTGTATGTGGACAGCAAGAGCGGCAACAACGTGCTGTATCTGCCGCTCGACAAGCTGGTCGAGCAGACCCGCCAGCGGGTCGCCGACGCTGCCGCCGCTTCGGGTGCCATCCCGGCCGCCGCGGCCGCTGCCGCGCCGCAAGCGGCGAGCAGTGCCGCGTCGCCGCTGGCCGCACCGTCTGCCTCTGCAACTAGCTCCGCAGCCTCGGCATCTGCCGCGGCTGCCGCACCGGCCAGCCAGGCCGCAGCCAGCAGCGACGCGCTGCGTTCACGCGACTCCTTCCGCAGCCGTATGCGCGAAGACGACGTTCAATAAGGAGCGCACATCATGAACAAGATCATTGCGCTCGTGGTGGCTGTCGTCATCGTGCTGTTCGCTGCTTCGTCGATGGTGTTCGTCGTCGATCAGCGCCACATGGCGGTGCTGTCCTCGCATGGCGACGAGGCGCCGAGCCTGCTCGGCCCCGGCCTGCATGTGAAATTGCCGCCGCCGTTGCAAACGGTCACGCTGGTCGACAACCGCATCCAGTCGCTCGACGCACCGGACGAAGACCGCTACGTGACGTCCGACAAGATCGATCTGCTGGCCAACCCGGTCCTCAAATACCGCGTGACGGATCCGCTCAAGCTGCTCGCCGAAACCCGCGGCGATTCGCAGAGCCTGCCGGACCGGCTCGCGTTGCTGTCGCGCAGCGCGCTCGGCGATGCGTTCGCGAAGGTCACTCTGTCCGACGCGCTCGCGAGGCAGCAGGCCGTCGCCGACGAAGCGCGCGCCGCGATGGACAAGGCCGCGGCATCGCTCGGCGTGTCGGTGGTCGACGTGCAGTTGACGCGCGTCGATTTCCCCGCGTCGATGGCCGACTCCGTCTATAAGCGCATGATCGCCGCGCGCCAGCAGGTCGCAGCTGACGAACGCGCGAAGGGCACCGCCGAAGCCGACAAAATCAAGGAAGACGCGGTCGGCCGGCAACAGGCGATTCTCGCGGACGGTTATCGTCAGGCGCAAACCATCAAGGGCGAAGGCGATGCAAAGGCAGCGCAAATCGCTGCCGATGCTTATGGCACCGACCCGCAGTTCTACCAGTTCTATCAAAGCATGCAGGCGTACAAGAACACCTTCAAACCGGGCGACGTGATCGTGGTCGACCCGAGCAACGAGTTCTTCCGTTTCATGCGTAGCCCGACCGGCGGCGCCGCCCCGGACGCTCCCGCGGTCCCGCGCAAACCCTGATAACCGGAACGCCGCGGCACCCGCATCGCGGCCCTTTAACTCGCATGGATATAGCCGGCTCGTTACTGCTCGCGATCGCGTTGATGCTGATTATCGAGGGAATGTTTCCCTTCGTTTTTCCGAGCGCCTGGCGCGACACGTTCCGTAAAATAGCGGAACGGCCGCCGCACCAGATTCGCGTGGGCGGCCTGATCGTGATGGTGCTCGGGCTGATCCTGCTGTTTATCGTGACCTGACGAGGCCTGTTTGCCGATTGCTTCGCGGCCCGACTGCGGCGCGTCTTAGCCCCGCGGTCGCAAGCAAGCCGCCGCCGTCGTCTGCCGCGGCCTGAACGCGACGTAGTGCATCGGCCCTGCGGCCAAAAGCCGGATGCGGTCGCTGCAGGCAATCCAGACGCCCGCGATGGCCGCCAAAATCGAGCCGCCGCCCGCCATTCACACTCACTTACCGGCGCACCTAGCCGCCGTGTTCAACGTCGTAGGACTGTATCGATGTCGACCTGGTTACTTCCCGAAAATATTGCCGACGTGCTGCCGTCGGAAGCCCGCAAGATCGAAGAATTGCGGCGCCATTTGCTGGACCGTTTCCGTTCGTACGGCTACGAGATGGTCATGCCGCCGTTGCTCGAGTACATCGAGTCGCTGCTGACCGGAGGTGGACACGATCTGAATCTGCGGACCTTCAAACTGGTCGATCAACTGTCCGGGCGCACGCTCGGTCTGCGCGCGGACATCACGCCGCAGGTCGCGCGTATCGACGCGCACCTGCTGAATCGCCAGGGCGTGACACGTCTTTGCTATGCGGGCAACGTGGCGCATACGCGTCCGCGCGGCCTGCACGCCACGCGCGAGCAGATCCAGATCGGCGCGGAAATCTACGGACACGCCGGCCTCGAAGCGGACCTCGAAATCCAGCAATTGATGCTCGACGCGCTGCGTCTGGCCGGCCTCGCGAAAGTGCGCCTCGATTTGTGCCACGCGGGCGTTCTCGCCGCCTTGATCGAAGCCGAGCCGGCCGCGGCCGATCTCGGACAGTCGCTCTACGACGCGCTGGCGGGCAAGGACGTGCCGCGCCTCGTCGAGTTGACGGCCAACCTCACGCCGGTGATCCGCGACGCCTTGCGCGCGCTGCCCACGCTGTACGGCGACGCCTCGGTGCTCGACGAAGCCCGCGCCCGCTTGCCGAACGCGCCGGCCATCGCCCGCGCGCTCGACGACCTTGCGTTCCTCGCGAGCCAGGTGGACGGCGCCGAAGTGATGATCGATCTCGCCGATCTGCGCGGCTATGCTTACCACAGCGGCGTGATGTTTTCGGCGTACGTGGACGGCGTGCCGAACGCCGTAGCGCGCGGTGGCCGTTACGACCACGTGGGTCAGGCGTACGGCCGCGCGCGCGCGGCAACCGGCTTTTCGCTCGATCTGCGCGAAGTGGCCCGGATTTCGCCGGTCGAGGCACGCAGCAGCGCGATTCTCGCGCCGTGGCAGCACGACGAAGCACTGCGTGTGAGCGTCGCGGCATTGCGCGATGCTGGCGAAGTGGTGATTCAGGCGCTGCCCGGCCATGAACACGATCTGGACGAATTCGCGTTTGACCGCGTGTTGGTCGAGCGCAACGGCAATTGGGTCGTCGAACCGCGCGCCTGAGCGCGTTGCCTGAGTGTTCCGTTTGGACCCGCCCGAGGGCGATCCTGAGGGCATGTCAGACGGCGTCGAACGTGCCGTCAAAACGCGGCGCGGCCACCGGTCGCGCTACTTTCGCAATACCCAACATAACGTGCATACCGTTGAGCGGAAACGGAAAAATTCGGAAGGTTCCGCGAACATAGGTAGAATACGTTTTTAACCAGCTTACGAAACAACATGTCTGCCAGCGCAGTGAATGTGAACCCCGGGCGTAACGTCGTCGTCGTGGGAACCCAGTGGGGTGATGAGGGCAAGGGCAAGATCGTCGACTGGCTGACGGACCACGCTCAAGGCGTCGTTCGCTTCCAGGGCGGTCACAATGCCGGTCACACGCTTATCATCGGTGGCAAGAAAACCATCTTGCGTCTGATTCCGTCGGGCATCATGCATCCCGGCGTCGCGTGCTACATCGGCAATGGCGTCGTGTTGTCGCCGGAAGCGCTGTTCAAGGAAATCGGCGAGCTCGAAGCCGCCGGGGTCGACGTTCAGAATCGCCTCTTCATTTCCGAAGCCACCACCCTGATCCTGCCGTATCACATCGCCATCGACCAGGGCCGCGAAGCGCGCCGTGGCGCGGGCAAGATCGGCACCACCGGCCGCGGCATCGGCCCGGCTTACGAAGACAAGGTGGCACGCCGCGGTTTGCGCGTGCAGGACCTGTTCGAGCCGGAAACTTTCGCCGAACGTCTGCGTGAAAACCTCGACTATCACAACTTCGTGTTGACGCAATACCTGGGCGTCGCCGCTGTCGATTTCCAGCAAACGCTCGACACGATGCTCAGCTATGCCGACCGTCTGAAGCCGATGGTCACGGACGTATCGCGCCGTCTGTACGACGCGAACGCCGCCGGCAGCAACCTGCTGTTCGAAGGCGCGCAAGGCACGCTGCTCGACATCGACCACGGCACGTATCCGTTCGTCACGTCGAGCAACTGCGTGGCGGGTGCGGCAACGTCGGGCGCGGGCGTGGGTCCGCAAAAGCTGAACTACATTCTCGGCATCACCAAGGCGTATTGCACGCGCGTCGGTTCGGGCCCGTTCCCGAGCGAACTGTACGACGCGGACAACGCCGCCCGTCAGGAATCGATCGGTCTCGAACTGGCTACCGTCGGCAAGGAATTCGGCTCGGTCACCGGCCGTCCGCGCCGCACCGGCTGGCTCGACGCCGCCGCGCTGCGTCGCTCGATCCAGATCAACGGCGTGTCGGGTCTGTGCATGACCAAACTCGACGTGCTCGACGGTCTCGACGAAGTGAAGCTGTGCGTCGGCTACACGGTCGACGGCAAGAATGTCGATCTGCTGCCGCGCGGCGCGTCGGAAGTCGCGCGTTGCGAGCCGGTGTACGAAACCTTCGCGGGCTGGAAGGAAAGCACCGTCGGCATCAAGGAATGGGACAAGCTGCCCGCGAATGCGCGTGCGTACCTGTCGCGTGTGCAGGAAGTCGCGGGCATTCCGATCGACATGGTGTCGACCGGTCCGGATCGCGACGAAACGATTCTGCTTCGTCATCCGTTCAAGGTTTAAGCCATGGTGCAAGGTGTACCCATGATTGCGATGAAAGATCCGCGCAACGACGACAAGAACCTCTGGGTCGGCTGGGACGAGTATCACCGGCTGATCGAATTGCTGGCGTTGCAGGTGCACGAGTCGGGCTGGAAGTTCGACAAGATCCTGTGCCTCGCGCGCGGCGGTCTGCGCGTCGGCGATCAGCTCTCGCGTATCTACGATCTGCCGTTGGCGATTCTCGCCACGAGTTCGTATCGTGAAGCGGCCGGCACGGAGCAGGGCGAACTCGACATCGCGCAATACATCACCATGACGCGTGGCGAGCTGCACGGCAACGTGCTGCTGGTCGACGACCTCGTCGATTCGGGCGTGACGCTCGCGCGTGTTCAGCAGCATCTGAAAGAGCGTTATCCGGCGATCACCGCGGTGCGCTCAGCGGTGCTCTGGTACAAGGGCTGCTCGAAGGTGAAGCCCGACTATCACGTGCAGTATCTGCCCACCAATCCGTGGATCCATCAACCGTTCGAGGAGTGGGACACGGTTCGTCCGCATAACCTCAGCGCCTGGATCAAGCGCGGCATGCAACAAGCGCAGGAGTCGTCGGGGGAGTGATGTGCACTTCGGCGCCGAACGTGTTGCGTCGTACCCTGCGTAGTCTCGCAAAACGGAGCCCAATGGGCTCCGTTTTTTTTATTTGCGGGCCGTGCGCGCGCGCTTCGCAAACCGCGCATCGTCGATGCCGGCAATGCGACTCGCGCAGCAGACGCGTTCATATCGCAGTGCTACACTGCGCGGACCATCACGTGGTGTATCCACAACAAGCCGGGCGGCGCCATGCTGGCAGTTTAGAATGGCGGTCGTTTTTTCCGCTCAGGGAACGGATTTCCTCGCGTTTATGACAGATAACAATCACGTGCACAAACAGCCTCTGCCTTCCCTCGCCATCGCTGCGATCGGGGTGGTGTTCGGCGATATCGGCACGAGCCCGTTGTACTCGCTGAAAGAAGCCTTCAGCCCCTCGCACGGCATTCCGCTGACGGATCAATCCATTCTCGGTGTCATCTCGCTGCTGTTCTGGGCGATCGTGATCGTGGTCGGCATCAAGTACGTGTTGTTCGTGATGCGCGCGGACAATAACGGCGAGGGCGGTGTTCTCGCGTTGATGGCGCTGGCGCTTCGCTCGCTCAGCGAGAAGTCGAAAATGGCCGGCTTGCTGATGATGCTCGGCATCTTCGGCGCCTGCATGTTTTATGGCGACGCGGTGATCACGCCGGCCATCTCGGTGATTTCCGCGGTCGAAGGTCTGGAGATCGCCGCGCCGCATCTTTCACATCTGGTGCTGCCGCTCACCATGGTGATTCTCGTGCTGCTGTTCTGGATTCAACGGCACGGCACGGCAATGGTGGGCCGTCTGTTCGGTCCGATCATGGTGGTGTGGTTCATAGTGCTCGCCGTGCTCGGTCTGTGGCACATTCTGCAATCGCCGGATGTGATCCGCGCGCTGAACCCGTACTACGCCTACACCTTCATGGCCGCACACGTGCTGCAAGCCTACGTGGTGCTCGGCTCGGTCGTGCTGGTGCTGACCGGCGCCGAAGCGCTGTACGCCGACATGGGCCACTTCGGTGCGAAACCGATCCGCATGGCGTGGTACGTGCTGGTCATGCCGTCGCTGGTGCTGAACTATTTCGGCCAGGGCGCGCTGCTGATGCATGATCCGAAGGCGATCGAAAATCCGTTCTTCCTGCTCGCGCCGGATTGGGCGTTGCTGCCGCTCGTCGTGCTTTCGACCGTCGCAACCGTGATTGCCTCGCAGGCTGTGATCTCCGGCGCCTATTCGCTGACGAGCCAGGCGATCCAGCTCGGCTATGTGCCGCGCATGAAGATCCTCCACACGTCGGAACTGGCGATCGGGCAGATCTATGTGCCGGTGGTGAACTGGATGCTGCTGTTCATCATCCTGTGCATCGTGATCGCCTTCAAGAGTTCGGACAATCTCGCGGCCGCGTACGGTATTGCTGTGACCGCCACCATGGTGATCACCACGATTCTCGCCTGCGTCGTGATGGTGAACGTGTGGAACTGGAACAAGCTGCTGGTAGCGCTGATCATCGGCGTATTCATGACGATTGATTTAGGATTTTTCGGCGCCAATCTGCTGAAGGTCGAAGAGGGCGGGTGGTTACCGCTCGGCATCGGCGCGTTGCTGTTCTTCCTGCTGATGACCTGGTTCAAGGGCCGCATGATCGTCAAGGAGCGCACGGCCGCCGACGGCATTCCGCTCATGCCGTTCCTGCAGGGCTTGCTCGCGCATCCGCCGCATCGCGTGTCGGGCACGGCGATCTATCTGACCGGCAGCGAGTCGCTCGTGCCGGTGAGCCTTTTGCACAATCTGAAGCACAACAAGGTGCTGCATGAGCGCACCATCTTCCTGACCTTCGTGACGCGCGACATTCCGTACGTGAACGACTCGGAGCGTGTGACGGTCAAGGATATCGACGGCGGCCTGTATCTCGTCAAGGCGGCCTACGGTTTCAACGAAACGCCGGACGTGAAGGCGGTGCTGCTCGAAGTCGGCCGCACCCGCGACATGACCTTCGAGATGATGGACACGTCGTTCTTCCTCGCGCGCGAAACGGTGGTGCCGACGCAATTGCCGGGCATGTCGGTGTGGCGCGAACGTGTGTTCGCATGGATGCATCAGAACGCTGCGAAGCCGACGGACTTCTTCAGTATTCCGGCTAATCGGGTGGTGGAGTTGGGGACCAAGATCGAGATCTGACGGTCACCGGTGATTTTCAAGCGCCTCACGTCCAAGGTGCGAAAAAAAGCCCACGCCATTGCGTGGGCTTTTCGTTTGGCGCTTGATCGAGTGATCGAGCACCGCACGGTGCTCAACAAGCTCAACAAGCTCAACAAGCTCAACAAGCTCAACAAGCTCAACAAGCTCAACAAGCTCAACAAGCTCAACAAGCTCAACAGGCGCGTGAGCGAACCACGCGCCCTAAACGCAGCGAACTTACTTCTGCTTGAGTTTGGCGAACGCAGCCGCCATCGCGCCGCCCGATTCCGGTTCGCGCGAGCGCTGTTGCGACGCGCCGCGTCCACCGCCACCTGAGCGGCCCGCGCCGCCACGATCCTGCTGCGCACCGCCGCCGCTGCGTGCCGTCGCCGCACCGACCTCGTCGTCCATCCGCATCGTCAAGGCGATACGCTGACGCTTCACATCGACTTCCAGCACCTTCACCTTGACGATCTGCCCGGCCTTGACGACTTCATGCGGGTCCTTGATGAACTTCGTCGACATGGCCGACACGTGCACCAGGCCGTCCTGATGCACGCCGATGTCGATGAACGCGCCGAACGCCGCCACGTTCGTCACGACGCCTTCGAGCACCATGCCCGGCGTCAGATCGCTGACCTTCTCGACGCCTTCGCGGAACGTCGCGGTCTTGAACTCGGGACGCGGATCGCGGCCCGGCTTTTCGAGTTCGAGCAGAATGTCACGCACGGTCGGCAGGCCGAAACGATCGTCGACGAATTCCGCCGGCGATAGACCGCGCAATGCGTCGCGATTGCCCAGCACTTCACCGACGTGCTTGCTGATCTTCGCGAGCATGCGTTCGACAACCGGATACGCTTCCGGGTGAACCGACGAGCGGTCGAGCGGATTCTCGCCGTTGTTGATGCGCAGGAACCCGGCGGCCTGTTCGAACGTCTTGTCACCCAGACGGGGCACCTTGCGCAGATGCTCGCGCGACGGGAACGGGCCGTTCGCATCGCGATAGTCGACGATGTTGCGCGCCAGCGTGGCATTCAGACCCGAGACGCGGGCGAGCAGGGCGACGGACGCCGTATTCGCATCCACGCCGACCGCGTTCACGCAGTCTTCCACTACCGCATCGAGCGAGCGGGCCAGTTCGCGCTGATTCACGTCGTGCTGATACTGGCCGACGCCGATCGCCTTCGGCTCGATCTTCACCAGTTCCGCGAGCGGGTCCTGCAGACGCCGCGCAATCGACACCGCGCCGCGCAGCGACACGTCCATGTCGGGGAATTCCTTCGCCGCGAGCTCGGAGGCCGAGTACACCGACGCGCCGGCTTCGGACACGACGATCTTCTGCAGCTTGAATTCCGGATGACGCGCGATCAGTTCGCTCGCGAGCTTGTCCGTTTCACGCGACGCCGTGCCATTGCCGATGCTGATCAGTTCAGCCTGCGTCTGCGCGCAGATGCGCGCGAGTTTGGCGATCGAGCCGTCCCAGTCGCGGCGCGGCTCGTGTGGATAGATCACGTCGGTGGCAAGCACCTTGCCGGTCCGATCGACCACGGCCACCTTCACACCGGTGCGCATGCCCGGATCGAGGCCGATCACGGCCTTCGGCCCGGCGGGCGCCGCGAGCAGCAAGTCTTTCAGATTGCGCGCGAACACACGAATCGCTTCGTGCTCGGCTTCGTCGCGCAGATTGGTCAGCAGTTCGTTTTCGATATGCGGCTGCACCTTCACGCGCCAGCACCAGCGGCACACGTCGGAGAGCCACTTGTCGGCCGGCCGGTTCTGATTGGCGATGCCGAAGTGGCGCGCGATCAGCGCTTCGCCCGGATGCGGCACCTGCGCGTCGAGTTCCTCGCCCAAGCCCAGCTTGACCATCAGCACGCCCGCATTGCGGCCGCGGAACAGCGCCAACGCGCGATGCGACGGCACAGTGCGGATCGTTTCGGCGTAGTCGTAGTAGTCGCGGAACTTCTCTTCCTCGGCGTTTTCCTTGCCTTCCACCACTTTCGACGACACCACGCCCTGGTTGAACAGGTAGTCGCGCAGCTTGCCGAGCAACTCGGCCGTTTCGCCGAACTGTTCCGAGAGAATGTCGCGCGCGCCGTCGAGCGCGGCCTTTACTTCGGCGACGCCTTTCTCGGCGTCCACATACGCCGCGGCTTCGGTTTGCGGGTCGAGCAGGGGATTGGCCAGCAGCGCGTCGGCGAGCGGCTGCAGGCCGGCTTCGCGGGCGATCTGTGCGCGCGTGCGGCGCTTCGGCTTGTACGGGAGATACAGGTCTTCCAGCACCTGCTTGCTGTCCGCGCCTTCGATCGCGGTGCGCAGCTCGTCGGTGAGCTTGCCCTGTTCGTCGATGCTGGCGATGATCGCGGCGCGCCGGTCTTCCAGCTCGCGCAGATACAGCAGGCGTTCCTCGAGGTTGCGCAGTTGCGTGTCGTCGAGATTGTCGGTCACTTCCTTACGGTAGCGGGCGATGAACGGAACAGTCGCTCCTTCGTCGAGAAGTTGCACCGCGGCCGCGACCTGGCGCGGCTGGACGGACAGTTCGGCGGCGATGCGCTGTACGATCTTGAGTGCTACGGTTTCCGTCATAAGGTCTTGGTGTTCCTGCGGACTCAGTTCGGGGGCCGAGCGTTGACGCCACGTGGGGGCACGTGGGGCACGTCGGGGCAGGCCGGGCGTGCGCGCTGCGACCAGGTTGCTGGAGCGGGGCATTTTGCCATAAATGCAAAAGGGCTCAACCGCAGGGTGATAGAATTTCGGGCATGTTCCGTTGACCCTCTACGACGTTGCCGATCTCCTTGTCCCTCAACTGCCTGGGCTCCCGCTTGGTCTCTCGCTTGTCACACTTGCCGCTGTTTTTGTCGCCGGGTTCGTCGCCGGGTTTGCCACGTTCTTCGTCCGCCTCGCTCGTGTCAGCGCCGCGCTCCGTGTCCAGTTCCGCGTTCCTCTCCCGTGGGGTGTTTTTTGCGTCGTGCGCGTCGTGCGTGCTGGCCGCCGCGTTGGCCGTATCCACGCCTGCCGTGGCGCAATCCGCGACGCCAGCCAGCAGCAGCGCCGCGCGGCCCGCAGGCGCCTTGACGCCGGCCGCCGCGTCGGGCCCACAGGTCATGAGCGTCACGAAGGCGCAGGGCGCCACGAACGCCGACGGCATGGACAACGCCGGCAACGCGGTATCGTCGGGCAGCGATTTCGACGCGCGGCAAAAAGTCCTGGATCAGCGCACCGAGGAGAACACCTATCGCTACGGCGTCGCGGAACACGACTGCTATAGCAAGTTCTTCGTCAACTATTGCCTGAATAAGGCGCGCGACAGCATGCGCTCGGTGCAGGCCGACATTCGCAAGGAACAGCTCGCGCTCGACGGCGAACAGCGCACGCAGCGCGCCCGCGTGCGTGACGAGCAGGCCGCGCTCAAGCGCGCCCAGGACGAAGCGAGCGCGCCGCAGCGTGCCGCCGAAGACGCGCGCAACGCCCAGGCTTACGAAGACAAGCAGCGTCAGCATCAGCTCGATCAGGCGCAGCGCGCCGCCGAGGCGCCGCAGCGCAGCGCGAATGCGCAGGCCTATCAGGAGAAGCAGCGTCAGCATGCGCTGGATCAGGCGCAGCGCGGCATCAGCCCGTCGCAGGCGGCGGCCAACCAGCAGGCGTACGATCAGAAGCAGGGCGACTTCCAGCGCAAGCTCGACGAAGCGCGTGCGCAAGGCGCGCAGAAGGCGCAGGAGCGTGTGCAGAAGCAGCAGAGCTTCGAGAAGAAGCAGACGGACGCGGCGCAGCACAAGGCCGACGTGGAGGCGCGTCAGAAACAGGCGGCCGAGAAAGCCGAGCAGAAGCGTCAGGACGCGTTGAAACAGCAGCAACAGGAAGAGCAGCAAAAGCAGCAGCAACAACAGCAGTAAGCGTGCTGGAGTGGGCCCTGAGCGTGTGTGGCAGGGCCGTAGCCGCCGTAACGCGTTTTAAGCCGGACAGCAACCTCAGGTATCGGGCTGCACACGCAGCCCGCGCCATCGACGAGAGGAGGCGAGCATGCGCGATCAACATCACGTCATCAACGCGGACACACTTCGCGACCGCATTCTGCAACTGGAATCGGAGCATAGTGGGCTCGATCGGTTGATCGACCGAATGTCGGATGAGCCCGGCATCGACGACTTCGAGTTGCAGCGCCTGAAAAAGCGCAAACTCAAAGTCAAGGACACCATCATCTTGCTGCAATTGCAGCTCGAACCGGACGCACGCGCCTGAGTTCGCGGCCTGGCAGGCGCCGGGCGCGCGCCGCGCGAGCCGGACTTTGCAGGAAACGCTTGCCTTGAATTCACCGCTTGAAACTTCATCCCGTGCCACGCCGGGCGACGACGCAGCAGGAGCCGCTACACCGGCGCCGCGTCCCACCGCGTCCGCACTGAGCGCGTCGCTCAATCCGCGCCGCGTTGCCGAACTGGACGAGATCTTCGCCGACAACGGTTTGCTGGCCCGTCAGATCGACGGGTACCGCTCGCGCGCGTCGCAGATCGAAATGTCGCGCGCCGTGGCCGCCGCTATGGAAGCGTCGGGCCGCGCAATGCCCGAGCCGGCCATGTTCGAGGCGCAGAAGCGTCCGGCGCGGCGTCTGCAGGGGGCAGGTACCGAGGCCGCCGCCGAGGCCGCTGAGGGCGCCGAATCGGGCGGGCTCGACGGCAGCGAGAACACGCTGATCGTCGAAGCCGGTACGGGCACCGGCAAGACCTATGCGTATCTGGTGCCGGCCATGCTGTGGGGCGGCAAGGTGATCGTCTCCACCGGCACGAAGCATTTGCAGGATCAGCTCTTTCAGCGCGATATTCCGACCGTGCGCGATGCGCTCGCGGTGCCGGTGTCGGTCGCCATGCTCAAGGGCCGCGCGAATTATCTGTGCCACTACTATTTGCAGCGCACCGCGGATAATGGCCGTCTGCCGTCGCGCCAGGAAACCTCGTATCTGCAGGACATCGTGCGCTTCGCGAAGATCACGCGCACCGGCGACAAGGCCGAACTCGCGAGCGTGCCCGAAACGGCCGCGGTGTGGTCGATGGTCACGTCCACGCGCGAAAACTGTCTCGGCCAGGAGTGCCCGCATTACAAGGACTGCTTTGTAATGCAGGCGCGCCGCGAGGCGCAGCAGGCGGATATCGTGGTGGTGAATCACCATCTGTTTTTCGCCGATATCATGTTGCGCGATACGGGCATGGCAGAGTTGCTGCCCACCGCCAACACGATCATCTTCGACGAAGCGCATCAGCTGCCCGAGACGGCGACGCTGTTCTTCGGCGAGACGCTTTCGACCACGCAGTTTCTCGAGCTCGCTCGCGATTCAGTGGCCGAAGGTTTGGGGCATGCGCGTGAAACAGTCGATTGGGTCAAGCTCGGCGCCACGCTCGAGCGCGCCGCGCGCGATGTGCGGCTTGCCTTCAAGGAAGACTCGGTGCGCTTGTCGATCGGCCAGTTGCCTGACGATCATCCGTTGTTCCCCGCGCTCGAAACGCTCGAAACGGAACTCGATGCATTGGCGTCCGCGCTGGCGGGTCAGGCCGAGCGCGCCGAATCGATCGGCGCGTGTTTGCGCCGCGCACGCGAGCTGCAAGGCGTGCTCGCCGGCTGGACCACGCCGCCCACGCAGACCGAGCGCGAAGCCGCTGACGCCGCCTCTGCCGACGGCAAAACCGAGCGCGCCGACCCGAACGAAAAGGTGCGCTGGATCGAAGTCTTCTCGCATACCGTGCAGTTGCACGAAACACCGTTGTCGGTCGCGCCGATCTTCGCGAAACAGCGCGCCGGTGTGCCGCGCGCGTGGATCTTCACGTCGGCCACGCTGTCGGTACGCGGCGATTTCACGCACTACGCCGCGCAGATGGGGCTGAACGCGAAACGCTCGATGACACTGCCCAGTCCCTTCGACTACCCGACCCAAGGGCTGCTGTACGTGCCGCGCAATTTGCCGCAGCCGTCATCGCCGATGTTCACCGACGCCGTCTTCGACGCCGCGTTGCCGGCGATCGAAGCGTCGGGCGGCGGCGTCTTCATGTTGTGCACGACGCTGCGCGCGGTGGACCGCATCTCGGCCAAGCTGCGCGACACGATCGAAGCACGCGGCTGGGACTACCCGCTGCTGGTGCAGGGCGATGCGAGCCGCACCGAACTGCTGGAGCGCTTCCGCTCCTACGGCAACGCGATTCTGGTGGGCAGCCAGAGCTTCTGGGAAGGCGTGGACGTGCGCGGCGACGCATTGTCCCTAGTGGTGATCGACAAGCTGCCGTTTGCGCCGCCTGACGACCCGGTTCTGTCGGCACGTCTCGACGCACTGACCAAGAAAGGCTTGAGCCCATTCGCCGTGCATCAGTTGCCGCAGGCCGTGATTACGCTAAAGCAGGGCGCGGGCCGTCTGATTCGCGCTGAGACCGATCGCGGCGTGCTGATGATCTGCGACACGCGCCTCGTCGACAAACCGTATGGGCGCCGTATCTGGCAGAGTCTGCCGCCATTCAAACGCACACGTGAGATCGAGGTGGTGCGCGAGTTCTTCGAAGAGAACGCTACGCCGGCGCAAAAGGCTGATCAGGCTGATTAGAATCAACGAACGCCGCTGTAAAAAGCGGCGCTTGAATGGCAAAACGCCACGGATGTGAATCCGTGGCGTTTTGCTTTACTGCCCGGGAAATCGCGATGATGTCCCGGTGCAGTTTCCGCCCAGAGGCGAACCCTATGCGACAGCTTACTGGCTTGCGCCCGAAGCCGGAGCAGCAGCCGAAGCAGCAGCGTCCGAAGCAGCAGCGCCTGCGTCCGAGGCAGCGCCCGAAGCCGAAGCAGCAGCGTCGCTCGCAGCAGCAGCAGCACCCGAAGCAGCAGCAGCCGAATCCGAAGCTGCAGCAGCCGGTGCCGAAGCAGCAGCTGCGTCGCTAGCCGGGGCAGCGGCTTGGTCGTTGCTCTTGTTGCATGCAGCCAGTGCCACAGCTGCCAACAGGGATGCTACGAGGAGGGATTTCTTCATGATCACGTCCTTTTATGGTTTAAAGGTAAGCAACAGCGCAAAATAAAACCGGTAATGTGCTCCAACACCGACCTGGGCCGCTGGTGGAGAAGCTCTTTTGACGAGCTCGAATCTTCCCTACGGCTTGGGCGGAAATTATATGCACTTTCGTACTGACAATCCATAAATCCGGGGTCAATACGTTGTCTTTCTCATACAAAATTTCACTGTACGGTATAGCAGGCAGGCAGAGTTACGCAAGCTCGCCCACTTGTATCCAGCCCGCACAATACCACTCGTGTAGCCGTGCTGTCACCGACGAATCGTGTGAGAGTGTTACAAAGCGTTTCGCACTCATACAGCGATGATTTGCGAGGTCAAACAACCACTTTTTTGCGCCATTGAATGACGTTTCCTCTCCATTTACGAAGAAAAAACGGCGGTTGTACAACAAATTAGTCTTGCGGTCCAGCCGAATACCCGACTTCGATGCCTGACTGATGAAACGGGCTTCATCAAGCGGCCTTTGCGGCGGATCAAAGACGACACTCGGCTTGGGTTCGCTGAGATACGTGCCAAGGAACGACGCAATATCCTGCTCATTCCATTTAATGCGAGCAAGGATTGCGCCAACCCTCTCGACCAGCGCCGCGGGGAGTTCGGCCGGACGCTCGACGGCAGGCTGCTGCGGATCGCGATAAAGCGCGCCCGGCCGACCCGCCGCCTCGCCGCGCTCGGCTAGATGATAGAGGAACTGCGCGGTCAATTCGCCCGCGGAGGGGGCGCGAAAACCGATCGAGCAGGTCATGCATTCGCCTTCGGCGATACCGTCGTGCGCGATGTGCGGCGGCAGGTACAACATGTCGCCCGGCTCGAGCAGCCATTCCTCTTCGGGCTGGAAATTCTGTAAAACTTTCAAAGGCAAACCGGCTTGCAGTGTCAGATCTATCTGCGCGCTGATGCGCCAACGCCGTTTGCCTTTTACTTGCAAAAGAAACACATCGTAGGAATCGAAGTGCGGGCCTACGCCGCCGCCGTCGCTTGCATACGAGATCATGAGATCGTCGAGACGCGCGTCCGGCACGAAGCGAAAACGGTCCAGCAAGGCCCGCGCGCGATCGTCGTAGAGATCCACGCCTTGCACGAGGAGCGTCCATGCGCGCTGCTTCGCCGACGGCAGTTCGTCCGGTGCAAATGGCCCGTGCTCCAGTTGCCATTTATTGCGGAAATGCGTGATCAGGCGTGCTTCGACTTCGTCCTGATCGGCCAGCTCGAAAAATTCGTCGCGCGAGAGCGGCGCTTCGACGTTCGGGATCGCCTGGCGAATCAGCAGCGGCTTTTTCTGCCAGTAGCGGCGCATGAATTGCGACGGCGTCAGATTGCCGAGCAGTGGGGTCGGCGTGTCTGGCGAAGGCGGGAGAACCGGAACAGCCGGCTTTGAAGCCGGCGACGAATTCCGTGCCGAAGCTGCGTCGGCCGGGTGGTCAGTGGGCCGCTTGGGCATCGTATAATGTGAGTTGTATTCTGGAGAATCGAATGAAAATCGCAAAGAACACCGTCGTGTCGGTCGCTTACAAGCTGTCGGATGCGCAGGGCAATCTGATTGAAGAAAGCGACGAGCCGATGGTCTATCTGCACGGCGGCTATGATGGCACGTTCCCCAAGATCGAGGAAGAGCTCGACGGCCACGAGGCCGGCTTCGAGACTCAGATCCAGCTCGAGCCGCAAGACGCGTTCGGTGAGTACGACCCTGATCTCGTGAAGATCGAGCCGCGCAATCGCTTCCCGGAACCGCTCGAAGTCGGCATGCAATTCGAAGGCACGCCGGAAGAAGGCGACGAGGATCTCGACTCGCTCGTCTACGTGGTGACCGACGTCGCGGAAGACAAAGTCGTGCTCGACGGCAACCATCCGCTCGCCGGCATGGCGCTGCGTTTCGCGCTGACGGTGAAAGACGTGCGTCCGGCGACTGAAGACGAAATCCAGCACGAACACGCGCACGGCGCCGACGGCCTCGAAGTCCTCGACGAAGACGAGGACGACGAAGAAGACAAGTCAGGGCCCACGCTGCACTGAGCTTGCAGGCATGCCGGGTACGCTTGAAGAAGCGCCCGGCGTGTGCGGCTGTGAGGCTGACGCGGGCGGCGTCGACGTGGCCGGTCCGTAGCCACCGCCGCCCTGATCCGCCGGTATGCGCGGTTGCTGATCCAGTTGCGACTCCCCGGGCGTCTGCAACAGCGGCGGCAATTCCGACGCGGGTCCGAGCGCCGGTACAGCCGGCATCGACGCGGCCGGTTCATCGCGCGGCAGTACGGGTTGCGCCGTGGGCATCGGTATTTGCTTCGGTACATCACGCACGCTTACGCGGAACGGCGGTCTCCTGCCGAGATCCGCATCCACCTGAATCCACTGATTAAGACGATCATGCGGCGCGAGCGCGACACGCGTGAGATTCGTCACCAGCATCCCTTTGTCATTGCGTAGCGGCTGATCGATCACGAAGCCGGCACTCGCGCGCTCGTCGTCGCAATGAATCACGAGCACGGGTCCGCGGAAAATCTGCGCGAGCTTCACGAGGCTACGTTTGAATTCGAGAAACCCGTCGCGGCGGGTGTTGCGCGCAAAACGCAGCCAGGCAAAACGGTCGGGCCGTTCGTAGCGCTCAGGGTCCGGGTCACCTTGAATGAACACGACGATCGCACGCGCGTCGCGGCGTTTCGCATATTCGCCCGCGTGTTCCAGCCAGAATGCATTGGCGATCACGCGGTCTTCGAATTCGCCGTTGCGCCCGCCCGCGGTCAGATAATGATTGTTCGGACTCGGCGCATTCAGGCCGACGAACACCGTATCGCCCACTTGCCAGCGCACGTTCTCGCGATAGGGACGAAAGCGCGAGACTTCGCTTTCGCGCGTCAATGCGATCGGGTTCTGACCCATCGAGGTGGCGTCGGCGAAGAGCGTCTGACGCAACTGATCGAGCCGCTCGATTGGATCGAAGCCGCCAGCTTCGGCCGTGCCACAATCGGCCCAGTCATGCTGGCCGGGAATGAAGAACAGGGCGGGCCGCGACGTTTCGAGGAGCGCGTGGCGACGCTCGTAAAGCACATCGCGGCAAGCCTCTTTCGCACCCTTCAGATTGCCGTCGTACACGATGAACGACATGTCGCGCTCGCGGCTGATCGCTTCGATCAGCCGCTGCGTGGGCGCTTCGTCGGCGGCGCTTTGCATCGTGTTGGCGATGACCGCGAAGGTGTAGCGCGGCGTATCGGCGTAGGCCGCCGGCGCGAAACCTGACAACCCCGCGAACAGTCCCGCGAGCGGCACGCCGCCACCCGAGAGCGTGAGGGCGACGGTCAGCGCCGCGCGAAGCTTGCGCGGACGCTGCGGGGGCCTGTGTGCGTCAATGATCCGCATCCGGCGCGGCGGCCAGTTCGTGCAGTTCGTACAGCAGATCGAGTGCTTCGCGTGGCCGCAGATCGTTTGGATCGATGCCGCGCAGACGCTCGACGAGCGCCTGCATGGCGGGAGACGTTGCCGATTCCGCCTTGGCATCGTCACGCTCGTCGTCCGCATCTTCGAGCAGCATCGGCATAGGCGCGGCGAACAGATCGAGTTGCGGCGCGGGTTGCGCGGCCGACTGCTGTTCGAGATGCGCGAGATGCTTGCGCGCCGCGCGAATCACCGCGTTCGGCACGCCCGCGAGTTGCGCGACCTGCAGACCGTAGCTCTGATTCGCCGGACCGTCGCTGACCGCGTGCAGGAACACGATGCCATGCCCGTGTTCCACCGCCGAGAGATGGACGTTGGCCGCTTGCGGAAACTCCGCCGGCAACTGCGTCAATTCGAAGTAGTGCGTGGCAAACAGCGTATGGCAGCCGTTGTGCGCGAGCAGATGCCGCGCGATCGCCCACGCCAGCGCGAGCCCGTCGAACGTGGACGTGCCGCGGCCGATCTCGTCCATTAGCACGAGACTTTGCGGCGTGGCGTCGTTCAGAATCGCGGCGGCTTCGGTCATCTCGACCATGAAGGTCGAGCGGCCGCCAGCGAGGTCGTCCGCTGCGCCGATGCGCGTGAAGATGCGGTCGATCGGCCCGAATGCGGCGCGCCGCGCGGGCACGTAACTGCCCACATAGGCGAGCAGCGCGATCAGCGCGGTCTGCCGCATGAAGGTCGATTTACCGCCCATGTTCGGGCCGGTGATCAGCAGCAGTTTGCGCTCGGGCGTGAGCGCGCAGTCGTTGGCGATGAACTGCTCGACCTGCGCCTCGACCACCGGATGCCGCCCCTGTTCGATTTCGATGCCGGCGTCCGCGGAGAACGTCGGTGCGACCCAATCGAGCGCGCGGGCGCGCTCGCCGAAGGCCGCCAGCAGATCGAGTTCGGCGAGCGCCGAAGCAACCCGCTGGCAATCCGGGATGAAGGGCAGCAGCGCCTGCAACAGCGCGTCGTAGAGCGAGCGCTCGCGGGCGAGCGCGCGTTCCTGCGCGGACAGCGCTTTGTCCTCGAACGTTTTCAGTTCCGGCGTGATGTAGCGCTCGGCATTCTTCAGCGTCTGGCGGCGGCGATAGTCGTCAGGCACCTTGTCGGTCTGACCGCGCGTGACTTCGATATAGAAGCCGTGCACCTTGTTGTACTCGACGCGCAGATTGCCGATGCCCGTGCGTGCGCGCTCGCGTGTCTCGAGGTCGATCAGGAACTGCCCGCAGGTCTCCGAAATATCCCGCAGCTCGTCCAGTTGCGCATCATAGCCGCGCGCGATCACGCCACCGTCGCGCACCATGGCCGACGGTTCCTGCGCGACCGCGCGCTTGAGCAGTTCGACGCAGGCCTGCGGTGGTTCCAGCGAAGCGTCGATGCGCGCCAGCGAATCCGCATTCGGCGAAACGGCCGCGAGCTGCGTGCGCAACTCGGGCAAGGCGATAAAGGTATCGCGCAGGCTCGACAGATCGCGAGGCCGCGCGGACAGCAGCGCGAGACGCCCGGTGATCCGCTCGATGTCCGAAATCTGCCGCAACGCGCCGCGCAACGAATCGACGCTCGCGCCCGGCGGCGCGTCGAGCAATGCGCCGATCGCCTGCTGACGCGCCTGCGCCACCGCGGATTCGCGCGGCGGATGATGCAGCCAGTGACGCAGCAGACGGCTGCCCATGGTCGTGCAGCAGGTGTCGAGCAGCGAACACAGCGTGGGCGATTCGGTGCCGCGCAGTGTTTCCGTGAGTTCGAGGTTGCGGCGCGTGGCGGGGTCGAGGCCGATATATTCGGATTCGTATTCGACCTTCAGGCTGCGCACGTGACGCAACTGCTGACCTTGTGTGGCGGCGGCATACAGCAGCAGCGCGCCAGCCGCGCCGCACGCGCAGGTCAGCGAATGCGCGCCGAAGCCGTCGAGGCCCGCCACTTCCAGCTGATCGCACAGGCGCTGTGTGCCCGAGGTGACGTCGAAGTGCCAGACCGGCACGCGGGTGAGGGCGCCCGCATTGGCCGGCGGCGTCCAGCTTGCCGAGTCGCTGGGCGTGTCGGCCACCAGAATTTCCGCGGGACGAATGCGTTCGAGCGCGGCCGCCACCTGGTCGGGCGCGACCTCCGCGAGGCGCAACGCGCCGCTCGCCAGATTCAGCCATGCCAGGCCGACGCTGGTCGCGACGCCGCGACGGTTATGCGCGACGCACATGGCCATCAGATAGACATCGTTTTTGTCGGACAGCAGCGCGGCGTCCGTGAGCGTGCCCGGCGTGACCACGCGCACCACTTTGCGCTCGACCGGGCCCTTCGACGTAGCCGGATCGCCGATCTGCTCGCAAATCGCGACGGATTCGCCGAGCTTCACCAGCTTCGCCAGATATTGTTCGACCGCATGATGCGGCACGCCGGCCATCTTGATCGGATTGCCCGCCGACGCGCCACGCTGCGTGAGTGTCAGATCGAGCAGACGTGCGGCTTTTTCCGCGTCTTCGAAAAAGAGCTCGTAGAAGTCGCCCATCCGGTAGAACACCAGCGTGCCCGGATGATCCGCCTTGATGCGCAGGTACTGCTGCATCATGGGCGTGTGTGACTTATCGCTATCCGTTACTGGGCTTGGGGTTGCTGCCTGCAATGCCTTACTCCTATTGGTTCTGCCGGTTCTGCATACGTCTTCTGTTCGCGCCAGAAAGCGCCACAACACGCCAGTACGTTCCACTCGCTAGTATAGGAAATTCGACCCGTGGTATCGTAAACCTATACCGGCTCGGCATGGGCTGCGCCGGGAAAACCTATACTGACATCATGAAAGGCTTCGACCCACGAACGGCGAAATTGTTGCCTGCCGGGCAGCACATTCTAATTGATGGAGCGCCCGGCCTGCGGCTTATCGCAAGCGCCAGTCGGAAGACTTGGACGTATCGTTACCGCACGCCTGATGGTCGGCTCGGCCAGGTGAAGATCGGCACATGGCCGGAAATGAGCGTCGCGACCGCCGTCCATAACTGGGAGAAGCTGCGCTCGGCTCGGGATAGTGGCGAGGACCCGGCCGCCGCGCGACGTACGGCGCGCACAGCGGGCTCGGACGATGCGCCGAAGGCCAATGACTCGCTGACGGTTGCCGACGTGCTGCGCGACTACGTGCATGGTCACGTCAATGTTCATCGCAAAGAGAAGGGCGCGGCTGAAGTGCGCCGCATGTTCGCGAAGATGGTCCCCGACAAACTGGCCGCGAAGGACGCTCACGCGATCACGCGCCGGGACGCGTTCGACCTAATCAAGAGCCATGAGGCGATCCCGGTGCAGGCCGCGAAGCTGAAGGCTGAGATTGGCGCGGCCTGGACCTATGCGCTGGATTCTGGAAGGCTCCCTGACGATACCCCGAACCACTGGCGCGACATACTACGCGGAAAGTTGCAATCCGCTGGACGGATCGTGGCTGGCGAGAAGGTGACCACGAAGCGAGTCCTGAGCGCGACCGAACTCGGGACGCTGATACCGTGGCTGCCGAACCTCTCGCGGCTCTGCGATGACGTTTTGACCTGTTACCTGTGGACCGGTTTGCGGGGCGCTGAGATATGCGCCATCGAAGGCGTATGGCTCACAGAGGAGCCAGATGGTCTCTGGCTCACGATCCCAAAGGCAAAGACAAAGAACGCGAAGCGAGCCCACGCAACCGACATGCGTACGCCGCTGGTGGGCCGCGCCGAGACGATCATACGCAGGCGCATGGGCGTGCATGGCAAGGGCTTCCTGTTCCCGTCTGAGACTGGCGGCCACGTTGAGCAGAAGGTCATTCAGACCGCCGTCTGGTTCCATATGCCTCACTCGAAGACTCGCCCGAACTGGGAGCGCCCGCGCCTGCCGGTTGAAAAATGGTCGCCGCATGACTTGCGCCGAACAGTCCGGACCACTCTCGCCGCGCTCGGCTGCCCCAGCGAGGTCGCAGAGGCATGCTTGGGTCATATGCCGCCCGGAATCCAAGGCGTCTACAACTTGCACCGCTACGACGCCGAGAAACGACTCTGGCTGACGAAGCTAAGCGCCGAGTTAGAGCGCCTCGCCTCCGAGCACATTAAGCCCCACTAGGAGGCGGGAGCATTTCAGCGACGGGCGTCTTGCGGGCCCACGCGCGAACATCCTCTACAAGCCACGCCACGCGCCGCCCGCTGACGGCGCGGGGCTTCGGAAAATCCCCCGCCTGCACCAGCCGCTGCACGCCGCGCGTGGAAAGCGCGACCGCATCGGCCACGCCATCGAGGTCCAGAAAGATCGGCTCGATGCCGCGGCGCGCTGGCGCGGGCCCGTCTTCGCCATCATCCCCCGACTTGCTCGGTTTGCGTGCCGATGTGCGGCGTTGCGTGCGCGGTGCGCGCGGCGCTGGCGACGATCCGCCGCCAACGTCCTGAATAGCCGCGTTACGGGCTTCGAGGGCCTTGTACAAGGTATGCGATGCACGCTCGCGCTGGCGAGCTGACCTGAAGCCTTCAAAAAAGGCGGAAAAAAATGGGTTCTCGCTCATGTCTTCATGGTCCGTTAACGAAAAACGGCAGACCCCTGCGCTCGCAGGTTCTGCCGTTGTGGACGCAACTATATTCTGCGGCTAGAGCAGACGCAACTGTGCGAAATGTCTGACCCTGACGTTTTCGGACACTTCGATATACGACTAAGAAGTAGTAAAGGTATTCGCCGCATCGCAGATAAGCGAATAAAGGGAATGCTGCATGATAAGAATACCTTTGTTCAATAAGGGATTCGGGAGTGATTCTGCGCGACGCGCAGACCGCAAAGCCTTGCGTGGCGGGGGTGAGCGGGAAATCTGCGCTTGCTGTAGAAGAGGGGCGCACGTTATATTCTCGCCACCTCAAATGAAAAAGGCCCGCTTGCCGGCGGGCCTTTCTCGGAACTCTTCGTTTGCGCCGAAGAGGGAAAACAAAGTCTGTGTTCTGAGGAGTTCACGGACAGGAAGGATGTTAACTGCTTGGCCGATGCGTGGCAAGCGTAATAACGTCCTTGATACTCCCTCATTCGGTGCTTCCAACCAAAGGAAGTGCCATGTCTGTCCAGCAGTTCCCCGTAGTCCTCTCGGCGGCAAATCACGTCCGCCAGTCCGCAGCATTCCGCACATTCAGCAGTGGCGTCCCCGGCGTCAGGTTCTGCACGAAGGCCGGTGCGTTCAAAGCGTCCTACGTCGCTGCCAACGGCAAGCCCGTGAAGCTCGGTATGTTCGAGTCGCTTGACGACGCCGTGACGGCTATCAGCCGCGCATACGAAGCCGGTGAGGTCGCGTAATGTCCATCGTTCGCGCGCCGCGCCCCCAATCCAACTTCTACCTGCTGGACAAGCGTATCAGCGAAGACAAGCGCCTGTCATGGGCCGCCCGTGGCCTGCTGATTTTCCTGCTCGGCAAGCCGGATCACTGGCGCGTAAGCGTCCAGGCGCTTATCAACGAAACAGCCGACTCATGCGGGCCGCTCGGTCGCGACGGCGTTCGCAGGGTCATCAACGACCTGAAGGAAGCCGGGTATATCACCTGCGCCCAATCGAAGCAGGACGGCGGCGAGTTCGGCGAAGTCGAATACGTGGTGAGCGAATCACCGCTGACGGATTATCCGGCGACGGTCGAACCGGCGACGGTCAATCCCCTGCAAGTAAGTACTGATTCTAAGAAAGGATTGAACAAAGCAGTAAGGAATGATTCGGGCAAGTTCGCAAGCGAACCTGCGCGCGGCGCTCCCCAAAAGAAGGAAAGGAATCTGAAGCCGTTCGACGCCATCGGTCACCTGAAGGCGCTTGGCGTATCCGAGCAAGTCGCTAAGGACTGGATTCAGACCCGCGTGCTCAATCGTGGCATCGTCGTGAAGCCGGTTATCGACCGCCACCTGGAACAGGCTCAGATCGCCGGTATCTCGCTTGAGGAGGCATTGATGCACGCGTGCCTCTTCGGGGGCTTTGACTTCACGGCTGACCGCTACTTTGAATTGGAGAGCGCATGAACCCGCTTGAGTACATGCGCGCCATCGCCAGCAAGTGCGATCCGGCGCGCTCGCTGGCAGAGCCAAATGAATCGGCGCAGCGCGACGCAGAGGGGGCCGCACTGCAGGCCGAAGTGAAGATCGCGAAGGCCGCGCACGACGCCGCTGTGCAGGCACTCGAAGCGTTCGAACGCGACCCGCGCAACAACGTTTTCGAGTCGCTCGAAGCGGCAGATCGCGAGCTTGACAACGAGCTTCGCAACCGCGCGCATGCTGACTGCGAAGGGTCGCACAACTGCGGCGCGTCCGAGTATCGCCAAGGCTTCTATGTTGGCGGCGCTGAGTACGTTGCAATCGCGTCCGTTGAGTACAACAGGCACGACAAGCAGTTCTATTACGTGGACGGATTCGAATTCCGCATGGAGCCGGTCGCGTAGACCGCCTGCCACGCCGCTCGCAGGCCGTCGCCGGTACGCTGGCATCGGCGAAGGTCCGCGAGCCCCTTGAATCGCCTCATACGAGGCCCTGACTTTACGGAAGAAAACATGAACACCAACGAAGCGCCCGTTAGCTTGACCGAAGTTTTGAACGCCAACGGCATCGCACTTTCCGCAGTTGCTGCAAACAAGGTTTTGGCGGCGGCTGCAATGACCGAGACCAGGTGGCGCGAATCGTCCAAGCCGGGCCGCCCAATGAAAAGCTACCGCGCGGCAACCGTGCGCGGCGAGGCGCTCGGAATTGTGAACGAGAGTAGCGGGCTCCCCACTGGCGACCCCGTTTTGGTCAAGTACGTGCCGAGCATGTTCGCCTCATTGTGGGCGTCAGACGAGGTTCAGGAGGCGCTCGCCGATCTTCTCAAAGCGGGTGACGTGAAGTATCGCGACGGCGCGGCGGCCGGCCAGTCGGAAATATTCTGACTCATGAGCGGATCTCTTTTCTGCGCGATTAGCAAAACTAAGATCGGTGGATTAAAAGAGTGGCCCGGTTCCCTGCGGGGGGTTCCGGGCCGAAAGGTATTGACCGGCGCATTGTGCTGGCGGGCGGCTAAAAACGCAACGACCTGAATTTATTTTCAACTTTTTTTCGCGCGCCAAAAGTCAACCTGATTCCCTTGTTGAACCATCGGTTCTGACGTAGTGCGAATCGATGAAACGACCGTCTGGCGTGGGTTTGCGTCGGTTTTGTGCTTGCGCCGCAGCCACATATCATTTTATAGTCTAGTCAACGCATCGCATTCCGCGAGCGACCACTTGAGGAAACTTCAAATACGGCTCGGCCAAAGATTTTTTGACTGACGTTTATGGAGTTTCGTATGTCTGCTGTACCTGGTAATGCCGTGGCGTGCGTCGGGGCGTCGCATGAATTGACGAAGCCGCTGATGATGTCCAGCCGCGAGATCGTCACGGTCGCCGAGTCGATTGGCGTTGAGAAAGAGCATAAGAAGGTTCTGCGCGATATCCGTGTGATGCTGCTGAATCTGCATGGCGGCGATTGGCTGAAGCAGCAGGTTCCCGAGAAGGGGCGCTCCACGTTCCTGCTTGCGAACAATGACCGTCTTTTCGATGAGTTGCTGTCTGGGCCAAATTTGGCCCACGCACTCGAAACCGAATTCACGCTTGAGCGCGACGTGCGCGACCGCATCATCGAATTCCGCTTGAACAAGGAACTGTCAATGACGTTGGTGACGGGCTACGACGTGAATCTGCGTCACGCCTGCATCAAGCGCCTGGACGAACTGGAGCGCGTGGTTTCCGCGAATACTTTGCCCGCTCCCGCGTCGAAGCCTGATACCCCGGCAATCGAAGACAAGACGATTGCCCGCGTGTCGAAGGCGATCATCGTGCTCGATCTTCTCGCCGGTTCGAAGTCATACGGTCTGACGCAGGAGGAGCACCGCAACGGCGTCCATAAGCTGCTGCGCGCGAACGGCGTCCCGACTGACATGCTCCCGGCTCCGACCAATGACACGTACGTCGGCGAGGGTACGGCCACGCATTACCTGAAGTGGCGCGGTAGCTGCCTGCCGGTCACCAAGTTCATGAAGATGCTGCAGGATGAGGGCTTGATTGTCCGCCACTCGCGCCCGTCTTCGAAGACGCGCAAGCGCGACGGCGCGCAAATCATCAAGCGCTGCTGGCGTCCGACAACTGAGGGCATGCGCTTCTGCTATGAGGAGCCGAACGCCAAAAGCCAAAACCGCGATTACACGCTGCTGTTCTACGCGTCGCAGTTCAATGCCCTCATGAAGCTGATCGCGCCGCGCTACGAGGCTCTTATTGCGAGCGGCAAGTATGTTTCGGCGTGGCCGAAGTCGGAGAACGAGAAGCACGCCAAGGAATACCGCGACCACTTCACCGCCGACTAATCGGCGACGGCTCCCCAGCCATGCACCAAAATGATTCTGCGCGTCATGCAGACTCAAAAGTGATTGCGAAATTCAATGGCGATATCACGATATTAATTGATAAGTCTCCGCTAATATTTGCCTCAACGTGCATACATGCACACATACATACATACACAGGAATAGCGATATGGAAAAGGCGACGATTGTTCGCTTGGATAAGGCGACGCACCAGAGCCTTCGCATTTTGGCCGTCAATCTCGAAACGTCGGCGAGCGAGCTTATCCGCGAGGGCGTTGCTCACGTGCTTGCGAAGCACGGCGTCAAGGTCGAAGACACAAAGACGGAACAGGCGCAGTAACCGAATACCTCCCCAGGCCATCGGTAACACCCATAACATATGCACTGCTAATTTTTAAAGGTATTGACCATGGCTAAGACGAAAAAGAACATCATCAAGCAATTCGACCTGACGAAGGAACTGCAGGCCGGTTTCAACCCGGACTTCCTGGGCAACCCGAAGAAGGTGTCGGTGTTGTTCTCGCATGTGTACGAGCGCACTGGCAAGACTGTCCGCTTCGTTGAGTTCGATGGCAGGATTGTTCCGCTCGCTCAAGACATTCAGGCGGCGATGTATCCGAACAACTTCGATGAGGCTTCGTGGCTTCACGATTATGTCGGCTTCGTTATTGCGAAGACGGACAGCGGCTGGCTGGAATGCCCGGCTGCCAAGAATCTCGCTGGTGCGCTCAAACTCGCAGGGCGTGCGCTGGGCCGCCGTGGCATGGACCCGTACCGCGATCCGGTGGAGATCGAACACATGGAGCAGTTCCTTTCCGGCAACATCCGCAAGCTGAATGGCGACGAGATCGGCGCGACTTATTACCCGGACTTCAATCATACGTTTGGCGACCGCGAATCGCTCTGCATTCTCCACGTCTACCGCAACGGCGGCGAGCCCGATACTGGTGTTGAGGCCATCGCCGAGGTAGAGGCGGAATACAGCGCCATCGTTGAGTCCAACGCGCGCCGCGACAAGCAGAAGACGAAGCCGCGCGAGCGCGCATCGAGCGCCAAGGTCGAATTCACGCAGCAAGAGGTTTGCCGCCGCGCGATGGCCGTCCATGCGTGCGAGGTCGAGCACGAAGAGGCAAAGCGCCGCCTCATTGACTTCGCTTCGATTTACAAGGCAATGCACGGTATCTCGCGCCTGGACTTTGCCGACGAGTTCTATCAGCACTTCAGCCGCCACGCGCTGCGCGACCGCTGGGCCGCAGAGCACGAACTGAAGCTGGCAAGGAAGCGCCTGCAGACCGCAACCGCTGGTTACGCTGCGATGATCGCCAAGTTCGGACACGATCCGTTCCAGAAGCTGTACGACCGCGCGCTTGAACTGGTTGCTCACGATACCCGCTTGCCTGAAATCGCCTAAGCACTGAATCAGCCGGCGGCATTCGTGTCGCCTGTCACCCCCTCCCCAGGAACCAAAATGAACTCCACCAAGAAAGCACAGAAGCCCGAAAAAACCACGAAGCCCCGCAAGACGTTCGCCGCAATCCGCTTGCCATCGAGCGGCAAGCGCGTCGATCCGAGGCAGATCGAAATGGAGTTCTAAGCTATGCAGCAACAAATGCCGATGGCAACGACCGCCGAGCAGGTGGAGTGCATTCGCCAGCTATCGCAGAAGTGCTTTTCCGACCTTACTTACGCACTCGCCGAGGAGGACCGTGTCCGTGATTCGGGTGATGCCGTGGCGGAACTGATCGCCACTGTGCGCCGCATCGAATTGGTCGAGTTTCTGTTCGCGTGGGTGGCTATTTTCGATGGCCTGTCGAATGAGGTCGGCCCGACCATGACGCTCGAAACCCGTCTGGCGATCCTGGGAGCGGACCCGGCCCGCGCGAAAGACTTCATGCCGACGGCCACGCTTGTTCAGTTGGTCGAGGCTGGTCTCGAGTACGAGCCCGCAGCCGAGAGAGTCGGCCCGCTGCTGCAGTTGCGGGTGTTCTGCCGCAACCCGAACGTCCACTACTCGCTGCAGGTGGCGAGGGCTTCCCGCGACGAACTGCAGGCTCTGGTGGCTGCCGAGGCGCGCGGTAGTGTGCTAGTGGCCGCGCCGAATACCTTGCAATAGGGGCCGCCGAAGGGTGGCATTGAAGCTGAGCACCGCAAAATGAAAAGGGCGGCCGTCTTTTCTGGCCGCCTGGAACTGTTCAATAAGGACCCGACGAATGAAGACGACATTCATCCTGCTTGCTCAATACGAAGGCCTGGCAATCATCCCGGCAGACCGTGTCTGCGAAGACTATTTTGCGCCCCTGAAGCCGGTCAACTTCTTGCGCAAGATCGCGGCGGGCGAAATCAAGCTGCCGCTGGTGCGCATGGAGGTCTCACAGAAGGGCGCGCGAGGCGTTCACGTGGCCGACCTTGCCGCCTACATCGACGCTAGGCGTGCGGAGGCGGTCAATGAGTGCGAGAAGCTCTGCGGAAATTGAGCGCCCAAACGAAGAAAAGCCACCAGTGATCGGTGGCTTTTTTGGTTTCTGAGGTCGGTCAGATCGTGAGATACGCCCACGAACGGCCATGTTTGATGCTGCTGATGGACGAACTGGTACGCCATGCTCGCGAGCCAGTTTTTCATTCAAGCCATCTTCCCCGGCCCTGTCGCGCAAAGCCGTCTTGATGCTGATTACGGCAGATTCCGTAAGTTTCGTGACCTTGCTGGCGTTAATTTTCTCCCGCCGTTCGCTGGTCAGCATCCCAATGCGACGCCCGCGACTTGATGGGCAGTTCATGAGCTTCGCTGGATCAATCGAACGGATTGTGGCGTACTCGCGTCCCCCCAGATTACCGTCAAAATGAAAGCTGCCCTGGCGACTGGCGAGCGGTGCGCCGCGCCTGACGCGCTCCACGACTTCGAAGCGGTGCGCTCCGACGCCGTAGCGGGTGAACGACTCCTGAAGTGCTGGATTGTGGTGCTTGCCACGCCGCCCAAGTGTTCTGTGAGATTTCCAGCGATTGCCGACGTGGGTTGATGCGCCGACATAGACCCGGCCATCCGGCGCGGTGATCGTGTAGACGCCCGCGAAGTCGTACGCGCTCGCCTTTGGCGCTGATGCTGCTGCCATTCTGATTTCCTATTGAGTTGGTCATCTCATGGCTGGTCTCGTAGTGGTGGGTGGGGCGGCGCATAGCGCGCGGCATGTGGTTACTCCTCTAATGGCGGTAAGCGCTTGGTGCGACGAGGCTTGCGCTCCGGTGCCGGGTCGGGTGCCTCGTTGATGCGGTCGCGAATCCATTGCGCTGCGGTCTGATCGTTCTCGCGTGCGAGGTCCTGACACTTCTGCCATTCGGCGTTGCTCGCTCGGAACTTGCGTATCTGCATGACCTCGCCATCGGGAGAGGTTGGCTTGCGCCCCTGTCCGCGGCCCGCGCCACCATGAGAGTTTTTCGTTTCCATGTTGAGAATTATACAACTTGTTTGAGGGGCCACAAAAAACGCTTGATTTTGTGGCCCTGTATATTTACGATCCATCCCATCGCAAGACAACACCGACAAAGACATGCAAGCAATAGCACTCCCTTTCGTCAAGCCGGTCGCTGCCGCAGAGCGTCCGTATGCGCTGAAGTACCGCATTGATGGCGTCCGCTGCGAACTGGTGTTCGAGTCAGATGACGCCCGGGCTGCCAAGGCCGCAGAGCTTGTCAATTCCCGCGTGGCCGTTGTGTTCATGCCGTCGAATTCGTAACCCTCCGCACAGATTTACCCGTCGCACCATTCTTATAAATTCGTACCACTAATCAAAGACTTAGCAATGCACGAACTCTATATGTTGATTGCCGAACTCGCCGCGCTTAAAGCCCATGTCGAAGCTCATTCTGAAGCGCTTCACGCCATGCGCCAGAACTAACAGCAGTCAACTTTTCAACGCCAGCAGTACCGCAGCCGGGGCGGTTCCCCCGGTAACACGAACTGTTTAAGGTAAGCCATGGAACCGAATCAAACCAACGCCGCAGCAAAGCTGATGCCGCTGTTTCACGCGATACAAAGCGAGATCGCCAGTCAAGTGATGAAGGACCCCGGCTTCAAATTCGACTTTAAAACCGCAATTGACAACTGCCAGATCGAAGTCAATTTCCCGCACCTTACGGGCGCTTCCGCATCCCCTGCGAAGCCAGTTCCGACCGATCATGCCGCAGCCATGGATGCCGCCGCGCGCTCCGCTGCCATGCCCAAGGTGTCGGATGCTGACCGTGCCGTCATGCAGGCCGCTTTCGACGCGAAGCCAAAAAAGATTCCGAAGCTCTAACCAACTAATCCGCGCGGGCTCCATGGGTCCGCGCACGATCTCCAGGATAACTAACAAAAATTACGATGGACGCTTACCAAATAACGCTTACAGCGATCCTCGCGGTCGTGTTGGTTCTCCTGTTCGTGGTCGTGGTTCTGCGCGTCGTGTTCCCGCCGATTCCGCCGATCACCGTTGAGCCGGAACAGCGCGAGTACATCGAGCGCGCGAGCCGCGACCAAAAGTAAACCAAAACGAGGAAATCATCATGTGGATTTGTCTGAATCAAGCCTTCCTGTCAATCGTCAATAGCGACCGCGATCCGACCGTCCTGATGGTGCGCGCGCGCCGTCGTGGCGACATCGAAGCCGTGTTCGGCCCTTCTGTCGAAGTGACCACGCTTCCTCAGCGCGATTACCAGTCCAGGGCTTTCATCCGCCGCGACATCGTTGGCACGGTGATCGCTCAGTCGCTCATGGAAATCGACTACACCAACTTCAAGGGCAGCACGAAGGATCGCCACCTGCATGACGCCTACATGCACGTGTGGCACGTCATGGCCGAACTGCAGG
Organism: Paraburkholderia dipogonis; assembly: GCF_046027395.1. Classification (GTDB taxonomy): domain Bacteria; phylum Pseudomonadota; class Gammaproteobacteria; order Burkholderiales; family Burkholderiaceae; genus Paraburkholderia; species Paraburkholderia dipogonis_A. The sequence goes on along the minus strand of NZ_JAQQEG010000022.1, from coordinate 76,355 downwards.
AAGTCCCGCCCTACGGCACGGAGCCGCGCGCTGGCTTCCGCAAGCATCCGCAGCGCGTCAAGCGATGAGCGACGCACCGATCGTCCTCGCTCGTTGCCGGTTCGAAGGTCCCGGTTCGACCCGAAGCCGTCATTGGCGCGCCCAGGGTGCTAAAGGCCGCTATCGAAATGCTTCAGCACCCACTGTACCGGGCGGCTTGATCGCGCATTGGCGAAATCGATTCATCCCGTTTTGATATCGCGTGGTGCTAGCATACTAGCAATCAAGAGGCCTTTGCGACCCATGACGACATGACCAACCCATGAGAGAACCTACGCTTTCTTACGATCCAAACGCACCGGATATTGTTCTGCACGAACACTGTCAAGCAATCCAAAGTCAATTTTTGACGCGACACGAGACAGCGCTAGTCGACGTAGACGCGCTATACCACTACACAACAGCCGAAGGGTTCCAGTCTATCCTCAGCGGGCGTTCATTTTGGGCGACCGACATCAGCCACTTGAACGATTCGTCCGAACTTGAGTACGGCTGCGACTTATTTGCGATGCGTCTTGGCGTATTGAAGGACAAGTGGGCAAATGACTTTGTCAGCCATTTCGTTGACGGAATGATGAAGCAACTGCGGCTTCCAAGCGGACTGGTATTTCAGGCCTACGTTGTTTGTTTCTGCACCAATGGTAACTTGCTTAGTCAGTGGCGTGGGTACGGCAGTGGCGGAGGTGGCTACTCCATCGGTTTATCACCGCACAAGAAGACCGGTGCTCAGCTTGGCGGCAATGCTTTCGTGCTGGATGACGGCGGAGTAGTTCACCTTCGCCAAGTTATCTACGACCCGGTGGAACAGGTCACGCTGTTTGACAAATTGCTAGAAGGTATAGCGGAGGTGCTTGCACAACACGGTCAATCTATGCGTTGGGAGGAGTTTCGCGAAAAGGTGTTGCAAGATGCACTTATGCGCGCGCAAATAGTGTTGGCCGACTTACTACCTTGCTTCAAAAGTCACGCGTTCAGCGAGGAGAAGGAATTTCGTTACATCTACTTCGCCCACACGTATCCGCTCAAGAATCAGCGGTTTCGTATCCGGCATGGAAGCTTTGTTCCTTACGTGCCGCTGAATCTTCTCGATTTACAGAAGGGCCCGCTACGCGTCTCGCGCGTTTATTGCGGGCCAACGCTTAACGCGTCCCTGACTATGCACACAGTGAGCCAGTTAGTTGGCTCTCTGGGGCACAGTGACGTGGATGTTTGTGAGTCAGACATTCCGCTGCGGTTTTGAAGGGCAAAATTCTAAACCACGGACAGTCGGCGATGACGGCACTCTGCACGTCAGCGCTGCCTGTGCTAAAGCAGGCGTTCGAACGTCTGCTTTAGCACAAAGACGAGAGGCTGAAACTGGCCGAACCCGGTCCCATGATGATTGGCTCGCCGCCATGGCGCCCCTTGCGCAAAAGGGGCGGGTGCTCCCGTTCTACGGCGCAAGGACCGCGCAAACGGCCACGGTGCCGGGGCATCTTGTTTTAGACCCGCCGAGCCCGCGGGCGTGCATCTCTGAATTCTCGCCAGTCCATTCCGCATCGCCGTTCCGCCCGCATATTCGCCACGGTTTGCCATATTCGACCGGTGGTGTACGGCCTGTGTACGCCTGTGTACGCCGCCCGGTCGGGACGGTCCAATGGTGTCATTGAACAGCAGACCGGAAGGGCTATGTCCGCGCAGAAAATTACCGATGAACAATGGGCAGAGGCCCGCAAGCGCTACGAAACCGAACCCGGTCTCGGATTGGGGAAAATCGCACAAGTCCTTGATTGCTCTAAGAGTTTGGTCGCACGTAAGGCCCGTGAAGGGAAGTGGCAGAAGGATATTGGCGTGCCGAATCAGGTGCATCGGACTGCTCGCGAGCGTGAGGCTAAAGTTACAGGAAGTGCCGCACCCAGGGCCACGCAAGCCGTACACGTGAACGGTGCAGAGGCGTCTACTCGCCCGGCTCACGTGGTCGCCGATGTCTTCGTGCTGCCTGCCGCCGAGAAGGCCGCGGCGAACGACTACGACGACGAAATCCGCGTTCCCGATGGTCTCGATGAGATAGGGCGCGAGGAGTTCGTCAAGGCCGCCATCTTGGATCGCCAGCGGGCTATCAATGCCCGTCACCTGAAGGAAATGAAGGCAGCCCGTGCGCAGGTCTATGCGGCCATCAAAAAGGCGGGTGCAGAAGGCGGCCAGGCTACGGCGCTGGCCGTTCTGCGCATCGTGCAAGCCGTGAGGGCCATGCAAGAGGCCGATATGGAAGCCGAGCTTCAGCGCGTCCGCTTGGAGGTCGCCGAGTTCATTGGAAAGCCCGTGAAGCCGACGCCGTGCCGGATCGTGGTTCACATGCTGCCCGGCGAACAACTGCTGGGCGGTGCCAAGGTCTACGGCCCGAACGCAATCGAAGTTATCGACGTGGAGAGTCGCAATGCGTAAGTCACAAGCCGAAATCAACGAGTGGATTAGCCAGCAGCAGGATAGGCTCGGCATCGTACCGCCGCGCATCTATCCAAATATGAGCGCCGCGCGCCGCTCCAGCGAAGCCTGCGTCGCGCCGGCAGTGACGATCTACCCATCGCCGTACGTAATCGAGCGCCTGGCTCACGCTGGGGCCGATCTGCTGATCGCGAACAATCCGGCATACGCCTCGATGTGCGCCCGGCTCGATGCAGAGCTTGCCGAAATTCTCGATGGGGGTGTCGGCTTGCCTGCGCCACGCGTGCGCCGCGGTAAATCGACGCGTACCCCGCGCGTGCTCATGAACGACTGACGCCACTCCCATTTTTTTGCTCATTAAATTTAAGGAGCAAAATAAAGTGTTGATTTGATTCAGTTACGGGGAATCCCCTTAACTGCCGAGGACCGATATGAACGACGCAGGACCGAAGCCGCTCAACTATCTGCCATGCGAGACCGCAGCCGATCTTTTCGAGCGCACAATCTCGGCGCTTCGTCTTGAGCTTCCCGCCGAGGAGTGCCCGGCCTTCATCGTTGAGGAAACGGTACAGGCGATGCGTGAGGACTTCGACTGCACGCGCCAATACCTGCGGACAATCGAGCGCAGTGCGAAGCGCCGCAACCCGTTTCCGGGCTTCCGTATCGTCCGCTTCAAGCGCGTATTCACGTAGGGGTGTCAATTTTTTTGACATCCCAGTAATTACTGGAATCTCCACCGTTAGTGGGAATCCCGGCGCGGTGACGTAACCCAGCGTTAGGGCATCCCCGCCGACATCCCCCAACGTTGGGGAATCCAACTTCCACAATTTGTGGGAGTCGCCCTACGCCCCGCCCGTCAAGGCTCTGAGAGTTTCGGAGAAAATTCCCCGAAATATCGCCGCTGGTTTTTTGGGAAATTTCCAGAATATTCCGTCGCCACCTTTCGCCGATCCAGCAGGCAGCTATCGTGGCGAGCGCGCAGGATTGGGCTGAAGCTGCGTCGCAAGGTGGCAATGGCTCTAACCAACACAAAAAAGAGCAAACAGGTCGTGAAGAACACTTTGCTCAAGTAACCGTAGCCGACCGCGCCGCTCAATCTGGCGCAAGTCCGTCAACGCAGCGCCGCGCCGCTCGTTCGGGAGCAAGCGCGACATTTTGCCTTACTGGTGATAGCGGGCTTTAAACGCCTGCGTCAGCTTCTTGTCGGCGTCGCACACTTTCATGGGCTTTAGCTGGCCGCCTGTGATGCCGGTGAATGCGTGCGTTTTCGGATCGGTCGTGCCACTAATGCATCCACACTGCTCGCCGCGACTGGTATCCGGCATTTTGTCGGGTACGCCGTTCGCATCAAGTTGCCACGCCGCGTCCCGATCATCCAGCGTTAACTCGCCCCCGGGAAGCGAGTTGGTGATGATGCCGCAACGCATCTCTGCGTGAGCGGTGATCGATAGCGTCGCGAGCAGGACTGCTGCCACAAGTGTTCGTTTCATTATGGTCTGGTTTTCTTTAAACGTGGTGCTGTGAATGGGACCTTCTGAAAAGCCGACGCCGCGCCGCAATTTTTGCGGTTTGATGTCCGATCTCGTCGTCATTATCGGCATTTCATTGCGAAAGGTTTAGGGCTAGACCGGTTCGGTACGCGGCCGCTTGCCGACGTTCGCCTCCTGGATATTCTCACCAATGACTGAGATTTCCCTCTGTCGATCTCGTGGCCCGTCTGTCCATCTTGGAGCAGCGTGCTAGCATCCCGCCAAACAACAACGTCAGGAGCAAGTTGGTGAAACGCGCAACGCTTGGTGATTTTGCTTTTTTCAGCGTCGTAATCCTGCTGGCGGGCCTTTTGGCTCAAGTCGTATCGAAAGTGATTGTTGGTCAAAATTCGCCACCAGACATCTGGTCGATATTGAGCTCGATCGCCACGGCCGCAGCAACAATAGTCGCGCTATGGGTGGCGCTGAAAAGCAACCGAGAAAAGGATAGGGAGGAGGCGGTTCGTTCACGGCTCGCAGCTGCTCAACTCACCCCGGTACTTCTCAATAACATCGCGAAAATCACTATCATCCTGAAACAGTTCGAACAGTTCATAGCAGTCGACCCGCAACCGCAGGCCTATCACGATGTTCTCAAATTGCTCAACGAAGTGGTGTCGACAGAGCCCAATTTTGAGACGATGAGGGCAATTGTTCCGCTGCCTAACAACTGCGCCGAGCGAATGGCGGCTGGTTTCGCTCAAATCAAACTTGTCTTCCGAATGCTTGAACAGGCGAGGACGCTTTACCTCAACCAGCCTGCAAATATCGAAACTCGGAAAATCAGAAGCAGCACGTTCGCGGGTCTCACGCACGGAGTTCTTGAAGCGCTTGAACCAACAGTCGAAATCTGTAATGACGCATCGACGGTGAAGTTGGGCGGCGTAAACGTTCAGTGACACCTCGTACATATTCAAGGCCAAAGCAGGCCACCGCAAAGCTGCTGTCGCGGCTCAAGACGCGTGAGTCTCGCCGCTCTTGTGTAGGTGAGGGCGATTGTTAGTGGCAACCGTGTAGCCCGCAGTCGATGTGGTTTGATCGCACAGTTAGCGTCCCGGACGGTTAGCTAACCCTGCATCAATCAGAGGCCGACGGCCAAAAGTACCTGCGAGCGCTGGCTAGCTCAACTGGAAGACCAGAAACGCGCCGCGCGCCCGATGGTGGTGCCGCATGGTTCGGTGGTGACGGTGAACATATCCCGGATTGCTTGAGTGACGGGGCAGCGGCATGCTCAGATGGGCGCATTCTCGTCAAGCGAGCTGAGCGGCGTAGCGTTTTCGGCCAGCACCTTGCCGGTCTTCAGCAGATGCGCCGACCGACGATCAAGAATTTCCGGGAAGAGGCGCATGCGCAACTTGAACATCCAAGCCGGCCACCGCCTGAAAATGAACCGATCCAGATAGTAGTTAGCCAGCGAAGCATGCTCTGCGACAAGGTGCCAGTTCGCTACCACGTCTGCCGCTTTCTTCTGGAGACGCTCCTCTGACTCTGCAATATTCGCCGTGGGCATAGGCGCCTTGGCATCATTGTCCATCCGCTCGAACTCCGTGAGACCTCGCTCGAAATGACGATGAATCAGCTCGCAGTGGTTCAGATGGGCGTAAAGCCTCGCATCAATGTCGGATAGCTGTCCGAGCGCGGGACTGTGCAAGATCACAGCAGGAGGCTGCACTCTCGCCAGGCTTCGGCAGGTCACTTTTTCTACTTCTGTCCTTGAGAACTTGCTCGCGTGGGCACGCTCTTCCAGCGACTCATGAGCTCCGCGAAAGCTCATCAGCTCGGGAAGCAGCGCACTTGCCGCGATACGCCGCTCGCGCCGGGTCGCGCGCGACGCGACGATGAGCGCACCTACAACGCCCATCAGACCACCCACGGTCGCACCAATCAATGTCTGCCAATGATCGAGAAAGACGACCATGTCGAACCTATCAGGGAGGGGTGCCGGTGGCGACAAGAACGAGCCAACGGTTCCCGCACGAATTAGCGATAGCATTTGTATGTCGTAGCCATAGACCTTCACATTGAGGCCGTCGGTGGCCATTTCTATCGCAGCGAGGTCGCACGTTCCCGTATGGTGCAGGCAGGCATCTATCTCCTTGTGAATGGCGATGAAATCCACAGTAAGCTTGCTCTGGAACATGTCTCGCATTGCACTGCCGAAACTGTAATCCACGAGGGAGTACCGCCGGTTCAAATTCTCGTTCCAGTCGGCCAATGCCGCTCTGTAGTCCTCCCGTGCAACTGACAAATCCCTATCCTGAGCGCTATCCTTTAAGGCTCCCAACAGAACCCTTGTGCGGTATAGGCGACGATCGAGCGTGCGACTGATTTCCTCAGATACCTGAGACGCTCGCGTCAGGTCTGCCTGAAGCCGCGCTGAGTGTTCCTCATTGGCTCTGGCTTTCGTCTGGAAAGCATAGGTCAACATGCCGCCAACGACGGTCGTCAGCACGAACGCGAGCAGAAGGAGGACGAGTTCGTTGTATCTACCAAATAGCTTATCGGGACCTTTCGACTTAACGATCATGGGTTCCTCCGCGGGTGGCCGAAATGGCTCCCGGGATAGGGCGATTCGGGGGAGCGACAGACAGTATGACCGCTGAGCGGTCAATCGGGGCTTTGGGTCGCGAGGAGTCGCGGATGCGGAAGAGGGCGAGTGACGCGCATCAATGACTTGGATTGCGCCTGCAAACGCAGGAGCAAAGCCGCAAACGGTGGGCTGATTCGTCCCAGCCACTAAGCCGAGCACCGAACGCGGACGGCGACGGTCTCCAAAGCGCTTTCGAGTGCTGCCCCTTCAGTCGCGCCCAAGGAGAAGAGGGGCGCTAGGTCGATCCGAGTCGCATGCTGTCCTTCGCTGAGCTGGCCGCCCGCCCCACGACACTCTTCGCATAAGGCGACACCCGGCCATCTTCGGCCATTGGCCAGCCGGCCCAGTTCGACGCTCAAACGTCCGTTACACCGTGCGAGGGCCGCACCGGCAACAAGCATGACCCTCGACACCAGCGATTTCATACGCCGTTTCTTGCTGCGAGTGCTGCACTGTGGTTTTCACCGGTCTCTGTTGCTACGGCCTGCTCGCCGTCATGCATTTGAAGTTCATTTCGTCTCCGCCTATGCTGGAAGCTACGTTCAAGCCGTTCGTAGCCTTAGGTGTAAATCGTTTCGAGAGTCTGGGGGGCTGAAATGCCTGATGTGAACGAGAAGAAACGGGCCAAAGTCGCGCCGAGTCCGCAGAGCACTGACGATAACGACGCCGAAGCACAAAGTCTCCAACGTCAGCTTCTCATGCACGTTGAGATCGCATCCGACCGGGCCTACCGTTTACGCCTGATTGCGCTAGTCATTGGGGGACTTGCGATTCTGATCGGGGCAGTGATGACGTTTGCGGGGTTGCAAGGCTCGTTCAATTGGGCCGTTGGGGTGCCTAAGACGATAGAAGCGAAATTGACCAATGCCGCGCCCGGCATAGTTTTCGCGACAGCAGGACTGATCATCTGCGTCGCCGTCGTTCTCACCAAGACTGCGAAATTGTTGGTCCAAACTTCGAAAAACCGGGTGCTAAAGATAGTTCTTGACCACATTCTCCCGGGACTTTGAAAATCGACGAGGGCGCGATTCCGACGAGGCGATTTGCGGAGTAAATGGGGGCGAAGACCACAGGGGTAACTTCTGAGAAGAGCGAAGATTCGCTTCGGGTCGACGGAAGTTCGACCGGAAGCTACGTTTAGATCGGCCGGTACCGAATGTGGGCTTCCGGGTTCCGCCAATTTCGGCCATTGACAGCGCGATGAAAATGGTCGCTGGAACGTCGGCTTCCGACAGATGCTATTGAAAAAGTCGCGGCAGTTGGTTAGCCTACGGCCGGCCAGAAAATCGACCCCTTAGATCGCCTACAAGCCGCTCGCGGGCCTGATAAAGGGTAAAGCGACACATGAAAACCTTGCGATGCAGACCGTCACCGACTTTTCAACAGCATCCTCGTTGCTGAAAGGGCTCAGCCTCGGACCAAATCGGAACTTGGAACGTTGGCATTGGGTTCGACCAATTAATATCTACGCCAAACCAATGTGAATAAGACGACAGATGGATATTACCGCTGCCGACCCGGCGATCAAAGCAGGTATAAAGGTAACCGAAAATAAAAACCAAAATGTTGCAGCCTCATTATTTCGTAGTACCGAGAATTTGCCGTCCACGACCACAACTTCCACGTGGTCTCCGAGTTTCCTCTCAACAGACTTGGATTCACTACTTAAAACCGAGTTAGGGGTATAGGTCGAGAACTCTTGCGTGTGTCCACGTTTGTCTGTGAAGCGTACGATCGCATATTCATATCCAAATCGATTCTCGTGAGACGCGTCCTTGGCCACCACCACCCCATCAATGCGATCAGCTAATATCCGTGGCAGGAAATTAATGGAGACCCATAGACAGAGTCCAAATCCAACAATGGCTATAAATCCAAATATAAAAGAATGAAATAAAACTACCGATCGACTGTAACTGGACGACGCAGGCTCATCATAACTCCTAAGGGCGACAAGCGACCAAATAACAACTGGCAAAAAGCTGGCCGCCAACCACCTTTTTGATGAAAAAGACACGCATAACGCACCCAATAATGAAAGGACAAATATCATTAATGATATTTTTTGCACGACTGAATTTGATCCCGGCATATAATTGATTCCTAAAATCAATCGCAATCTGGATCGTCGCTATCAGGACTTCCGGCATCGGTGTCAACGCATACGCCGCTAATCGTAGGGACAGCGACAGACTGCGTAGAGGACAGCGTCGTAAGGTTGACTGTTTGCACATTGCCGACCTGGGTTCCCGTCACGGGGTCAAACGGGAATAGAGTCATATTGGAGTAATTAAACGAACTGACGCCCACCGGCACCTGTAAATCATAGGCTCCGCTCGCATCAGCAATACTAGATAATTGTGTTCCAGTGTTAATATCGGTAAGCATAATGCCTGTCAGTGCGGAGAGGATCGGCCCTTGATTATTCGTCACCGCGACGTTACCTGTGACGTCCCCTGACAATTGAGGCGGGTTAGCCGAAGAGCTTTCTTTATTGGCAGTAGAACTGAGATCGATTATAGTCGTGGTTAAGGCTCCAGCTCCAACTAGAAATCCAGCACCCTGAGCTATTATACCTGACACTCCATCACCACTGAAATTTTCTAAAGCTGTGGTCACAGATTTAACCAAGCCACTTCCCGTTCCCAGAACCCCCAATACAGGCGTGGCTACGCCCAGCACATCTATCCCCGTCTTAATCCCGGAAGTCCAGGTCAGCCCTTCTTCCGAGTTTGCGATGTTATAAATATCTCGTCCAACGGTATAACTGCCAAGTACGATACCGGCAACGGCTGCAGCAGCGGCGACTTCTGGTAGGGCTAGCGCGCCCCCGACCAGTGCAGCAAACGAAGTCGCAGCTGACAATCCCGCAACTATATTGTCGGCTAAATTATTCGTAGAGGTCGCCGGGTGCATTGCACCCAATGTCCCATTCGTTATTCCCGTGATGCTGGCTAACGCTCCGATCCCGTCTACTAAACCCTTAATATCGCTAACATGGGCACGTTCATCATTTTTATTTTTTATCGCAGTTTGCTGGTTGTCTATTGGAAATAATGTCGTTGGGAAGTATCCAATGGCTTGCAAGTGCATTGCGATTCGACGGTCCAAAACGTCTAATGTCACGCTGTTGAACTGAATCGGGTTTCCATTGCTGGTTTTTCCAAAAGCTAACGACTTTTGAGTGCCCGCCACAAGGATATCTATGTTATTGCGCATTTCGATCGTGTCGATGATCTGGCGTTGAATCGTAGATCGGACAGCCGAAGTATCGGTTTTGTTAGCTGGAAACGAGTGGATGGCCTGCAAGTGATTGAGATTTCTTGCGAGGCTTAACGTCATATAGTTCATAAAACCGCGCGCGATTGCCCCCGGCGCTGCTCCATAGCTTGAAACTGCGGGCATGTCTTGGATTGCGATTTGGACCTTGTTGGACGTCATCGAGCCTTGGACCACTTGGAGGTCCGCTATTACACTAGCGGTTAGTCCGGTCGAAGGGTCCATATAAAGCGGCGTTCCAAGAACAATGGTGCCATCCGCTTTAGTGCGAACCGGGGTTAATTGGATGTTGGCACCGCCGGGATAGGTTATTGAGACCGTATAGGGCTGGCTTACATCAAGCCCACTGGCTTTGACTGAAAACGGAGTCATTGCAGTGGGTGCGGGAGGAACAGGTGTCGCCAACGATAAGGTGGTCCTTGCCGGTGGAGTCGTAATATCGCCGCCACCACCGCAGCCGGCAAGAAAAAGTGAAACACTAGGAATACTTGCAATGCCAGCCTTAAGTATCGTGCGGCGCGTAAACATACCTTTGTAAATTTGTTCGTCCATTTCAGCACCATTTATTTTTAGAGGGGAACGGACCGCTATTTCAGAACGATTTTGCAGGTAAATTCCGTAACTATGTATTAACCACTTATATCGATAATCTTGTACCTCAATTTCTTATCGGGATATTAGTCGTGCTTTTTGACTGTGCGCGGAGTGTTGGCTTCTAAATGCGAGAGGTTGGCTGAATTGCATCTGGAGTCTTTGCCTTCAGGGTCATACGGTGTGAATGACTTCTCCCAAATTGTTTTATTCAAGTTCAGCATTACTTTTTGTGGGGTATTGATATTGATTTCTATTCAGAAGAGTTTTTCGCCGCACCTGAACAATCCTAAAATCTTTGCTTGTTGAGCCTTTCGCGGCCGAAATGGCGTTGGGGGAATTGCCGGGTCCGGGAATATTGATGGCTGGCGTGGTGTTGGCCGTGTGCGGACGTGTACCTGCTTGCGGGCGTAGCGAAACGTCACCGAGTAGTGGTGCTCGTCCAGCGTAACGTGTTAGACGTGGTCGACATCCGCCACCTTCCGCTCTGTGGACTGGTACGGTTTCTCGGACAATGGGCTGGGCGCCATGTGACCAAACGGCCGTCGTGCCAATACTTGCGAGTTAGGCCGCTCCGGATCAGTCGATCAGAGACATTGAGCAGCGCGACTCCCAGGATGTAGCCGACGATCACGGCAGCATTGCCGCAGCCACAGAGGCACGCCCACTTGCCTTTCCCGCGCTCGTGGCTGCCGGCGTGAGAGGCAACCTTCAGCCGCCCGAACGTGCGCCCGGCGAGGTCGTTGGCTTGCCGCACGCCCAAGCCTCCTCGCTCGCGCTGTCGCTGTACGCCAGACCGGCGAGTGCCAGCGACCAACGCAACGCGTCGCCGGGCTCGTTGGCGTCCGGAACGTGGTGCAGTACTGCGCCAGCCGTCAAGTAGTGCTGCATGACGCTGTCGAAGATCAGCTCTTTCTTCAGGCGCTCGACGCTCCTGCGTTCACCGCGCAGGGTGGTTGTGTGGATGGTATTGCTCATGGGTTCCTCATTGGGTAGCGTGCGGTCTATCGTCGCGTCACGTTGCCGCGGGCATCATTTGCCAGCCTGCGCGCCCATTGAATCGAAGATCGCCAAGGCGCGCGACGCGATTACCGTGGCCTTCGCCTTCGTCGCTGGCATGTGTTTTTTCGCCGTCTGCTGCGCGGCGCGCAATTGCTTTTTGGCGATCTTTGCCTCAAGCCGGGCATATTCGCGGCGTTCCTTGCGGGTGAGCGGGCGCACCTCTTCAATGGCCTCAAGTTTGCTGACGGATTCGGCCACGGGGTCGCGTGCGGGAGCGCTGAAGGCTTCCGACTCTACGGTCGGTGCGATGACTTCAGCGGGCTTTTCCTGCGCCTCGCTGACGGGCTCGGCGACTTCAGGCAATGCGATGGCGTCGCCAACGCGTGCGGACGGCGCAGTGGGCTTGCGCTCCCATGCAGCGATGCCGAGCCATTCGATGAATTCGGCCATGTCGGTGCCGAATCCGCAATCGGCGCAGGTTTCCTCGCGCGGCTCGATGGTCCCGTGCTCGCGCGAGTCGAACGCCGCGCGAGCCGCCGCCGCCTCCTCAATCGTGCTGAATTCGCCGAGATAAATGGTGCGGCCAGACAGAGACCCGTGAGCAGCCCAAGCCTTTGAACTCTCTGACCATGAAACGCCGTTGACGCCTGACGTGTTGTTTAGCTGCAGCGGCGAGCCATTGGTGTCAAGCGTCGGCTCGACTGTTCCGCGCGTCTTCAGGCGGTATCGCACCGTGTTGCGATGGACGCCTAACTCTTCGGCAATCTGCTCATGCGTCTTCGCGTTCGGCTTGCGCTCTGGTTGCGGGTCGCCGCCTATTTCATCCAGGTCTGCCTGCTGTGCGCGGTCGGCATTCTTCACATAGGCGAGGGCGTTGGCACCCTTCGCTATGCCGGTAAGGTAGATGGGATCGTCGTCTGAATTAAGGTCGGCTGCCGTGCCGTTGAAGCTGACTTTGATGAGCTTCACTGCGGCATCCGGATATCCGCGTGCGAGCAGCCGACGAACCTCATTGACAGAGGCGCGCATGCCAATGGCGATATCTCTGTAGAGCTTTTTTCCAACGCGGTACGTTGCCACCGCTTCGCGCAAGCTGGCATGGCGAACAGGCTTGGCCCCTTTGCTATTACGCCCAATTTTCACTTCGGTTTCGCGGTTGAAACAGGAAACGTCCACGCTGAGAGCGTCAACCGAATCGGGAAGCCAGAGAGCTACCCTGTGGACCAACCGCATGCGACCGATGAGGCGCGACGACCGTTCAAATCCTGTTTTTCCGCAGCGCACGCACGCCATAGCGGGGCGGTTCGAATAGAAGGATTTGCCCGGCTCTGCGCGCATGGGCTTTGGCGTCTCGCCGGATGCGTTCTCTTTTCCGACGGGACAACCGAGGCAATTGGACAGTCCGCGCGCATAGTTGGCAGCGCACGCGCTAAGCGTGATGTCGGCGAGCAGAGGGCGGCAATGGAAGGTCGGCGGAAGATCGGGGTAGGCATCGTTCGAGCGCATGACAACTTCCTCGATGCGCATGGGTGCAGCCAGTTGAATCTTGCGCCCGATTTGCTCATGTACCGTGTATGCCATGCTCACCCCTTTGTGCTCAGGGCTCTATTCCGGTGTCACGAACTTTTCCCGCAAAGCTCCTGAATCGCAATGTCTACCGATCTTTTATGAGTGTTGCAGGGACGCCCCGAACCAACAAAAAAGCCCCGGATAACCGAGGCTTTTCTGACTCTTAGGCAATGCGGATTACTCGCCGCGCAGCTTCGCCATCAACATGCTGGGAACTGCGCCCACGCCACCAAGCGCGAGGCTGTTGGCGATCACCTGGGCGGATTGTGCATCGATGGCCCCGTGTGCGAGGGCAGCGCCTGCAGCGGCTTCCACTTGCGGCGTGGTGTACTGCGGCGCTGCCATGCGAAGGCCGCGCACTGGGCCGGTGGGAAGGCTCTTAGCGAGGGTTTCGTGTGCGCCGACGATGCGCTTAACGTCTTCAAACTTCACGGTGATACTCCTTTGATGGTGTGGTGTTATGCGGCTTCGCCAGTGAGGCACGCCATTAATTCGGGCGGCGGCATCGAGCCCATGGCGATGTATGTGCTGATGGTCGCGGCTTGCGCCCCCGTGCATTTTCCGGCTGCCAAGCATGCGGCTGTGGCCGCTTCGATCTGCTCGGCGGTGAAGCGTTGCGGCTGCGGAACAACCGGCGCAGCGTTCTCGCCGATGCCGTCGAGCCCGAGGCTCTTGACCATCGCTTGCACGCGTCCGAGCGACTGCTTAACGCTCGCGACCGTCGGCTTTGCGGCTGTGCGCGGCTTGACGGCGGCACGGATCGTTACTGGCTCGCTGGCGTGCGCGGTGAAGCCCTTGCCGAATTTTTCTTCGAAGTCGAACGCATCCGATACGGCGGGCTCGGCGCTACGCTGGCCGTACATTGCCGCCAGTGCTGACAACGTGGCCGCCGCGATCTGTTCGTCGCTCATGAGCGCCTTGTGCATGAGGTTCGACGGGGCCGCCTGAAAGCGCTTGCGCATGCGGTTGAAGCTGCCGGGCGCGGTCGATTTCGAGAGGCTGCACGTACCGTCTTGCTCGCGTGCCCGGCTCATGCGATCCAGGGTTTCATCGTCGTCGCGACGGTCGCGCTGGCGCTGTGTGCGCTTGCCGAATTTGCGCTCTGCTTCGCGGTCGATAGCGGACTTGCTGCTGCGCGCGATCTGGCTGTGGACACGTGCCGGTGCATGCGACCCGGCGTGCGTGTTGCCCGACTGCTGTAGCAGCGAGTTCAATAGCTGCCTGTGCTGCTCGGATTTGCCGAACGGGGTTCCGCCAGAGAGGCCCAAATTGCGAAGCAACGCCTGATGCGTTGGCGTTGCCGCTAGGTCTTGCTCCCGGCTGGAAAACATGGGGTGCATATGTGATTCTCCTGCGGGCGTCCCCGCGTTGGTTTTGACGACGTTCGTCAAGCGAAATCGTGCGGTCACGAACACACATTGCGGGCGGCCGGGCGGCTTTCCCGACTTCAAATCCGGGAAGTCGAATGACGCGAATGGCGCGATTGTTTTCTTTTGCACTGAAAAAATTCGTGACGCGATAGTGGAGCCCGTCGAATCAAGAGACGCGAATGACGCGAATGACCAACTAACCCGGGGTGCGCAATTGAGCGATACCGTGGCCGGGCAGGGCGAGGACCTTATCAGCATCGGCGATGTGGCCGCGATCCTGTCCGTATCAAAGAGCACTGCGGCTCGCATCGCAGGGAAAGAAGCAGATTTCCCGAAGCCGTTCCGCCTGAATGCGAAGACGGCGAAGTACAGCAAAACAGCCGTGATCGCATGGCTGAAGTCGAAACAGGATAAGTAATGACGACCAAACCGAACACGAAGCGCACGAACCAATCGGGGGCTGACATGCGCGAAGACCTGAAGGCGAAGATCGAAGCCGCCCGCGCGGCGCTCACGAAGGCGCTCACTGCTGGCGACCCTACTGCCAAACTTCGCGAGTACGTCCGCGAGCTTGAGGCTGAAGCGCAGCGCCTCGCCGACGAAGAGGCTGCAGCAGAAGCCTCCGAACGCGCAGCTGAGCGGTCCGCCGCTGCCGAGCGCGAGGCTGCTATTCGCTCGGCATCGAAAACGCTGCAGGAGGCCCGCAATGCGCGCCTCGATGCTATGCGCGCTCATCTGACCGTCCGCACCATTCCCGATACCCGTTCGAGTTTCATCTAAGCCCGATCATTGAACCAATAGGAGTATTTACGATGACCACTCAAGCACTCGACAACCTCGCTCGCGCACGCGCTGCTCATACCGAAGCAGGCACGTCGCTTCAGGCTGCAGCGGATGCGAATTCCGCGCTGCTGGTGCGCCTCACTGAAGCGCGTGCGCGCGGCGAGGAAGCCGTGCGCGAAACGAAGCAGAGCGGCGATCCGGCTGGCAAGTGGGCGATGCGGTTGCGTTTGTCGCAAGACGACCAAGCCGACATTCAGAACCTTCTGAGCCAGTCGCTAGCTGCCCTCAATACCGGCAATGCGGCCGTGTCCGACGCCACCGCTGCCCTGCGCTCGGCTGAAGCAACCGCCCACAAGGAAGAGGCCGAAATCCAAGCGCGCGAACTCGATGCCGTGATCGCCGAACTCGATGCCAAGCTGTGCCACGCCGTGCAAGCGCGTCTCGCGTGCCACCTTGCAACGATCGACGCTGAGGTACTGAATAAGCCGCATCTTCGTAAGGTCGGCCGTACGTCGGTCTTCACGCTGTACACGCCGAGCCCGCTGCTGAAAAACATCGTTGTCAACAGCCAAGTCGGCTAACCATTCGCAACGTGTCCCGGGCCGCCTAGCGCGGCTCTCTCAACTTCTTTATAAGTAGAATCATGCGCACTTCAAGCGATACCGATTTCAACGTGGACGTGGAAGGCATTGGCCGCTTCGTCTTCGCTCGCCGCACCATTGCTGACGGCCCCAAAATCCGCAGCCGCTACAACGTCCTGACGGAAGGCAACTACTCGCCGGAAGGCTTTATGTGGGACACGTTTGCGCTGGCGCTGGTGACGCTGCAAACGCTGATGGTGTCCTCTCCGGATACGTTCAATATCGACGCACTCGATCCGCTGATGGACGACGATTGCGAGAAGACCGTCGTGAAAATCGTAACCGCGCTGTACGCAAAGGAGGGCTCTTTTCGTCGCAAACAGACGCAAGGAAGCGAAGTCGCAGGGGCGGGCGCTAGCGCATAGTTACGAGCTATGGTTCCGTAAGACGTACTGCCTTGCTCCGACCGACGAGCGTTTCCTCGCAATGACGCCTCAAGCGATTGAGTGTGAATATTGGGCCTACCATTACGAGGAAAATAAGACCGGCTTGGAGTTTGACGACGATGACGAGGGCGCAGCAGACGCCTACATGCAACAGATCATCGCAGAGGCGGAAGCTGAAGAGGCCGCAGCGGCCGCTCGCGGTGAGCAACCTGCAGAATCTGCCGTGCCAGTTGCCGAAAAGCCAGTGAAGCAACCCGTCGCACAGTTGCAACCCGTCGCACAGTTGGAAGTAGCCCCTGACGATTGGGGTCCTGAAGAGTGAAGAAAGCCCCCTTTAATTAGGGGCTTTTTCATTGGTCCGCGCCCTCTGTAGTGACGCCACGATAAGGCTATCTAACAAGCATTCGGAGTGCTGAAAAATGGCTGACGTGAAGATTGGAGTCGGAGCAAACGTAGGTGGCGTGGACGCCGCCATTCAAAAGATCACCGCGTCCATGAACAAACTCGGCGCGGCGGTGGCGGCCAATCAAAAGCTCCGCTTCGAACCGACCGACGTAAAGACGATGGCGCGCGACCTCGCGCTCGTAAATCGCCAGTTTCAGCAGACCCTAGCGCTCTCCGCGCAGGTTCGCAACGCCCTTAAGAACTCCGGGCAGAGCGGGCTGCATATCTCGCAAATCGACTGGTCGAAGACTTCTACCGATCCTCGCGCGGCGCAGCGCATGCGCGACAGAGCTTTCCTCCACTCTGTTCGCGGCTCGGCGCTCGATCCCACGCTGGCGAACGATGTAGATGCGAACGGCAACGCCGTTGCGCCTACGCCGGGTGGTGGCGGTGCCGGCGGGTCCGCAGGCGGCTCCGGTGGTGCTGGTGGTGGCGGTGGCCGTCGTCCCCCGCGTGGCGCTGGCGGGGCTTCTGGTGGCGGTGGTGGCGGCGAGGAAAGTGGCGGCGGATGGGGTCGCAAGATTTGGCGCGGAATCGGCAAGGGCGCATCGTCGTTCGGTCGCGGCATGGGTGGCGGCGCGGGCGTTGCTGGCGAAGCTGCTTCTTCGGGTATTGAGGCGGGCGCAGGTGCTGCCGCAGAAGGCGCTGGCATGATGGGTATGGCTAGGGTGGCTGGCCCCGCTGCGCTCGCGTTCATGGCCTATAAGGGTGCGGAGGCCCTTGGCAAGCTGGCCGCTGAAGGCATGCAACTCGCGAAGGATCAGAACGAGTCGGCTGACCTTTTGAAGCGCAGCATGGGCGATCTCGGAATTTCTTTTGGCGAACTCACTGGCGATTCCCGCTACCTTGGGCAACAGATCGGCGTGGCTGGTGGCGAGTTCCTGAAGCTCGAACAGGGCGCAAACAGCGCGAGCGGCGGCCTGTATCGCACCCCCAGCGAACTCGCGGCGGCCACGGTATCGGGCGGCGACCTCGCTCGCGCGTACGGCCTGCAGCCTAGCCAAGGCGTCAACTTCGTCGCCGGGATGGATCGTCTCAACAATCGCCAGAACAACAAGGAACTCGCGACTGCGCTCGCTGAAGCCATCGTCAATGCGCAGGGTAAGGCGACGCCCGGCGAAGTCATGCAGGCCATGCAGGGCTTTGCTGCCTCGCAGAATCGCTTCAATGCGGTCAACCCGAATCTCAACCATTTCGGGAACGCCTACGGCTCGATGCTGACCGGCGATATGACGGCGGACCACGCCTCTTCGATCCTCGGTCAAGCCAACTCTGCCATGCAGCATATGGGCGGCACTGAGGCGACGAAGAACTTCCTGCTGCAGCAGTTCGGCATGGACCCGATCCGCGCGCAGCTTCGCGCAGAGGGCGGCCTGTTCTCGAACGGCCTCGACAATCAGGACGTTTCCGGCTTCATGTCGCGCCGCGGCGTCAAAGACTGGGATAGCCAGTACAAGGGGCCGGCCGGTTCGAACCTCGCCGTTACCATGCAGGGTCTCGACAAGGCTTACTCCGGTCGCGGCCAGTTCGGCTACGAAATGGAGCTTGACGCCGTAAAGAACATGTTCGGCCTGAAGTCGCTCGGCGACGCGGCCAGCCTGGCGAACGCGAGCACGTCGGACCACAACGGCATCGCCACGATGCTGAAGAACGCTGGGGTCGGCCTTGGCGACATGCGCGAGGGCGGCCTGCAGGCCATCGCCGGTATCTCGAAGGCCGGTTCGTTTGACGACCTCGATAAGCTCTACCGTACTGGACCTGACGCGATCCGAAACCGCAAGGATATGCAGCCGGGCGACCTCGACGTTCTAGATAAGGCCGAGAAAAGCGGCAACTTCCAGCAGTTCCAAAACGAGCTTGTTCGCACGCTCGCTGGCAAGGGTCAATCCGACGACGGTGCCACCGTGCAGCGCTCTATCGACTCGAACATCGAAAACATCAAGTCGCAGATCGGCGAGCGCCTCGTGCCGTACGCGCAGAAGGGTATGGAGGCCATGCTGTGGATGGTGAACAAGCTGGGCGCGGGCATTTCCGTCCCGGTCGATCCGAAATTTGTGGGGCCGCAGGAGCCGACCGACAAGAGTTTGCCGCAAGCAATCGCAGACTCGCGCGTATCTCGCGCCGACGTGGACGGCCTGCACACTGCGACGGGCGGCACGGCATGGGACAAGCTGATTGACGCGGGCTCTAGCGCATTCAACTCTGGCCGTCGCGCTATCTACGGCACGCGCCTGACGGGGCTTGAGCAGCAGTACGGCCTGCCGGCGGGTCTCCTCGATGGCGTATGGGGCGCTGAAACGTCGTGGGGTCGCAATAACCGTACATCGAGCGCGGGAGCGAAGGGAAACTTCCAGATGCTCGACGCGCAGGCGAAGCATTACGGCGTGACCATTGGCGACTTCCTCTCTGAGTCGCAGGGCGCGGCGCATATGTACGGCGACCTGTTTCAGGCCAATCACGGCGACCTTGACAAGACGCTGGCCGCATACAACTGGGGCCAAGGGAACCTGAATAACGATATCAACGGCTACACGGATAAGAAAGGTGTCCGGCATGAGGCGCACGGTGCCGACTGGGAAAGGTTCGCGCCGAAGGAAACGCGCGACTATATCCAGAACATCGAAAAGACCATGAAGGAAAATGGCGGCGGGTCCGATGGCGGTGGCGTCACGGTCATTATCGAGCAGTCGAACACAACCAATGTGGGCAGCTCCACGAAGACGAAGAAGCTGTCCACCACGATCAATCCGCCGAGTGCTTCCGGCATGACGCATCGCGTCACGGTGCCGTCGAACAATACGAACGTCTAATCTCCTCGCACAAGCCCCGGTTCGCGCAAACAAAAGCGTCGTCGTCGGCTGCGCGTCGTGACACAAGCATGGTCTGGCGGCTTCACGCTGCGTATCAATCCAAAAACCGATTTAAGGGCATCCAAGTGATGCCCTTCTTTTTTTCGTCCGTACGCATGGGTGAACGTCGCTGAAACGTGGCGTGGCTAGCGCGCGCATTAGACCATCCTCTTCGCCATATCCCGCACGCAGGCATCTAGCCTGAGCTTCACGTCCGCCTCATCCTCGCCGCTATTGAGCGCGTCCCCTGCCTTCGTGCATTGAATCGCCAAGTACAGCAGCGCGGCCACGACCGGGTCGCCATTGCACTCGGCAGTGAGTTCCTTCAGGACATGCCATAGGCCGTACCACGACCGTTTGCTGATGGCCGGCGTGATGATGGCCGAGACCCGGCGTGCCTCTGTCTCAATGAGCGGCAGTGGGTCGTGCGGCCCGATGCCAGCGTGAAAGTTGGCACGCGTGTCGAAGACGAACTTGCAGAATTGCCTGACGGTCACCTCATTCGCGTCCATGCGGCATTCTCCCCATGAGCGCATCGCGCAGATCGGCGGCGGCTTCTTCCATCCTGTCGTCTAGGATGCGGCTGGCGAACTGCATGAACGCGGTGCGGATGCCTAGCCGGATATCGCCGTCTATCCTGAGCGCGAGCATGACTTGCTGAGCGAGCGCCATGCCGTCGGCGTCCGGTTGGTGCCCGATGATCGCGGCGCTGGCGCGGCGGCATTCGAATTCGAGCGCGGCCATGAACGTCGGTGCGCGCGGCGGCGTGAGAATCTCGACCGCCTCGACGGCGAAACGGGCAACAACCTGCCGAATTTTCTGTTCGTCCATTGCCGCTCCCCTGGGATGATTCAATTTTGAATAATGAATGAGGTCAACGACGTATAGACGCGAAAAGGGCGACCGAAGCCGCCCTCTATGCCAACGTTTCAGCCGTCCCCACGCTGGTAAGGGACTCACTAACCGGCTCGTGCCGTCGCTGCTGCTGGCGATCCTACCCTAAGCGCATCATGGCTGCGTTAGTGGTTTCCTCTAGGATTCTCTCCTCGGCGAGACCATCGCGTGAGTGTCGGTTTCGCTGCACGATAGCCGAGAAAATATGGGCGGCCATGATGGCGTAGTGCGTGAAGCGCAACGAAGACTTAGACGCGGCGCTCAGATCCAGAAGTGCCGAAGCAGCGCTTGCGCGACCACGATCGCGACAGCGACCGCGTACAGCCGACGCGTGAAGCGCCGCTCGAAGGCTTCAAGTGCGGAATGCATTGCCTAATTCCTCGTTTCGATTGGGTTAGCCGTGTCGCATACACCATACAAGAAACGGCCCTCGACATGGCAACTCCAATCACCAACGTTCTTCATGTCGTCATAGCGGACTGGCGGCGCCGGGTCGTCCACACGTCCAACTTCGCTGGCTAGCTTCCTCCGAAATGTCGTCAGCGGGGAGGCCGAGTCAACCAAAGCGGGGTCGATGGAGCGCGCTTCCATTGTGCTAGCGTCGACGATGGAGCCGATTTGCTGCATTAGGCGTTGTCGCTGAATTTCAAATATCAGACTGTTCGATTTCTCCGTTGCCTCGGTGCTCACTCCAGAGTGCCCGCCATGCGATCGCGTTGGCGGGGCGAGTTCATGCAATTCGCAGCTGGCATCGCCAACTCAGAATACTATATAAATGTACAGTATTCTGAGTTGGGGTGGCGTCTGTATGCGGTCGTGCGGCCGTCTATGCAAGGTGGCCTGATTGAATCACGTCAAGGGCTGGTGGGCCTTTCGCGGTGGTTTAACAATTTTTGTACCTCCAATGATATCCCGGCGCGGTTGTACGGGCCCGACCTAGTGGCTGTGCATCAAGTAGGGTGGCACCTGCAAATTTTGCCAAATCTTCTTTCCCAACTTCGCTCATTGCGGTAACTTTGTGCCGAAATTGATCAGACAATGGCAAGGACCGAGAGGGCAAAATGAACGCGAGGGACGAAGGCGCTACCGCGGCGCAGTTGAAAAAGGAGATCCTGCAGTATCTGGAGGCACTCAGGAGCCGGCAAGAGTGCTATCCAGTTTCGCTTGTCAAGGCAAGGCTGAAAGCAGCCAAACTGCCGACGGCCACGGGCTGGCCGCCATTGCTGGTGAAATATGGTGAACTTTCTGCGTCTAGGGATCGGCTGATTGAATGCCGGGACGAAGCAAGGGCAATCTACTTGGATTCGCTCTTGGTCGGTACTCGGGCCGTATCGATTTTCGATGTAGAGCCCAAGGAAGCTAAAATTGCGGCTGGTGAGATCGGAAAATTTGTCGATACGACTTCCGAATTTTCCGAGCGATTTCCCTTGCCGCTCTCTGATTCGAAAATTCGACGAGCTTCGTTCAACGGCGTTTTTTGTCACGTTCAGGTCCATCCGGACGGAACGACACGAGTTTTCGTATGTAGCAAACGCGCATTCCGAAAACGGGAAGCGATAGATCTCAATACACTTGATGGTAGCGCGCGGTCTGCGCTCGATGGGTACGACGAAGTCATTGGTGTTCGAAATGGATTCGTACAGGCCTTCGACTCAATCGTTTTTCGACCCGCAACCGGTCGCGTGGAGGTCCATATCGACATGTCATGCCGTCTGACCCGCGATGATTTTGCGAAAGCAAGAAATTTTTACACCGAACGCCTAAATGCCGCGTTCGGTGAGCGTTTCGGTAACGACAAGTGGCTGCTCCTGCCGCGCAACTTTTTCCCGCTGATCGCAAAGCTATACGCTGAAAAGGACGGCTTTGTAAGTAAGCTGGGTCACGCTACGACGACGAATTCGATCAAGGAAGAACGGATGCGGGGTCGGAAATCTGACCTTCGGAAGGAAGATTTTCACCTGAATGGAATGGAGGCGATTGATGGCGATACGGATGAGTATTCGATCCGTAAGGGCTGGCTGGCAAAAGATGAAATACGCGTCCCAAGCCTCGAAATCTCGGGGCATTTTTCCATTGCCGGCGGCGCAGACAGCCGGGTAAGCTATGCCGTTATAGACGGATGCTCGGACGAGGTGGATTTCGCGATGGTCCTTAGCAAACTTGATTAGAACCTGACGTGGAAAAGGATGCCGTCATTGCGCGTATTGAAGAGGATCTTGGGCGTAGGCCCGAGGTCAGACGCGCGTGCGTGGAAATTGTGGACTATTTATCCAGAAAGGATACTCAAAAAGTCAACAGAGTGACGTTCGGGCAACTCGGACGCATTGCCGGTATTCCCGAAGTAGTCGATATCCTGCCAGTTGTCGAGTATCTATCTGGCGGACGGTTGCATCTGCTTGATCCACGTTTTGAGTTTATCGACGCGGACAATGATTTCATTGAGGAGGTGTCTGTAGAGGAGGTTGCGCAGGCTCGCCATGATGCAGTTTTTTATCATCCCGGCACAGGTGAGCCAGTCAAGGACTTCGAACGTTCGCTATTCATGTTCTTCGTGCTCAGTGAGGATGCTCACTCGCTGGGGGGCGCGCAATGACATTGGATTCGATGTCACTTGCAGATCTGCAAAAATTGGGCGCTATTCGGCCTGAATGGGCACTCTTTGCGGACCGCTTCCTCGTCGCGTCATACGACGAATTCGTCCGCGTCTTGTATATCGATATTGACCAGTGTATCGCCAAAATCGAAGAAGATCCCGATGTGCGCAGCGAGGACGGGGAAGATCGTCTGACGGCTGAACTTATAGCCATGCTGTGTTCGCGGATGTACGATGCGTCACACGACGAGAAAATCGGTGGCCACTCTGATATTGTCGTTCGGCATTCGGCGGGTTATCTATGGGTGGGCGAGGCCAAAATTCATAGTGACTATGCTTACCTCGAAAAGGGCTTCAATCAACTCACTACTCGATACTGCCCTGGTACCCCGAACGCTGATCAGGGTGCGTTGATTGCATATGTGAGAGTGGAAGACTGTGCAGGCGTCCTTGCAAAGTGGCGGACGCGATTACAAGGGTTAAGCCTGCCCGACTATGCTGAAGCCAAATGCGACACGCGTGATGACTTGGCATTCTTTTCGACACACAAGCATGCCGGGTCTGGGCGCACGATGCGAGTTAGACATATCGCCGTGAAGCAGCATTTTGATCCTAAGGATAGGAAGGAAACTTCGGCTACGACGGCTGATGTCGCGAGGGCAAAGGCCGTTTCAGTTCCCACCGTCGCGGTCGCTCCCAAGCGAGTGACCGGAAAAAAAGTGGTCAAGGCGTAAGCGTATTCGGCAGAGTCTCGCCCCATGATGCAACGACAATAAAATGGGGTGACGATGAGGACTGAGGCGCGAAAAAAGGCAGCGAATTACGGAAGTTGGGCTTTCGCGACATTGGCGGTGGGTCTTGTGCTGCTGGTGGCCGAGATTCCACCGATTTCGTATTCGAAAGTGCAGATCGACAAATGTCCCTTTGACAGAGCGGGCAGTGTGATACCTGATCGAACCGCAGATGGGACTGGCTCAAGCCCATTGCGCAAGGTAGAAGGCCATGTCGGCGAAGCTGTTCATGTTGAATATTGCGGCCGGACTGTAACTAACGTCACAGCGTCGGGAGCGACAATATTTGAAGTGCGTCCTGATACTCAGGCGACGTTAAATTCCCAGGCTGATTCGGAGAGGCGGTCGATCGTTATTATGGGCGCCGGTTGGCTGCTCTTAGGCGTGCTCTTTTTTCTAAAGTGGCGCCTTCTGAAGCGTGAGGCTGATTACACCATCAGATAGCAGAGCGGGTCGGCGCAGGTCTCGCGGATCGCCGCATGTCTGCGACGACTAGGTCGAACACGTCAGTCGAGCCGCGCATACCTCGTGGATGCCGCAAACCACCGGCGACTCATAGTCGAGCATCCAGCCATCCGCAAAGAGCGGCACCAACGACCGTTCCTTGGTGAGATCGAACGTTTCCCGAACATGGGGCGCGATCTCTGCGGCGAGTTGTCCAAGCGGGACACGCTCCTGCCAATCGAAGCGTGCGCCGTTGGCCTTGCACCAAATTCGTCCTGATTCGACGAGGTGGTCAGTGCGTAGCCATTCGCTGGTGCGCGCCATTGCGACAAGCTGCGCGACGACGAGGTAGCACAGCAATTCAGCGCGTGTGCCGTCACCGGAGTCGGTCATGCCGCGCTACCTGTCATCGATTGGAACCTCGTAACGCGTGCCACACGCCTTGCAAATCACCGGTTCAAGATTGGCCCGTGCACCCAATGGCACGAGCGGCTGTTCCTCGCGGTTGAGGAAGCACACCGGGCAAGGAAGATGGCCGTGCGGTGTCAGTTTGGACCAGTGGTTAACGAACCGCTGGACTTCCATCGGCGGCGTGTCGATCGTTTCAAGATGATCCAGCAGGACGTGGAAAAGCGGGGCATTCTGCATGTCGCCTCCAAGCGGCGGTAGCGAATATGTTACCCGGACGTACACGCGAACGTCAGTTCTGCCTCCTGTGGCGTCCACCCACGAACGCCATGCGTCTGCATATCGACCTGATGCATCTGCTTGCCATGTTGAGTGCAGTACTCGTCGGCGCGCTTGAGGCTGGACGCTTTTACTTCGCCCCACGGCGTCATGCCGCCGCGGACTTGAGTTGTAACCGTGTAGTGTCCGTCGCCGGCAGGTGTAACTTCGGAGACTGTTGTGCAAGCGGCGAGGATCGTCAGTCCAGCGATCGCTAGTTTTGTTTTCATGTGTATTTATTCTTTTTGAATTGTGTCGGCGAGGGCAGTTCATCGCCGCGCTGCAATGGGTCTTCTCGCGCTTGGGGTGCTCGGTATTATTCCCGGTCGGCGGTTCATACAGCCCGCGCGCCGGACGGTCCAATTAGGGCTCGCTGGTTCGGAATCCGGTTGCGAGCCTCCCATTCTTCGGTATAGGTTGCCGTATGAGTCGGTCCGCGAACCGTTATTCAGAAGGGCAGGAACACCGTTGCATCATCGGCGTGTGTTGTGCGACGTCGTTGGCCGCTGCGGTTTGAATGCCCATCCTCGGTATCTTCTTGCGTTAGCTGTTCAGGGCGTGAGTTTAACCTGCCGGCGCGGCGAGCGGACCCTGGCCGGACGGCCAATCTGAACCGCCAATCCACATTGCAGCCCCACGCCACGGCGACAAATCTCGCACAAGCCGCGCCGCGTCCGCTTCACCTGCATGACAGCGTCATTCTTCCACCATGGCCCGCATATCCACCGTGCGTTCGTTCACCGCGCTACGCCGCTTGGCCAGCCACATCATGAAGGTGATGAAGGTGCCGAACACGACGATGATCCACTGCGCCGGCATCTTCGCGGTGAGCAACAGCGCATAGGCGCCGAGCATCAGCAGTACGGCAAGATTCTGGTTGAAATTCTGCACCGCGATCGAATGCCCCGCGGACAGCAGCGTCGCGCCGCGATGCTGAAGAATCGCGTTCATCGGTACGATGAAAAAGCCCGAGAGCGCGCCGAGCAGGATCATCAGCGGATAGGCGAGCAGCATGTAGAACGGCAACACGTACGTGCCGATGCGAATGCCTGAACCCGGCGGGAACAGGTCCTTGTTGTAGAACGCCATGGCGATCGCCACCGCGCCGGTCAGAATGCCGACCGGCAACACGCGCAGCGATTTGCGCAACGGAATCAGCGCGGCCGCGGCCGCGGCGCCCACCGCGATGCCGAGCCCCGTGACTCCTTGCATGACCGCCGCCTTCGAGAGCGACAGCCCGAGGTTCACGTTGGCCCATTTGAGCACCAGCAATTGCAGCGTGACCGCGCCGCCCCACATCAGGGTGGTCACCCACAGCGCGATCTGCGCGAGTTTGTCGGCCCACAGCACGTTGAAGCAATGATAGAAATCGCCGACCAGTTTCTTCGGTTCGTTCAGGCGCTTCTCATAACGCGCGCCGGTGTCGGGAATGAAGATGTTGATCGCGGCGGCGATCGCGTAAGTCACCATCGTCGCGAACATGGCGAGATCGGCGGAGGAGCGGATCAGTGGCAGATGCGCGTGCGCGACGAATTTATCCGCGAAGGTGCTGATCAGCGCGCCGCCCACCATCGTGCCGACGATAGTCGACAGCACGGTGGCCGATTCGAGCCACGCGTTCGCCTTGACGAGTTTTTCCGCGGGCAGCAGTTCAGTGAGGATGCCGTACTTGGCCGGCGAATACGCGGCCGCGCCGAAGCCGACCACGCCGTACGCAATCATCGGATGAACGCCCGCGATCATCATCAGGCAGCCGCTCGCCTTCAACGCGTTGGAGATGAACATGACGTGCCGCTTTTGCATCGAGTCGGCGAAAGCGCCGACGAACGGCGCGAGCAGCACGTACGAAACGGTGAAGAAAATCTGCAGGAGCGGCGTGACCCAGGCGGCCGAGCGAATCACGGAGAGCAGCGCGATGGCCGCGATCAACAGTGCATTGTCCGCAAGCGACGAAATAAACTGCGCCGCGATGATTGTGTAGAAGCCTTTTTTCATGAAGCGGGTCGGGAGCTGCGCGCAAGTCAGGCGCAAAGCAGGGCGCAGCAAAAAACGCGCGAATCGCAGCCGGCAATGAAGTGCGCCGGCGCGGCATTTCGCTTTGTAGCACGAACGCCCGCTGCATGCAGGCGCGCCAACGAAAAAGCGGCCGAAGCCGCTTGTTCATATTCGGTTGCCGGTGCCGGACCGGCGTCACGCTGGCAAGACTTAAGCCGGTTGCTGACGCGTGCGGCTATAACGCGACAGGATCGGAATCATCTGCGCGTAGACCTTCGCGTTGCCCGCGACGATTTCCCCGACGTGCAGGAAATCCGAATCGCCCGTGTAGTTGCCGACGAGGCCACCGGCTTCCGTGATCAGCAGGCTGCCCGCGGCGACGTCCCACGCATTCAGGCCTTGCTCGAAGAAGCCGTCCATGCGGCCGGCGGCGACGTTCGCCAGATCGAGCGCGGCGGCGCCCGGGCGGCGCAGGCCGGCGCAGGCTTCGGTCATTTCAGCGAACTGGCGGCCGTACGCTTCGAGGCCGTCCTTTTCGCGGAATGGGAAGCCGGTGCCGATCAGGCCGTCGGCCAGACGGTCGCGCTTGGCCACGCGGATGCGGCGGTCGTTAAGGAATGCGCCACGGCCGCGCGAGGCGGTGAACAGGTCGTTGCGGGTCGGATCGTAGACCACGGATTGCGTCACGATGCCTTTATGAGCGAGCGCGATCGACACGCAGTAGTACGGAAAACCGTGGATGAAATTGGTGGTGCCGTCGAGCGGATCGATGATCCACTGGTATTCGGATTCGTTATCCGACTTGCCGGATTCTTCGGCGAGGATCGCGTGATCGGGGTAGGCGGTCTTGAGCGTGTCGATGATCGCCGCTTCAGACGCTTTGTCGACCTCCGTGACGAAATCGTTGTGCTGTTTCTTGCTGACCTGGACGAGATCGAGGTCGAGCGATGCGCGGGTGATGATCTGTGACGCGCGGCGCGCGGCCTTCACAGCGATATTGAGCATGGGATGCATGAGACTGGATCCTTGTGCCGGGGCAGCACGGCTGCTGACCGGTAGATGAGCGCTAACCTGCGCTAATTGGGCGCCCTCCAAGGGGCGCGGAAACAGCACGGAACGCCCGCCCGGTACAGGCCCGGTGCGCATTCCGCCGACGGAGACGAATTGGATAAGAACGAGGCGCTCATGCAAAGCTGGACGCGAATATCGGTATTTTACCTGAGTCCGGGCGCCGCGGCAGCGTTCGCGGGAGGGGTGGGTAATCTGCGCGGGTTTTGCGCGGCATCGGCAAGCGCACCTGCATGCAAATCGGACTGGCTGCGGCGTTGGCGCTACCATACGCGTCTTTAGCTTGCAGAATTCCATCGTGGACCACACCCACCATTCTTCCGATCCTGACATAGCCGAATTGCGCGGGGGCTTCACCTCGACGCGCTTCGTGCTCGTCGAGCCGAGCCATCCGGGCAACGTCGGCGCCGCGGCGCGCGCGCTGAAAACCATGGGTTTCTCGCGGCTCGTGCTCGTGTCGCCGCGCGTGCCGCACGTGCAGAGCGATCCGGAAGCCATCGCCATGGCAAGCGGCGCCGACGACGTGCTGGCCTCCGCGCACGTCGTGCCGACGCTCGCCGACGCCCTGAGCGGCGTGCATTGGTCGATCGCGCTGACCGCGCGGCTGCGCGAATACGGGCCGCCGCAATGGACGCCGCGCGCCGCGGCCGGCGTCGCGCGCGAGCAGGCGGTGCATGGCGAGATCGCGCTGGTGTTCGGCAACGAGCGCACGGGGCTGTCGAACGAGGACGTCGAGCGATGCAGCGCGTTGGCGCATATTCCCGCCAATCCGGCCTATAGCTCGCTCAATCTCGCGCAGGCCGTGCAGGTGTTGGCGTATGAGTTGCGCACGATGTATCTATCGGCCGACAGCGCAACGGACGGGGCGCAAGGCACGCTTCAGGCGGCTGCGGGGCAGAGCGAGCCGGCCGGCGCGCGCGCCGCGAGCGACGAAATCGAAAGCATGTTTACGCATCTGGAAAGCGCGCTGGTCGCGCTCGAATTTCTCGATCCGGCCAATCCGAAGAAACTGATGTCCCGTTTGCGCCGCCTGTTCGCGCGTTCAGGTCTCGAGCGCGAGGAAGTGAATATCGTGCGCGGCATCGCCAAACACATTCTGTTGAAGACCCAGTCCAGGGATGGCGGCGCGTCCTGAGCGCTGCATGCCGTTTCTGAACGCTTTCCCGATAGCCGGCGACGACCCCGCCGGCAGCGTGGACTTCCGGCAGGTTTTCCGCAATCCCCCTACAATCCCCAAAACGTTCTAAGCAAAGCTGCCGCGGTGCTATGCGGCAAGCCATGCCGTGGTGCGCGCCGGGTCGCGCGCGCGGCCCTTTCTCCCACAACACAGTTGCTGCCATGTTCACGAGACTTCGCGAAGACATCGCCACGATCCGCGAGCGCGACCCCGCCGCCCGCAGCGCCTGGGAGGTCCTCACGTGTTATCCGGGCCTGCACGCGCTGGTACTGCACCGGCTCGCGCATGCATGCTGGCGGGCGAAGCGCCGCTGGCTCGCGCGTTTCATCTCGCAGATGGCGCGCTTCATGACCGGCATCGAAATCCATCCGGGTGCGACGCTCGGGCGGCGCGTGTTCATCGATCACGGCATGGGCGTGGTGATCGGCGAGACCGCGCAGATCGGGGACGACTGCACGATCTATCAGGGCGTCACGCTCGGCGGCACGTCGCTCACGCGTGGCGCGAAACGGCATCCGACGCTCGAGCGCGGCGTAATCGTCGGCGCGGGCGCGAAGGTGCTCGGCGGTTTCACGATCGGCGCGGACGCGAAGATCGGTTCGAACGCGGTGGTCACCAAGCCCGTGCCGGCGCGTGGCACGGCGGTGGGTAATCCGGCGCGGATCATCGTGCCGGCGGCGGCTGAAATGGTTTCAGAGGCCGCTGATGCCGGTTCCAAGGGCGCCGCGCGCGACATCAAGCGCTCCGCCGGAAGCAGCGGCTTCTGCGCATACGGCATCACGCCGAACGCGGACGATCCGGTGTCGCTGGCGATTCACGGACTGATCGATCACGCCGCCACGCAAGCAAAGCGCATCGACGAAATCGTCGACGCGCTGGAGCGGCTCGGTACGAGTCTCGAAGGACTGCAAGGCGCGGATGCGGCGTTGCTCGATCTGCGGCGGTTGTCGGCCGCGATCGCAGGCAAGGTGGAAGGGGCGGTGGCGGAGCGGTAACGCTTTTTGCAGGCGGCGACACCGCCGTTCACGCGAGCGGCCAGCGCTAATGGTAACGCCACATCGACGCGCAGAGAGGGTAGCGCTAACGCTGGCACGCAGCGCAAATGAAAGCCGTGCCCAACCCGCACCACCGCCTTCAATCCAACGGCAACGCCCGAATCCCCTCAGCATCGATACGCAAATACCCGCCACGCCGCTCGCCGTGGTCGAGATCCCAATCCGGCAAAACCCAGCGCGTGCCGCCCGGCTCGCGATGCCGCGCCGGCCGGTGCGTGTGCCCATGAATGAGGGTCGCTGTTTTCGACGACTTGAATAACGCAGCCACGGCCGCCGCCGTCACGTCGTATTTCGGCGAAACCGGCCGCGAGCGGCCTTGCTCGCTTTTCGAGCGCATGTTCTCGGCGAGCTTCTGACGCCAGCGCAACGGCCACGCGAGAAACAACATCTGCGCGAAATGGTTGCGCGCAAAACGCCGGAACGTTTGATAGCCGCGATCCGCCGTGCACAAGCCGTCGCCATGCGCGAGCACGACACGTGTGCCGAACGCGGTGATGACGAACGGATCAGGCAGCCAGATCGCGCCGGCCGCTTTCATGAAACGCTTGCCCAGCAGAAAATCGCGATTGCCGTGCATGACGTAGAGCGCGATGCCGCGCTCGGACAACGTATGCAGCAGCGCCGCCATGCGCGCGACGAACGGCTCGACGAGCATGTCGTCGCCGATCCAGTACTCGAACAGATCGCCGAGTATGAAAATCGAATCGGCCTGCTCGGCCGTGAAGCGGATGAAATGCTCGAACGCGGCGACCGTATGCGGAATCGCCTCGCTCAGATGAATATCGGAGAGGAGAAAAAACGGGCGTGCGGCGTGCGGGCGTTTGCCCTCGCCAGGCACGCCCGCGGCGACGCTTCGCAGCGGCGTTTCTTGCAGCATTGAAGGTGCCTGATGTCAGTTCGAACGGGTCGACGCGTCGTTCACGTTCAGTCGACGATCACAGCCTTTTCGATCACCACGTCGTCCGCCGGCACGTCCTGATGGAAGCCCTTCGAACCCGTCTTGACCTTCTTGATCTTCTCGACGATGTCCAGGCCTTCGACCACCTTGCCGAACACGGCGTAGCCCCAGCCCTGCGGCGTCGGCGACGAATGGTTCAGGAAGTCGTTGTCGTTCACGTTGATGAAGAATTGCGCCGTGGCCGAATGCGGGTCGTTCGTGCGCGCCATGGCGACCGAGCCGTTCACGTTCTTCAGACCGTTGTTCGCTTCGTTGGTGATCGGCTCGGCCGTCGGCTTCTGCTTCATGCCGGGTTCGAAACCGCCGCCCTGGATCATGAAGCCGTCGATCACGCGGTGGAACACCGTGTTGTCGTAGTGGCCGGCCTTCACGTAGTTGAGGAAGTTCTCAACCGACTTCGGCGCCTTCTCAGCGTCCAGTTCGAGTTTGATGACGCCGTGGTTCGTATGCAGTTCAACCATGATGGAATCCTTTGATGAACAGGGTGGGTAAAAGGCGCGGTGAGTCGTCATGAGTTGACTTTGAGCCGCGCCGGGGCGTGGATTGAGCGCTGACGCTGTTCTCGTGCGCGCTGTTTCTTGCGCGCGCTTTCAGTGCTCGCCTTTGCTGCAATTACTTGCCGACGACCGTTGCCGACTCGATCACGACCGGCTTTTGCGGCACGTCGCTCATCGGGCCGCGCGAGGTGGTGGGCGTGCCTTCGATCTTCTTCACGACGTCCATGCCGCTCGTGACCTTGCCGAACACCGCATAGCCGTTGCCGTCCGGATTCGGATAGTCGAGGCCGGCATTGTCCACCGTGTTGATGAAGAACTGCGCGGTGGCCGAATTCGGATCGCTGGTGCGCGCCATGGCGAGTGTGCCCGTCATGTTCTTCAGACCGTTACGGCTTTCGAGCGGAATCGGCGCGCGTGTCGGCTTCTCCGCGAAGCTCTGCGTATAGCCACCGCCCTGAATCATGAAGCCACGAATCACGCGATGGAAAATCGTGCCGCTGTACTGGCCGGACTTCACGTAGTCGAGGAAGTTGGCGACCGTCTTCGGCGCTTTCTCAGGATACAACTCGACGCGGATGTCGCCTTCCGATGTCTTGAAGAGGACGGACGGATGCGCGGCTTGCGAACCGGACTGGGCAAATGCGGGAGCGTTTGCGATCAGGGCGGCGCTGCCGAGCGCCAACATCAACCATTTCATGAAGATCCTCAGGGTTGGAAAAAACGTATTGCGCGAAAGCGTAATGGTTTACTTCGAGGGCGCCATGTAGGGCGGCATGGCGAGCGAGCCGTTTGCGCCGCCGTACTGGAAGCTCGGCGTCTGCGTCATGTTCGAGGTGGCGCGGGCGGTGTAGTCGTCTTCCGGGGTGGCGGCCCGTTTCGCCTGGGCCGGGGTCTTGACCGGCGAGATGACTTTCTGAATGTCCGCGAGGCGCTGCGTGGTGGTGGGGCTCACCTTGCCGAGGCTCTGCGCGCGGCGATAGGCCTCATTGGCCATGCGCAGATACAGGTCGCCGAGATTCTCGTACGCGAGGCTGTAGCCCGGGTTGACCTTGGTCGCCGTTTCGAGCGCGGCGCGCGCTTCGGCATATTGGCCATGCTTGGCGTAAAGCGCGGCGAGGTTGTTATAGGGCTCGGGCAACTCGGGGTACGTCTGCGTGAGTTCGGTGAACGCGGCGATGGCTTCGTCGTCGCGATTCAGGTGGGCGAGCACCGTGCCGCGCTTGAACTTCGCTTGCGCGTCGCGCGGATTCGAGGCGATGCGCGCGTCGAGCTGGGTTAGCGAGGCCGCCCAGTTTTTCTGCGCGATCGACGCGTCGATTTCCGGCGTGTTGTCGCGCACGGCGGGGCCCTGCGGCAGCGTGGCGGTTTTCTGCGCAAAGGCGGCCGCGGCGGGCACGGCCGCGAGGGCGACAGCCAGTGTGACGCGCAAGGTGAGGGCACGCGTGGCACCGAGAGCAACGCCGCGGCTCATGCCGTGCGTCATGCCGCGCGCGACGCCACCGAAGGCCGCCGCGGCGAGGGTCGCAGCGCTGCGCGCGCGGCCGCTTGAAGGTTTCATAGGCTCAGGTCTGGATGTTATACTCCGACCCATTCTAACAAAAGGTCTGCGCGTTCCGTCGAACCGCAAACTGTCTTTTCGCCACTCGTGGTCGTCTCCGCCTTGATCGCAGCCTGACCGCCGCACCAGGTGCACCGGTTTTGCTGTATGCGACGCACCCGCCGTCTGTTCGCGGCGCGCGGCGCGCATGAAACACATTGCGGATTTCTTTCGGCCCACGCACCGTTCTCTATGGAATCACTGCGCATCTACAACACGCTCGCGCGTGACAAGCAAACTTTCGTGCCGCTGCAAGAAGGCGTCGTGCGGATGTACGTCTGCGGGATGACCGTATACGACTATTGTCACGTCGGTCATGCGCGGGTGATGGTCGTGTTCGACATCGTGCAGCGCTGGTTGCGCACGCTCGGCTACGACGTGACCTACGTGCGCAATATCACGGATATTGATGACAAGATCATCCGGCGCGCAGTAGAGAACGGCGAAACGATCAAAGCGCTGACCGATCGCTTCATCAAGGCGCTGCATGAAGACGCGGACGCGCTCGGCATCCAGCGGCCCGACATCGAGCCGCGCGCCACGGATTTCATTCCGCAGATGCTCGGCATGATCGAGCAGCTCGAAGCGAACGGCTACGCCTATCAGGCGAGCGACGGCGACGTGAACTATGCGGTGCGCAAGTTCGCGAACTACGGCAAGCTGTCGGGCAAGTCGCTCGAAGATCTGCGCGCGGGCGAACGCGTCGCGGCGAACGACGCAAAGCAGGACCCGCTCGACTTCGTGTTGTGGAAGCAGGCCAAGCCGGAAGAGCCGGCAGATACAGGCTGGGACTCGAAGTATGGGCGCGGCCGTCCCGGCTGGCATATCGAATGCTCGGCAATGGGCTGCACATTGCTCGGCGAACATTTCGACATTCATGGCGGCGGGCAGGACCTGCAGTTTCCGCACCACGAAAACGAAATAGCGCAAAGTGAAGCCGCTACCGGTCAAACCTTCGTCAATTTCTGGATGCACAACGGCTACGTACAGATCGACAATGAGAAGATGTCGAAGTCGTTGAACAACTTCTTTACGATCCGCGAAGTATTGGCGCAGTACGATGCCGAGGTCGTGCGTTTCTTTATCGCACGCGCGCATTACCGCTCGCCGTTGAATTACAGTGACGTGCATATCGACGACGCCCGCAACGCCCTCGCGCGTTTGTACACCGCACTGAAGGACGTCACGCCGGACGACGCCGAACTCGACTGGAACGAAGCGCATGCGCAGCGTTTCCAGGCAGCAATGAACGACGACTTCAACACACCGGTTGCAGTGTCGGTGTTGTTCGAGTTGGCAACAGAAGTGAACCGCACGCGCGACCCCGCGCTGGCCCGTCAATTGCGCTCGCTGGGCGCGGTGATCGGACTGCTCGGCCGCGAGCCGCGTGCGTACCTGCAGCAGGCAGCGGGGGCAGCAGCCGAAGGCGCGCTCGAGCCCGCCGCGATCGAAGCGAAGATCGCGGCGCGCGTGGCCGCCAAGCAGGCGAAGGACTATGCGGCAGCAGACCGGATCCGGGCCGAATTGCTCGAGGCCGGCGTTGCACTTGAAGACAAACCCGGCGGGTCGACTGAGTGGCGGCGCGTGTGAGCGCACCTCGACTTACCCTTTGATCGACTCGCCAGGCAGGAGGCAGGATGGCAACGGCCACGAAGACGCCGGCTAAACGAGCCGCGTCTCAAACAAACGCGGCAGCCGCGGCAAAGTCGACACGCACGTCGGCTCGCACGGGCAGCGGCGTGGTAAGGAAAGCATCGTCGAAAGCCGCCGGGGTGGCGGCCAAGACCGCAGCGGGCGCAGCGAAAAAAACCACCGTGCAGCGCGCGCTCAACGGCGCGTCGGCGCATGCGCCTCTCGCGAAGCGCGCGAAGGCGCCTCGTGTGAAGAGCAATGGCGCCTTGCCGGCTGAATTGGCCGGCGACGTGCAGGAGCTCGCCCGCGTAAGCGTTGAGGGGCACGAAGGCGAAGTCGTGCGCAAGACGCGCGCGTCCGCAACGGCGGGCGGCGAAGCGGCGAGCGAAGTCGCGGTGCCGGTGCAGATCGCTGGCCTTACGCCTGAAGTCAGGCGTCCGGCCTATTGGGACAAGGCGTGTGCCGACCTCGTCAAGCGCGATCGCATCCTGAAGAAACTGATTCCGAAGTTCGGCCCGGTGCATCTGCTGAGTCGCGGCGATCCGTTCGTCACGCTCGCGCGTTCGGTGGTCGGGCAGCAGATTTCGGTCGCGTCCGCGCAAGCCGCCTGGGCGAAGGTCGAGGCCGCGTGTCCGAAGCTGGTGCCGCAGCAGTTCATCAAGCTCGGTCTTGAAAAGCTGACCACGTGCGGGCTGTCCAAGCGCAAAGCCGAATACGTGCTCGATCTCGCGCAGCATTTCGTTTCGGGTGCGCTGCACGTCGGCAAATGGACGTCGATGGAAGACGAGGCGGTGATCGCCGAACTCACGCAGATTCGCGGCATCGGCCGCTGGACGGCGGAGATGTTCCTGATCTTCAATCTGTCGCGCCCCGACGTCCTGCCGCTCGACGACCTGGGCCTGATTCGTGCGATCAGCGTCAACTACTTCAGCGGCGAACCGGTCACACGCAGCGAAGCGCGCGAAGTCGCCGCCAACTGGGAGCCGTGGCGCACCGTCGCCACCTGGTATATGTGGCGTAGTCTTGACCCATTGCCGGTCGACTACTGAAAAAGAAGAAACGGGACCATTTCAAAAGCTATCAATTGTTAAAGGTTGATAGTTGCGAAATGGTTTTGACATCGGCGAGCGCGGTTAGAATACGCGCTGCCGGTAAGTCCAAGGATTACAAACAATGAAGACCACGTTTCTGGATTTCGAACAGCCGATCGCTGAACTCGAAGCGAAGATCGAAGAATTGCGCTTCGTGCAGGACGATTCGGCCGTCGATATTTCGGAAGAGATCGAGCGGCTGTCCAAGAAGAGTCAACAGCTCACCAAAGATCTGTACGCGAACCTCACGCCGTGGCAGGTTTCGCAAATCGCCCGTCATCCGCAACGCCCTTACACGTTCGACTACGTGAGTGAGCTGTTCACCGATTTCCACGAACTGCACGGCGACCGCAACTATGCGGACGACCTGTCGATCGTCGGCGGCCTCGCGCGTTTCAACGGCCAGGCGTGCATGGTGATCGGCCATCAGAAGGGCCGCGACACCAAGGAGCGCGCGCTGCGTAACTTCGGCATGCCGCGTCCGGAAGGCTATCGCAAGGCCGAACGTCTGATGCGTCTCGCCGAAAAATTCGGTTTGCCGATTTTCACGTTCATCGACACGCCGGGCGCCTACCCGGGCATCGGCGCGGAAGAGCGCGGCCAGTCGGAAGCGATCGGCCGCAATCTGTACGTGATGGCCGAGCTGAAGACGCCGCTGATCGCGACGATCATCGGCGAGGGCGGTTCGGGCGGCGCGCTGGCAATCGCGGTCGGCGACAGCGTGCTGATGCTGCAATTCTCGACCTATTCGGTGATCTCGCCGGAAGGCTGCGCATCCATTCTGTGGAAGAGCGCCGCGAAAGCGCCGGAAGCCGCGGAAGCACTCGGCCTGACCGCGCATCGTCTGAAGGCGCTCGGCCTGATCGACAAGATTGTCAACGAGCCGCTGGGCGGCGCGCATCGCGATCCGAAAGGCATGGCCGCCATGTTGCGCCGTGCGCTCGCCGATTCGCTGCGTCAGTTCCAGGGCATGAGCATCAACGACCTGCGTCAACGCCGTTTCGAACGGTTGATGTCGTACGGCAAGTTCAAGGAAACGACGCCGGGTGCCTAAGCCCGCGCGCGTCTCTTTCGTTCTTCAGCGCTTAACGCGCTAGCGACGTGAATTCCACCGCCGAAACACCCGCCGACCGCCTCGTTCTCGAAGCGGTCGGCTTTTCGTTGTCTGCGCTTGCAGCTGACGCGCGTATTGCGATTGCGTTCAGCGGCGGTGTCGATTCGAGTGTGCTGCTCGATGCCGCGGTGCGTGTCGCGGGCGCGTCGCGTTGCTTCGCGCTGCACGTGCATCATGGGCTGAGCGCGCATGCCGATGCGTGGCTCGCGCACTGCGAGGCGTTCGCGCGGGAGCGTGGCGTCGAGTTCGCGGCAGAGCACGTCGAGGTGTCGCGTGACGCGGGCGTGAGCGTCGAAGCCGCCGCGCGCGATGCGCGTTATCGCGCGCTGGACGGCATGTGCGCGTCGCGTGGTGTCGCCACGCTGTGGCTCGCGCAGCATGCGGACGATCAGGCGGAAACCGTGCTCTTGCAATTGCTGCGTGGCGCGGGTCTCGCGGGTCTTGCCGCGATGGCGCCCGAGTATTTGCCGGCGGGAGCGTCGGCAACACGTGTGCGGCCTTTGCTTCATCTGCTGCGCGCGCAACTTGAGCAATACGCGAGCGAGCGCGCGTTGCACTGGATCGACGACGAGTCGAACGCCGATACACGCTATGCGCGCAATGCATTGCGCCACGAGGTGACGCCGGCGCTGGCCGTCCACTTTCCAGGGTTTCGCGACGCGCTTGCGCGCACGGCGGCGCATGCGGCGTCGGCGCAGCGTTTGCTCGACGCGCTGGCTCACATCGATATGGAAGAAGCGTCACGCGACGAAGGGCGTGCTCTATCGCATGATGCATTGCTCGCGCTCGACGACGACCGCGCGCTCAACCTCATGCGTTACTGGATGCGCGCGTTGGGCCTCGTCGCCGCATCGAGCGCGCGTCTCGGCGATGCGCTGCGTCAACTGCGTGAGATCGGCGCGGCGGGCGAGGGCCATGGTCTGCGTATCGATCACGCGGGTCATGCATTGCGCAGCTATCGCGGCCTCGTCTACTGGGAAGCGGGAGACAGCAGCGAGCCCGCCGACGAAACCACGCTCGCCGCGCGCGCAGTCAGCGAACTCGCGTGGCAGGGCGAGTCGATCTGGCGTTTGCCTCAATGGCGCGGCACTTTCATATTCGCCGACGCAGGCGTTGCCCCCGGCGACCCCGACACGATTCCCGCGAGCGTTTTGCAACGCGCCGTGTTGAGCGCGCGTTCGCGCAGTGGCGGCGAACGGATGCGCACGAGCGAAGCCCGCAATGCGCCGAGCCGCACGCTGAAAAACCTGTTCCAGGAGCGCGGCATTCCCGCGTGGAAGCGCGACGTGCCGCTGCTTTACATCGGCGACGATCTGCTGTTCGTGCCCCTGCTCGGGGTCAATCGCGCAGCGTTGCCGGAACAGGTCGACGAGGCCGAATCGCGCGTCAAGATCGTCTGGCGCGAGGATCTGCTGATCGCCTGACCGGCCGGTCGGACACCCGGATTGCGCGGGCAGTGAATCTGGAAATAGGGCGCAAATCCGCATGAAACAGGCCTTTGCAGCCCTTATTCAGTGCATTCCGATAGCCTTTCCGGCTTGTCTTTTTGCCCTCGATCGGGTACGTTAACTTGTTTGCCCGACCCGATTTCGCCGTCGCTGTCGTCGGTTTTCGATCGTGATCCGTCGTTTCCGGTAAGCCATCAGCGATCATTCCCGGGCAAATCCGCGCGTGCTGCACGCGTGCTGCATTTACGCCGCCACACACTCTGCCGTCGTTCACAAGACGTTGCGCTCCTGTGCTTTTGTGCGGTCGTCTCCAGCGCGCCAGCGCGGTTTCTCCTCCAGTTCAGAACGACAATGGCACTCATCGTACATAAATACGGCGGCACCTCGATGGGCTCGGTCGAGCGCATCAAGAACGTCGCCAAGCGCGTCGCGAAATGGCACAAGGCTGGCCACAAGATGGTCGTCGTGCCGTCGGCGATGTCCGGCGAAACCAACCGCTTGCTCGGTCTCGCGAAAGAAATCACGGGTCAGCCGAACCCGCGCGAACTCGACATGATTGCCGCCACGGGCGAGCAGGTCAGCTCGGGTCTGCTCGCCATCGCGCTGCAGGAAGCCGGCGTCGACGCGGTCAGCTACGCCGGCTGGCAAGTGCCGGTCAAAACGGATAGCGCGTTCACGAAAGCGCGCATCAGCGAAATCGACGGCGAGCGCGTGCTGCGCGATCTCGACGCGGGCAAGGTGGTGGTAATCACCGGCTTCCAGGGTATCGATCCTGACGGCAACATCACCACGCTCGGTCGCGGCGGTTCGGATACATCGGCGGTCGCGGTTGCGGCTGCGTTGAAAGCCGATGAGTGCCTGATTTACACGGACGTCGACGGGGTCTACACGACCGACCCGCGCGTGGTGGAAGAAGCGCGCCGGCTCGATCGCGTGACGTTCGAAGAAATGCTGGAAATGGCAAGCCTGGGTTCGAAGGTGCTGCAGATCCGCTCGGTGGAATTCGCCGGCAAATATCAGGTGAAGACACGTGTGTTGTCGAGCCTGACCGATCCGCTGATACCGCTCGACGCTGAAATGAAGTCGGGCACCCTGATTACTTTTGAAGAAGACGAGACCATGGAAAAAGCAGTCATCTCGGGCATCGCGTTTCAGCGCGACGAAGCTCGCATCGCCGTGATGGGTGTGCCCGACAAGCCGGGCATCGCGTATCAGATTCTCGGCCCGGTGGCGGACGCGAATATCGACGTCGACATGATCATCCAGAACCAGAGCGTGGAAGGCAAAACGGCGTTCACGTTCACGGTCGGCCGCGGCGATTATCAGCGCGCCATGGACATCCTCACGACCCAGGTGAAGGGCCACGTGCAGGCCGAGCAGGTGCTGGGCGATCCGAAGGTGTCGAAGGTCTCCGTGGTCGGCGTCGGCATGCGCTCGCACGTCGGTATCGCGAGCACGATGTTCCGCACGCTGTCGGAAGAGGGCATCAATATCCAGATGATCTCGACCTCCGAAATCAAGATCTCGGTGCTGATCGACGAGAAGTACATGGAGCTCGCCGTGCGCGCGCTGCATAAAGCGTTCGAACTGGATCAAGCGTAATTTGCTTCGAACAATGGGGTGGACAAGAGCGCTCCGTTTGTTTTGCGTGACCGAGGTGAATAAATTGCGTCGTCGGTGACGAAACTGGCACAAAAAGTGTGTGCCAGACATTGACCTTCGCGGTTCGGCCCGCTATTATCTTGGCTTCGTCGCGCTGACTCCCTGCGCGACCGAAAGTTTGGGAGACGTGGCCGAGAGGTCGAAGGCACTCCCCTGCTAAGGGAGCATCTGGGCCAAAACCTGGATCGAGGGTTCGAATCCCTCCGTCTCCGCCAGAAGTGGTAGAGAGAACCCCGCAGAGTCTAGGCTCTGCGGGGTTTTGTTTTTTCTGACCCATCATCAAGCACAAGGCCGCCGTGTTCCACTCGGCCAGGGCGTTGCGTCAGCTAGCCAAACACGTTTAGATGCACGAGTGATGTTAACCTTTGACCTGCACACAGGCCGGTAGACTCCGCATGTGTTCGCCCCGTATTACGGGAGGATGCAATGGTCGAGTCGAAGTCACGTTCCTTTACCGCAATTGCGGCGTCGAAGCACGCCACGTTTATCTTGGCATCGCGAGCCATTGAGAAGCTCGCCGTCGCGACGGGCGACGCGCTGAACGATGTTGCGACAAGGACTGCAGAGGGCTGGACGCGCGAACTGTTAAGATTAGCACTGCATGCAGTCCGTGCCGTGCCCGGATTCGCTGCTTGAGCTTCCAACGTATCAGCCGCACCTACGACGAACAGGTCCGCGCCACCGATCTGGGCGTCGTGCTCAAAGGCTATCCGTATTTCATCGAGACGGCAGACAGGCGAACGCACGCGGGACGCAATGACGCGAGTGGCCAGTTACCGCGCACCTACACCGACTCAAGCGACGATTACACAGTGCATTGGGGCGACGAAGCCCTCGAGAAATGCCTCGGAGTCTGAACTATGCCAAACAGAAAAACAGTGGTCCGAACCAACACGATGCCAAACTCTATCAAGGAAGTGCGGTTAAAGGCTGTGACCTTTCGGGAACTGTGGGACAACTACCCGTCAGGTGATCCCTACGACGATCCGAACGGCAACTATGGCAACCAGTGTGCGATCCGCATGAGCGTGACGTTCCATCGTGTCGGCAGTGAATGAAATCATTCTCGCAGAAGCTCGTCAAGCCGATGCCGGGAAAGCCGACCTTGGGGCGGCTTATCCTTCACGGAAAGCTACAGCCACCCGAGCCTATGAACTGGCTGAATGGCTTGAGCAAAGGCCATTCGCTGGCATTTCAACAGCAGAGAACATTACTGGACCGGATTGGGCGAGCAAGTTAAAGGCCGCACAGCAATCGTGTTCTTTTACGGTTATTGGCGACAGGACGGTGATTCTGGAGTTGACTTAAGCGGCGACCATATAGATTTGTGGAACAAGGACACGCTTACACCTTCGGCAGAATCGTTTCTACGCTTTCGTGTTGGGGTGCCCCAGGATTCCCAATCCCTTGTCATGGCTGAGAGGCCGGAGCGATAACATTTATTCAGACCTCGGAAAATCCAGGCAGATTTTATTTTGGGAGGTGCAGTGAGGAGGGTGTCTGTCGCGGCACTGGGGGTTCACATGGGGGCTACTTTTAACATGGCTGTTGCTTTATGCGTTCAGCCATGTCGATTGGGCGGGTACACGTGCACCGATGTCTGGCTGTTCTGACATGGAGCATTGCAGCCCACGGATTCTCACGCTGTTTGTTCTTTTCGGCGCGCTGTTTGGGCCCGCGTTTGTCTTTGCGGGCCTCAACGCGGTGGCGTACAGGCGCTGGTCAACCCAAAAATGGACGTTAGTTTTTTGCGTCGCGAGTGTTTTTGTCGTCCTTTTTTATATGGCTCCCTTCGCCATGCCGCGCTTCGGAGGCATTCTGAAATAACTCCTGTTGTGATACGGCGTCTCCCCTCGATGACGGGTTCGCGCCGTCGCGACTAACAGTCACTGCGAAGTCTCGCGCATAACCCTGTTCGCTGGTCCAGTCGCAAAGGCCGTGCGCCGTCGCCACGCGTCCGGACCTGTCGCTTTGGGCTTCCACCTGACACAGGGAGGCTACTATCAAACCAGAAAAATCCGCAGCCGATGAGGCATGATCACTCGCGCTATCACTGCATAATTTCACAACACAAAGAACTGAGGTGAAGCATGGGGCAATTGGGTATCTTGCATTGGTTGATCTTGTTGGCGATAACCGTACTTTTCATGTACCCCTATGTCAGGGTCATCAAGAGGGCCGGTTTCTCCGGCTGGTGGATACTCACCATGTTTGTGCCGATCATGAACTTGATCATGATCTGGGTGTTCGCTTTCGCGAAGTGGCCTGCGGTAGATCGAGCCTAAACAGGGACGGCGGCCCGTTAGGTAGACGGCCGCATCAGTCCCTGAGCGGTCTGCACGCCAACGCCACCTCCCCTCAAAACGCGTGCCGCAACCGCACCATCCCAACAAACTGCGAAGGCCCCGACGACGGTGTCGTATTCTGCGAGTCGCCGACCACCGCCACCGCATCGGTAATGATCGCGGCGGCGCCCGCCGCGATCAGCGTCTTGCCGCGCGCAAGCTGATACGCCTTCAGCGCGTACAACGTAGGACGCGTCGAGAGGTTATAAGTCTGCTCCGGCGAAAATCTGGTGATAGCGCGCCGGATCGCTCACGCCATTCGCCTTACTCGCGCGCGTATAGCTGTACCCGGCGCCGACGATCACGGCAGGTGTGATCCGATACGTCGAAATCACGCCGTAAGTGTTGAACACAGCTTCGCTGGCATACAGCGAACCGGAGCCCGGCGCGTATTGCACGTTTGAGTAGTTGATGCCGACCATCAGGTCCTGCAAGTTGTAGCGCGGCCGCAGCGAACAGCTGCGCGCCGTCGCATAGCCGCTATTTCACCGGCGAGTTGATCTACGCGTTGCGCGACAGATAGTTGCCGATCGTCCCGAGACACACGAGCGCGATGATCCCCCAGCGCAAACCAATGATTGTTTTCAAAAATCTGTGTCCGCACGCGAAGTGTCCGCTGGCTGGCCGTCGGGAAAGCGGGCACGCGCGAATTCGAACATTTATTTGCGATTAGTGTCAGTCATCGTGTCACTGATATGTTTGTGGGGCACTAGGGAAAATCATTGGGTCGGTTTGGGTTTTTCACTGAATTATCAATGAAGCCGGGCGTTTCGACGATGCGTCGCCGACCAGAGGCCGGAGTCGGACGGCCGGTCACTTAT
The DNA here is from genome assembly GCF_046027395.1 of Paraburkholderia dipogonis. GTDB lineage: Bacteria > Pseudomonadota > Gammaproteobacteria > Burkholderiales > Burkholderiaceae > Paraburkholderia > Paraburkholderia dipogonis_A. Next base: position 32,951 of record NZ_JAQQEG010000022.1, on the reverse strand, counting down.
GAGTTTCCGTGGATATGTTCTTTCGAACATCAAATGTTCGTTTTGCGTGTGCGACGCAAATGACGGATCGCTGTGTGAGTCTGCTGCGGCGGCGACGTGCTCATGCCATTAACGAGCCTCGCCGTATGTGCCGGATCGACTGGCGCCTCGAAGGCTGGCCGCATTCGATACAACCCAAACCGCGCGGGAGCGTTTCTGTGCCGAGGTAGGGCAGGGATATGAAGAAATAATGCTTCGATATCCTACGGATACTGTCCGCACGGGAAATGCCAAATGCCAAATGCCATGCGTGCCTGGCCGTGCATATTGCCGTCGGCCGAATTGCTCGCTGCCTGAACGCGCGGTTAGCAAAGCCGCCTTGCATTGTCTCGCACTCCGATTACAACGCCACCGCTTCTTCACCAAAACCATGTCCAATGTAACGAGACGTAACCGGCTGGCCATGCACGCGATGTTATGCATCAGTTATTACAAAGTTGAAATACGCGGAGCGGCGCCTTGCGCTATATTTCCGCCAACAACACATTCTTCAAAAAGGGTGATCGATGAAGTCCGCTCGTCTTGTTCCACTTTTGATCGGGGTTTTTGCGCTGGGCGCGTCGGGTGCCGCAATGGCCGGCGGTGTCAACATCGGTGTCAACATCGGCATTCCCGCGCCGGTCTACGTCGCACCGGCGCCGGTCTATGCACCGCCGCCGCCGCCTCCGCCGCCCGTGGTCTATCAACCGGCGCCCGTGTACTACGGCGGCCCGGCGATCGTAATCGGCTGGCACGGCGACCGCTACTGGGACGGCCGCCGCTACTGGGCGCGCGACGACTGGTACCGCCATCATCCCCCGGGCCGTTACAACTACGGTCGCGATCATTACGATAATCATCGCGGCTGGCATTAAGCGTCCAGACCGTGGTTGATCGAATCGCGAAGTCAAAGAAAAACCGCCCGAAAAGGGCGGTTTTTTATTGGGCTTCTGCAATAAGCCCGCAAAACGCAGCGGCGAGGACAAAGCGCCGCGCGCTCACGCGGAACGCTCGTCGTTCACTCCGTCACCGCGGCCATGCCGCCCACCACCGCGCTAAAGCCGCTATCGACATGCACGATTTCCGCCGTCACGCCAGCCGCCAGATCCGACAGCAGAAACGCCGCCGTGTTGCCCACCTGTTCGATCGTCACGTTGCGCTTGAGCGGCGCGTTCTGCTCGACGAACTCGAGAATCTTGCCGAAGCCCTTGATGCCGCTCGCGGCCAGCGTCTTGATCGGGCCCGCCGAAATGCCGTTGACGCGCACGCCTTTAGCCCCGAGCGAGACCGCCAGATAACGCACGCTGGCTTCGAGTGAAGCCTTGGCGAGACCCATGGTGTTGTAATTCGGAATCGCGCGTTCGGCGCCGAGATAGCTCAGCGTGAGCAACGAGGCGTCCGGCGTGAACATGGATTGAGCGGCCTTGGCGAGCGCGGGGAAGCTGTACGCGGAGATGTCGTGCGCGATGCGGAAATTTTCGCGCGTCATGCCGTCGAGGAAATCGCCGGCAATCGCTTCACGCGGCGCAAAGCCGATCGAGTGAACGAGACCGTCGAGGCCGTCCCAGCGTCGCTTGAGCGAGACGAAGAGGGCGTCGATCTGCGCGTCGTCGGCGACGTCGCAGGGGAACACCAGGTCGCTGCCGAACTCGCTGGCGAACTCGGTGATGCGGTCCTTGAAGCGCTCGCCGACATAGGTGAACGCCAGTTCGGCGCCTTCGCGCTTGCAGGCTTGCGCGATGCCGTAGGCAATCGAACGGTTCGACAGCAAGCCGGTCAGCAGGATACGTTTGCCAGCGAGGAAGCCCATGGAATCTCCTGATCAGATCGGCGCGCCGCGCACGTCGACACTGTACGCAACGGACGTGCGGATCGCGCGGGTTTATTGGGTAGAATTCTCTCACACTGCAATTGCCCACTGACCAACAAGGCCCCTATGACAACTGGCTCGCGACGGGTTCCAACGCCTAGTGCACTCCGGTGCAGCGTGACTCACAGACCCTCGCGTGCCGGCCTCGCGATTGCGCCGCGTGCATGGCGCTCAGCTTGCGCCGCGATGATGTGCGGCGTGCTGGCCGTGGCCGGTCTTCTCGTGGCGCCGCGGGCACACGCGGTCTATGCGATCGCGCAATACGGCGCACCGAAATATCCGGCGGATTTCAAGCACTTCGACTACGTCAACCCGGACGCGCCGAAGGGCGGCACGCTGGTGCTGGCCAATCCGAGCCGCCTGACCAGCTTCGACAAATTCAATCCGTTCACGCTGCGCGGCAATACGGCGCCGGGTGTGGACCTGATGTTCGAAAGCCTCACCGTCGGCAGCAGCGATGAAGTGGCGTCCGCCTACGGGCTGCTCGCCGACGACATCAACATCGCCCCGGATGGCCTGTCGGTGACCTTCCACATCAATCCGCGAGCACGGTTTTCGAACGGCGATCCGGTCACCGCCGACGACGTGAAGTTCTCGCTCGACACGCTGAAAAGCCCCCAGGCCGCGCCGCAATTCGCATCGATCTTCGGCGAGATCACGCGCGCGGTGGTGATCGATCCGCACACGATCCGCTTCGAGTTTCACCAGCGCAATCGCGAGTTGCCGTTGCTCGCGGGTGGCATACCGGTGTTCTCGCGCAAGTGGGGGATGAAGCCGGACGGCAGCCGGATTCCGTTCGACCAGCTCGCATTCGAAAAGCCGATCGGCAGTGGGCCTTATCTGATCGAACAATACGACAACGGCCGCACGATCACCTACCGACGCGACCCGAATTACTGGGGCGCGGCGCTGCCGGTGCGCGTCGGCATGAATAACTTCGATCGCGTCGTCTACAAGCTGTATTCGGATAGCACGGCTCGCCTGGAAGCGTTCAAGGCCGGCGAGTACGACGCGCTGGTCGAATACGTCGCGCGCAATTGGGTGCGGCGTGACGTCGGCAAGAAATTCGATAGCGGTGAGCTGATCAAGCAGGTGTTTCCGCAACATAACGGCACCGGCATGCAGGGCTTCATGTTGAACACGCGAAGGCCGTTGTTTCAGGACGTGCGCGTGCGCAAGGCGCTCGATCTCGCGCTCGATTTTCAGTGGCTCAATCGGCAGTTGTTCTTCAATCAGTACACGCGTATCGACAGTTTCTTCGCCAACACCGATCTGCAGGCGAAGGGTCTGCCTTCCCCGGGCGAGTTGGCCTTGCTCGAACCGTGGCGCGCGAAGCTCGACCCGGCCGTGTTCGGTCCGCCGCCGAAGCAGCCGGACACCGATCCGCCCGGCTCGCTGCGCGCCAACCTGCTGGAGGCGCGCGCGCTTTTGCAGCAGGCCGGCTGGACCTATCGCGACGGCGCATTGCGCAACGCCAAGGGCGAGCCGTTCCGCTTCGAGATTCTCGACGACTCCGGTTCGTCCGCGCAGATGGAGCCGATCGTCGCGACCTTCATCCGCAATCTGCAGAAGCTGGGCATCCAGGCCACGTTTCGCGTGTCGGATTTCGCGGTCTATCAAAAGCGTCTGGACGCATTCGATTTCGACACCACCACCATCCGCATGCCGGACGTGCAGGTGCCCGGCTCCGAGCAGATCGAACGATTCGGCAGCAAGGCCGCCGATACGCAGGGTTCCGATAACATGATCGGGCTGAAGTCGCCCGTAGTGGATGCGATCCTAAGTGCGCTCGTGCATGCGCAAACGCGCGAGCAGCTGGTCGACGCCACGCACGCGCTCGACCGTGTGCTGATGCATGGCTACTATGTCGTGCCGCACTGGTACAGCGCGACGCATCGCGTGGCGTTCAAGCGTGGCCTTGCGTGGCCCAAAACGCTGCCCCTGTACTATTCAGCGGAAGGCTGGATTACATCGATGTGGTGGTTCGCGCAGCCACAATCGCAACCGCAGCCGCCAGCGCAGCCGTAAGCACAGCCCCAGCCGCGCTAACCCGTCATTCATTCACCGCCTTCGCACCGGAAACGCCGCCATGTGGAGCTACATCCTCAAACGCCTGCTGCTGATGATCCCGACCTTGCTCGGCGTGCTGACGCTGACCTTCGTCGTGATCCAGTTCGTTCCCGGCGGACCGGTCGAGCAGATGCAGCACGAATTGCGCAAGGGCGCCGAGAACGGCGCGCCGTTCGGTCTGCGCGCGCATAACGGCGTCGACGCGCAGCAGATCGCGCAACTGAAAGCGCTATACGGCTTCGACAAACCGCCGCTCGAACGCTATGTGCTGATGCTCAAGCGCTTCTCGACTTTCGATCTCGGTCAGAGCTATTTCCGCCATCAAAGCGTGTGGTCGCTGATCGTTTCCAAACTGCCGGTCTCGATCAGCATCGGCTTATGGACGTTCTTTCTGACGTATCTGATATCGGTGCCGCTCGGCATTGCGAAGGCGATACGCAACGGCTCGCAATTCGATGTCGCGACGAGCCTCGTGGTGCTGGTCGGCTACGCGATTCCGGGCTTCGTGCTGGGCGTGTTGCTGCTCGTGCTGTTCGGCGGCGGCACGTTCCTGCAACTGTTTCCGCTGCGCAATCTCACTTCGGACAACTGGGCGCAACTAAGTGTGGCCGGCAAGATTCTCGACTATCTGTGGCATATCGCGTTGCCGATCACGGCCTCGGTCGTGGGCAGTTTCGCGGTCGTCACCATGTTGACGAAAAACGCCTTTCTCGATGAGATCCGCAAGCAATACGTGCTGACCGCGCGCGCCAAAGGGTTGTCTGAAAAGCGCGTGCTGTGGAAGCACGTGTTCCGCAATGCGCTGTTGCCGCTGATCGTCGGTTTTCCGGCTGCGTTTATCGGCGCGTTCTTTACCGGCAGTCTGCTGATCGAGACGCTGTTTTCGCTCGACGGCCTCGGGCTGCTGTCGTACGAATCGGTGGTGCGGCGCGACTATCCGGTCGTGCTCGGCACGCTGTATCTGTTCACGCTGATCGGGCTGGCGACCAAGCTGATCTCCGATCTTTGCTATGTGTGGGTCGATCCCCGCATCCAATTCGAACAACTGGAGCGCTGATGAATCGAGCCCGTCTTTCCGCCGATGCGTCCGCGCGCACCGAACCGGCGCGCGCGTTCGTCTCGCCTTCGCCCGCGCGCCGTGTGTGGCAGCGTTTTCGCCAGCAGCGTCTGGGCTACTGGAGCCTGATCGTGTTCGTCGTGGCGTTCGCGGCGAGTCTGGCCGGCCCGCTGTGGTCGAACGACAAGCCGCTCGTGGTGCGCTACGACGGCAGCCTGTATTTCCCGATGTTCAAGACCTACGCCGAGACCACCTTTGGCGGAGATTTCCCGACGCCGGCCGATTATCTCGATCCCTACATCAAGCATCGTTTCGACGCGCCGGGTAATTTCGCGCTGTATCCGCCGAATCGTTACTACTACGACACGCTGAATTACTTTTCGAAGGCGCCGAACCCGGCGCCACCGTCGCGCGACAACTGGCTCGGCACCGACGACCGCGGCCGCGACCTGTTCGCGCGTCTGCTGTACGGCTTCCGGGTGTCGGTGGAATTCGGGCTGGTGCTGACGCTGATCGGCACCATACTCGGCATCGCGGCGGGCGCCGTGCAGGGTTATTTCGGAGGACGTACCGATATCATCGGGCAGCGTTTGATCGAAATCTGGAGCGCCATGCCGGAGCTTTACCTGCTGATCATTTTTTCGTCGATCTTCGAGCCGGGCTTCATTCTGCTGATCGTGCTGCTCTCGCTGTTCGGCTGGATCGGCCTGTCCGATTACGTGCGCGCGGAGTTCCTGCGCAATCGCCACCAGGACTATGTGCGCGCGGCACGCGCGATGGGGCTGTCGAACTGGCAGATCATGTGGCGGCATGTGCTGCCCAATAGCCTGACGCCGGTGATCACGTTCCTGCCGTTTCGCATGAGCGGCGCCATTCTCGCGCTGACGAGCCTCGACTTTCTCGGCCTCGGGGTGCCGTCGCCGACGCCGAGCCTCGGTGAGTTGCTCGCGCAAGGCAAGGCGAATCTCGACGCGTGGTGGATTTCGCTGTCCACCTTCAGCGTGCTGGTGGCGATGCTGTTGTTGCTGACCTTCATGGGCGACGCGCTGCGCAACGCGCTCGACACCCGTATCTCCGATGCCATGCGCGCCGGAGGCAATCAATGAGCGCGAACTTGCAAAGTAACGGGCCACAGCCGCTGCTCGAACTGGATCATCTGCATGTCCGCTTCGGCGCTACGGTCGCGGTCAGCGACGTCACGCTCGCGATCCAGCGCGGCGAACGGGTGGCGCTGGTCGGCGAATCGGGTTCGGGGAAGAGCGTGACCGCGCTGTCGATCCTGCGTCTGTTGAGCGACGCGCAGGTGAGCGGCTCGATCCGTTTCGACGGCGAGGAGCTGCTCAGCAAAAGCGAGCGCGAGATGCGCGGCTTGCGCGGTTCGGACATCGCGATGATTTTTCAGGAGCCGATGACCGCGCTCAATCCGCTCTACACGGTCGGCGACCAGATCGCGGAGACCATCGTCGTGCATGACGGCGTGAGCGCGAACGAGGCGCGCAAGCGCGCCGTGGCGCTGCTGGGGCGCACCGGCATCGCCGAGCCGGGCAAGCGCGTGAACAGCTATCCGCATCAGCTCTCGGGCGGCCAGCGTCAGCGCGCGATGATCGCGATGGCGCTAGCGTGCCGTCCACGTCTCCTGCTGGCCGACGAGCCGACCACGGCGCTCGACGTGACGATCCGCGCGCAGATCGTCGACCTGCTGCTGGAGTTGCAACGCGACGAAGCGGAAAAACGCGGCATGGCCGTGCTGCTGATCACGCATGACCTGAACCTGGTGCGCCATTTCGCGCAACGCATCGCGGTCATGGAGAAGGGCGTTCTGGTGGAAAGCGGGCCGGTCGAGCAGGTGTTCGAGTCGCCGCAGCATCCGTACACGCAACGTCTGCTGGCCAGTCGCCCCGAACGCACGGTGGTGCCGGTTCTGCCAATTTCGCCGGTGCTGCTCGAAGCGCGCGGGATCTCGGTCGATTTCAAAACGAAGCTGCCGGGCTTCAGTGGCTGGTTTCGCTCGGGGAAGTTTCGCGCCGTCGCGGACGCGAACGTGTCCGTGCGCCAAGGCGAGACACTGGGGATCGTCGGCGAATCGGGTTCGGGCAAGTCGACGCTGGCGATGGCCTTGCTCGGCCTGCAACGCACCGTGCACGGCGAGATCGAGTTTCAGGGCAGGGCGCTCGGCAGCTATCGCGGCGCCGAACAGACCGCCTTACGCTCGAACATGCAGGTGGTCTTCCAGGATCCGTTCAGTTCGCTTTCGCCGCGCCAGACCATCGAGCGGATTGTCGGCGAAGGGCTCGCGCTACACCGGCCGGCCATGACGCCGCAAGCGCGCCGCGACAAGGTGATCTCGGTGCTGCGCGAAGTCGGCCTCGATCGCACGGTGCTGCAACGCTATCCGCACGAATTCTCCGGCGGGCAGCGTCAGCGGATCGCGATTGCGCGGGCGCTGGTGCTGGAACCGCGTATTCTGATCCTCGACGAACCGACCTCCGCGCTCGATGTTTCCATTCAACAGCAGGTGCTGAAACTGCTCGCCGGGTTGCAACAGAAGTACAACCTTGGCTTCGTTTTTATTAGCCACGACTTGGCGGTAATCGGGGCAATGGCGCATCGTGTCGCGGTCATGCAAAACGGTTCGATCGTCGAAAGCGGCGAGGTTGAGGAGATTTTTGCGACCCCCGCCCACCCCTACACTCGAAAGCTGCTGAAAGCAGCGCTGGAACATTGATTTACGGCTTTTTCACCAATTGGGTGCGTGTCTCGATTGTATTTTTCTATTTGTTTTGACATGTGAATACTTACTGGCTAGTATCGACCAAACTTTTTTCCGTAGACCCCTGATTTTTAGGCAAAAAATACCGACCAATGCAGCACAGAAACCTAACCCAGGCTTGCACGCGCGTCGTCGCCGGGATGTTCATTGGCGTCTTGATGGCAGCAGCTCCCGGCGCATTCGCCGACGAAGTAAGCAGTTTCAATCAGAATGCCTCATATTCGACCCTCAGCGGGTCGAATTCTTTGTCCGCTCCCACTTCGCAAGCAACCGCTCCCGTTAGCGACAGCGGCGCCAAATCGTTCCTGTCCGGCATGGCCGGCAAAGCGGGCGACGTGGTCGTCGGCGCGCTGAACATGATCGGCGTGCGCTACCGTTGGGGTGGCAACACCCCGGATTCGGGGCTCGATTGCAGCGGCTTCGTGCGCTACGTGTTCCAGGACACGCTCGGTATGGCGCTGCCGCGCCGCGCTGAGGAAATGAGCCGTGTCGGCGAAAAGGTTCGCGTGAGCGACCTGAAGCCGGGCGATCTGGTGTTCTTCAACACCATGCGCCGCACGTTCTCGCACGTCGGCATCTATATCGGCGACAACAAGTTCGTGCATTCGCCCTCCACGGGCAGCACGATCCGTGTCGACGACATGGATGACGGTTACTGGGAAAAGCGCTTCACCGGTGCGCGCCGGATCGAGGCGTCGTATCAGGACGGCCAGGACCTGCGCAAGCGCGTGAACGCGGCAATCGGCGGTAATCAGTAAGATTGCGTCGGCGGTTCCCGGCATGAAAAAGCCTGCTTCGAACGAAGCAGGCTTTTTTGCGTTTGAGCGGCCGGTGAGGCCGCTTCAAGGACCGCCTCAGGTCCCTTACGCCGCAGCGCGGCTCGCCGCAAGCTTGCGTTGCAACTCCGGCATCATCTTCGCCACCGCTTCCTCGCCGGCCAGAATCGCCGCGTTGCGTTGCGAGAAATCACTGCCGCTCATGGCGGCCAGATTCGGCCGGATCACGACGTCCGCGTATTTGTCGAGTTCATAGGCCTTGATCGTCTGGCCCATGATCGTGAAGGTCTGCATCAGCACATCGAAGGAACTGGCCGTCAGGCCGCTTTCCGGGCGCTGCGAGATATCCACAGCGATCACGAAATCCGCGCCCATCTTGCGCGCGAATGACGCTGGCACCGGGCTCACGAGGCCGCCGTCCACGTACTCATGGCCGCCGATCTTCACCGGCTCGAAAATCGACGGCACGCTGCACGACGCGCGCACCGCAATGCCGGTGTTGCCGCGCTGGAACAGGATCGGCTGGCCGGTTCTGAGGTCGGTGGCGACCACGCCGAGCGGCTTGGCCATCTTCTCGATCGGGCGGTTGTTGAGCGTCGTGTTCAGGTAATTCTGCAGCGCGACGCCTTGCAGAAAGCCGCGGGTGCGAAACGGCATGGCCCAGTCGCTGATCGACGCTTCGTCCATGGTCAGGGCGAGCTTGTTCAGCGCGAAGCCGTTCATGCCCGATGCGTACAGCGCGCCGACCACCGAACCGGCGCTGGTGCCGGCCACCAGATCGACCTGGATATTGCGCGCCTCGAGCCCCTTGATCACGCCAATGTGCGCGAAGCCGCGCGCGGCGCCGCCGCCTAGCGCGAGCGCGACGCGCAGCGGCCGCTGCGGTTTGTCGAGCGGCGGCGTATTGGTGGTGGGCGTGACGGCGACGGGCGTGCTGTCGGTTTTGCTGCCGGTCGTGGTGCAAGCGGCCAGCACCGCGGAGGCGGCGGCCAGTGAAAAGTTACGGCGGGCGAGGCTAGGCGATGAGGGCTTCAACGAGTTCTCCAGCAACGGCGCGAGCAACGCAGTCGGCGTCGCCGGTGGCCGCGATCAGGCGGATAGTCAGACGGACGGCATCGCCGGCGGCGATTCCATGCGCTGTGGATCCATCTCCGGCCGCAGCGCGCGCACATCATAAAGCAAAGCTCCGCGCGCGCGGCGGCGCGGTAATGAAACGTTGCAGAGGAAGTCCTCGGACGCTGTTCGGCGCCGCATGCACGCCGCACCTGGCCGTTCGGACGAGGGCAGGTAAGACGCTTCTCGAAGGTATAATTCGCCTCTCGCATTTATTTCCTTCGTGCCCATGCACGGCGCTGTTTTGCCGAATGGGCGCGCTCCGCTGCCGCGCTTTGCGGGCGATGTCTGCTCCGAGCGCCGGCGCCTGTCTTCCGAGTAACCGCTAATGACCACCTCCGTTCGTACCCGTTTCGCACCGAGTCCCACCGGCTTCATCCACCTCGGCAACATTCGCTCCGCGCTTTATCCGTGGGCGTTCGCGCGCAAGATGAAAGGGACCTTCGTGCTGCGGATCGAGGACACCGACGTGGAGCGCTCCACCAGCGAATCCGTCGACGCCATTCTCGAAGGCATGGCGTGGCTCGGCCTCGATTTCGACGAGGGCCCGTTCTACCAGATGCAGCGCATGGACCGTTACCGCGAAGTGCTCGAGCAGATGCAGGACGCGGGGCTGGTGTACCCGTGCTACATGTCGACGGAAGAACTCGACGCGCTGCGCGAGCGTCAACGCGAAGCCGGCGAAAAGCCGCGCTATGACGGCACGTGGCGTCCGGAGCCGGGCAAGGTTCTGCCGGAGCCGCCGGCCGGCGTGCAGCCGGTGCTGCGCTTCCGCAATCCGCTCACCGGTGTGGTGGCATGGGACGACGCCGTGAAAGGCCGCATCGAGATCTCGAACGAAGAGCTCGACGACCTCGTGATCGCGCGTCCGGACGGCACGCCGACCTACAACTTCTGCGTGGTGGTCGACGATCTGGACATGCGCATCACGCACGTGATTCGCGGCGATGATCACGTCAACAACACGCCGCGGCAGATTAACATTCTGCGCGCGCTCGGCGGCGAGACGCCGGTCTACGCGCACTTGCCGACCGTGCTGAACGAGCAGGGCGAGAAGATGAGCAAGCGCCACGGCGCGATGAGCGTGATGGGTTATCGCGACGCCGGTTTCCTGCCGGAAGCGGTGGTCAACTATCTGGCGCGCCTCGGCTGGTCGCATGGCGACGCGGAAATCTTCTCGCGCGAACAGTTCGTCGAGTGGTTCGATCTGGAGCATCTGGGCAAGTCCCCGGCGCAGTACGACCACGACAAGCTGAACTGGCTGAATGCGCACTACATCAAGGAAGCGGATAACGAGCGCCTCGCCGGGCTGGCCAGGCCGTTCTTCACCGAACTGGGTATCGACGACGCCGCACTCGCGCAGGGCGCCGATCTGGTGGCCGTGGTGGGCTTGCTGAAGGACCGTGCATCGACGGTGAAGGAGATCGCCGAGAACGCCGCGATGTTCTACCGCACGCCGGCGCCGGATGCCGAGTCCCTCGCGCAGCACGTGACCGACGTAGTGCGGCCGGCGCTCGCCGATCTGGCCGCGGCGCTCAAGACGGTCGAGTGGACCAAGGAAGCAATCGCCGCCGCGTTGAAGGCGACGCTCGGCGCGCACAAACTGAAGATGCCGCAACTGGCGATGCCGGTGCGTCTGCTGGTGGCGGGCACCACGCATACGCCGTCGATCGACAGTGTGCTGATGCTGTTCGGACGTGACGTTGTCGTGGGCCGCATCGAAAAAGCGCTGACCTGAGCGCGTTCGTGCGAGCCTTGAGAGGGTTTGCATGCGACTTGTGAAAAAAGTCGCATGCAATTGCTCAAAGGGTATTTACAAAGCCCAAATTGGCCTCTAGAATCTCGTTTCTGTTCTGCAAGGGGGGTATAGCTCAGCTGGGAGAGCGCTTGCATGGCATGCAAGAGGTCAGCGGTTCGATCCCGCTTACCTCCACCATCAGAGCAGAGTGAAGTCGTTCCGAAGTCTGGAGCTTGTAGCAAAAAAGACTTCACAAACGGTTGTAACGTAGTTTAGAATATCGGTCTTTGCTGCTGACGAAACAAAAGTTAGCGTGAGTTAGCAGCAAGATAAAGACAGATCTGAAAAGATTATGTCCCCTTCGTCTAGAGGCCTAGGACATCACCCTTTCACGGTGAGTACAGGGGTTCGAATCCCCTAGGGGACGCCAAACATCAGCGTCGCTTTAGTATTCGATTTATTCGAGTAGTAATAAGCAGCGCAGCTTGCAGAGAAAAAACCAACGCTCGCAAGTCATTGATAGGCAAACTGGAGCGGTAGTTCAGTTGGTTAGAATACCGGCCTGTCACGCCGGGGGTCGCGGGTTCGAGTCCCGTCCGCTCCGCCAGACAAAGCCCGTTCATACGAACTTGAACGGGCTTTTTCATTAAAGGTGTAAGCAGTACGTTGTCCCCTTCGTCTAGAGGCCTAGGACATCACCCTTTCACGGTGAGTACAGGGGTTCGAATCCCCTAGGGGACGCCAGTACATCGGCGTCGTTCGGTTGGAAGTTGAACGGTGCAGCAGTGAATGAGCCTGGCTCATGAACGCGGTGCAAAAATCTGGAGCGGTAGTTCAGTTGGTTAGAATACCGGCCTGTCACGCCGGGGGTCGCGGGTTCGAGTCCCGTCCGCTCCGCCAGATTTGAGAAAGCCCACTTCGAAAGAAGTGGGCTTTTTTTATTCCGCCATTCAGCGCGCCTGGGTATGCTCGGGACAAACAGCCATTGCCAGCGCGCGCGGCCTGTTTTACCGTTGACCCGACTCTTCCCTGTCGCCCTGCCATGTTCGATCCAACCGAAGCTCCGTTACCGTTTCATCTGCGCAAGGCCAGCATGGACGATTTCGAGTTCGCCGAGGCGCTGACTCGCAACAACATGGGCGGTTACTACCGTCGCCACCATCTCGTCTGGCGCGGCGATCTGTTTCTCGGTAGCTGGCGCGAGTCGGAGAATTTCATTCTCGAAATGGACGGCACGCCGATCGGCGTGCTGCGCATCACGCAAGAGGGCGATTCGCTGCATATCCGCGACGTGCAGATTGCCGAAGGCCATCGCCGGCTCGGCGCCGGCACGTATCTGCTCGATGTTTCGCATCAATGGGCACGCGAGCGCGGGCTGCGCGAGTTGCAACTGAGGGTGTTCGTCGACAATCCCGCCGCCCGGCTCTATCAGCGCAAAGGTTATAAGCTGGCCGGGCCGCGTCTTGCGCAACTCGGCGCGATCCGTCATCTGGCGCGTCGGGTTTGAGGCGGCGGTGTTGGCACGCAAGGTCCGCGGTGCTGGTGTTTGGCACGCTGGCTTTGAAGCGTCGGGTTTGACGCACGCGGTCTGAGGCGCTAGTGATTGACACGCAGGGTTTAGAGCGCCGCTTTAGGCGCGCCGCGTCCAAAGCGCGCGTTTGACGCCGAAATTTCAGGCGCTCATTCAACGTGCGGCGTCGCTCGATGCATCCGCGCGATCTCGCGCCGTCTCGTCATCCGCCTCCGTGTCGCCGTGCTCCCCATGCCCCGCCCGATGTTCCGAGCCGCGCTCGATAAACGCGCGCGGACTTTCGCCGAACGCACGGCGGAACATCGCGGAAAACGCGCTCTGACTCTGATAGCCCAATTCCAACGCGACATGCGAAAGCGGCCGTCCCTGGCTCAACAGCGGAATCGCGCGCGCCAGAATCGCCTGTTGGCGCCATTGCGAAAAACTCACCCCCAGCTCCTGACGAAACAGCCGCGCGATGGTCCGCGTGCTCGCGCCCACGCTGGACGCCCATTGTTCGAGCGACTCGCCATGCGTCGGGTCCGCAATCACCGCTTCGCACAGTGCGCGCAGACGCTTTTCATTGGGCATCGGCACGGAGAGCGGCAGCGGCTCCGAGCGAGTCAATTCGTCGAGTGCGAGAGCGCCCAGCAACTGCTCACGCGTAGCCGAGATGCCCGGTGTGTCGAGCGCGGCAATCACTTCGCGCAGCAGATCCGAGACCTCGACCACGCGCGGCGTATCGAGCCCGGCCGGCACGGTGCTTTCGGTGATGTAGAGCGTGCGCAGAAACGCGTCTTCGACGGCGACCACTTCGTGCGTCACATGCGGCGGCACCCAGATTGCCCGCGACGGCGGCACCATCCACGTCGTGCCGGTCGTCGCGACCCGCAGCACGCCGCGCGACGCGTAGGCTACCTGCGCCCACGCATGCGTGTGACGCGCAATGCGCCAGCCCGAGGGCATCTGCCGCGAGCGCACGCGAATCGGATGCGTTTCGTTCGGCTGGAACTCGGGCGGAATATCGGCGAAGCGTACGAGGCTCGACAGGTTGGAGTCGGCGGACGAAGTCATGGTGTGAAGATCGATCCCGATAACGGACCGCGGCAAGCGCGGACCTCGAAAGTCATCCGAAAGCACCGCAAGGCGAAACCCGGTGCGGGCGGTCAAACCGCCAAACCGCCGCAGGATACTCATTGTAGGTGTTGCGCAAGACCCGGCGTTGCATAATGTCCCGATTGCCCGGACCGAAGGAGAACGCCATGAGTTTTGCTACCGCGGACTTGTGCGACGCGCACGAGGATCAGCTGGCGCTCGGCACGCTGCGCGTGCTCGAGCCGGTCTTTCACCTGTTTAGCCGCGCCGAGTGTTTCAGCGGTGAAGCGGTGACGCTGAAGGTCTTCGAGGACAACGCACTCGTGCGGGCCACGCTCGAGGAGAAGGGCGCGGGCCGTGTGCTGGTGGTCGACGGCGGCGGCAGCCTACGTTGCGCGCTGGTCGGCGGCAACCTTGCGCAGATCGCGGAACAGAACGGCTGGGCGGGCATCGTCCTGAACGGCTGTGTGCGCGATACGCTGGAGTTGAACGAGGTCAACGTCGGCATTGCGGCTTTGACAACCTCCCCGCGGCGCGGCCAGAAGCTCGGCACCGGCGAGCGCGACGTGACGGTGCAATTGCCCGGCGCGCTGGTGCGTCCCGGCGAATGGATCTACGCGGATATTGACGGCGTGCTCGTGGCAAGCGCGGCGCTTAACTGAGCCGCAGCCGGGACTTGAGCTCGAACAGAGCCAGAAACAGAAGCCACCCAAACCCCAATTGAAGGAGAGCAAACGACGATGCAGACCGTCTTTGTATACGGCACATTGCGCGCCGGTGAAGTGAACGACATCCGCCATGCCGCAGCGCGCAATGAGATTGCCGCCCCCAATCTGCTCGGCACGGCCACGGTCCGCGGCCATCTGTTCGACTTCGGCTCGTATCCGGGCCTCGTGATCGACGAAGCGGGCGTCGACGTAATCGGCGACGTCTACGAGATCGACGACGAACTCGTCGCCGTGCTCGACGAAATCGAGGCGGTCTATCCAGGCGTCGAGGATCGTTTCCTCGCACGCGAAGTGATGGTGAAGGTCGACGGCAACGTCGTGAACTGCCGTTTTTATCCCGTTGCGCCGAACGCGGTGAAGGGCTTGCCCGAAATCAGATCGGGCGACTGGATCGAGTACCGCAGCACGCGCTGACTGGCCTCGCCACGGCGCGCGCGCATAAAAAAACGGCCCGGCAAGCATACGCCTGTCGGGCCGTCCGGTCGGTCAGCCTTGCGACTCAAGTCGCTTTCGCGCTGCATGTGACACGCGAAAGCAGGCTTGCTGCTGCGTCGTCCTTTATCAACGCATCGGGCGCACCCGATGCATCCATGAGGCCTGATGCTGGCCTCAGATTTCCTCGTACAGCGGCAGCGTCAGGAAGTCGGTGAACTGCTCCGACGTCGACATCTCTTCGAAGATCTGCGCGGCGCGCTCATACGGCTTGGTGTCGCCGCCCACGGCCTGCTTCACCTTGTCGAGTTCCTGCGCCGACAACTCGCGCACCAGTTCGGCCGTCACCTTGCGGCCGTCTTCGAGCTTGCCCTTCGGCGAGCGAATCCATTGCCACACCTGCGAGCGCGAGATTTCCGCGGTGGCGGCGTCTTCCATCAGGTTGTGAATCGGCACGCAGCCATTGCCCGCGAGCCACGCGCCCAGGTAGTGAATGCCGACGTTGATGTTGTTGCGCAGACCGCCTTCGGTGATCGGCGCTTCCGGACGGAAGTCCGTCAGGTCGGTCGCCGTGACGAGCACGTCGTCGCGTTGCTTGCCGATCTGGTTCGGTTTGTCGCCGAGCACCTTGACGAACTCTTCCATCGCGATCGGCACGAGGCCCGGATGCGCGACCCAGCCGCCGTCGTAACCGTCGCCGGCATCGCGCGCCTTGTCCGAGCGCACGCCGCCCATCGCCTTTTCGTTGGCGGCCGGATCGTTCTTGATCGGAATCAGCGCGCTCATGCCGCCGATCGCCGGCGCATTGCGGCGATGGCAGGTCTTCAGCAACAGCAGCGCGTAGGCGCGCATGAACGGCGCCGTCATCGTGATCTGCGAGCGGTCGGCCAGGCAGAAGTCGCGGTCGGCCTTGAACTTCTTGATCGCCGAGAAGATGTAGTCCCAGCGGCCGGCGTTCAGACCCGAGCTATGTTCGCGCAGCTCGTACAGGATCTCGTCCATTTCGAAAGCGGCGACGATCGTTTCGATCAGCACCGTCGCGCGAATCGTGCCACGCGGCACGCCGACCGCTTCCTGCGCGGCGACGAAAATGTCGTTCCACAGACGCGCTTCGAGATGGCTCTCCATCTTCGGCAGATAGAAGTACGGGCCCGAACCGCGCGCGACCAGTTCCTTCGCGTTATGCACCATGAAGAGCGCGAAGTCGAAGATGCCGCCCGACACGCGCTTGCCGTCCACCTTCACGTGCTTCTCGTCCAGATGCCAGCCGCGCGGACGCACGATCAGCGTGGCGACCTTGTCGTTCAGCGTGTACGACTTGCCGTTCTGTTCCAGCGAAATCGTGCGGCGCACCGCGTCCTTCAGATTGATATGGCCGGTGATCTGGTTGTCCCAGCTCGGCGCATTCGAATCTTCGAAGTCGGTCATGTACGAATCCGCGCCCGAATTCAGCGCGTTGATGATCATCTTGCGCTCGACCGGACCGGTGATTTCCACGCGACGGCATTGCAGGTCCTGCGGCAACGGCGCGATGGTCCAGTCGGCTTCACGCACGCTTTTCGTTTCGGCGAGGAAGTCAGGGCGCTCACCGGCATCCAGGCGCTTGGTGCGTTCCACGCGCGCCTGCAACAACTGCTGACGGCGCGGCTCGAACGTGCGATGCAGCGCGGCGACGAGTTCGAGCGCTTCGCGCGTCAGAATCGCTTCGTAGCCCGGCTTGATCTCAGCCGTGATTTCCATGCCCTGCGGCAGCTGCAATGATGCGTGCGATGACTGCGGGTTCGCCATGTTTTCTTCTCCTTGGTCGGTCAGATTGCAACGATGCAAATGTTGAAAATGCGTTGAATTGCGGTTGATGCGCGTCGTGTTATCCAGTGGTAGCCGTCATGCGCCAGGGCTGTGGCGCGTGCGGCTGCCGCCGGCGCCGCTGCTGCGGCCGGGCGACGCGGGGGTCTTCAGAAAAGCGAGCAGATCGGACATGCCTCCGCCCGCGCCGTGCGGCGTGACGCCCAGTTCTTCGACTGGGGCGTTTTGCCGGTTGAGCCAGAAAGTGGTGAAGCCGAACCACGTCGCGCCTGCCACGTCCCAACCGTTCGACGACACGAAGACGATCTCGCGCGGCAGCGCGTCGAAGGCTTGCGTGCCGAGCGCGTAAGCGGCGGGCGAAGGTTTGTAGGCGCGCACGGCGTCGACGGATAGAACGTGATCGAACAGGCGCGTCATGCCGGCGCTCTTCACGGCAATGTCGAGCATTTGCGGGTTGCCGTTCGAGAGAATGGCGAGAAGCGGACGCGAGGCGGATTCGCTGCCCGCGGGCGCTGCCGAATTCGGCGATATGTCGCGCAAATGGCGCAGCGCGGGCACGGCATCAGGGAAAGCGGACAGGCACGCGTATTCGTCCATCAGACGCTTCTCGGCCGTGCGGCCCAGCGTGAGCTGAAGTTTTTTCGCGGCGAAGCGCAAGGCGTCGAGCGTGATGTCCCAGAACGGCCGGTAATGCGAACCGGGTGCGTCCGCCGGATCGGCGATCGTGCGCAACTGCGTGTATTCGATCTGTTTCTGACGCCACAACTGCGAGAGCGCGTCGCCGTGGCCGGGGAACATCTGCTCCGCGGCAGCGATCACCGAATGCACGTCGAAAAGCGTGCCGTACGCGTCGAAAATCACTGCTTTAGGGGAGAGTGTCGTTGTGGCCGACATTGCCGTGCGCTCCTATCAGAGGTCAGGACGGATTGTATTAGTGATGCTACGCGCTAAAAAAGAGGCTAAACATCACTTGATCTTTTACTTTCATCCACCTAATCTGACGCGCACCGACCACTTTCCCGCCTAGGCGCGGTTCCCATCGCTCATGGACCGTTTCAAGCAGATCGAGACTTTCGTGACCGTCGCGGCCAAAGGCAGCCTGTCTGCCGCGGCTTCGGCTGAAGGCGTCGCGCCGGCCATCATCGGCCGCCGCATCGACGCGCTCGAAGAGCGCCTCGGCGTCAAATTGCTGGTGCGCACCACGCGCAAGATCACGCTGACCTTCGAGGGCTCGGCCTTTCTCGAAGACTGCCAGCGCATCATTCACGAGATGCAGAACGCCGAAGCCAGCGTGTCGGCGGGGGGCGTGAAGGCGAGCGGCCATTTGCGGCTCTCCGCTCCGGCCGGTTTCGGACGCCGGCACGTCGCGCCGCTGGTGCCGGCATTCACGGTCGCGCATCCGGACGTGTCGATCACGCTCGACCTGTCCGACCGCCTCGTCGATCTGGTCAACGAAGGTTTCGATTGCGCGGTGCGTCTCGGCGAGTTGCCGGATTCGTCGCTGGTGTCGCTCAAGCTTGGCGAGAACCGCCGTGTGTGCGTGGCGTCGCCGTCGTACCTGAGCCGGCGCGGCGCGCCGCACAGCCTCACCGATCTCGCGCATCACAACTGTCTCGCGCTCGGCGCGAGCGCCAACCAGCAGCGCGGCTGGATGTTCCAGCAGGGCGACAAGGTTGTCTCGATCAAAGTGTCCGGCACGATGGAATGCTCGGACGGCGCCGTGCTGCACGAATGGTGTCTCGAAGGCTACGGCCTCGCGTGGCGCTCGTGGTGGGAAGTCGGCACGGACATCGCGGCCGGGCGGCTCGTCAGCGTGCTCGACGAATTCGCCGCGCCGCCCATCGGTATTCACGCGGTGTTTCCGCAGCGCCGTCATTTGCCGCTGCGGGTGAGGTTGTTTCTGGACTTTCTCAAGCATACGTATGGACACCCTGATTACTGGGGCTAACTGCGGGGGCTGACGGCGACCGGCGCCCTCCGACCTTGCCCGGCGGTTGCGCCGCCACCGCGCACAAGGGGTTTCCGATATGCGGACAGACCCTCAACGGATTCATACGCTCAATTCCGCGACCTACAATCGATTGAAGCGGCTTGCACGCCGAGCCTCGTTGAACGCTGAGGCCGCGCTGCGCGCAGCCGGCGACGGAGGGCATCATGTTCAGGCACATCCTGGTTCCGACCGACGGTTCAGATCTGTCTCGCAAGGCAATCGACGGCGCCATTGATCTCGCGCAAGCCGTCAATGCGCGCGTGACCGCCTACGCGTGCCTGCCGCAATACCCGTACTCGCCGTTCTCCGACGTAGTGGTCGAACCGCCCTCCGAATTCCTGCAACGCAGCGAGCGCGAAGCGCGCGTGCATCTGCGCGAGGTGGAGATGGCGGCGCGCCGTGTCGGCGTCACGGTCGAGAGCCGGACCAGCGTGCACCCGGCGCCGTACCTCGGCATTATCGAAGCGGCGGAGCAGGGCGGCTGCGATGTGATCTTCATGGCCTCGCATGGCCGCCGCGGTCTGGGCAGCCTGCTGATCGGCAGCGAAACGCAGCGCGTGCTCACGCATACGAAGATTCCGGTGATCGTGTATCGCTGAATCGAAGCCGGCAAAAAAACGCGCCGGCGGTGAGGCCGGCGCGCTATGTTCGCCGCACATGCGTTGTGCTGGCTTTCTTGCTGCTGCGATTTCTCCCAAATTCCACTTCAAGCTACCGGCCGTCGGCGCTGCCCGGTTCACGCCCCGACGACCGTGCTCCTCCCTGTGACGCCGGCTCTCTGACGGAGCCGCTTTTCGTCTGTCTGCCCTGTTCCAGCGATCAGACCACGGGCTCGATTACGCGACCTTCTTGTCGAAGAACTGTTCGTCTTCCGTCGAGCCGTGCAGCGCGGTCGTCGATGCATCGCGTTCGACCGTTTGCGTCACGGCGTCGAAGTAGCCGGTGCCGACTTCGCGCTGATGCTTGACCGCGGTAAAGCCCTTTTCGGCGGCAGCGAATTCAGCCTGCTGCATTTCGACGAAGGCCGTCATCTGGTTGCGGGCATAGCCGTGCGCGAGGTTGAACATCGAGTAGTTCAGCGCGTGGAAGCCGGCCAGCGTGATGAACTGGAACTTGTAGCCCATCGCGCCGAGTTCGCGCTGGAACTTGGCGATCGTCGCGTCGTCGAGGTTCTTCTTCCAGTTGAACGACGGCGAGCAGTTGTACGACAGCAGTTGATCCGGGTATTCCTTGTGGATCGCGTCGGCGAATTTCTTCGCGAACTCGAGGTCCGGCTTGCCGGTTTCGCACCAGATCATGTCGGCGTACGGCGCGTAGGCGAGGCCACGCGAGATCGCCTGCTCGAGACCCGGCTTCGTGCGGTAGAAACCTTCCACCGTGCGCTCGCCGGTCAGGAACGGCTTGTCGTTTTCGTCGATATCCGACGTGATCAGGTCAGCGGCTTCCGCATCGGTGCGCGCCAGCAGCACGGTCGGCGTGCCGGAGACGTCGGCGGCCAGACGCGCGGCCGTCAGCTTGGCGATGTTTTCACGCGTCGGCACGAGCACCTTGCCGCCCATGTGGCCGCACTTCTTGACTGACGCCAGTTGGTCTTCGAAGTGCACGCCCGCGGCGCCCGCTTCGATCATCGCCTTCATCAGTTCGAACGCGTTCAGCACGCCGCCGAAGCCGGCTTCCGCGTCCGCCACGATCGGCTGGAAGTAGTCCACGTAGCCTTCGTCGCCGGGATTCTTGCCTTCCGACCACTGGATCTGGTCGGCGCGCGTCAGCGTGTTGTTGATGCGCTTCACGACGAGCGGCACCGAGTTCGCCGGATACAGCGACTGGTCCGGGTACATTTCACCGGCGACGTTCGCGTCGCCCGCAACTTGCCAGCCCGACAGATAGATCGCCTTCAGGCCGGCCTTGACCTGTTGCATGGCCTGGTTGCCGGTCAGCGCGCCGAGCGAGTTGACGAACGGCTCGTTGTTCACGCTTTCCCACAGCTTTTCCGCACCGCGCTTAGCGAGCGTGTGCTCGACTTGTACCGAACCGCGCAGGCGGATCACGTCTTCCGCCGTGTAGCTGCGCTTCACGCCTTTCCAGCGCGGATCGGTTTCCCATTGCTGTTGGAGTTGCCTGGCTTGTTCTTGACGGGACATGGTGTGCTCCTTGTTTGCCTGTAATGGATGGGTGACTCTTTTCTTCGTCGAAGCGGCCGGCCGGTCGGGGCGTTTCGTTTCGTGAAGTCTTATATAAGAGTCTAGGCAAATCGATGCTCGCACAATAGCTACCAAGGAGCGATTTTTTAGTATTTATATTTGTTATCAATCAATAACTTATGACACGCGTTCCGCATTAAGAAACGACTTTTTCCATCTTGCAATAGGCCGTCTTGTGCCGTGCAGCACGATTTTTTACGACGCAAAAAAATTTTCCACATCGTGAAATTTGGGGCGCGCCGATGTGCGGACAAAAAAAAACCGGCGCATGAGCACCGGTTTTTTTCGACTGACGAACGGCGCGAGGCCGTCCGGGTCTTTTTCAAGCTGACTGAGCAGTACTGCCTGGGCGCTGCGACGGGCCGAAAGCCCTGAGCGGAATGCGCCCGGTCAGTACTTAGCTGCCGCGACGCGCCGTACGCGGGCCGTCGCTGCGGCGTGCGCCGTAGCCGCCGTCGCGCGAACCACCGTAGCCTTCACGCGAACCGCCGCCGAAGCCGCCTTCACGCGAGCCGCCGCCAGCCGACTTGCCGGCCCAGCCGCCGCCATTGCCGCTACCGCTACCGCTGCGCGAACCGCCGCCGTTACCGGCCGGCTTGCCCGAACCGCTACCGAAGCGACGGCCACCGCCGTTGCCACCGCCCGGACGGCCGCGGCCGCCAAAGCCAGGACGGCCATTACCCGCCGGAGCCGACTTGCGCGGCTCGAAGCCTTCGACGACATTGACCGGCAGCGGAGTGCGCACGAAACGCTCGATGCGCTTCAACGCGCCTTGCTCGGCGTGATGCACGAGGCTCACCGCGATACCCGAGCGGCCAGCACGGCCGGTACGGCCGATGCGGTGCACGTAGTCTTCGGCGAACTTCGGCAGGTCGTAGTTGAACACGTGCGTGATGCCCGGGATGTCGATACCGCGAGCGGCGACGTCCGTGGCCACCAGCACGCGCACACGGCGCTCGCGCAATGCGCGGATCGTGCGGTTACGCGCGCCTTGCGGCAGATCGCCGTGCAGGGCGGCCGATTCGAAACCGGCGTCGGCCAGACGGCCGGCCAGTTGGTCGGCGTCCATCTTGGTTGCCGTGAAAACGATAGCCTGGTCGAGGCCTTCGTCGCGCAGCAGATGGTCGAGCAGACGATCCTTGTGATCGCGGTCGTCGACGTAGTGGACGGTTTGCGCGATGTTGGTACGCTGTTCCAGACGTTGAACGATCTCGATCCGTTCCGGATCCTTCAGCAGGCGGCCCGTCAGCGAGCTGATCTTGCCGTCGAGCGTGGCCGAGAACAGCATGGTTTGACGCGAAGCCGGCGTAGCGGCAACGATCGTTTCGATGTCTTCAATGAAGCCCATGTCGAGCATGCGGTCAGCTTCGTCGAGGACGAGGATCTGCAGTTGCGACAGATCGATACGGCCGCGTTCCAGGTGATCGATCAAACGGCCCGGCGTAGCAACCAGGATTTCCGGGTTCTTTGCCAGCAGCATCAGTTGTTGACCATAAGCGACGCCGCCCAGAATGCTGACGGTGCGCAGACGCTTGAGGTGCTTGCCGTACGTGGCGGCGGCGGTGGTGACCTGCATCGCGAGTTCGCGGGTCGGCGTCAGAACCAGCATGGTCGGACGGGCAACCGGTTGCGGACGGCGCGTGCGTGCGCCGTCGGCCGGACGCGGTTCACGCGGCTGGCTGGCTTGCGCCTTTTGCAGTTGCGAAAAACGCTCGATGGCGGGCAGCATGAATGCGGCGGTCTTGCCCGAACCGGTCGGGCTCGAGACCATCAGGTCGCGGCCGGCGATACCGGCGGGGATGGCGCGTTGCTGAACCGGCGTGGGGTTCTGATAGCCAGCGGCGGTCAGCGCGGAGACGACATCCGCGGACAGACCAAGCGACGCGAACGACGGGCCGGCCGGTGCTGCGGCTTCAGCGGCGACGGCTTCCGGAGCGGCAGCAACGGCTGCGGCTTGTGCGGGTGCGTCGGCGAGACCGAGGGCTTGGTCGGCGATGGCGTTCAACGGGCTGCTGGGGGTATTGCTCGAAGTCATGAGAATCCTTGGTACACAGGGAATTAAAACGTCGGCGCCAATCGGCATACCCAAGTCGTCGGATTCAGCGAGCAAAGAAGCAGCGAGCAAATCGAAAAACGGGGGCAGCTCGCGACAATGAAGGCGAGCTTTTCGTTAGAAGCTGTATCGGATGCGACATGCCAACACGGCGTGCCGCCAGCCTGGGACATGATCGCCCGTAGGGGGCTAGGCAGGAGGGGACAGGTTCTAAACTGGATTGGAGCTAAACGCTACGAGGCGCTGCGCCGCAAAGGCCGCTAGAGGAAAGCCGGGCAAAGCAGTGAAGCGCAGGCAGTATTGTATAGGCTTTTGCTGCACTGCGCCACTGTTAGGAGTTTTCCTGGTGGAAAAGTTTGTGCCGGCTCCTGTTCTGGCGGCTCGACGGGCGGCTGCACCGGCCGGCCATCGCCGTGCCGGCATGGTTCAGGCCGATTCGCCATCACCTGGTGCGGGGCAGGAACGGCCGCCTGAAGCCGCCCGGCGTCGATCTGGGCGAGTCAGGCCGCCTCGCCGCTCTTGAGCGCTTCGACCAGTTCGACGTATTGCTGCTTCGCGGCGTCCTGCGCCGTGCCCTTGAGCGCCGCCCACGCATCGTACTTGTATTTGCCGACGATGTCGGTAAAGCCCGGCTTGTCGCCGTGAACGTCGCCGCGGGTGGCCTGCTTGTAAAGCGCATAGAGGCGCAGCAGGGTGAGATTGCCGGGACGCTCCGGCAATTGCTGGACGTCTTCGTGGGCCTGGGTGAACTGGGTGTCGATGTCGGTCATTGTCATGTTGCCCGCCGGGGCGGGGTCGGGATTGAGATCGGCCGATGATCATAGCAATTGCCTGCCGTCGCGGGGCCGAGGGCTTATTCCAAACGCCGGCCGGCACGCGGTCGCGAAGCCGAAGCATGCCGCGCGCATGCCAAACCACATTTGCGCGCGCCGTGCCGATTACAATACGGTCCATGACTCACACTGTGCTCCTCGCCCTCGATACCTCGACCGAATTCTGCTCGGTAGCGCTGCTGTCCGCCGCCGGCAATCCGGTTGGCGCCACACCTGAAGAGGCACGCGCCGAACCGCGTCTCTGGGTGCGCCATGAGCAAACCGGCGCGGTCTCCAGCACGCGCCTGCTTCCCGCCATCCGCGAACTTTTCAACGAAGCTGGCCTGAAACTGGCGGACTGCGATGCGATCGCCTTCGGTTCCGGCCCGGGCTCGTTCACCGGCCTGCGTACCGCGACCGGCGTCGCCCAAGGCCTCGCGTTCGGCCTGAATCTGCCGGTCGTGCCGGTCAGCACGCTGCTCGCCTGTGCCGAGAGCGCGCGCCTGCGCGATCCGTCTGTGACGCGCGTGCTCGCCGCGCTCGACGCCCGCATGGACGAAATCTATTGGGCCGACTACGCCTGGGACGACGCGCAAGGTGAATGGCGCACGCTTCAGGTGGCTTCGCTCGATGCGCCGGACCGGCTCGCTTTGCCTGATGTCCCTTTCACGCTGGCAGGCAATGCTGCGGCGGCGTTCGGCGCGCGGCTGCCGGCACTCGCCGCGGCGCGCAGCGTCGATGGCGAGGCGCTGCCGCACGCCGTGCCGCTCGCCCACGCCGCGCTGCGCGCATTGCGTGCTGGGCGTACGGTGCCCGCCGACCAGGCCGCACCGGAATATGTGCGCGATAAGGTCGCCCAGACCACCGCTGAGCGGGTTGCAGACAAAGCTGAAAAAGCCGCCAAGGCCGAGCAGGCCGCCAGACTCGCGCACGACGCAGCGCAAGGCGAGGGCCGGCAATGAGTGGCGTGTTGCTCGCGGACCGCTACATGTCGCCGATGACTGAAGGCGATCTGGACGAAGTCGCCGCCATCGAAAAAATCGCTTATGAGTTTCCCTGGAGCCGGGGCAATTTCGGCGACTCGCTGCGCAACGGCTACTTCGGCGTCTGTCTGCGCCATGTCACCGGCACGCTGATCGGCTATTGCGTGCTGATGCCGGTCGTCGACGAAATGCATCTGCTCAATCTGTGCGTGACGCCCGCGGCGCAAGGCGCCGGCGCCGGGCTCGCGCTGCTGCGCGAAGCGGTGCGCATTACCCGCGCTGAAAAACTCGAAGGCCTGTTGCTGGAAGTACGGCCGTCGAATTATCGGGCGATCCACTTGTATGAGCGCTTCGGCTTTGCTTCGATCGGCCGGCGCAAAAATTATTATCCGGCGCGGCATCGCAGCCGGGAGGACGCCATCGTGATGCGTTTCTCGTTTGCCACGGAGGGCGCAGATGGCGCTGCATGAATCGGTACTGGAAGAGTTCGGACTCGCGCCGCTGTGGGTGCGTCGGGGAATGGCGGTGGCGCAGGAGGTGGTTGCTGAGCCGCAGACGCAAGCGGAGGCCGCAGCCGCAGTCGCGCTCGGGCAGGGCGCTGGTGCGCTGCCCCGGCCGGGTGCGCGTCGTGATGATGCGCGTGGCGCGGCGCCAGGGTTGCCGCCCGTGGCTCGCGCGCAGGAAACCTCGCAGCCCGCGATGCGCGCGGCCGACGTTCAACAAGCCAACGCCACGCCAGCGCAAGGCGAACGCCGCACGCCTGGCCGTCCGGAGCAGGCATCGCCTGCGGCCGGGGCACGCGATCGGTTCGGTGATCGCCAGCCCGCAGCCGAGACGCGTGCGAACGCGCCGCAGCACGGTTCGCCAAGCGGCGAGCAAAGTGAACGTTTTGCGCGGCCGGCACAAGACCCGGCGCAAGACCCGGCGCAAGACCGGACACAAGACCGGACACAAGACCTGGCGCACGGACGGACGCGAACGCCCGTCGAAACGCGGGCGCCAAAGGAGCCGCCGCCCGCCGAAGCACGCCAGCCAAAGGAGCCGCCGCCCGCCGAAGCACGCCAGCCCAAGGAGCCGCCGCCGTCCCCGCAGCCATCCCGCACGCCCGCGCCGCCCACATTCGACGCGCCACCCGACGACGATTTCGCGTGGTTCGACGACCTGCCGACCCAAGCTCCCGCGGACGCACGCCACGAAGCCCCTGCAGCGCCGGCAATCCACACGCTCGACTGGGACGCGCTGAGCGAGCGCGTCGCCGCCTGCCAACTTTGCCGTTTATGCGAGAAGCGCACGAACACGGTATTCGGCGTCGGCGATCGTGGCGCCGACTGGATGCTGATCGGCGAAGCGCCAGGTGAGAACGAGGACCGTCTGGGCGAGCCGTTCGTCGGCCAGGCCGGCAAGCTGCTCGACAACATGCTCCGTTCGCTGACCCTCGCGCGCGACACCAATGTCTATATCGCGAACGTGATCAAATGCCGGCCGCCCGGCAACCGTAATCCCGAACCGGACGAAGTCGCGCGTTGCGAGCCGTATCTGCAACGTCAGGTGGGGCTGGTCAAACCCAAGCTGATCGTCGCGCTCGGCCGCTTCGCGGCGCAAAGTCTGCTGAAAACCGAGGCGAGCATTTCGTCGCTGCGTGGCCGCGTCCATGAATACGAAGGCGTGCCCGTGATCGTCACCTATCACCCGGCGTATCTGTTGCGCAGCTTGCCCGACAAGGCCAAAGCCTGGGCCGATCTGTGCCTTGCGCGCGACACGTGGCGAGCGGCGGGCGGCGTGCCGTCGAACGCGTCGAAGTGACGGCCGCCGAGGGGCCGGCGGCCGGTTCCGCCACTGCGCCGTGCATCGATGCCGCAAGCCGCGATACGCTACTCGACAACTTGCACGATGCCGCCGTGCGTGATCTTGCGTGGTTGTTGCTGAGCGCCGATCTGTTGCGCCCGCAACCACCGGTGGGCGCGCTGGCGAATCCCTTCGACACGCTGCAGGAAGCGCAGGCGACCATCGACTGGCTACGCGCGCTCGACGCCGCGCCCGAACCCTTGCATCACGAACTCGCGGCGACGCGCATCACGCGTCTCGGCCGGTACGCCGAACGGCTGCTCGGCTGGTTCCTGCAGCATGGACCGGCGGCGCGGCTGGTGGCTGCCGGCGTGCCCTTGCGGCGCGCGGGCGTCACGCTCGGCGAATGCGATTTTCTGGTCCAGACGCGGCAGGGTGCGCGGCTGCATTGGGAGCTGGCCGTGAAGTGCTATCTGCATGCCGGTGGAGGGCATGCTCAGTCGTCCGCTCAGTTATTCAACTACGTCGGCCCGAATCTGAAAGACCGCTTCGATCTCAAGCTCGCGCATGTGCTGAATCACCAGTTGCCGTTGAGCGCGCGTGAGGAGTTTGCCTCGGTCGGCTACGCGGGTCCGTGGACGCCGCAGATGTTCATCAAAGGCTGGCTGTTTTACCGTGATGGCGAGACGCCGACCGATCCTGCCGAGCTCGATCCTGCGCATGGTCGTGGATGGTGGGTGACGCGCGGTGATTGGCCGGCGTTCGGAGCGGCTCATGCGAAGAAGTGGTGCACATTGCCGCGGCTGGAGTGGCTTGCGCCGCGGCGCCATACGCCTCTCGAGGTGCGGGCTGCAGGGCTGGCTTTCGTCGATGCGCAAACGCTCGCCGGGCAAACCGCACATCAGCGCGGACCGGCGATGGTCGCCGCGTTCGTCGAGGACAGCGCGGGCAATCTGATAGAACGCTCGCGTGGCTTTATCGTGTCCGACGAGTGGCCGGAGCTGGCGCAAAGCTACGCGCGACAGTAGCGGCGGGCGAACAGCAAAGAAGCGGGAAAGACCATGAAGAGGCGCCGGAAAAACCAGGGCGCAGGACCTGGCGAACGCAGCCAGACCACCACGACGCCCAGCCGCCCCTCACCACCACCGATAAAAATGATGCACCGGCCCGACGCCGCTGCCGACGTCGAGTCGATCGCTCGCTTGCAGCGCGCCGGTCAGATACTCCTTCGCGTCGGCGACAGCGCTCGCCAGATCGCCACGCTGCGGAATCAGCGCCGCAATCGCCGATGACAGCGTGCAGCCCGTCCCATGCGTATTCTTCACCGGCACACGTGGGCCGCCGAGACGCAGCGTGCCGCTCCCCTGCACCAGCCAGTCCGGACTATCTGTCGCGCTCAGATGGCCACCCTTCATCAGCACCGCGTGCGCGCCGAGCGCGCGCAGCGCTTCGCCTTGCTCGACCATGCCGGCTTCATCGGTCGCGGCTTGCACGCCGAGCAACGCGGCGGCTTCCGGCAGATTGGGCGTCAGCAGATCGGCAAGCGGCAGCAATTCGTCGCGCACCGCAGCGACCGCGTCCGGCAGCAGCAACGCATGGTTGCTCTTCGAAATCATCACCGTGTCGAGCACGATGTGCTTCGGCTTGTGCCGACGCAGTGCGTCGGCGACCGCGCGCGCGATCGGCGCGTTCGCCAGCATGCCGATCTTCACGGCGTCGATGCGGATGTCGTCGAACACCGCGTCGAGTTGCGCGGTAATGAAGCCGGGGTCCGGCGCGTGAATCGCGGTGACGCCGCGCGTGTTCTGCGCGGTGAGCGCGGTGATCACGCTCGCGCCGTACGCGCCGAGCGCCGAGAAAGCCTTCAGATCGGCCTGAATGCCGGCGCCGCCGCCGGAATCGGAGCCGGCTATCGTCAGCACATTGGGAATCGGTTGAGTCATGGCAAAGCGAGGAAGGAGGAAGGCGCGGGTCGCGACGTGAGCGGACGACCCGCCGCGGATCAGTGCTTGACTTCGCCGATCAGCGCGACCGAGTCGAACGCGCGCTGGTTGGCCTGGTGGCGCCGCATCACGAACCACATCATCACGCAGACGAAGGTGCCGAACAGCAAGATCACCGCCGTGACCGGCACGTCGAGCCACACCAGCACGGCGTAGAGGCACAGCATCACGAGCACGGAGAGGTTTTCGTTGAAGTTCTGCACGGCAATCGAGTGACCGGCCGACAGCAGCACGTGCCCGCGATGCTGGAGCAGCGCGTTCATCGGCACGACGAAGAAGCCCGACAGGCCGCCCACGATCATCAGGAAAATGTAGGCGACGATCAGATAACCCGGCACATGCACGCGGCCGAAATAGAGACCCCAATGGGCAGGGAACAGGTCGCGCGTGTAAAACGCCATCAGCATCACGGCGATGCCCATCATGATGCCGACCGGCAACACCGACAGCGACTTCTTCAACGGCACCCGCGAAGCCGCGAAGATCGCGCCGGCCGCCACGCCCACGGCCACCACCGCCTGCAGAATGGCCGCTTCGGAGAGCGACATGTTCAGCGACACCTCGGCCCACTTCAACACGATGAATTGCAGCGTCGCGCCCGCGCCCCAGAACAGCGTGGTGACGGCGAGCGAAATCTGGCCGAGCTTGTCGCGCCACAGCACGAGGAAACAGTCGGCGAAATCGGTGACGAGTTTGATCGGGCCGCGTTCCTGTTTCGGATAGCGCGCGCCAGTGTCGGGAATGCGCAGATTGAACAGCGCCGCGATAACGTAGATGGCCATGATGACCAGCATCGCCGCCTCGGCGGGCGTGTTGACCGAGGGAATGTGGTGCCGCAGGATCGGCGCGGCAATGTGCGGGCTGATGAGCGCGCCGCCGAGCACGGTGCCGAGAATGATCGAGCCGACGGTCGTGCCTTCGATCCAGCCGTTCGCGGCGACCAGCCGGTCAGGCGGCAGCAGTTCGGTGAGAATGCCGTATTTGGCGGGCGAGTAGGCCGCCGCGCCGAAGCCGACGATCCCGTACGCGAGTAACGGATGCGCGCCCACCAGCATCGTGATGCAACCGACGACCTTGATGGTATTGGTGATGAACATCACGCGTCCTTTCGGACGGGAGTCGGCGAAGGCACCGACGAAGGCGGCGAGAACGACATACGACAGCACAAAGAACAACTTGAGCAGCGGCGTCATCCAGTTCGGGGCGTGAAGATCTTTCAGCAGTGCGATAGCAGCGATCAGAAGCGCATTGTCGGCCAGCGACGAAAAAAACTGCGCGGCCATGATGGTGTAAAAACCTTTTTTCATCTGATGCGATGCTGTCCTCGCTGCGGTCTGTCCGCCCCGGCCGCTGGTTGAGCGTCCGGGCTTATGCCGTTCGAAATGGGTTGTGCGCACGGCTTTATATCATGAAAATAGATGGATTCGGACTAGCAGAATCCTTGATCGCACCGCCCAGCGGGCTGCCGAGCGCTGAAAACGCCCTGTAAGCCGCTGATTCGCAAGCGTCTTTACGAAAATATCCCATGCCGCGCCCCCTTTCAGCCACGATTCATACCTCCGCTCTCGCCAATAATCTCGTCGTTGCCCGGCGCTACGCGCCAAAATCCAAAATCTGGGCCGTCGTCAAGGCCAACGCCTACGGGCACGGCCTTGCGCGCGTTTTCCCCGGCCTGCGCGCAACCGACGGCTTTGGGTTGCTGGACCTCGAAGAGGCCGTTAAGTTGCGTGAATTGGGCTGGGCCGGCCCGATTCTTCTGCTCGAAGGCTTCTTTCGTCCGACCGATATCGACGTGATCGACCGCTACAGCCTGACCACCGCGCTGCATTCGGACGAACAGTTGCGCATGCTCGAAATGGCGCGCCTGTCCAAACCGGTCAACATCCAGTTGAAGATGAATACCGGCATGAACCGTCTCGGTTACACACCGGAGAAGTTCCGCTCTGCGTGGGAACGCGCGCGCGCTTGCCAGGGCGTCGGCCAGATCACGTTGATGACCCATTTCTCCGACGCCGACGGCGATCGCGGCGTCGACTATCAGGTAGAAGCGTTCGAGCGCGGCGCGCAGGGCATCGCCGGCGCGCGCAGCCTCGCGAACTCGGCGGCCACGCTGTGGCATCCCGCCACGCACTTCGACTGGGTGCGCCCGGGCATCATCATGTACGGCGCGTCGCCGTCGGGCGCGACGGCCGCGATCGAAGGCACCGGCCTGCAGCCGGCCATGACGCTCGCCTCCGAACTGATCGCCGTGCAGACGCTCGTCGAAGGCCATACGGTGGGCTACGGTTCGTCGTTCAAGGCGCGCGGCTCGATGCGCATCGGCGTGGTGGCGTGCGGCTACGCGGACGGCTATCCGCGCGTCGCGCCGGAAGGCACGCCGGTGATCGTCGACGGCGTGCGCACGCGGGTCGTCGGGCGCGTCTCGATGGACATGCTCACCGTCGACCTGACGCCGGTGCCGACCGCCAACGTCGGCTCGCGCGTCGAGCTGTGGGGCACCTCGCTGCCGATCGACGACGTCGCGCAGGCGTGCGGCACCATCGGCTATGAGCTGATGTGTGCCGTGGCGCCGCGCGTGCCGGTACGGGCGGAGTAAGGGCACGCAAACCCGGGCACGCAAACCCGGGCACGCAACCCAGGCGCGCGCCTGGCCTCGCAGCAAGCGTTTCAATCCAAAGAACAGCAACACAGGCAATAACGCGTGGCAAAACCCAAAACGTTGTACATCTGCAGTGAATGCGGCGGGCAATCGCCGAAATGGGCCGGCCAGTGCCCCTCGTGCAATGCGTGGAACACGCTGGTCGAGTCGGTGGCGGAAGCGCCGTCCACGCACCGCTTCCAGTCGCTCGCGAAGAGCGCGCCGGTGCGCCGTCTCGCCGATATCGATGCGTCCGATGTGCCGCGCTTTTCCACTGGCGTGAGCGAGTTCGACCGCGTGCTCGGCGGCGGTCTCGTGCCGGGCGGCGTGGTGCTGATCGGGGGCGATCCGGGCATCGGCAAATCGACGCTGTTGCTGCAATCGCTCGCGGAGATCGCCGCCGACAAACGCGCGCTCTATATCAGCGGCGAAGAATCGGCCGCGCAGATTGCGTTGCGCGCGCAACGGCTTTCGTTGCTGGAGCCGGGCTCGAAGGCGAGCGAGCTGCAACTGCTCGCTGAAATCCAGCTCGAAAAAATCCAGGCGACGATCGCCGACCAGCGGCCCGATGTCGCGGTGATCGACTCGATCCAGACGGTCTATTCCGACGCGCTGACCTCCGCGCCGGGCTCGGTCGCCCAGGTGCGCGAGTGCGCGGCGCAACTCACGCGCATCGCCAAGCAATCGGGCACCACCATCATCATGGTTGGCCACGTGACCAAGGAAGGCGCGCTGGCCGGGCCGCGCGTGCTCGAGCACATCGTCGACACGGTGTTGTATTTCGAGGGCGACACGCATTCCTCGTACCGTCTGGTGCGCGCGATCAAGAACCGTTTCGGTGCGGTCAACGAGCTCGGCGTGTTCGCCATGACCGAGCGCGGCTTGCGCGGCGTGGCCAATCCGTCGGCGCTGTTTCTGTCGCAGCACGAGCAGTCGGTGCCGGGCTCGTGCGTGCTGGTGACGCAGGAGGGCACGCGGCCGCTGCTGGTCGAAGTGCAGGCCCTCGTGGACTCGGCCAACGCGCCGAACCCGCGGCGCCTGGCCGTTGGTCTGGAGCAGAACCGGCTCGCGATGCTGCTGGCGGTGTTGCACCGGCATGCGGGCATCGCGTGTTTCGATCAGGACGTGTTCCTGAACGCCGTGGGCGGCGTGAAGATCACGGAACCTGCCGCCGACCTCGCCGTGCTGCTCGCGATTCATTCGTCCATGCGTAACAAGCCGCTGCCCAAAGGGCTAGTGGTGTTCGGGGAAGTGGGCCTCGCCGGCGAGATCCGGCCGTCGCCGCGCGGTCAGGAGCGCCTGAAGGAAGCCGCCAAACTGGGCTTTTCGGTCGCGGTGATTCCCAAGGCCAATGCGCCGAAACAGCCGATCGAAGGCTTACAGGTCGTTGCGGTCGAGCGGATCGAACAGGCGATCGACCGGGTCCGCACGCTCGAATAGACGGGGGTTGGGGGGGGGGGGGGGGGGGCCCGGGGGGGGGGGGGGGGGGGTTAATATAAGATT
>NZ_JAQQEG010000021.1:0-177804 GCF_046027395.1 Paraburkholderia dipogonis | reverse complement strand
TCTCGCGACGCTCGGCTATCCGAACTGGGAAGAGACGCAGAATCCGGTGTATCGCTTGTTCCTCGCTTGATTACTTAGGACTGAAACGCGCAGATGGCTCTTTCGCTTGTCGACAAACTGGTGGTGGCAATCTCGTCGCGCGCGCTGTTCGACTTCGAGGAAGAGAACCGCGTGTACGAGGAAGGCAACCTGCAGGCCTATGAAGCATTGCAGCGCGACCGCCTGACTGTGCCCGCCAAACCCGGCGTGGCGTTTCCACTGATCCGTAAGCTGTTGGCCCTGAACACCAGCGGCCATCGCGTCGAAGTGGTGATTCTTTCGCGCAGCGATCCGATCAGCGGACTGCGCGCGTTTCATTCGTGCCGGGAACATGGGCTCGCCATCGAGCGCGGCGTTTTCACTCGTGGACGCGCACCGTTCGGCTATCTGAAGCCGTTGAACGCGTCGCTGTTTCTGTCCGCGAATCAGCAAGACGTGCGCGACGCACTGGCCGCCGGATTTCCCGCCGCACGCGTCTTGCCCGAATCGGCGAAAATGGCGAGCAAGTATCCGGATGAAATCCGCATCGCCTTCGACGGCGACGCCGTGCTGTTTTCCGACGAAGCCGAGCGCGTGTTCCAGAAAGACGGCCTGCGCGCATTCGTCGGCCACGAGATTCACAACAAGGATCTGCCGCTTGCGGACGGCCCCCTGAAGCCGTTGCTCGAAGCACTGCACCGCCTGCAAAAACTCGCGGACGAAGCCGCGCCGATGCATATTCGTACGGCATTGGTGACGGCGCGCTCGGCGCCCGCGCATGAGCGCGCGATCCGCACCTTGATGGCGTGGAACATCGAAATCGACGAAGCGATGTTCCTCGGCGGCCTCGACAAGAGCGCATTCTTGCGCGAGTTCGAGCCGGACTTTTTCTTCGACGACCAAATTGGCCACTGCGAATCGGCCCGCGTCGTGACGGCGACGGGGCACGTGCTGAGTGGCATCGTGAACGCATCATGACACCCGAACAATCACCGCTGGGCAAGCCCTCCGCTTACACCGAACAATATGACGCGTCGTTGCTGTTTCCGATTGCGCGCAGGAATGCGCGCGAGGCGATCGGCATCGGCGCGCAATTGCCGTTCTTCGGCACGGACATCTGGAATGCGTATGAGTTGTCGTGGCTGAATGCGCGCGGCAAGCCGCAGATCGCGGTGGCGACTTTCTTCGTGCCGGCGGATTCGCCGAATATCGTCGAGTCGAAGTCGTTCAAGCTCTACCTCGGCTCATTCGCGCAAACCGCGTTCGAGTCGATGGAGGCGGTGCGCGACACGATCAAGCGCGATGTGTCCGCGTCGTGCGGCGCGAGCGTGTCCGTTCATCTGGCGGCGCCGTATGAGTTCGGCAAACTGCAGATGGAAGAATTCGAGGGTTTGTCGCTGGATCGGTTGGATCTCGATACCGACGTTTATCAGCCTGACGCGTCCTTGCTGAAAGCGGCGCTGGATGAGGCCCCGGTCGAAGAAACGCTGTTCTCCAACTTGCTGAAATCGAATTGCCCGGTGACGGGGCAGCCCGATTGGGGCAGCGTGCAGATTCATTATGTGGGCCCGCAGATCGATCACGCGGGCTTGCTGCGCTACATCATTTCGTATCGGAACCACACTGGGTTTCACGAGCAGTGTGTCGAGCGGATTTTTATCGATGTGCTGAAGGCGTGCAAGCCTGTGAAGCTCGCGGTGTATGCGCGTTATACGCGGCGCGGCGGGTTGGATATCAATCCGTTCCGCACGAATTACAACTTGCCGATGCCGGATAATATGCGGCTGGCGCGGCAGTAAGTAGCAGGTTGTTCGCCGCGGCGAGTTGATGCGAATCCGCGGCGAACGAAACCGGCTAAATCTTCAGGGTTAGGCCGTGGGCTTCTTATAAGCCACGCAGTCCACTTCGACCCGGCAATCGATCACCATCGAAGAAACGACACAGGCGCGCGCCGGCGGATTTTCGCCGAAGTACTCGCGGAACACCTTGTTGAACGACGCGAAGTCACGCGGATCATCCAGCCACACGCCGCAGCGGACCACATGCTCCGCGCCGTAGCCGGCTTCTTTCAGAATCGCGAACACGTTCTGAATCGCCTTGTGCGATTGCTCGACAATCCCGCCATTGATCACTTCGCCGTTTTCCATCGGCGTCTGTCCGGACACGAACAGCCAGCCGTCCGCTTCGACTGCGCGTGCAAACGGCATATGTTGACCGCCCGTTCCCTTCCCGCCTTCAACACCATATCGCTTCATCATCACACTCCTTAAAAAGTCCGGCACGCGTCCGGCAGAATCGCCGCGCGCGCCGCAATCAATCAATTAATCATTCAGTCGAGCAAACAATCAGAACGCGCCGTGCGCGTCACCCTTCGACGCCGCGCCGCGCGCCACGAAGTGACCGGCGCGCTCGCCCGTCACTTCGCCGTTGCGATACGTCAACACACCGTTCACCCATACCGCGTCGATGCCGTCGGCGGCCTGCTGCGGCTTCTCGAACGTCGCCGCGTCGCGCACCTTGGCCGGGTCGAACAACACCAGGTCGGCGTGATAGCCGATGTGCACCTCGCCGCGCTGCGCCAGTCCAAAGCGACGCGCCGACAAGCTGGTCATCTTTCGCACCGCCTCTTCGAGCGGCAGCAAGCCCGCGTCGCGCGCGTAATGGCCAAGCACACGCGGAAACGCGCCCCACAAGCGCGGATGCGGCAGCGGATCGTTCGGCAGCCCGTCTGAGCCGACCATGGTCGCGGGATGCGAGAGGATGCGCCGCACGTCCTCTTCGGACATGTTGTGATACACCGCGCCCGCCGGTTGCAGGCGCTTGCCCGCTTCCTGCTGCGAGACGCCCCACTCCGCCGCGATCTCCTTCACGAGCTTGCCCGCCATCTCCGGATGCGGCTCCGACCACGTAATCGTGATGTCGATATCGCCCGTCACCTGCTTCACGTCGAGCGTCGACGAACTGCGGTTGTACGGATAGCAATCGCAACCGATCGGCTGCAGGCGGCGCGCGCCTTCGAGCGAATTCAGCACTTCTTCGCTGCGGCCCCAGTTCGACGGACCCGCGCACTTCAGATGCGAAATCACCACCGGCACATGCGCGTGACGGCCCACGCGATATGCCTCGTCCATGGCGTCGAGAATCGCGTCGAATTCGGTGCGCATGTGCGTGGTGTACAACGCGCCGGCCGCGGCGAGCGGTTCGGCCAAGGCCATCACTTCTTCGGTCGGCGCCGCGAACGCCGAGCCGTATGCGAGCCCTGAACTCAGACCCAGCGCGCCGTTGGCCAACGCTTCTTCGAGCTGAGCGCGCATGCCCTCGATTTCCTGCGGCGTGGCCGCGCGATCGAGCCGGTCCATCTGGTTGCTGCGCAACGCGGTATGCCCGATCAACGCGCCGACGTTCACCGCCGGCCGCGCGGCATTCACCGCTTCGACATACGCGGCGAAGGTCGGGTACTGGAATGCGTCGCGCTCGCCGAGCAGGTTCATCGGATCGGGCGGATCGCCCTTCAGCGCAACCGGCGACGCGCTGATGCCGCAATTGCCGACGATCACCGTCGTCACGCCTTGCGTGATTTTCGGCAGCATTTGCGGCGAGCGGATCACGTGGGTGTCGTCGTGCGTGTGAACGTCAATGAAGCCCGGCGCCAGCGCGCGGCCGTCGGCCTCGATCACTTCTTCGGCAAGCCAGTTCGACAGATTGCCGATCGCGACGATGCGGCCGCCGCGAACCGCGACGTCGCGTTCGACAGGCGGCGCGCCCGTGCCGTCATACAGTTGCGCGCCGACGATCAGCGTATCGGCGGCTTCGGGATGCGAATGCATGGATCAGTCTCCTAACGGTTGTCGATCGCCGCCGCCGCGGTGCGTGTCGAGTGCATGCTTCATGCGGCGCAGCAATTCGCGGCTCTCGTCACCCTGACTGACGGCAAGTTCGGTGACGAGCACATCGAGCGCCATCATCATCGCGTAACGCGACGACGACGGCTTGTAAATGAAATCGGTTTCAAAAGCGACGATCGGGATCACCCAGTCGGCCAGCCGCGCGAGCGGCGAAGCCGGCGCCGTCAGCGCGATCACGGTCGCGCCATAGCTGCGCGCGATCTTGCAGTTCTCGACCATCTCGGGCACGCGCCCGGTGGTGGAGAGCGCGATCACCACGCATTCGCGCGACACAGTGCTGGCCACCATGCGTTGCAGCAAGCCGTCCTGATAGGTCGCGACAGGCCGGCCGAGGCGCACGAGCCGGAAGCGCATCTCATCGGCGAGCGCGGTCGAGCCACCGCCCATGCCGAACACGTAGATCATGCGCGCGCCGCGCAAGGCGGCCGCCGCGTCGCCCAGCGGCGCCTGGCGCAGCAATTGATGGTTGTGCGCGAGCGCGGTCTGCAATTCGTCGAACACGCGGGTGGCGATCGGCTCGGGCGCATCGCCCGGACCGCCGGCCTGCAGGAAGCGCTGACCGACGGCGGCCGCCTGCGCGAGTCGCAGTTTGAGCTCGCGGACGTCGCGGCAACCCACCGCCTTGGCAAAGCGCGTCACGGTCGCGACGCTCACCTCCGCCTGTTGCGCGAGCGCGCCGATGCTGGCGCGCGAGGCGCCCGTCAGATCGTCGAGAATCAGCGCGGCGACCTTGCGTTCAGCCGAGCGCAGTTCCGGCGCGCATTCGGCAATGCGCGCGACGATGTCGAAGGCCAGCGGTTCGGCGGTTAAGTTCATTGCAGACTGTGGGAGGCCGCACGAAGGCTTATAAACCGCCTCCGACGAACCGTGGTACTAAATAACATTTCTCCATCCATCGTACTTTCGGTAACATGGTAAAGTCAACTTTGATTCAATTTAACTGGACGATGGAGCAGGGAGACATGAAAGTTACAAACTATCAGGGCGCAACGATTGATCCTCATAGCAAGGGCTTGGGCATGGTTCCGGGCACCAGTATCCAACTCACGGATGCCGCGCGCCTCGAGTGGAACCTGCTGAACGAAGACGTGAGCCTGCCGGCCGCCGTGCTGTACGCGGACCGGGTGGAGCACAACCTCAAGTGGATGCAGGCATTCGTCGCGGAATACGGCGTCAAACTCGCGCCGCACGGCAAGACCACCATGGCGCCGCAGCTGTTTCGCCGTCAGCTCGAAAACGGCGCGTGGGGCATCACGCTCGCCACCGCGCATCAGGTGCGTGCCGCTTATCACGGTGGCGTCTCGCGTGTTCTCATGGCCAACCAGCTGATCGGCCGTCACAACATGATGATGGTCGCCGAGTTGCTGAGCGATCCGGATTTCGAATTCTTCTGTCTCGTCGATTCGGTCGAAGGCGTCGAGCAGCTGGGCGAGTTTTTCAAGTCGGTGAACAAGCAGTTGCAAGTGCTGCTCGAACTCGGCGTGCCGGGCGGCCGCACGGGCGTGCGCGACGCGGCGCAGCGCAACGCGGTGCTCGACGCAATTGCACGCTATCCGGACACGCTGAAACTCGCCGGCGTCGAATTGTACGAAGGCGTGCTCAAGGAAGAACACGAAGTGCGCGAGTTCCTGCAAAGCGCCGTCGCGGTCACGCGTGAACTCGTCGAGCAAGGCCGTTTTGCGCGTACGCCGGCGGTGCTGTCAGGCGCCGGTTCGGCCTGGTATGACGTGGTCGCGGAAGAATTCGTGAAGGCGTCGGAGACCGGCAAGGTCGAGGTCGTGCTGCGTCCCGGCTGCTATCTGACGCACGACGTCGGCATCTATCGGAAGGCGCAGACGGAGATTTTCGCGCGCAATCCGGTCGCGAAGAAAATGGGCGAAGGGCTGCTTCCGGCGCTGCAATTGTGGGCGTATGTGCAGTCGATTCCGGAGCCAGATCGCGCGATCATCGGTCTCGGCAAGCGCGATTCCGCGTTCGATGCCGGCATGCCGGAACCGGCGCGCCACTATCGTCCGGGCAACGAAGCACCGCGCGATATCGCGGCGAGCGAAGGCTGGGAGATTTTCGGCTTGATGGATCAACACGCGTATCTGCGGATTCCCGCAGGCGCTGACCTGAAAGTGGGCGACATGATCGCGTTCGACATCTCGCATCCGTGTCTGACGTTCGACAAGTGGCGTCAGGTGTTGGTGGTCGATCCGGCGTATCGCGTCACGGAAGTGATTGAAACGTTCTTCTGATGTGGTTTGCGAAGGGCGCGTTCTCAGGCAACGAGGCGCGCCTTTCGTGGTGTTGCGGAACGCGTCGTTTTTTCCGGCCGCTCCGCCGAACTGACCTTGTTTAGTCGTGCCCGTCCGGCAAATCAAGGCTGGCGCCGCGCTCCACTCCCCACTGCGTCGGGCATCTGGGCAGCAGCCTCGCCTGCTCCGGCTGCGCTAGCCGTCGCCGCCACTTCGCCGATTCTTGCCTCGAGCATCTTCAACGCGCCCGACAGCGCGTTCAGCGCCTCGTCCGGCAGCACGGCTATCGTGTCGTGTAGAAACGCGTTGCGACGCGGCAAGCTGGCTTCGGTCGCAGAATGTCCCGCTTCGGTCAGACGCACATTGGTCACGCGGTTATCGCGCGTATCCATGCTGCGCGCAATCCAGCCCAAACCTTCGAGCGTTTTCAGTTGGCGTGTCAACGCGCCTGGATCGACGCGCAAGCGCTCCACCAGCCGCTTCTGCGACGACTCGCCGGCCTGCTCGTGCAGCGCGAGCAGAATGCGCCAGCGCGGCAACGGATGGCCGACGTGCGCCTCGAAGGCCGACATGAACGCCCGATATGTGCGGCCGAATTGCTGCATGACGGCGACGCGGTCCTGTTCTTCCATGATCTGTCAGTAAAACGGTAAGTCTAAAAATCAGTCCGCGTGAATCACGGGTTCGAGCTTGCGCTGGAGCTTGATCGGCGGCACTCGGCGGCTTTGCCAGACCGACACCACGGCGATGATCGCCGCCATCGCAAGACCCAGATGAATCGCGGCCACGAGCGATTCACGCGCGCTCTCGAGCAGCATCGCGCCATTGTGGCCCGCATGCGCCAACTGGCCGAGCAACGTGGCCTGTGCGTCGCGATTGATGAGAATCTGCGGGTCGCCGAGATCCGCGAACCAGTGCGACGCGTGATCGTTGTCCAGCGCGCTGCGCACGCCGCTCGCGTACATATGGCTGACCAGTGTGCCGGTCAGCGCTGTGCCGATCATGCCGCCGATCATCCGCAGCGACTGCAGCAGTGCCGTCGCGATGCCGAGGTGCTCGCGGCCAGCCGTTTGCTGCGCGAAGATCGTCAGGTTCGGCATGACGAAACCGAGCCCCAATCCGCCGACGATCATGAACGACATCAGCAGCCATTGCGGCATGGCGCGCGTCGCGACGACCACGCCGAGGCATGCCAGCGCGAGCAGCGTGAAGCCGATATACAGCATCAGATTCGGATTGCGCACGCGCGAGACGATGCGCCCATTGGCGATACTGCCAATCGTGATGAATACGACCAGCGGCGTAATGACGAGACCCGCTTCTTTTGGCGACATGCCGAAGCCGCCCTGGAACAGCAACGGCGCGTAGAACAACAGCGAGAACATCGAAAAGCCGCCCAGCACGGCGAGCGTGAAGAGCGCGGCGAGACTGCGGTTGCGGAACATGTCGACGGGCAGGATCGCTGTCGGGCAGCGCTTTTCCCATTGCCACAGCGCATAAGCCGACGCGATGCTCAACACGAGCAACGCCAACGCGCTCAAGGTCACGCCATGCTTCGGCAGCAACTCGACGAACAGTTGCAGCGAGCCGAGCGCCACGGCGATCAGCACGGCGCCGGGCCAGTCGAGCCGCATCTTGCCTTCGTGTTCGACATGGCGCAGATGCGGCAGAAAGCGCCAGACAAAGAACAGCGACAGCAGACCGACCGGCAGATTCACATAGAAAACCGAGCGCCAGCCGTAATACTGTGTGAGGAAACCGCCGAGCGACGGGCCTACCGCGTTGGCGATACCGAACGCCGAACTCATCAGCACTTGCCAGCGCAAACGCACGACCGAGTCGGGGAACAGATCAGGAATGCAGGCGAATGCGGTGCCGACCAGCATGCCGCCGCCGATGCCCTGCAGGCCGCGCGCGAGCACGAGAAACAGCATATTGTTGGCCGCGCCGCACAGCACCGAGGCGGCGGTGAACACGACGATCGACGCGATCACGAACGGCTTGCGTCCGTAGTAGTCGCCGAGTCGGCCAAAAATTGGCACGGTGATCACGGAGGTCAGCAGATACGACGTGGCGACCCACGCATAGAGCTCAAAGCCCTTGAGTTCGGCGACGATGGTGGGCAACGCGGTGCCGACCACGGTCTGGTCGAGCGCGACCAGCATCGTGACGAAGGAGATGCCGAGCATCGCCAGCAACGATTCACGGAACGGTAAAACTTGCCCACTCGAGTGGTGGGCCGCAGTATGGACAGCCATTTTTGATAGTGCAACAGTTGACACGTCAAACGATTGGGAATCATACCACGCGGGGACGCTCTAAGCGGGACAAGCCCGCTGCGGGTCGCCGTATCGGCAATCGACTGAAGAATGAATATCACATGACGCCAGGGAGGCACATGGAGCCGAGTTCGCTCGCAACACAATCGTTATCGGACGACGACCTGAAGGCGCTGCGCCGCGCGAAACATGAGCTGGAAAGCCCCGCTCTGGCGATGAAGCTGGCGAGCATTGTCGGCGCGCCGCTGGAGAAACTGCTCTCGCGTATGCCGGCGTTCGCCAACGAAAAAGTCACCGACGCGACGGAGTTGGCCTTGCGCAAGTGCCTCGCAATCGCGCTGCGCACGCTGGGGCGGCAGGACGGCGCGACGCCGCTCGTGGTGCCCGACAAGCCGAGTAACTTGCTGCACAAGTTCGCTGTGGCGACCACTGGCGCGGCCGGCGGCGCATTCGGACTATTCGCGCTGCCCGTCGAACTGCCCGTCACGACCACGCTGATGTTCCGCTCGATCTGCGACATCGCGCGCAGCGAGGGCGAGGATCTGACGTCGATCGACACGCAACTGCAATGTCTGACGGTGCTCGGCATGGGCGGCACATCAAGCGCCGACGACGACGCCGACTTCGGCTACTTCATCATGCGCGGCGCGCTCGCGCAGGCGGTGTCGAAAGCGTCGTCTGAAATCGCGACCAAAGGCTTCACCGCGCACGGCTCCGCGGCCTTGCTGCGCCTGCTCAACACGATCGCCGCGCGATTCTCCGTGCAAGTGAGCGAGCAAATCGCCGCCAAGTCGATTCCGGCGATCGGCGCGGTGCTCGGCGCAATGGTCAACACGGTTTTCATCGACCACTTCCAGCAGGTCGCGCACGGCCACTTCACCGTGCGTCGGCTGGAACGGCAGTACGGCCAGGCTTCGGTCGAAGCCGCCTATCAGACGATCGACATCGCGCTCGACGGCTGAGCGGCGCGGTTCGTCATACGCCGCACGAAGGCGGCGGCGCGGTCGAGCGCGCGATTTCCTTCGGGGATGAACGGCGCGAAGATCGGCCAGACGTGCGGCATCTTGTTCCACACTTCGAACTCGCAGTCGACGCCCGCCGCGCGCGCGTTGTCGGCCACGCGCCGCGAGTCGTCGAGCAACACCTCGGTGCTGCCTGCCATGATGAAGAGCGGCGGCAAGCCGTGCAAGTCGGCATAGACCGGAGAGGCGTAGGGATGGGTGGTCGGCGTGTCGCCGAGATAGACCTTTCCCGCCAGGGCGATCGCGGAGCCGCTGAACATCGGATCGAGACCGTCGTTGGTGCGGATGCTGGCGCCGGTTGCGGCCAGATCGGTCCATGGCGAGAACAGCAGGCCGCCTGCCGGCATCGGATCGCCGGCGTCGCGCAACGCCACCAGCGTGGCGAGCGCTAGGCCGCCGCCCGCTGAATCGCCCGCGATTACGATCGACTCCGGCGCGATGCCCTCAGCGATCAACTGACGGTACGCCGCGGTCGCGTCGTCGAGCGCCGCCGGAAAGCGATGCTCGGGCGCAAGACGGTAGTCGAGGGAAAAAACCGGCGCATTGGCACGCGTCGCCAGACCGAACACGATCGAGCGATGGGTGCGCGGTGAACAGAAGTAGTACCCACCACCGTGGCAATACAGCACGGTCGGTCCGGCGTGTACAGCTGGCGCACCGTCGGCGCGCTCGATCCACTCGCCGCGCAAGGGCATATCGTCCGCGCCGTACAGCTCACGCAGACGCCAGCCGCCCGGCACCCTCGGCGACCAGACGCGCTTGGCGGTCAGCACGCGCGCTTTCTCGACATCGATGCGTGGTTTGAGGGTCTCCGGCCGAAACTGCCTGCGTAGATACCAGCACGCGAGTGCGCTTTGCCAACTCATCGGGACACGCTCCTTCGATTGTGTCCTGTCATGTTACGTGCGTTCGCTACTACGCCGGTGGATGGCGGCTTCTAATCTCGCCTCTAATCTCAAAAAGGGCGCGCGCCGCCGGGTAAGGCTTGCCGCTCGCCTAGTTTGCCGGCAAAACCTGTCCGCGAATTTCACCCATCGGGTTCTGTGCGGTATGAACGTTGAAGTACCACTGCCCTGCCATCAGATCCGTCACCTGCTGTTCAGTCAGCGCCGCCGAGCCTTTGATCGGGCTGGCGAGCGCGCCTTTGTCGATCGGCACCTGAATCTTGGCGTTCTGGCCCACTGGCGCGGGTCCGTGGAAATGCGCGGCGGTTGCCGGGCCGCTCAGACCTTCATAGGTGACCGTCCATTGCAGGGATTTGGTCGACGTGTCGAAGGTGGCGTCCAACATGCCGTACCCGTGGCTCACGCGAGGCGGCACTTCGCTCGAAGGCTCGAGATCTGCCTTTAACGCCACCGTATCCGCGAAGGCGACGCCCGACGCCAACGCCCACAACATCATTGCAAGATTCAGTTTTCGAAGCGCAATCATGGTCTTCTCCGGACTTGATGCACCGCCGCACCGACATTCGGCCGCGCGCGAAGCCACCACATACTAGTGCAAATCCGGCGAACCTGTTTTTGCTGGAGAGCGCAGGGACATCGCGCGTTTTTTAGTCGGTCACTTTCGCGCACTGCACCCGCCTTCGCGGCGTCCGAAACGCGTGGCACTTTGTAGTTGTCCGTAGTGATCCCGGCCTTTTTTTCCGACACACGAACGTGCTTGCGATATCGCTCCGAAAGCACCTCGACGACCTTTTAATCGATTTCCTCAAACAGTTAATTGCGCATTTTGTAATGAATGAACTGCAATATCCCGGTTATCCTTCTGCTTGCGAGAAGTGACTCCTTCATCGAGGGAAGTCTCCAAATCTTTAACGCGGCTTCGGCCGCGTTTTTTTTCGTCTTTTTGTCACGCTCCGTTTCACACACGCGGCTTAAGTTCCGAAGCGATCAAATATGCGGGAGCGGTTTTTTATACGAGCAACGCGGCTTGCTGTTCGATTCCGTCCAGCATGGCATTGCACTTGTCGATTAGAACCATCCCGTCGTCGCGCACGCCTTCCGGCGGCTTGACCGTGATTTCGCGGCGATAGTCTTCAAGTGCCTTGAGCAGCGGCGGATATTGCAGGACACTCGCCGCCCCCGCCACGCGATGAAGCCACTCCCGCACGCGTTCCACCTCGATACGCTCGGACTCCACGCGCTCGAGCAACGG
Organism: Paraburkholderia dipogonis; assembly: GCF_046027395.1. Classification (GTDB taxonomy): domain Bacteria; phylum Pseudomonadota; class Gammaproteobacteria; order Burkholderiales; family Burkholderiaceae; genus Paraburkholderia; species Paraburkholderia dipogonis_A. The sequence goes on along the minus strand of NZ_JAQQEG010000021.1, from coordinate 166,183 downwards.
CGACAGCGACTGCACGTCCTCGCGCACGGACGACACGAACGAGTCGAGCAACGCCTTGACGGTCGATTCACTACCCCACAGCTGTGTCATGTGCCCGAGATCGACCGGGACGAACGGCTCGGCGCCGCCATGAACATCCGGTACGGCGACTGCCGGCGTGTTGACGGCCTCCGAAGGCGCGGCTTGCCACGCGCTGTCGGCGCCGAACCAACGGCTCAGATATTCACGCAGCGTGGCGAGCCGTGTCGGCTTCACGAGGCTGTCGTCCATGCCCGCGTCACGGCACAGATTCAGGTCTTCGGGCGCGGTGTTCGCCGTGATACCCAGAATGGGCAGGCGATAAGCACCGCCTTCCTCGCTTTCACGAATGCGCCGCGTGAGTTCGTAGCCGGACACGTTCGGCATGTGGCAATCCGTGATCAGACATCCGTAGCTTGTGTGCTCCAGCGCCGCCAACGCCTCGGCGCCGTCGTTCGTGACATCGCAGGCGAAACCGAGCAACGCGAGCTGGTGACGGATCAACTCCTGATTGACCGGATGATCTTCAGCGACGAGGATCAGCCGGCCACTGGCGATGGCACGCTCGCGGTCCGGCGGCGAAGTGGCACCCTCGGGCGTACGCGACATACCTGCCGATCGCGGCGCCACCGACGGCAGCCCCGTCATCGCGGCGGCGCACGCGGCGCCGAGGCCGCGCCACGAAATGGGATTGATGCTGACGCGCACGTTGTCGTCGAGAATGCGGTAGCCCGTCGGCTTCGGCTTCTCGGTCAGACAGATGACGCGCGTGCGCGGCCTGATGTCCGCGGGCAAGGTCACATCTTCATTCACGAACAGCAAATCCACATCGGCCAGTGCGGCGCGATCGTACAGTTCCGGTGCGTCAGGTGAGACGCGGCGCAATTTGAGGCCGAGCGCCTCGCCGAAGTGCATCAGCGCCTGGGCGATACGCGTGTCGCCGGTTGCCACGATTCCGCGCTTGCCGCGCAATCCGTTGACGGAATAGTGCTGGGTCTCGATGGGCATGGCGAGCCGCACGGTCATGCGCGTGCCGCGACCCGGTTCGCTGTGCAACGTGAGCGAGCCATTCATGAGGTCGATCAGCTTGCGGCAGATCGTCAAGCCGAGGCCCGTGCCGCCGAACCGGCGCGTAGTGGACGATTCCGCCTGCACGAACGGCTCGAACAGCCTTGCCTGTACTTCCGGCGCGATGCCGATGCCGGTGTCCTCGACGATCATCTCGAGCGTCTGAATGCCGTCGCTCTGCGCGACGACCGACACGCACACGTCGACCTCGCCTTGCGGCGTAAACTTGATGGCATTGCCGAGCAGGTTGAAGAGAATTTGCCGCAATCGGACGCTATCGCCGCGCAGGGTGGCGGCAACGTCCGAGCCAATATCCACGCGTACTTTGAGACCCTTTTCATGGGCGCGCCCAGCCAACAGGCCGACAGCGTTGTCCGCCAATTCACGTATGTCGATGGATTCGGCCTCGATGGTCAGCCGTCCCGCTTCGATTTTTGAAAAGTCGAGCAAGTCATCGAGGATCTGCAGCAGTGCGCCCGCCGACTCGTGAATCATGCCCAGCATTTCGCCTTGGTCCGCGTTGAGCGGCGTGCGCTCCAGCACTTCCACGAGACCGAGCACGCCATTCATTGGCGTGCGGATTTCGTGGCTCATCATGGCGAAGAAGTCGTCTTTGGCGCGCGAGGCCGCTTCGGCCAGGTCGCGCGCTCGCGCAAGCTCGTCGGAGCGCGCGTGCTCCACGCTGGCGTCCACCCAGTAGCCGCTCCAGACGACGCCGCCGTCCGATTCACGAAGTGGTACCAATTCGGCGCGCGCCCACTTGATGCCCTGGTTGCCGGCGAAACGGAATTCCATGTTCACCGGCGTTTCGCTGTGTGCTGAGCGCTCGAGCTCAGCCAGCACGAACGCCCTATCCTCATCGCACACGCGCTGGAAATTGACGTGATCGCTGCTGCTCGGCGAATCGTCCTTCGCACCCAGCAGGTGGCGCGTATCGCCACCAATGTATGGAAACGAATACACGCCATCCGCAGTGCGGCGCAGTTGAAACACCACCGCCGGCAGCGATCGCGTTACGTCGAAGAGGCGTCGCTCGGTTTCGCGCGCGCGCATTTCGGCGCGCCGGATATCGGTGATATCGACCACCGTGCCGAGCACGCAAGCCGCTTGACCGTCACCGCCGCGGCAGATCCGGGTCCAGAAAAGACCATGCCGCACGTTGCCCGCGCCGCGCTCGAACTGCAACTCCACCTGCGCGGCCTCGCCGCCGTTCAGCATCTCGCGTGTGATGTCGTCCAGGATGCGGCTATTGGCCTCGCCCCAGGTGCGCACCTCCATGGTGGTTCGTCCGACGATCGCCTCGCGGCCCAATCCGCAGGCTTGCTCATAGGCCTCGTTGACTGCGATATAACGGCCATCGAGGTCCTTGGCGACGAGCGGATAGGGCACCGTCTTCATCAAGGTTTCCTGGAAGTTCAGTTGCAGTTCCAGTTCACGCTCGGTTCTCTTGCGCAGCCTGACTTCTCGCTGCAGCAACAGATAGGCGCGCAGCGTGATCAGCAGCGCGACGCCGATGCCGATCAGCACCGGCAGCAGACGCACCGCGGTCACGCTCCACATGCCCGACTCCGGCGCACTGCCGGTGACCCACTTCTGCCGGATACGCTGCTTTTCCGCGGGCGACATAGCCAGCAACGCACGGTCGATCAACCCGGCGAGCGGGCTCAAGTCCGGACGTACGGCAAAGTCGAGCGCATCGGAATCGCCCACCGTGCCGAGGATCTTGAGGACGCCGTCGTACCGTTGTTTGAGCAGGATATCCACAGCGGCCACGTTGCCCACCAGAACGTCCGCCTCGCCGGACTCGACCATCTTGAGCGCGTCGTCGAGACTGGGCGCGACCACGACGTGGTCCGCCGGAATTCGCTGGAATGCAAGCTGCACCGAACCGGCAACATGCGACGAAACGACGATGCGGCGTGACGCGAAATCGTTCAGCGAGCGAGCCGCCGGCTCGTCCTCACGCCCGACTATCACCAGCGGATAGCTCTCATATGCGCTGGTATGCCGCGCTTTCGTGAGGCGTGGATCATGGCTGGAAGCACTGGCGAGAATCGCCAGTTCGCCGCGCTGGAAAGCTTCGATCGTGGCGGGCCAGTCGGCGGTTTGGGCGCGGTTGAACACGACGCCGAGAGTGCGGCTCAGATACGTCAAATAGTCGGCGGCAATGCCCGCCGGTCGGCCGGAACTGTCGACGTAACTGAAAGGGGGCCAGCCATTATCGAAGCCAACCTGCAATGGCGGCAGCGAACGAAGCCAAGCCTGCTCTTGCGGCGTCAGCGCGAGACGCGGCGCGGCGGACACAGGCTTCGCGTCGAAGTTGCCGGATAGCCAGCGCATGCGAATCGCCACTTCGTCGGCCGGGTTCATCGACGCGAGCGCCTGGTCGAGCTGGTCCCGCAACGCAATCTGTTGCCGGGGCACCGCGAACCGCAAATTCGCTGTTTTGCTGTTCTCCTCGAAGGCCACTCGCAAGCCACGAAACTCGTCGGTGGACAATGCATATTGCACGGCGGGAGTGAAGCCGAGATAAACATCGGCGTCGCCCTGGATCACGGCCGCGAGTGCGGCGCGCGTCGCGGAGAACGTGGTGATCTGGGCGTGTGGGAAGCGCTCGCGTGTCACACGCTCGAGCGCAAAACCTTTTTCTAGTGCGATACGCGCTCCCGCCACCTGAGCGGGACTGCCGTAACTGGTACCGTCTCGGCGCACCACAACCGACGCGGAAGAGCGGAAATAAGGCGTGGTAAAACTCAAGCACCGCTCGCGCTCGGGCGTGCGGGCAAGGCTCATCAACAGATCGACATTTCCGGCGCATGCCGCGGCAAGCAGTTGCGGCAGGGCCGGGAACGCCTTAGCTTCGATGACGACGTTCGGCCCGACGAGGGCGCGCAGATAGTCGACACTCATGCCGGTGATCTGACCGTCTTGCAGAGCGTCGAACGGCAGCCAACTATTAGAGAGAACGCCGACGGTCAGTTTAGCGGGGAAATTGGCAACAACCTGAGTGTTCGAGCGATTGTCGAACGATTGGGCAAACGCTGTTGTTTGCGCGGTGACAAATAAGAAGCATGCGAGCAGACACAGCGAGAGGCGTTCAAGTGCACGCCTCATTGCAACACCTGGCATGAAATCGATGGCAGACACGGTAATGGCATCCGACGACACTCAGGCAGCTTCGCCACGCCCGTCGGCGAGCGTAGCGGCACCGTGGTCGGCCTTGCCGTGCAGAAACGAGAACAGCGCACCGGCCATGACACCGCCTGACAGGGGCGCAGCCCAGAACAGCCAAAGCTGGTCCAACGCCCAATCGCCGACGAACAATGCCTGGGCCGTGGAGCGGGCGGGATTGACCGAGCCGTTGGTAACCGGAATCGACACGAGATAGACCAGCACCAGACAGGCGCCGACGACCAGCGGCGCGATCGGCGCCATGTCTTGCCGGCGGGCGATTAAGAGGCTTGCCATGACGAAACCGAAGGACAGCACAAACTCGATGGCCAGCGCTGAATGCATCTGATAGTCGGCAGGAGAATGGTCGCCGAAGCCATTTGCCGCGAACTCGCTCGCGCCTAGATCGAACCCGGGACGGCCGCCCGCCACGTAAAGAAGTAGCGCGGCTGCAAATATCGCACCGAGAATCTGCGAGGCAATATAGGGGAGCAGATCCCTGACCGGAAAACGTTGCGCGACAGTGAAGCCCACAGTGACAGCCGGATTGAAATGACCGCCGGACACGCCGCCGAAACAATAAGTGGCCGTAGCGAGCGCGAGTCCGAACGCGAGCGCCACCTCCAGCACGCCGCCTGCCTGCTGGATCGCGCCGACGTTCAACACAATGCTGCCGCAGCCGACGAACACCAGCCACGCCGTTCCGACACCCTCGACCAACAACCGCTTACCTAACGCATCCATGCCGCCTCCTGGTTCTGTCCGCCAGGCAGACGGCATCGCACGATTGCCATCAGACATCTGCCTGTATTCTTTCGGCCCGGGCATCGCTCAGCTTGACGAAATGACTGTTTTCATCAGGAGAGTACGGAATAAAGCCGCAGTGAATTCAGAACTATGAGACGCCAACGTCCCGCAACCAATCAGAAGACTCCTAAATTCCTGGGTTCTCCAAAATCATCTACCGACGGCGCAATGCGATATGCTCGCCGGCTGTCAGGCCAATCCGATCTGCCGCGCATAGCCGATCAGGTCAGCTTCCGTTTCCAGCCCGAGCTTGCGCATCGCACTACGTTTCTGGGTACTGATGGTCTTGCCGCTGCGCTGCAAACGCACCGCGATTTCATGGACGGCAAGACCTTGGACATAAAGTTGGAAGACTTCCCACTCGCGCGCGCTCAGCATGCCCGCGCGCAAGTGCAGCGGCGTGTCGGCCGCCTCCATCGCGACACGCGCGTGTTGCGACAGATAGACGCGCCCGGCAAAAGCGGCCCCGATCGCGTCGATCAACGCTGTGACGGTCTCACGTTTATCGACGATTCCGACCACGCCGATATGCAGAAGACCGGAGAGCATGTGGGCATGGCAGATCATGGTGAGGACGACGACGCAAGGATGCGACGGACCCCGCAACAGGCGGCGCAGAAACGACACGGCGTTGCTGCCGCCATGAATGCCCGGCATGTTGATATCGGAAACGACGACGTCGCACGCGCAGGCGTCGAGTAATTCCGCCAGTCCGTGGGTGTCGGCCGCTTCGCCGACACATTCGATGTGCGGCGCGCATTGCAACACGCGCTTGATGCCGACGCGAACGCACTCGTGATCGTCTGCGATGATGACGCGGATCTTCTGTCTCATTTTCTGTTGTCTTATCGATTGGTATGCCCTGCACACGGTGTGCTTCCCCGGGCGATGCCAATACATCTTCTATTCGTCGCGCGACGGCGCGACACGTCGCCGACTTATCTCCGGCTCATCACCGCTTGGGCATGCGCTCCTCAGGAATCACGCCGTACTCGACAGCGAAACGAAACAGTTCGGCGTCGCTGTGCAGCGCGAGCTTGCGCATAGCCGTGCACTTCTGCGCGCTGATCGTTTTGACGCTGCGTTCCAAACGCGCCGCGATCTCAGTCACGCCGTACCCTGACGCGTACTGGGTGAACACCTCGAGTTCGCGGCGCGAGAGAATCTTCCGGACATAATCGAGCCGCTGGGTCGCCGTTGCGTCGGCGATCAATGCGCGCACCGCCGGCCCGACATAGCACTCGCGTGCCAGCGCCGTGATGACGGCCACATGAATCAGGTCGATCCGGTCCCGCTTGCTCACCAGTCCCTCGACGCCGAGCGAAATGACTTTCTGAAGTTCGGCCGCCTCGGTTTCCATGGTGAGCACGACGAGCGCGATGTCGGGATAGCGCGTCTTGAACTGCCTGACGACCTCCAGTCCGCTGCCATCCGAACCGCCCGGCATGTAGAGGTCCATGAGCACCAGGTCGCATGAACCGCGATCGATTTCCGCGAAGAGCTCGGTGGCGTCGGCTGCACGGCCGACGATCTCCATATTCGGATAGCCGCTCATCAGGTTTTCGATCGCCAGCAGCACCAGCGGATGATCGTCCGCGATGATCGCGCGAACGGGGGTGCTTACCTCAGCGGTGTCGCGCATCTTCTATTTCTCCTCCGTACCTTGAATGATTGCCGCCATTTTTCCGTCAAGCTGCTCGTATCGCGATGATTAAATATTTTCGCGAGAATAAACATAAGATCGCTCCGAAACAACCTCAGCCAATTCAAACAGTAAATTGCTTAGATATCCGATTCAAAATTAAGAATTCCATAAGCGCGCACGTAAGAGAAAAGACCGGGATCGTTGGCGACACCGAGTTTGGCCATCGCTTCGCGTTTTTGCCGCGTGACCGTGCGGCGGTCGCAGCCGAGCGCCGCCGCAATGTCCGAAATCGACTGGCCACTTACCAGCAGCCTGATGACTTCAGATTGTTTGCCCGTTAAACGCGGAGCCGGCGGTCGTTCGCACTCGGGATCCTGCGGATGCGCCAGCGCTTCGATGATGGAACGGCCGAAGTAGGTTTCACCGTGCTGAGCTGCGTCGATCGCCTGCCACAGTTCGTCCATCGACTCCGCCTTGCCGACCATGCTCACGGCGCCGTCCGACACAATCGCGCGAAGAATCGCGGCGTTTGCCAGAGTTGTCATCACCACGACGCGCAATTGCGGCCAGCCAATTCGGATGCGTCGGACGAGATTCAGGCCGTCGGCGATCGCGCCAGAACGTTCCGGCATCGCGAGATCGGTGACGAGCACATCGCAGGGCGTGCTCTGCAGGCGTTCGATCAGCGAAACGGGATTCGTCGCCTCATCGACGACAGCGACGCCGGCGTGCATTTCCAGCGCGGCGCGGACGCCAAGGATAACGAATGGATGATCGTCCGCCAGGATAATTCGAAGATTCACTGGGATTGTCTCTCGTTTGTTGTAGGAGTGAATGCGCATACGCGGAAAAATCTGAACCACTGTGCGCATGCTTTAACGGCCCCTCGGCAACGTTCAATGTGCCAAGGCGCTCATAAAATCACTGCCGCAACTTCACGAAAATCGGAGCGTTCTGAATCCTGCAGAGAAACTAATAGTCCATTGCGGATCTATTAGAAATAGAAAACATAATTACGCGGAATGGATATTTTCGACTTTCTCGAACGGCGCATTTTCGGCGGAAACTCAGCGACTCGACCATTCGTCGCAGAAGTTCCGACGCGGCGCGTCGCGGCGCCCGCAGCATAGTTAGCAACGGGCACCGTGATTCATATCAAGTTGCATCGCAAGCGGACGCCGCGCTCACCTTGCCTTCACGCGCCGCGCGCGGAAACACCGGCAACGCGATCAATGCGCACACGCTGGCCACGGCCCACACCATCGGCCACGAACCGACCGACAACAGCGGCGGGATCGCCAGCGGCGTCAGGAACAGCGTGAGAAACACACAGGTGTTGCCGATCGCCAGCGCGGTGCCCGCGCGGCTCGTCCCTGCCAGCGTGGCCAGTTCCGTGAAGGCCACGCCGTGCCATGCCGACGCGCTCACGCCGCCCAGCACGACCATCAGCGCGAACACTGCTGTCATCGCCGCGTGATGCATGCCGGCGAGACCCGTCAGCAGTGCGAGCGACGCGAACAGCACCGCCGTCACCAGACTACAGGCGCGCATGTAAGCCCGGCGATTGCCGCGCCGGTCGGTCCAACCGCCGCTCCAGACCCGTGCGATCGCGGCGCCCGTTTGCACCGCGGCCATCGTCACGCTGATCGCCAGTACACCGGCACGGCTGAAATCGTGAAGAAACACGGTCCCGAACGTCACAACGGCGAGTTGCGGCACGCATAGCGCGCCGGCGCCGAGCGCCACGCGCCAGATGCCGATGTCGCGCAACGGCGAAACTCTGGCGGGCACGCCGCTCGCCGCTGCCGTGTCGCGGACGTCACGCGCGCCGTCCGCCTCGGTATGAGAAGGTTCGTGCAGCCAGCGCCACGCGAACACCGCCGTGATCGCGCAGGCGAGCGCGAGCACGGTATAGGCGCTCGCAAAGCCCAAGCGCGACGCGAGCACCGGCAGCAGCAATGCGCCAAGGCCGCCGCCTGCGGGCACCGCGGTCTGGCGAATGCTCATGGCCAGCCCGCGCTCGCCCTCGCGAAACCAGGCCATCACCGCGCGGCCGCTCGATCCGTTGACGCTGCCGCCGAGCAGTCCGACCAGCAACAGGCCGAGCGCGAGCATCGTCACGCTCGGCACATGCGCACCGGACGGCACGACGAATAGCGCCAACCCGGCCAGCGCAGCCGCAGTAGAAAGCAGTCCGAGCAGCAAGACGCGCCGGTCGCCCCAGCGGTCGGTCAGCAGCCCCCATGGCAATTCGCTGACCGCGATGCCGAGGCCAAGCATGCCGAGTACGAGACCCAGTCCGTCATTGCCCAGGTGATAGCCGGAGCGCAAGAAGACCGCCGTCGTCGGAATCCCCGAAAACGCTGCCGAAAAGCTCGCGTTGGCGGCAAACCCGACGCCCAGCACCTTCCATCGATGACTTGCCGTTCGACCGCCAGATAACCCCACAGCCATAATTGATTCGCTTCCCATGACACCCTCCGCAAAGAATCTGGGGGTATCCTACGGCTGAGGCTTCCATCGGAAAAGCCGGAAATTCAGATGACTTCCATCGGATATAACGAATCATGAGCCAACGCGGATTTGACCTGACGCAGTTGCGGACCTTCGTCGCCGTCGCCGAATCGGGCAGCGTCTCGGCGGGCGCGGAGCGCGTGTTCCTGTCGCAGTCCTCGGTCAGCGAACAGTTGAAGAAACTCGAGGAACGCGCCGGCCAGCCGCTCTTCATCCGCAGCAAGCAGGGCGTGAGCGCCACGCCCGCCGGCAGCCGGCTGCTCGACCACGCGCGCCGTATCATCGCGATGAGCGAAGCCGCGTTCGAAGACCTGCAAGGCCGCTCGCTCGACGGCGAGTTGCGCATCGCCATCACGGACTACTACCGTCCGCACGACATCGCGCGCATTCTCAAAACGTTCTCGGAACAGCATCCACGCCTGAAGCTGCACGTCACCGTGCAGCCGAGTGCGGTGATCGACAGCAATGCGGGCGACGATGCGTCGTTCGACATCGGTCTCTCGCTTCGGATCGTCACCGACCACACGCGCGCCGCGAGCCGGCGCACCGGCGCGCAAAGCACGGTTGTGCGCCGCGAGAAACTGCTGTGGGTCAGCGCGGCCGATTCAGGTCCACGGCCGGCCACGCCCTATCCACTCGTATTGCTGCCGTCGAGTTGCCAGTTGCAGCGCTTCGTCGTAAAGCTACTGGACGAGCACAAGGTGCCGTATGTGGTGTCGCACTCCGCGTCCGGCGTCGCCGGCTTGCAACTCGCGTTGAAGGCCGGGCTCGGCATTTCCTGCCTGAACGAATCGTCGATTGGCGGCGGGGTCGTGGCCTGTCCGGCAAGCGTGGGTTTGCCCGCGTTGCCCGCCGTGGAGTTTCATCTGCTGCCCGGGCGAATCGGCGAAACCGAACTTGTCAGCAACGCTCGCACGGCCTTGATGCGGCTCTTCAGTTGACTCACGGATGATGGGCTCACGCCGTCTCGCTGAAGCCCGCGACTCATCATCAAACGATCACATTCGCGCGATAGCGTCGGGCCGCGAGACGATTCACACTGGAAATGTTGAAAGCCCCCTGGTCGACGCCTATCATGATCAGGTGTCCCGTCGAATGAGCTTTTGTTTGCTATTGACGCGTCGACTAAATTCCTGCAACCTCGTACACGCTGCTGAACGTTTCAAGCGTTAATTCCCGCAGCCCGAAAGCCGCCACCCACCGGCGCATTCAGGCAGATCATTGTTTTTATAAAGCAATCGCATCGCCGTAGCGAATCACCACTCGCCATCCAGAATAAGTCCGTTTCGATTTGCTGTTCTTGCAGTCGTTATACGAGAAAAACCGGCAGAGTTGACATGCGTCATCCGTCGGCTTCATAAGCGAATCCACGTGCAAATGCGCGAGAGATAATCGAGAACAAAGAACGTTCCCTAATCGAGGCCTGGCGTGCATCGTCGAACTATCGGATCGTCGATTCTATTTGTGCTTTACGTCGTGTGGAGCGGCGTGGCGTTCGCCGCCACCGACGCGTCTAGCGCCATGCCCTCGGCCATGGACGAGCGCGTGCGCGCCTGCACCTCGTGTCATGGCGTGCAAGGCCAGGGCCTGAACAACGATTACTTCCCGCGCATTGCCGGCAAACCGGCCGACTACCTGTTCAATCAGTTGACCGCGTTCCGTGACGGCGGCCGCACCTATCCGCCAATGGGTTATCTGCTCGCCTTCCTGCCTGACGACTATCTCCGCAAGATCAGCCAGTATTTCGCCGATCTGCAACCGCCCTACCCCAACGCCGATCACAGCGACGTCGCGCCCGCCGTGCTCGCCGCCGGACAGCGCCTCGTCACACAGGGCGACCCGGCCCGCAAGATACCGGCGTGCATTGCGTGCCATGGCGCGCGCATGACCGGCACGCAGCCGGGCATTCCCGGCCTGCTCGGTCTGCACGCGAGTTATATCGCCGGGCAGATGGGCACCTGGCGCTCGGGCACGCGGCACGCGCTCGCGCCGGACTGCATGCATTCGATCGCGGTCAAACTGACCGACAAGGACATCACCGCGGTGTCGAGCTGGCTCGCGCGCCAGCCACGTCCGGCCGATCCGCGGCCCGCACCGGCGTCCGCGGAGCGGCTGCCTCTCGCCTGCGGGAGCCAACCGCAATGAAGCCGACACTTCGCTCTCCGGGCACTTTTCGCGCCGCTTTGATTGCCGTGATGAAGCGCCGTTGCGCGCCGGCGTCGCTCGTATCCAGTCTGTTGCTTGGTGGCCTGATCGTAGCCGGCAGTGCCGCGCTTCTGCGCGCATCGCCTATACCGCTGATCGCCGAAGCACGCGCCGCCGAAACCAGCCCAGCAGCCGCTCCAGGCGGCAACGCCGACACGCGCCCCGACATCGTCAAGCGCGGCGAGTATCTGGCGCGCGCCGGCGACTGCGTCGCGTGCCATACCGCGCCGCGCGGCAAACTGTTCGCCGGCGGCCTCGCGATGGAAACGCCGTTCGGCACGCTGTACTCGCCGAATATCACACCCGACGCACAGTACGGCATCGGCACCTGGAGCCAGGACGCGTTCTTCAAGATGATGCGCACCGGCCGCACGCCGGACGGCACGCTGATCTACCCTGCGATGCCGATCGCGCAATACACCAAGGTCACGCGCGAAGACTCGGATGCGATCTTCGCCTATCTGAAGACGGTCGCGCCGGTACGCGTGCCGAACCACAAGCATACGCTGCGCTTCCCGTTCAATCAGCGCAAGCTGCTATACGGCTGGCGCACGCTGTATTTCCGCGAGGGCGAGTTTCAGCCCGACCCGACCAAATCGGTCGAATGGAACCGCGGCGCGTATCTGGTCGAAGGACTCGGTCACTGCACGATGTGCCACACCAAGATCAACATGCTGGGCGGCTCGTCGCAGAGCGAACAGTTCGCGGGTGGGCTGATTCCGGTGCAGAACTGGTACGCGCCGTCGCTGACCTCGGACAAGGACGGCGGCCTCGGCGACTGGAGCATCAAGGACATCGTCGATCTGCTGCAAGCAGGCATTTCCGATCGCGGCGCCGTGTATGGCCCGATGGCCGAAGTCACGTATCACAGCCTGCAGTACATGACGGAAGAAGACGTCAAGGCGATGGCCGTTTATCTCAAGACCTTGCCAGACAAGAGCGGCCGCAAGTCGGGGCCGTCGTCGCCGACCAACACCAACGTGTTCGCGCTCGGCGAAAAGATTTACGCCGACAAGTGCGCTCTCTGCCACGGCGACAAAGGCGAAGGCAAGTTGCAGCATTACCCGCCGCTCGCCGGCAACCAGTCGATCGAAATGGACTCCGCGGTCAATCCGATCCGCATTGTGCTGAACGGCGGATTCCCGCCAGGCACCGTGCGCAATCCGGAACCGTACGGCATGCCGCCTTTCGGCCAGGAACTGAACGATACCGACGCCGCTGCCGTGGTCACCTATATCCGCACTGCGTGGGGCAATCACGGCCAGCCCGTGACATCCCGCGAGGTCAACGAGTTGCGCAAGGCGCCGCTGCACTGAAGCGCCGCACTGGAGAACGTCTAGATGGAAGCGAACGATACCCGCAGCGCGACACCGCCTACGGATGACGAAGTGGAACGCGTCGTCGCGGCCGGCCCGCACGGCGCGATCGCCGTGGCCGGCGTCGCCACGCTGATCGTCATGGCGATCTGGTTCGGCTTCTACTTCGTCGTGTTTCTGCCGCGTGGCGTCGTTCACTGACTATGTCGACCGAATCGAATCATCAACCGGGCGGCGGCCACGCGGTCGCCTTACGCGCCGAGCGACGCTGGGCTATCTTCGCCGTCGCGCTGATCGTGCTGATGCTGGTGGTCATCGTGTACTCGGGGCTGCATTGGGCGATGATGCCGCCCTCGCGCGTCGAGACGATCGATCCGTCGCGCCTGCAACTGTCCGGCGAATTCGTCGAAGACAATCTCGGCAGCGCCGTCGAACCGGATGGCTCGGTGGTCGTGCGCTTCATCGCGCAACAGTATTCGTTCACGCCCCAATGTCTGCTGGTGCCCGCCGACACGCCGATCACGATCCGCACCACGAGTGCCGATGTCGTGCACGGCCTGCTCGTCACCGACACCAACATCAACACGATGGTCGTGCCCGGTTATGTCGCCACGCTCAACACGCGCTTCGACACGCCCGCCGATCACACCATGCCGTGCCACGAGTTCTGCGGCTTCGGCCATCAGACCATGTGGGCGCACGTGAAAGTCATCGACAAAGCCACCTTCTTCGAGCAGGCCCGACAATCACGGAGGCTGAGCTGTGTTTCACGCTAAGCGACTCGTTCTCGCGCATTTCTGGCTCGCCTTCATTGCGTTTCTGATCGCGCTGCTGCTCGGCGCCTGGCAGATGCTGGTGCGCAGCCCGCTCGTGCCGTGGGTCGGCGACCCCGAGCTGTACTATCGCTCGGTCACCGCGCACGGTTCGGTGATGGCCTACGTGATGCCCACGCTGGTGTCGATGGGCTTCGGCTACGCGATCGTCGAGCTGGCGCTCGCGCAGCGCCTCGTGGGTCTCAAATGGGCATGGGCCGCGTTCATCATGCTGGCGGTCGGCGCGGTGATGGCGATGGTGCCGGTGGCGCTCGGCAAAGCCTCGGTGCTCTACACCTTCTATCCGCCGATGATCGGTAGCCCGTTCTATTACCTCGGCGTGGTGCTGGTGGTGGTCGGCTCGTGGATCTGGGTCGCGCTGATGCATGTGAACCTGCGCATCTGGAAGCGCGCCAATCCCGGCAAGCCGGTGCCGCTCGCGATGTTCGCCAACGTGGCGGGCGCGTATCTGTGGGCATGGACGGCCGTCGGCGCGGCGCTGGAAATCCTGTTCCAGATTCTGCCGGTCGCGTTCGGCCTCACCAATACCATCGACGCCGGCCTCTCGCGCATCCTGTTCTCATGGACGCTGCACGCGATCGTCTACTTCTGGCTGATTCCCGCGTATATCGCCTACTACACGCTGGTGCCGCGCGCGATTGGCGGACGGCTGTATAGCGATTCGATGGCGCGCGTGTCGTTCATCCTGTTCCTCGTCTTCGCAATGCCGATCGGCATCCACCACCTGTTCGCCGATCCGCAGGTCGGCTCCGGTTTCAAGTTCCTGCATGCCGTGTTCACCGGCATGGTGTCGGTGCCCACGCTGCTGACGGTGTTCACGATTTGCGCGTCGGTTGAAATCGCCGGCAGACTGCGCGGCGGCAAGGGTGCATTCGGCTGGCTGACCGCCCTGCCCTGGCAAAACCCGATGATGCTCGTGATCGCGTTTTCGTTCGTGATGCTCGGTCTGGGCGGCGCGGGCGGGTTGATCAACATGAGCTATCAGTTGAACTCGACCGTGCACAACACGCAGTGGGTGACCGGGCACTTCCATCTGATCTTCGGTGGCGCGATCGTCATCATGTATTTCGCGATCGCTTATGAACTGTGGCCGCAACTGACCGGACGCGCGATCGTGTCGGTAAAGCTGGTGCGCACGCAACTGTGGCTGTGGTTCGTCGGCATGATGGTGGTGACGCTGCCGTGGCACTACGTCGGGTTGCTCGGTGCGCCGCGCCGCATGGCCTATTACGATTACAACGCTCTCGGCTTGCAGTCGCAAGCGTTCTGGGTCGGCATGTCGGCGGTCGGCGGATTGATCCTCGTGGTGTCCGGCGTGCTGTTCATCTACATCCTTGCGAAGTCGCAATTTGGCCCGGTGGTTCAGCAGCAAGTCTTCCGTTTTGCGAGCGCGGCGCAACCGGTGGAGCGCGTGCCGGCCGCGCTCAATAGCTTCGGTTTGTGGGTGGCGTTGATGATCGGACTCACGGTCGTCAACTACAGTGTGCCGATCGTGCAGTTGCTCAGATTGCCGCAGACCTCTGTGCCGGCAGTCGTCGTTGGAGCGCAACGATGAATCAGGAACGCGTCTTCAGCTTGCGCAACCCCTGGTTCACGGTAAGCGTGGGCGGCACGATCGCGATTGCCATCGTGGGAATACTGATCGGCTTCATCTGGCTGCCGTCGGCAAGCAAGTCGTTCGGCGATCGCGGCTTATGGGCGACGATCTGCAGCGCCGCGGGTGCGCCGTCGAGCTGGTACGGCGGCGCCAATCTCTCCGGCCCGGCGCCTAGCGACGTCGTGGTCTTGCCGCCGTTGCGGCGCGTGCGGGCCGACGCGAACTCGATCGGCCGCGGCGCGACGATCGCGACACAGAATTGCTCGATGTGTCACGGCGTGCTCGGCACGGTGCAGGTAACGGCGCCCGCGTTGGCCGGGCAATATGCCGATGTGGTCTACAAAGAGTTGCGCGACTACCAGAACGGCGTGCGTCAGAACGCGATCATGCAACCGATCATCGCCGCGCGCAGTGATCAGGATTTGCACGATCTGGCGGCTTATTACGCGTCGCTGCCGAGAGCGCCCGCGGCGGAGACCCTGCCCACCGGCGTGGGACCGGATGCGAATGCGGTGAAGCTTGCCATGCAGGGCGATCCGCAGCGCAATATCGCGCCTTGTGCTGCATGTCACGGACAACTCGATCGCAAGGGAGCGGCGCCGTGGTTGGGCGGACAGTCGTCGATTTATCTCGCCGCGCAGATGCGCGCCTTTGCTTCCGGCGCACGGCATAACGACATCAATGAACAGATGCGCAACGTGGCGCGGCAAATGACGCCGGCCGAAATCGACAGCGTCGCCAAATACTATGCGGCCATGCAGTAACGGCCTCTATGTCTGCGCGGCGCCGTTTGTCCCGAAGAGTCAGCGCGCCGCCGTGCATAACAACCGCCGATATCAAGCCGTTGCAAACCCGCTTGCATCGGCCGTCTTCGGTGCGGCGATCGAACCACCACGCCGCCCGGCGAATGCAGAGGAAGACGACGCCGCTCCGCTCCCGGTCTGGAACACCGACACCGCGGACGTCAGCCGCCGCGCCTGCTCTTCCAGCGAACTCGCGGCCGCCGCGGCCTGTTCCACCAGCGCGGCATTCTGCTGCGTCACCTCGTCCATCTGGGCGACCGCGAGATTGACCTGATCGATGCCCGTGCTCTGTTCGGTTGCGGCCGCCGCGATCTCGCCCATGATCGAACTCACTCGCGCAATCGCATCGACGATCTCGGTCATCGTCGAGCCCGAGCGTTGAACCAGTTGCGACCCGGCCTGCACGCGAGCCGTCGATTCGTCGATCAAACCCTTGATCTCCTTCGCCGCCGCCGCGCTGCGTTGCGCGAGCGAGCGCACCTCGCTCGCCACCACCGCGAAGCCGCGTCCCTGCTCGCCTGCACGCGCGGCTTCGACGGCGGCGTTCAGCGCCAGAATGTTGGTCTGAAACGCGATCCCTTCGATCACGCCGACAATGTCGGCAATCCGCCGCGAGTCATCGACGATGCCATGCATCGTGCCCACCACCTGCTCGGTGAGATCACCGCCTTGCGCGGCCAGCGTGGATGCGCCCTGCGCGAGCGAGCTGGCCTGCTTCGCGTTGTCCGCCGTCTGCTTGACCGTCGAGGTGAGCTGTTCGATGCTCGCCGCCGTTTCCTCGAGCGACGCGGCCTGTTCCTCGGTACGTTGCGACAGATCGGTGTTGCCCGCGGCAATCTCGCTCACGCCGGTATCGATGGATTCCGTGCCTTGACGCACCGAATTCACCGTCGTGATCAGCGATTCCTGCATCTTGCGCAACGCAGCCGCGAGACGGCCCATTTCGTTATTGGTGGCCACGACGATCTGCCCGGTCAGGTCGCCGTTGGCGATGCGCTGAAACTGCTCGATGGTGGCGTCGACCGGACGGACGATCGCGCGCACCAGCGCCGCGCGGCCGATCCACGCACCCAGCAGCGACGCGACGATGCCGATCGCCACCGCAATGCAGATCGCATAGAACAGATCCTGCGCGTCCTGATAGCGTTGCGCGCCGTGATCGAGTTGCAACTGTTCGAGCGTGAGCATCGCCTTTTCGTACGCGCTGTAGAGCGACGGCAGCTTGTGCGCCTGCCATTGCTGGAAGGTCGTCTTGTCGCCGGACTTGAGCGCGGCGAGCGCCGGATCGACGCCTTCATGCAGGAAGGTGTCGCGCTTGTCCTGCATGTCCTTGATGAGGCGCTGTTCATCAGCGTCCGTACTCGCGCGGCTCACATAGTGGGCAAGACGGTCGTTGGAAGCTTTCTGGTACTGATCAAAGCGCTTGAGCACCGCGTTCGCGCCGTCCTGATCGTTCAGGTCGACGAGCGATGCGTAGGTGGCCAGCGCGAGACGCAGGCGCAGCAACTGTCCGGCGCTGCCTTCGAGGTCGGCGACGGCCGGCGTATCGACGGTGTACATCTGCTGCAGCGAGGCGTTGCTCGAGCGCAGCGACAGCAAGCCAGCGGCGGCGCCGAACAGCAGCACGACGCCGAAGAAGACGATCATCAGGGTAAGGCAGGTGCGAATCGACAGATTTTTCAACATCGGGCTTGTCTCCGTTGGGCTGCCTGACCGAATGTTCAGTAAAAACCTCGGCCACGCGTGCTGCGCCCAAGCCGAGCCGGCCAGGTCCGCAACTCTTGTTTAATTTAAGCGAACGCCACATATAAGGACTACGGCGCAATAACGAAAAACTTTATGGTCGATGGCGCATGTGCTTGCGCTGCATCAACATACAGGCGCATATGAAGGGCGATTCGCACTGGGCGTTGCGGGACTACCCGGGTTCTCGGCGAGCGGCGCTTGATGGAAAGTGGCGGGAATGTGTCTATGGAGCATGGCGATGTCGGAAATAGGCTCGGCGCTGGTGGTTTTCGTTCTCCTGCTCGCCGTGACCGGAGTCGGTGTGTGGGTACGCCCCCTCCTGCCCGAGGAGCACAAGGCGCACGAGACGGTGCAGTTGATCCAACTGGTGATCGGCATGCTGGTGACGTTCGCCGCGCTGGTACTCGGCTTGATGACGGCGTCCGCGAAATCCAGCTTCGACACCGCCTCGAATGATTTGCGCACCTACGCGGCCGACCTGATCGAGTTCGACACGACTCTGCGCGAATACGGCACGGATACCGAGCCGGCCCGTCAGTTGTTGAGCCAGTACACCGCGGCGGCAATTGCATCGACGTGGCCAGCCGAAACGCCGCCGGGCGGCGACTATCCGAAAGACATAGGATCACAGGACAACTCGCAGAAACTGGAGAGCGTGCGGCTCGGCGACATGCTGACCGCCGTGGGCCGAGAGTTGCGGACACTGCGGGCGCGCGACCCGTTACAACAGCGCGCGCTCGACGACGGGTTGAAGCAATATCGCCGCGTCGTGGATGCGCGGTGGAAGCTCATCGAGGAAGCGCACAGTTCGATTTCCCAGCCTTTCCTCACGACATTGACGTTCTGGCTGGGCGTGATCTTTCTGAGTTTCGGCTTGATCGCGCCGCGCAATGCGCTGGCGCTGGTCACGATTTCGCTGGGCGCGGTGTCGATTGCTTCGGCGATCTATGTCATTGTCGATCTGGATACGCCGTTTACGGGGCCAATTGTCATTTCCAGTGCGCCGATGAGAGACACGTTGGATCATTTGAGGCGGTGAGCGTCGCGCGTGCGTCACGGCATGAGCGCGTCGAACTCCGCGATCCGCCGCGCCCGTTCGATGACCGGCCGGTCGACCAGTTTGCCATCCACCGCGAACGCCCCTTCCGGATGCTCGCGTGAAGCCGCCAAAACACGCGACGCCCAGCGCCGCTCGTCCTCACTTGGTGCGAAGCCGCTGTTGACCGGGTCCACCTGTCGCGGGTGAATGCACAGCTTGCCGCCGAAGCCGAAGCGCCGCGCAGTGGCCACATGCCCGGTCAGGCGCGCGAGATCGTCGAGCTCCAGCGTCACACCGTCGATCGGGGCGGACAGGCCCGCATAGCGCGATTCGATCACCATCTGCGAGCGGACGTAATCCAGTTCGACGCCGAGTCCTTCGATGCCGGCATCGCCGCAAAAATCCACCGTGCCGAAGGCGAGCCGCATGACCGACGGCGCGCTGGCAATCTCTCGCATCGCCACCACGCCGGCGACGGTTTCGATAAGCGCGACGATTCGTATCTGCGATGGCAGCCGCGCGGCGACATCGGCGAGTTGCTGCGCGCTGTCCGACTTCGGCAGCATCAACGTAGAAACGCCGGACGCGCGCACCATGTCCACGTCGTCGGCATGCCACGGCGTGCCCACCGCATTGACGCGGACGATCAGCCGCGTCAGGTCCGCCGTCGACAGCCAGCGTTGCAGGCCCTCGCGCGCGGCTTGCTTGGCCGCCGGCGCGACCGCGTCTTCGAGATCGATCACCACCGCGTCGGCGCCGCTGTCGAGCGCCTTGGTGAAGCGCTCGGGGCGGTCGCCCGGCACGAATAGATAACTGCGTGCGTCCATGTTGTTCTCCTGAACGGCACGCGTCGCGATGCTGCTAGTTCGCGTGCCAGTCGCGTTGAAACGTTTCGGAATAACTGTAGCGATCCGCCGGATGCACGCTGATCGTCAACTCGACCACCTGCGCGCGCCGGTTCAGATAGCGGCGGCACAACCACAGCGCGGGCGAACGCGGCTTCGCGTTCAAACGCTGCGCCAGCTTCGCCGGCAGCGCGACCGCGCGGATTTCCTGCTGCACTTCGGTGATCTGCTCGCCGAACTGCTTTTCGATCATCGTGTAGATCGGCACGTGCGTCCGGCCGCTCAGGCCCGTCAACGAGCGAAACGCGGGGTGGATATACACCTCGGTGTGGCAGATCGGTTCGACACTCTCAGGCGACAGGCGAATGCCCTCGGCCAGCAGCCAGGTTTCGCCTGGCTTTGCGCCGAGCCGCTCGATCAGATCCGGGTCGTCGATCTCGACAGTCTGCGTCGACGCGATCTCCAATTCCGTGTCGGTCGTATAACGGTGCAGATCGCTCAGGCGCTCCATCACCTGACGGTACGCCGTCTCGCTCTGCGTGGCTTTCACGCGGGTGCCGATGCCGGGCCGCCGGTCCACCAGGCCGCGCTGTTCGAGTTGCTTGATCGCCTGCCGGACGGTGAAGCGGCTCGCGCCGAACTGCTCGCAGAGTTCGAACTCGGTCGGCAGCAACGTGCCGATGGGAAACTGTCCGCCCTGAATCTCGTTCAGGAGCGTCTGTGCCAGTTGCATGTAGCGCGGCTGTTGCCCAAGGACTGTCGTGGCCATCTGGATGTGCAAAAAAGTGAAAGGGCGGACGGTCGCCCGCCCGGCCTTATTGCACCACACCCGCCTCCCTCAGCATAGCGATCCTTTCCGCGCCGTAGCCCAGTTCGTCGAGCAGACGCTGCGTGTCCTGCCCGAGATCCGGCGCGGCACGCGTCGGCAGAGGCTCGTCGATCCGCACCGGCGCGGCCACGCCGCGCACCTTGCCGAAGCGCGGATGCTCGGCATCCACCACGCATTCACGTTCAGCGACGAAGGGATTCTCCAGCGCCTCCTTGACGTTGAACACCGGCGCGGCCGGCACGCGGCCGCCGAAGCGTTCGAGCCATTGCGCCGTGGTCGCCGTCGAAAGCACCGCGTCGAGTTCGGTCTGCACCAGTTCGCGATTCGCAAGACGCGCCTGGAAGTTGCAAAAGCGCGGATCGGTCACCCACGACGGTTTGTCGATCACTTCGGCGAGCACGCCCCAGAATTTTTCCTTGTTGCACATCAGGAAGATCCAGCCGTCCTGTGTCTTGTACAACTGGCTCGGCGTGAGCGACGGATGCGACGAGCGGTTCTCGCGCCCCGTCACCACGCCGCCATTCAGATACCACGTCGCGACATAGGCGAGGTTATGCAGCGCGACGTCGAAGAGACTCACGTCGATATCGCGCCCTTTGCCCGACGTCTTCGCATCGACGAGGCCGGCGAGCAGCGCCATCGCGGCGGTCGTGCCGGTCATCAGATCGATGATCGACAGACCGAAGCGCGCTGGCGGGCTGTCAGGCTCGCCGGTAACGGACAGATAACCCGCCTCGGCCTGCATCAGATAGTCGTAGCCTGGCCATGCCGCGCGGCTGCCGCTGCGTCCGTATGCGGACAGATGCCCGCACACGATCTTCGGATTCGCCTCGCAAAGTTGCGCGTAAGTGAGCCCGAGTTTTGCCGGCAGATCGCCGCGCAGATTGTTGAACACGGCGTCGCTCTTCGCGACGAGGTCCAGCAACACCGCGCGCGCTTCGGGCTTCTTCAGGTCGAGCGTGAGACTGCATTTGTTGCGATTGAACGCTTCGAAGAAGTGGCTATCGCCCTCGCCGAAGAAATACGGGCCGACCGCGCGGCCGACATCGCCGCCATTGCTCGGATGCTCGATCTTGATGATCTCCGCGCCGAGGTCCGCGAGATGCTGGGTGGCGAAAGGCCCGGCGCCATATTGTTCGATGGCGAGCACGCGCACGCCGGAAAGAGGCAGACTCATATCGGGCTCCGTTCGATCAATTGCTTGGCGATGATGATGCGTTGCATCTCGTTGGTGCCTTCACCGATCGTGAGAAGCGGCGCGTCGCGATACAGGCGCTCGACGTTGTATTCCTTCGAATAGCCGTAGGCGCCGTGAATGCGCATGGCCTCAATGCTGTTTTCCAGCGCGGCTTCAGTTGCGAAGTATTTCGCCATGCCCGCTTCCATATCGCAGCGCTCGCCGCGGTCGTACTTCTGCGCAGCGGCGTCGACCAGCAAACGGCCTGCTTCGACGCGCGTCGCCATTTCGCCGAGCTTCAACTGAATCGCCTGGTGCTCGCAAATCGGCTTGCCGAAGGTTTTGCGTTGCTGCGAATAGCTGACGGATTCATCGAGCGCGGCTTGCGCGACGCCGACGCCGCGCGCCGCGACATTGATACGGCCGAGTTCGAGGCCGCCGAGTATCTGCTGCAGGCCGCGGCCTTCCACGCCGCCAATCAGCGCATCGGTGGACACGTGATAGTCGTTGAACGACAACTCACAGGTATCGATGCCTTTATAGCCGAGCTTTTCGAGCTGGCGGCTGACCTCGAATCCCGGCCCTTTCTGCACCAGTAACAAACTCATCCCGCGATGACGCGGTTGCGCCGTCGTATCCGTCTTCACCAGCAGTGCCAGCGTGTTGCCGTGCTTGCTGTTGGTGATCCACGTCTTGTTGCCGTTCACCACGTACTCGTCGCCAACGCGTTTGGCCGTTGTGCGAATGGCCTGCAGATCGGTACCGCAATCGGGCTCGGTGAGGCCGATGCCGCCACGCCACTCGCCGGTCGCGAACTTCGGCAGATATTTGCTTTTCTGCTCGGGCGTGCCGTTGCGTTGCACCAGCATCGCGAGAATCAGATGCGAATTGATGATGCCGCTCACCGACATCCACACTCGCGAGATGCGCGCGATGATCTGCGCATAGGTCCGCGTCGACAGACCCAGCCCGCCATACTCGGGATCGATGATGCAGCCGAACAAGCCCATCTCCTTCATCTTCTCGACGATCTCCGCCGGGTAGATATCGTCGTGATCGAACTTGTGGACGTAAGGACGCACCTCGGTTTCGAGAAAGCGGTCCAGCGAGTCGAGAATCAGTTGATCGTTTTCCAGCGTGTCGAGTTCTGTTGCAGTCATGATGACGTCCTTAGGATGCGGTGTGTCCGGCAAGCGTGTCGGCGAGCGAGCGGGCCGGCCGTTCGTCGAGTTGCAATACGGCCTGGGCGATCTGTTCGGCGGCACTGCGCGAAACGCTGCGCTGCGCGTTGGCGTAAAACTTGGCGACGATGTCGTCGTTGCTGACGGGCCGGTCCGCGCAGCCGCGATTGATCGCCTCGCGATGCGCGACACGCGAGCCGTCGCTGCGTTCCACCACGACTTCGCCGGTGTAGTGGCGCGGGAATGTCGTGTCGGGGTCGATTTCGTAGTCGACTTTTTTGGCGAGCGCCAAAACCGCCGGATCGGCGAGTGCGACCGGTTCGAGCTCGTCGAGCGTGAAGCGGCCTTTGAGCAACGCGGTCGCGACGATGTACGGCACGCTGAATTGCGCGTCATAGGCGGTGACCGGTTTGCGCTTCGCATCGACCGGTTCGCACACGATTTCCACTGTGCCGCGCGGCACTTTGGCGATCACGCGTTTGATCGAGTCGAGCTTTTCTGCCGAGAAGCGATGCTCGCGATGCAGCGCAATCGCCGCGTCGGCGACTGCATGCGTGAAGTGGCAGGCCGGTAACGGTTTGATCGCGACTTCGTCGATTTGCCAGGTGCTGCCGAGGCCTTCTGTGGCGAGTTCACGATCGGCTGCGTCGAGCGGTTTGCCGAGGTGGCTTGCGTAGAGACCGAAGCGTCCTTCGTAGGCCAGGCGCGGGCCGGTGAAGCCGTGTTTCGCGAGCGTCGCGGCAGTGATAGCCGACGCAGCCGCGAAGCCGGGATGAGCGCGCTTGGTCCACGCGCCGTCTTCGAGGAATTCGAGGCTGCCGGCCGCCATCGACAGCACGATGCCTTGCGCGTGCGCCACGCGGGCTTCGTCGAGTTGCAGCAGACGCGATGCGGCGACCGCGCAGCCGAACGCGCCGACCAGACCCGTCGGATGAAACCCGGCGTCGTGGAATCCGCCCTTCGCCGCCGATGCCACGCGCGTCGACACTTCCATTGCGACGATGTAGGCGGCCAGCAAGTCCGCGCCACTCAGCCCGTCGCGGTCGGCGAGTGCGAGCACGCAGGGCAATGCGCTGGTGGTCGAGTGAATGACGCCGCGTGAGTGCGTGTCGTCGAAGTCGAGTCCATGAATCAGCACGCCGTTCATCATCGCGGAATCGCGCAAGGCGAGCCGCCGGCCGTAGCCGATTACCGGCGAGGCACCGCTGCCGAGCTCGGAGAAGGCGGCGAGCGAGACATCCGCATACGGATAACCACGCGACGCGAACGCAATGCCGACAGCGTCGAGAATCAGATGCTTGGCGCGCGTCTGCACCGCGCGCGGCACGTCGCGCAATTGCAAGCCCAAGCCGAAGCGCGCGTACTGATCGGACAGCGTGACGGGGAAATCGAGTGAAGTCATGGGATTTAACCTTGCTGGGTAGCGGGTAGCGGATCGGAGCTGGTGTCGAGGCTCGGCGAGATCCGCTCGAGCGCATGCTGGTTGGTTTCCACACGCAGCAGCAGAATCCCGAACACCAGCAACGCGAGAACGCTGCTCACCATGGCCAGCACGCCGGACACGCCGAACGAGTTGTAGAGCAGCACCGCGAGATACGGCGTGGTCATCGAGGCAGCGCGGCCACACACACCCGCCGTACCGGTGCCGCGCAGGCGCAGTTCGGTCGGAAAAAGTTCGGGAATGTAGGCAAAGAGACCGAGCGTGGTGACCGTATAGATGCAGGTGATCAACACGAAGCCGACGCTGCTGATCGCCCAGCCCGCATGCATGTTCGGATAGATGAAGCCGACCACGATCGTGGCGATCGCGAAGATCACAAGACCACGCGCCCGACCGATGCGGTCCGCGCAGAAGAAGCCGACCAGTGCGCCGCCCGGCGCGCCGAACGCCATCAGCGTCGTGAAGCCTAGCGATTGCACGATGGTGAGCCCTTCCTTGACGAAGAAGGTCGGCAGCCATGCAACAAAGCCGTACACCGAAATATTCACGGCGACCGCAGTGAGAATGGCCACCAATGTGCGGCCGAGCATGGCATGCGAAAACAATGCGGAGAACGGCGCTTTCGGCACTTCGAGACTTTCGGTGCGCTCGACCGGCGGCAATGGACCTTTCTGACGCTGAACCTCGTGCTCGATAGCGGAGACGGTGGCCTCGGCTTCTTCGCTGCGCCCAACCGATTCGAGCCAGCGCGGCGACTCGGGCATCCGGTGCCGCAGCACCCACACGATGATCGCGCCAACGCCGGCAATCGCGAACATGTAGCGCCAGCCCAGATGCGGAATCACGACGTAACCGACCGCCGTCGATACCAGCAAACCGGAATTGATGATGAGCGCGAGCAGAGCGGTCCAGCGTCCGCGCGACGCGGGCGGGATGAACTCGCACAGGGTGCCCGCCGCGACCACCAGTTCGGCGCCGAGGCCGACGCCCATGATCAGCCGCAATACGATCAGCCACATCATGTTCGGCACGAAGCACGCGGCAATCGACGCGAGGCCGAAGATCAGCAGGTTGGTCTGGTACGACGAGCGGCGGCCGAAGCGGTCGCCGAGATAGCCGGCAAAGCCCGCGCCGATCAGCATGCCGAGAAAGGTCACCGAGATGAAAAGCGCGTTCAGCTTCAGATCCGAGAAGCCCGCTTTCACCATCGCGCCGAGCGCACCGGCGGCGAGATAGATGTCGAAGGCGTCGAGAAAGGCGCCCGCGCTGATGAGCCCGAGAACCTTCCAGTGAAAGGACGCGATAGGCAGGCGATCAAGTCGCGCGCCCGAATTGACGATACCGATAGCCACCTTTGTCTCCTTGGTGTGCATGCGGCCGCGCTGACGCTCGCCGCATCGCGACGCCTGTTCGGGCGCCGCCGGAATTCGCGCGCTGGCTGCTCTTGCTGGCAGGTGTGCGCTGTCTTGCTGCTTGTCGTTCTCAGACTGTGCGGGCTTTCGACCCGAACATGCGGCGGTTCACGCCGCACAACGCGTCAATCAATCGCCGACGCCGTGCCCGCGTGCCGGCACCAGAGCGCTGCGCACGAAATCCATGATCGGCGTGCCGT
Source organism: Paraburkholderia dipogonis (assembly GCF_046027395.1). Classification (GTDB taxonomy): domain Bacteria; phylum Pseudomonadota; class Gammaproteobacteria; order Burkholderiales; family Burkholderiaceae; genus Paraburkholderia; species Paraburkholderia dipogonis_A. The sequence continues at coordinate 140,336 of NZ_JAQQEG010000021.1, read as the reverse complement.
CCTGCTTGAACGCGCGGGTTTGCACGGTGACGATGCCCTGCCCCGGACGCGACTTCGACTCACGCTTTTCCAGCACTTCCGATTCCGCATAGATCGTATCGCCGCAAAACACCGGGCCCGTCAGACGAATCTCTTTCCAGCCGAGGTTGGCGATCGCCTTGCCGCTGACGTCGTTCACCGACAGGCCCAGCACCACGGCAACCGTCAGACCGCTGTTGACAAGCAGGCGGCCGAACTCGCTTTGGGCGGCGTAGGCGGCGTCGCAGTGCATCGGATGAAAGTTCATCGTCAGCAACGAGAAGTGGATGTTGTCGGCTTCGGTAATAGTGCGCCCAGGCCGGTGTTCGTAGATGTCGCCCACCTGAAAATCTTCGAGGTAGCGGCCGTAGCTGGCGCGAATGCGGTTTTTGACTGCGACGTCGGACTCCATGCCCGTCTCCTGTTTCGAGTGATTTATCTGCATTTGTTACTTTGTCCGTACAAAGTATGATTTGAGTATTGTCGTCCGATGGGTGAATGTCAAGGCGGTATTGTCGGGAAGGTGGGTGATGGGCGGCAAATGGGCCGCTGAGGCACGCCAGGACTCGTGACCAGGTTTATCCCTGACAGGTGGTCACGGGCGCGACGTGTCCACGTCTGAGTTGACTGATCGACACGCTAATAAAAAACCCCGCCCGGCTCTGACGCCGGCGGGGTTTTTTGCATCGATTCGGTGCGAGTGCGGGTGATTTAGAACGGAATATCGTCATCCATCTCATCAAAGCCGCCGCCAGCCGGCGCGCTCGGACGGCTTGCGCCGCCACCACCGCCGCTGCCGCCACGCGCACCGCCGCCCGACACTGCGCGGCCGCCACCACCACCGCCGCCGCTACGCTCCGACGGCTCGCCGCGGCTGTAGCCGCCTTCGTCACCACCGCCGCCCATCGAGCCGCCGCGGCCGCCCAGCATTTGCATCTGTTCGGCGACGATTTCCGTCGAGTAACGGTCGGTGCCGTCTTGCGCCTGCCACTTACGGGTGCGGATGCGCCCTTCCAGATACACCGACGAGCCCTTCTTCAGATATTCGGACACGATTTCCGCGAGGCGGCCGAAGAACGACACGCGGTGCCATTCGGTCGCTTCCTTCATTTCGCCGGACGTCTTGTCCTTGTACCGATCCGTCGTTGCAAGGCGGATGTTCGCCACTGCGTCGCCGCTCGGAAGATAACGGACTTCCGGATCGGCTCCGAGATTGCCGACGAGAATGACCTTGTTCACGGATGCCATGAGTTTCTCCTGTTGATTCCGTTACGGGCGGCGCGGCAATACACGTTTTCGCGTTTCAGGGCTGGCAGGCCCGAGACCGGAACTGCGCCTCTGCCCGCCGCCGGGTGAGTTCTGGGTAAGTTCGGGATGCGCCGTATTACGCTTTGCGCGGCGGCTGTTTCATCTTTGCGGCGATTATAAGCCAGCAAAAGACGAGCCCCGAACAAGTGAAGAACACAGCGCTCTGACCATCGACTTTCAGCAGCCAACCGCCGACCACGCCACCCAGCGCAAGACCGATCGATTGCGTGGTGTTGTACACGCCGGCAGCCGCGCCCTTGCGGGTGCCGGGCGCCAGTTTCGACACCAGCGAAGGCTGCGAAGCCTCAAGAATATTGAAGCCCAAAAAGTACACAAAAAGGATCGCCGCCACACTCAGAATCGTATGCGGAGCGACGCCCAATAACAACTGTCCGATCAGGATAAGAGCAATCGCAGAAAGCAGCACGATTTTCATTCGGCCGCGCTTTTCGGCGGCGATGATCGCCGGCACCATCATCACGAACGAGAGGCCCATGACCGGCAAATACACCTTCCAGTGCGACGCGACCGGCAAGCCGCCGGCTTCGAGAATACGCGGCACGACGAGGAACAACGCGGTTTGCGTGGCATGCAGCACGAGCACGCCGAAGTTCAACCGCAGCAGTTCGACGTTGTGCAGCACTTCGGCGAAAGGCGCGCGTACGTGCACCGGCTTCGGCGCATCGGGAACGATCCACAGCACCACGCCGATCGCCAGAATCGAGAAGATGCCGACCAGCGTGAACAGGCCGCTCATGCCGACCCACTGAAACACGATCGGCGCACCGACAATCGCCACCGCGAACGACACGCCGATGCTGCCGCCCACCATTGCCATCGCCTTGGTGCGATGTTCCTCGGCGGTCAGGTCGGCGATAAACGCGATCACCGCCGACGACACCGCGCCCATGCCCTGAATCACCCGCCCGACGATGATCCACGTCATGTCGTGCGCGCCCGCCGCCACGAAACTGCCGAGCGCGAAAATCAGCAGACCGGTCGCAATGACCGGTTTGCGGCCGATCTTGTCGGAGACCCAGCCGTAAAAGATGTACAGCATGGACTGTGTCACGCCGTACGCGCCGAGCGCGATTCCCACCAGCAGCACGTTGTCGCCGCCGGGGATGGTCTTCGCGTAGATCGAGAACACCGGCATGATCATGAAGAGTCCGAGCATGCGCAGCGCGAAGATCGCGGCAAGCGACACGGTCGCGCGCAGTTCAGGCGCGCTCATGCGTGTGGAGGTAGCGGACGGATTGGACATCGGGAGCGTTCTTTGATTGAGCTGGGCGGCATACCGCGGGCGGGCACAGCAGCGGAGCGGCCACGACCGCGCGGCTTATCGCAAGACGGCGGGCCCGCAGGCGGCGCGGCTTTTGAGCCGACTGCACTCCCGTTGGCGCCTCGCGGTGCCTCGCGTTGCCTTGTACTCGCGGAAAATGGCCCCAGTTAGACCTCTTCCCCGCGGCGCTGGACCGCTGCCTTACAGCACGCCTCAACGCCTCTTCAGGCTGTCAGGAAGCCGTAACGGCGGTCTTGAAAAGTCGTTATAGTAGCAGGTTTAGCCTCTTCCTCTTTCCGCCAGTTCATGGAATAAATCCGTGGAACAAATCCGTATTCGTGGGGCTCGCACCCACAACCTGAAGAACGTCAACCTCGATTTACCCCGTCACAAGCTCGTTGTCATCACGGGCCTTTCAGGCTCGGGCAAATCGTCGCTGGCGTTCGACACGCTTTATGCGGAAGGACAACGGCGCTACGTCGAAAGTCTCTCCGCGTACGCACGCCAGTTCCTGCAATTGATGGAGAAACCGGACGTCGATCTGATCGAAGGCCTGTCGCCGGCAATCTCGATCGAACAGAAGGCGACCTCGCACAATCCGCGCTCCACGGTCGGCACCGTCACCGAGATTCACGACTATCTGCGGCTATTGTTCGCGCGCGTCGGCACGCCGTACTGTCCGGATCACGAAATTCCGCTGGAAGCGCAAAGCGTCTCGCAGATGGTCGACGCGGCGCTCGCGCTGCCGGAAGAAACCAAGCTGATGATCCTCGCGCCCGTCGTGGCGAACCGCAAGGGCGAGCACGTCGAACTGTTCGAGGAAATGCAGGCGCAAGGCTTTATCCGCTTCCGCGTGCGCTCGGGCGGTGGCACCGCCAATGAAGGCGTCGCAAAGATCTATGAAGTCGATTCGCTGCCGAAGCTGAAGAAGAACGACAAGCACACCATCGACGTGGTCGTGGACCGCCTGAAAGTGCGCCCCGACATGAAGCAGCGTCTTGCCGAATCGTTCGAAACGGCGCTGCGGCTCGCCGACGGCCGAGCCATCGCGCTCGAAATGGATACGGACAAGGAGAAGCTATTCAGCTCGAAGTTCGCCTGCCCGATCTGCTCGTACTCGCTGCAGGAACTGGAACCGCGCCTCTTCTCGTTCAACAATCCGATGGGCGCGTGCCCGGAATGCGACGGCCTCGGTCAGATCACCTTCTTCGATCCGAAGCGGGTGGTCGCGCATCCGTCGCTGTCGCTCGCGGCCGGCGCGGTGAAGGGCTGGGATCGGCGCAATCAGTTCTACTTCCAGATGCTGCAGAGTCTCGCGGCGTTCTACGAGTTCGACATCGACACTGCCGTCGAAGACTTGCCGGAGAAGGTCCGCAAGATCCTGCTGTTCGGTTCGGGCAAGCAGGAGATCCCGTTCTCGTACATCAACGAACGTGGCCGCACTTCGGTGCGCGAGCATGTGTTCGAAGGGATCATCCCGAATCTGGAGCGGCGTTACCGCGAGACCGATTCGGTCGCGGTGCGCGAAGAACTCGCCAAGTATCAGAACAACCAGCCCTGCCCGGCCTGCGCCGGCACGCGTCTGCGCCGCGAAGCGCGCTTTGTGCGGATCGGCACGGACGGCGACGCGCGCGGCATCTTCGAAATCAGCGGCTGGCCGCTGCGCGACGCGCTCGGTTATTTCCAGACGCTGCGCCTGGAAGGCTCGAAGCGCGAGATCGCCGACAAGGTGGTCAAGGAAATCGTCGCGCGGCTGATGTTCCTGAATAACGTCGGGCTGGACTATCTGTCACTCGAACGCAGCGCGGAAACGCTGTCTGGCGGCGAGGCGCAGCGCATTCGTCTCGCCTCGCAGATCGGCTCGGGGCTGACCGGCGTGATGTACGTGCTCGACGAGCCGTCCATCGGACTGCATCAGCGCGACAACGACCGGCTGATCGCCACGCTCAAGCATCTGCGCGACCTCGGCAATTCGGTGATCGTCGTCGAACACGACGAAGACATGATCCGCATGGCCGACTACGTGGTCGACATGGGGCCGGGCGCGGGCGAACACGGCGGCATGGTGATCGCCGAGGGCACGCCCAAACAGGTGCAGGCGAACGCGGCGTCGATGACCGGGCAGTACATGTCCGGCGCGCGCAACATCGAGTTCCCGGACGAACGCAAGGACCCGGACGAGCGGCGTCTGCGGATCGTCGAGGCGTATGGCAACAATCTGCAGCATGTCTCGCTGGATCTGCCGGTCGGCCTGCTCACCTGCGTGACCGGCGTGTCCGGTTCGGGCAAGTCCACGCTCATCAACGACACGCTGTATCACGCGGTCGCGCATCACCTGTACGGCTCGGCTACGGAGCCGGCGCCGTACGAATCGATCGAGGGCCTCGAGCACTTCGACAAGGTCATCAACGTCGACCAGTCGCCGATCGGCCGCACTCCGCGCTCGAACCCCGCCACCTACACGGGCCTCTTCACGCCGATCCGCGAGCTGTTCGCGGGCGTACCCGCGGCGAAAGAGCGCGGCTACGAAGCCGGCCGCTTCTCGTTCAACGTGAAGGGCGGCCGCTGCGAATCCTGCCAGGGCGACGGCGTACTGAAGGTCGAGATGCACTTTTTGCCGGACGTGTACGTGCCGTGCGACGTCTGTCACGGCAAGCGCTACAACCGCGAAACGCTCGACGTGCAGTACAAAGGCAAGAACATCAGCGAAGTACTCGACATGACGGTGGAGAACGCCTATGAGTTCTTCAAGCCGGTGCCGGTCGTCGCGCGCAAGCTGAAAACCTTGCTGGACGTGGGCCTGGGGTATATCCGGCTGGGCCAGTCGGCCACTACCCTGTCGGGCGGCGAGGCACAGCGCGTCAAACTATCTTTGGAACTGAGCAAGCGTGACACGGGTCGCACGCTATACATACTTGACGAGCCGACCACCGGCCTACATTTTCATGACATCGCCCTGTTGCTCGAAGTGATTCATCGATTACGCGACCAGGGTAATACCGTCGTGATCATCGAGCATAATCTCGATGTAATAAAGACTGCGGACTGGGTCATCGATCTCGGTCCGGAAGGCGGAGCCGGCGGCGGGCAGATCATCGCTCAGGGCACGCCGGAGCAGGTGGCGAAGTCAAAGGCAAGTTTTACCGGTAAGTACCTGGCGCCTCTGCTGAAACGCGCGGCCAGTAAAAAGTAACGCTGCACAACTCAGGTTGGAGACGGAATAAGCCATGGCCAAGCGGAATCAGGCGCGCGACGACGGGCAAGTGCAGGACCTACGCCCACGCCCGGTCAGGCTGACGAGCGACATGAGCCTGCCGAAGCTGTCGGCGGTCGAAATTGGCAGTTATATCGTGATGCTGTTCGGCATGTGGGCGGTCATCGAACTTCGGCTGCTCGGCGCGTTGCTCGCCGGGCTGCTGGTGTTCCAACTGGTCCACACGATCGCGCCGCGCATCGAGCGCCACATGTCGAGCAAGCGGGCGCGCTGGCTCGCGGTGGTGTTCCTGGCCACGATAATCGTGGGCGCGCTGACGGGGCTCACGCTCGGCATCATCGAGCATTTCGAGAACGACGTGCCGAGCGTGCAGAAGCTGCTCGACCAGGCCATGCAGCTGATCGACCAGGCGCGCGGCCGGATTCCGCAATTCGTCGCCAACTATCTGCCGGTCGACACCGAACAGATGAAGACCAAGGCGGCGGAGCTGATGCAGACGCACGCCAACATGCTGCAGCAAAGCGGCAAGACCGCGGCGCGCGCTTTCACGCATATCCTGATCGGCATGATCATCGGCGCGATCATCGCGGTCGGCGCGCAAAAGCATATGCAGCGGCTGCCGCTGTCCACGGCGTTCGTCACACGCGTGACACGTTTCGCCGATGCGTTTCGCCGCATCGTGTTCGCCCAGGTGAAGATCTCCGCGATCAACGCGGTCTTCACCGGCATCTTCCTGCTGGTGATTTTGCCGATCTTCCACGACACGCTGCCGTTGTCGAAGACGCTGGTGCTGGTCACGTTCATCGTCGGTTTGCTGCCGGTGATCGGCAATCTGATCTCGAACACGATCATCGTCGCGGTGGCACTCTCGGTGAGCTTTCCGGCGGCGGTCATGTCGCTCGTGTTCCTGATCCTGATTCACAAGCTCGAGTACTTCCTGAACGCGCGCATCGTCGGCGGACAGATCGAGGCGCGCGCGTGGGAATTGCTGATCGCCATGCTCATCATGGAAGCCGCGTTCGGTCTTCCCGGCGTGATCGCGGCGCCGATTTTTTATGCGTACATCAAGCGCGAATTGATTTACTTGCGGCTGGTTTGAGGCTGCGGCGAGCGGCCCGAAAGCAGATAGGCAGGAACGGAAAAGCGGCACCTCGGTGCCGCTTTTTTCATGCTTAGAAGTCGATGCGCGCGTTCAGTGACAACGTGCGCGGATCGCCCGGCGTCACATAGTCCGCATATTGGTACTCCCAGTAGCGGCGATTGAGGAGGTTGTCGATCGCCGCGCGGAACGTCACATCGTAGCCGCCTATACGCGTCGCATAGCTCGCGCCGAGATTGACCAGCATGTAGCCCGACGTATCCAGATTGCCGGACGGACGCACGTTGGTATTGCCCGTGAACTTTGCGTCGGCGCCGATGCGCAGCCCCGGGACATACGGCACCGAGTACGTCGCATGGCCCGCCACTACGAACTGCGGCGCTCCGGCCACGCGGTTGCCGTTATTGGCCGCGCCCTTCTCATACTTCGTGTTGATCCACATGAGGTCGCCGCCGACGTTCCAGCTTGCGCCCAGACGAATGTCGCCGCCGAACTCCACGCCCTGGAAGATCGACTCGCCGTCCTGCGTGTAGACGTTCGCGCTGTTCGCGTAGGCCGAGCCGCGTTCGATGCGGAACAGCGCGGCCGTCGCGCTCCAGCGCTCATGTTCGCTCTTGATCCCGACTTCGTACTGCTTGCTGCGCAACGGCTTGAGGAGCTCACCGCGGTTCGCGTAGGTGTCGCCCACCACGGTGCCCGCTTCCAGCGACTCCACGTAGCTCGTGTACAGCGTCGTACTCGGGGCGAGCTTGAACATCAGCGCCACCGTCGGCGTCACGACGCCGTTCTGACTATAGGTCGACGTGGTCGCGCCGGTAGTCGAGTAGCCGTGCTGCTCGTAATTCGTGTAGCGCACGCCGCCGAGTACCGACCAGCGCTGCGTCAACTGGATCGTATCGTTCGCGAACAACGCTTTTTGCGTGATGTCGCTGTCGCGGTAGGTGTAGTAGTTCGATGCGCTGTAGAAGGTGTTGGTGTTCGGCTGGTAGAGGTTGCCGGTACCGATCTGGCCGAAGAAACTGTTCGCGCCGTAGTCGTTCGTTTGACGCTGATACGCCGCGCCGATCACAAGCTGGTGCTGCAACGGCCCCGTCTTCACACTGCCTTCCGCCGACACCTGCCACAAGCTCAACTGATGCCCTTCCTTGCCGGCGAAGCGGCTGTCCGTGTAATCGCCGGCGCTGTTCTGCAGGTAATAGGTACTCTCGTTGCGATCGCGCGAGCTTTTGCTGTAGCTGTAGGTCGCGTTGAGCGTCCAATCCGGGCTCAGGTTGTACTGCACACCCGCAGTGTAGAGCTGGACGTTTGTATTCAGATGCTGGTCGGGACCGGAGAGGTTGCTGGTGCCGCCGCTCATCGTAGGCGGCAAGACGGTGCCCGGATATTCCGCCGTCGAGATCGCGCCGGTGATGCCACTCGAATGGCGCTCCTGATACAGCGCGCCAAACGTGGCCTTGAGGTCGCGCGTGATGCGCGCGTCGAGCGCGACCGACACCGAGTCGCGCCGCACGTTGCCGTCGTTATAGGTCTTGCCTTCTTCGTGCGTGGCGTTCAGGCGATAGCCGAACATGCCGTTCGGACCGACCCGGCCGCCGAGATCCGCATGCTCGGTCCACACGCCGTCGGTGTAATAGCCGATGTCGACGCTGCGCATGGGCGTCGTCGAGACCGGCGGCTTTTTCGTCACGTAGTTGACCACGCCGCCCGGCGCGCCGAAGCCGTACATGAAACCGGTCAGCCCCTTGAGCAACTCCACTCTCTCGAGCTGCTCGTACGGCATCGTGACGCCGTAGCTGTTAAACGGCATGCCGTCGATCTTGAAGCCTGACTGCCAGTCGAGCTGCATGCCGCGCACCGTCAGATAGGTGGCCCATGCGTTGTAGGCGTTGCCGTTATCGGAGACGGAGGCGTCGGTGGCAAACACGTCGCCGAGCTTGGACGGCTGGCGATCCTGCAGTTCTTCGCTCGTGATCACGGTGGTCGAGAACGGCGTGTCAAATTGCGAACGCGTGCCGAGCGCGCCGCTGCTCACGTCTTCCTTCAGATGCTGCCCGGTGTCTTGCACCGCCGTCACCTTGACGGCCGGCAGCGCTTTTTCGCTGCTATCCGTCGACGCTGCCAGGCCCGACGCCTGCTGTGCCCATGCCGCGTGACTCGTTGCCAACGCCAGGCACACCGCCAAATGCAGCGGCCGCATCGTCAGTTTTTTCTTCGGCTCTTCTACCCCGTTTCTTACGTTCATCGCCAGATCCCGCAATTACTGATTTTCGCCACCAAATGAGAATGATTCCCATTCGACAAGGCCGCGATGATGCCGAAGAATTATGCGAATTGTAAGCTTTGAGATGCGACATTTTGTCGCACATGGTGCATCCATCCCAGCTAAAGCCCTTGCTGGTCGTGGCTCTCGGGGGCACGCGCAGGCAGGCGGCTGTTGCGATGCCACGCCACACTTACGACAAACTTGCGGCGCGTGGCATGATTCCTTAAGATGCGAACAATTCCCATTTACGCCAAGTCTCTGTCGTGACACCCCTTTCAAAGTCCTGCTCCGTCGCGACGGCTCGCGCATGAGGCGCCAGCTCGTCCGTCTGCACCGCTGGTTCGGTGTCGCCACGGCGCTGTTTCTGTTCGTCGCCGGTCTGACTGGCGCGATCATCGCGTGGGACCATGAGCTCGATGCGGCGCTGAACCCGTCCTTCTTCAAATCCCGCACCGCCGGCCCGGCGCTGTCGGGCCTGGAATTGGCGCGTCGCGTGGAAGCCGCCGATCCGCGTCTCCAGGTGACGTATCTGCCGCTGGCGGCCGAGCCTGGCCACACGCTGCAAATGATGGTGCTGCCGCGGACCAACCCGGCCACGCAGAAGCCCTACCCACTCGATTTCAATCAGATCGCCGTCGACCCCGCCACCGGCGAGATCCAGGGACGCCGCGAATGGGGCGTCGTCTCGCTCGCGCGGCTCAATCTGATCCCGTTCATCTACAAGCTCCACTACACGCTGCAGTTGCCGTTCACGGGCGGCGTCGATATCGGCACGTGGTTGATGGGGATCGTCGGCATCATCTGGCTGTTTGACACCGTGATCGCGCTGTGGCTGTCGTTTCCAAGCGTCAAGGCGTGGCGCAAGTCGTTCGCGTTCCGCCTCGGGCGTGGCGGCTATGCGCTCACATTCGATTTGCACCGCTCAGGCGGCGTGTGGATCTGGGGTCTGCTGATGATCGTCGCACTGACGTCGGTGTCGATGAATCTGTCAGCACCGGTGGTGCGTCCGATCGTGTCGATGTTCTCCAAGCTCACGCCGGATCCGATCAACAACCCTGAAATCCTGCGCGCCCCGCAACCGGGCGATACGGTGTTGAGCCGCGAGCGCATCGTGCAACTGGCCGAACAGGCCGGCAAGGCGCGCAACCTCAGCGTCGCGCCTGGCGGTATTTACTACGCGGAATTCCTGCATGCATACGGCGTCGGTTTCTACGCGACGGGCAACGATCACGGCGACTTCGGCCTCGGCAATCCGTGGATGTATTGGGACGCGGCCACCGGCAAGCAACTCGACGCGCAGATTCCCGGCAAGGGCACGGCAGGCGACATCTTCGTGCAGGTGCAATTCCCGCTGCATTCGGGACGCATCCTCGGTCTCGGCGGACGGATTCTGATCAGCGCGGTCGGCATCGCGGTCGCTGTGCTGAGCGCGACGGGGCTGCTGATCTGGCTGAAGAAGCTGAACGCGCGCCGCCGTTCGGCGCAAAACGCCAATGTGGCGCGCGACGCGGGCGGATCCGCCGCGCGCTCCTAGTCCCCGGCAAAAGAAAAGGCGGCGCCGGAATCATCCGGCCACCGCCTTCTACTGCAAGCCTGCTAGCACCGGCTCTTAACGAAATACCACCGTCTTGCTGCCGTTCAACACGACGCGATGCTCCACGTGCCACTTCACCGCACGCGCCAGCGTCACGCATTCGACGTCGCGGCCGATCGCCGTGAGCTGCTCCGGCGTCATGCTGTGGTCGACGCGCTCCACTTCCTGTTCGATGATCGGACCTTCGTCGAGATCCGTCGTCACGTAATGGGCGGTCGCGCCGATCAGCTTCACGCCACGGTCGAACGCCTGGTAATACGGCTTCGCGCCCTTGAAGCTCGGCAGGAACGAGTGGTGAATGTTGATCGCGCGGCCAGCCAGCGCTTCGCACAGCTTCGGCGACAGAATCTGCATGTAGCGCGCGAGCACCACCAGGTCGGCCTGATGTTCGTCGATCACTTCGAGCACGCGCGCTTCCTGCGCGGCCTTCGCGTCGGGCGTGGCGCCCAGCAGCGGGAAATGATGGAACGGAATGTCATAGCTGGCGGCGAGCTGGTAGAACTCCTTGTGGTTCGAGATGATCGCCGGAATCTCGATACCCAACTGGCCGGTGCGGTAGCGGAACAGCAGATCGTTCAGGCAATGGCCGATCTTCGACACCATGATCACCACGCGCGGCTTCACCGACGCATCGTGCAACTCCCAGCGCATGCCGAACTGCTCGGCGAGCGCCGAGAACGACGTGCGCAGCGCCTCCAGACCCGGATCGCCGCCCACCTGCTGGAAATGCACGCGCATGAAGAACTCGCCGGTGCGGCTGTCGCCGAACTGCGCGGAGTCGAGAATGTTGCTGCCACGCTCGAACAGAAAGCCCGACACGGCGTGAACGATGCCGGGCCGGTCGGCGCACGACAGTTTGAGGATAAAGCTGTGATCGGTCGACATGACCTGGGTGACTCCCTTCTTCAATGCGTGGTTTGTTCGGTGTGTCTGGTTCGGTGCAGCGTGTTTCGGCATGGTCGTTGCGCGCGCACCGATGCGGCGCTCAGGCAAATACCGGCGGCAGGAACAAGGCCTCGATGCCGGCGCACGCGTCCTCATCGATCCAGCGGCGGCGCAGCAGGCAATCCAGCGTGGCCAGGCTCGCATCGACGGTCATCGCGCCCGCCTCGATCCAGCGCGCCGCTTCGTCGATGCGCGCGAGCCGGTGTTCGCCCACTTCGCCGTCCTGATTGCGCGGCGCGAAATCGGCCGGCAGCGCGAGGTCGTAGATGAAAATCTGTTCGGCCTGCGTGCCTTCCGGCAACGATTGCAGCACATGCGCGGTGCGGCCCGCTACAGCGCGGGCGGCGATCTCTTCGGGAATGCCGGCTTCTTCCCAGCACTCCTTGATGATCGTCGCCTCGATGCCGAAACCCCAGCCGATCCCGCCTGCGACGACATTGTCGAGCATGCCCGGGTCGGTTGCCTTGGTGTCGCTGCGGCGCGCGATCCACAATTGCGGCGCGCCATCTGCGTATTCTACGACGCCGTTCAGATGCACCGCGTAGGTCATCGTGCCGAAGAAGCGCGACGCCGCGCGTTCGATATACGCGAGCGGCGGCGCATCGAACGCATTGCGGATCGCGTAGGTCTCGTTGCGCCAGCCCGGAATGCGGCCTTCGGCGGCGAGCGCGCCGATCACGGAACCGAGCGCGGCGCTGCGCAAATCGACGGTATTGAATGCGGGCGCCAGCGTCACGCGGGCGCGGTCGATGTCGAACACATCGGGCCAGCGCGCGAGCAGCGGCACATCGCTTGCGCGGATCCAGCCGACCTGTTCGGCGTCGATCCAGAACGGCACATGCGCCTGCACGTCGAAACGGCGCGCGGCGGTGATGCAAGGCAAAGTCATTTGAAGCTCCAAGCTGTTCGCGGCCTTTGTGGTTGATCGAGTAGTGCCTTATCGACCCAATCAATCACGCAACGCCACGCGAATCCCGATTGCGATGAACGTGGCACCGGCGAGGCGATCGAGCCACACGCCCACGCGCGGCCGGCGTTTCAGCCAACCGCCGATCATCCCCGCGCACACGCCGAACAGCGAGAACACCACCACCGTCTGCAACATGAACAGCACGCCGAGTTCGAGCATCTGCAGCGTGACGCTTTGCGCGCCGTGCGGCTGCACGAACTGCGGCAGGAACACGACGAAGAACAACGTCACCTTCGGATTCAGCAGATTGCCGAGCACGCTCTGGCGAAACACCGCCATCAACGGCTGCGGCGCGCGCTCGTGCGCCGTCGCGAGACCCTGGCTGCGCAGCGCCTTGATGCCGATCCAGATCAGATACGCGGCGCCGGCAAGTTTGATGACTTCAAAGGCCACCGGCGAAGAGCGCAGCAACGCGGCCACGCCGAGCGCGGCCAGCGTCGTATGAAACGTGATGCCGGCCGCAAAGCCGAGCGCCGCGACGAGTCCCGCCGCGCGGCCCTGCGAGATACCGCGCGCAAGCACTTGCAAATTGTCCGGGCCAGGCGCCATGGTGATAGCAATCGAGGTGGCGAGAAACAGCAGGAAGTTGGGCATCGTTCTTACCTTCTTGTGACCAGAAAGAAGTTCACAGCGGCTTGGCTGCGAGTGATCAGTGACCGTCGAATCCAGTCACCGTATACAGCGCGAGGCCGCCCTCGCGCAGCAGCTTCGAGCCGCCGAGTTCCGGCAGATCGATAATCGCCGCGCCTTCCACCACGACCGCGCCGAGGCGCTCGAGCAGAATCTTGCCGGCCATCATCGTGCCGCCGGTGGCGATCAGATCGTCGATGATCACGACGCGGTCGCCCGGCTTGCAGGCGTCCTCATGAATCTCGACGGTCGCGGTGCCGTATTCAAGCTCATACGATTGCGCGACCCGCTTGTAGGGCAGTTTGCCCGCCTTGCGGATCGGAATGAAGCCGAGGTTCAGCTCATACGCGAGAATCGGCCCGATGATGAAACCACGCGCGTCCAGCCCGGCAATGTAGTCGAGCTTGGCATCGATATAACGCTGCACGAACAGATCGATCAGCACGCGCAATGACTTCGGCTCCTGCAGGAGCGGCGTGATATCGCGAAACTGCACGCCCGGCTGCGGCCAGTCGGGCACCGTGCGAATGTGGCTTTTGATGTAATCGGCCGCATCGAGCGGCGCGCTCGCGAGCGCGTTGGACATGATGTCTCCGGATGGACCTCGACAGGTCCGATGAAAAACTAAACCAGCGCAGCCCGCAAGGCGCGCGCCTGGCCGGGCGCAGGCGTCAGGCCGCGGCGGCGCCCGCGCGCCGGTGCTTCGAGAGCCGTTCCTCGGCCTCCGCCAACTGTTCGGGCAGACCGCGCAGCACCACGATGTCGCTCGCGCGCAGCTTGGTGGACGGGTCCGGCTCGACGCCGCGGATCCCGTGCCGCCGAATCGCCGTCACTTCGACGCCCACGTCGAACAGACCGAGTTCCGCGAGCGTACGGCCCACCGCGTCCGCGTTTTCGTCGACCGGCACCGATTGTAGCCGCACCTGTTCGTGGCCGTCGTCGTCGTCCACGTCGTCGGCGCCGTGGAAATAGCCGCGCAGCAGCGCGTAGCGTTCATCGCGCATTTCCTCGACCCGGCGCACCACGCGCCGCATCGGCACGCCCATCACCACGAGCGTGTGCGAGGCGAGCATCAGACTGCCTTCGACGATTTCCGGAATCACCTCGGTCGCGCCCGCGGCCAGCAGCTTTTCCAGATCGGCGTCGTCGACGGTACGAACGATGACCGGCAGCGTAGGTTCCAGCTCGTGGATGTTGTGCAACACGCGCAATGCCGACGGCGTATTCGCATAAGTAATCGCAATCGTGGCCGCGCGATGGATACCGGCTGCGAGCAGCGACTCGCGCCGCCCGGCATCGCCGAACACGACCGACTCGCCCGCCGCCGCGGCCGCCGCGACACGGTCGGGATCCAGGTCGAGCGCGACGTACGACAAACCTTCGTGCTCCAGCATGCGCGCCAGATTCTGCCCGGCCCGGCCGTAGCCGCAAATGATCACGTGGCCGCTTTGCTTCAGGCTCTGTGTGGCGATGCGCGTCATCTGCAACGACTGCATCATCCATTCAGTCGACGACAGCCGCAGCACGATCCGGTCCGCGTTCTGGATCATGAACGGTGCGGCCAGCATCGACAGCAGCATGGCCGCGAGAATCGCCTGCAGCATGGTGGCGTCGACGAGATGCTTGTCGAGAATCAGATTCAGCAGCACGAAGCCGAACTCGCCCGCTTGCGCGAGGCCGATACCGGTGCGCATCGCGACGCCCGGCGACGCGCCGAACAGGCGCGAGAGGCCCGTCACCATGATCGCCTTCAGCAGGATCGGGCCGACCAGGAAACCGAGCACGATCAGCGGATGCTCCCAGATCACGCGCGGATTGAGCAGCATGCCGGTGGTGATGAAGAAGAGCCCGAGCAGCACGTCGCGAAACGGCTTGATGTCCTCTTCCACCTGATGCCGGTACGGCGTCTCCGCGATCAACATGCCGGCGATGAACGCGCCGAGCGCGAGCGACAAACCGAACTTGTCCGTGATGAACGCGCACCCGAGCGTCACCAGCAACAGATTGAGAATGAACAGTTCCTGCGAACGGCGGCGCGCCACTACGTTGAACCAGCGCGTCATGAAGCGCTGGCCCACGATCAATAGCAGCGACAGCGCCACGACGATCTTGATGGCCGCCACGCCGAGCGAGCTGACGAGATCTTCGGAGTTGCCGCCCAGCGCAGCGATGATGATGAGCAGCGGCACCACCGCCAGATCCTGAAACAGCAGCACGCCGAAGATATTGCGGCCATGCTCGGTCTCGATCTCGAGCCGCTCCGCCAGCATCTTGCTGACGATCGCCGTCGACGACATGGCGAGTGCGCCGCCCAGCGCCACGCTCGCTTGCCACCTGATGTGCACCCAGCGCTCCAGCACGAAGCCGAGCGAGACCGCCACCGCGATCGTGCCGATCACCTGCAACAGGCCGAGGCCGAACACGAGCCGGCGCATGGAGCGCAGCTTGGCGAGCGAAAACTCCAGCCCGATCGAAAACATCAGGAACACCACGCCGAACTCGGCGAGGTTCTGCGCGCCCGCCGAGTCGGGAATCAGACCGAACGCATGCGGACCGACGACGATGCCCACCGTCAGATAGCCGAGCATCGGCGGAAGATTCAGAAAACGAAACAGCACCACGCCCGCTACCGATGCCAGCAGCAGGAACAGCGTCATTTCGAGGGGGGAAATCATCGGCAAAAACGCATCGGCAAAGCGTCCTCGTTCGTCAGCGGAACCGCGCACGCAAAACGCCGCGCGACAAGGTTGAGGGGCCGGTAAAGGCAGCAATAAAGGCAGCGGCTTGGCACAGCAGGCCCGGCGCGGCGAACAGGCGCCTTTGCTATACTTCGCGAATGATAGCGAAAATCAATGGCGACCGGGCACTCGCGCTCGCTCGCGACGTGCTCGACATCGAAGCGGACGCCGTGCGCGCGCTTCGCGATCAACTCGACGATGGTTTCGTCGGGGCGGTCGACTTCATCCTGGGTTGCCGTGGGCGCGTGGTCGTTTCCGGCATCGGCAAATCCGGCCATGTGGCCCGCAAGCTCGCGGCCACGCTCGCCAGCACGGGCACGCCGGCGTTCTTCGTGCATCCCGCGGAAGCCAGTCATGGCGACCTCGGCATGGTCACCGCCGACGACGTGTTCCTCGCGCTGTCCAATTCCGGTGAAACCGAAGAACTCGTGGCGATCCTGCCGCTCATCAAGCGGCTCGGCGCGAAGCTGATCGCGATGACAGGCCGTCCGTCATCGAGTCTCGCACAACTGGCCGACGTGCACCTGAATTCCGGTGTGTCGAAAGAAGCCTGCCCGATGAATCTTGCGCCCACCGCCAGCACCACCGCCGCGCTCGCGCTCGGCGATGCTCTTGCAGTCGCGGTCCTCGACGCGCGTGGCTTCGGCCGCGACGACTTCGCGCGCTCGCATCCGGGCGGCGCGCTCGGCCGGCGCCTGCTCACTTATGTGCGTGACGTGATGCGCACCGGCGACCAGGTGCCGAAGGTCACGCCCGACGCCACCGTGCGCGACGCGCTGTTTCAATTGACCGCCAAGCGTATGGGCATGACTGCGATCGTCGATCAGGACGACCGCGTGACCGGCATCTTCACCGACGGCGACTTGCGCCGCGTGCTCGAACGCGACGGCGATTTCCGCGAACTGTCGATCGCCTCGGTCATGACCGCCGGCCCGCGCACCATCGGTCCGGATCAACTCGCGGTCGAAGCCGTGGAACTGATGGAGCGCCACCGCATCAATCAGATGCTGGTCGTCGACGAAGCAGGCAAGCTGATCGGCGCACTCAACATGCACGACCTGTTCTCGAAGAAGGTGATCTGATGGCCATCGCTCCTCCCACCGCGACCGAACGCGCAAGCCGCGTCAAGCTGATGATTTTCGACGTGGACGGCGTGTTGACCGACGGCGGTCTGCTATTCACGGCGGAAGGCGACACGATGAAGGGCTTCAACTCGATGGACGGCCACGGCATGAAGCTGCTGCGCCAGGCCGGCATCGAAACGGCGATCATCACCGGCCGCAAGTCGGGCATCGTGGCGGCGCGCGTGAAGGAACTGAATATCAGCCACGTCTATCAGGGCGTGCAGGACAAACCGCAGGCGTTCACCGACCTTTTGCAACAAACCGGTTTCAGTGCGGAAGAATGCGGCTACATGGGCGACGACTGGGTCGATCTCGGCGTGATGCTGAAGGTCGGCTTCGCAGCGGCGCCGGCCAATTCGCATCCAGAAGTGATTGCGCGTGCCCATTGGGTCAGCGAAGCACGCGGCGGCCACGGTGCGGCGCGCGAAGTCGTCGATACGCTGTTGCGCGCTCAGAACAAATACGACGCGCTGCTCGCGGCTGCCTGTAGCGGCGAACAGCGGGGCCTCGTCGGATGAACCAGTTTCGCCTGACGTCACTGATTCCGCTGGTCGCCATGGCCGCGCTCGCCGGTATCACGTGGTGGCTGCTGCAAGCCACCCTGCCCCGGCAGAACGAAGGCGTGGTGCGTCCCAAGGAACACACGCCGGACTACTTCGCCGACAACTTCTCGGTGTCCGAACTCGATCAGTCGGGCTCGACGCAATACCGGCTGACCGCCCAGTCGCTGATCCATTACGAAGACGACGAACTGAGCGACCTGGTCAAACCGGCCATGCGCGCATTCCAGCCGGGCAAGCCGATCGTCACCGCAACCGGCGATACCGGTAAGGTGAACGGCGACGCGTCCATCGTCGATCTGTACGACAACGCGCGCATCGTGCGGGCGCCCGGCTACGGAGATCCGCAGATGCAAGCGGATTCGCAGCATTTTAGGGTGCTGGTCAACGACGATGTGATCGAGACTGAAAAGCCGGTTAAACTTCAGCGCGGCATGTCGGTGATGACTGCCAGCGGCATGAACTACAACAACGTCACCCGGGTGATGCAGCTGTTCGGCAACGTGAAAGGCAACATCGCCCCGTCCGAAGCAGGCGGCAGCTCGCCCAAGCAACCCGGGTAATCCATTCCAGGCGTGACTGCATGAACGAATCGTTCCCCCGTTTTGATACCGGCCGCACGCGCACCCTGTCCGCGTGCCGCGCCGGACTCGCTGCGCTGATCGTCGCGTTGCCGCTCGCCGGCTTCGCGCCGCTCGCGCACGCGGATCGTGCCGACAAGGACAAGCCGCTGAACATCGAAGCGGACAACATGACTTACGACGACCTCAAGCAGGTCAACATCTTTACCGGCCATGTGGTCGCCACCAAAGGCACGATCGTGATCAAGGCCGACCGTGTCGAAGTGACGCAAGACCCGCAGGGCTATCAGTACGCCACCGGCACCTCGAGCGGCGGCAATCTGTCGTATTTCCGCCAGAAACGCGAAGGCCTCGACGAATACATCGAAGGCACGGCCATCCGGATCGACTACGACGGCAAGCAGGATCTGACCACGCTCACCACCAACGCCACCGTGAAGCGCCTGCAAGGCCTCTCCACGGTGATTGACCAGGTGCACGGCAGCGTCATTACGTATGACGGCCAGAACGACTTCTACACCGCGAAGGCAGGCAAGGACGTCGCCGGCCCGGGCAACCCGACTGGCCGCGTGCGCGCCATGCTGTCGCCGCGCAACGGCGGCGCCGCGCCGCTGAACGGCGCGTCGGCCACGCTCGCGCCGTCCACGACGATTCCCGGAGCGCCGAACCAGTGAGCACCTCAGCGTCCCTCCCCAATCGCAAGCCGGCCGGCACCAGCAGTTCGCTGGTGGTGCGCAACCTGAAGAAGCGTTACGGTTCGCGCACGGTCGTCAAAGACGTATCGCTCGACGTGAAAAGCGGCGAAGTGGTCGGTCTGCTCGGCCCCAACGGCGCGGGCAAGACCACCTCGTTCTATATGATCGTCGGCCTCGTGCCGCTCGACGCCGGTGAAATCGATCTGGACGGCAAGTCGATCAGCCTGCTGCCGATCCACAAGCGTGCTTCGCTCGGTTTGTCGTATCTGCCGCAGGAAGCTTCGGTGTTCCGCAAGCTCAGCGTCGAGGAAAACATTCGTGCGGTGCTGGAATTGCAGCACGAAGATAACGGCAAGCGGCTCAGCAAGGACACCATCACGAGCCGCACGGAAGCCTTGCTCGACGAACTGCAGATTGCGCACTTGCGCGAGAATCCGGCACTGTCGCTGTCGGGCGGCGAGCGCCGCCGGGTTGAAATCGCCCGGGCATTGGCCACCAATCCGAGCTTTATTCTGCTCGACGAACCGTTCGCCGGCGTCGACCCGATCGCCGTGCTGGAAATTCAGAAGATCGTTAAATTTCTGAAGCAGCGCAATATCGGCGTGCTGATCACCGACCACAACGTGCGTGAAACGCTCGGCATCTGCGATCACGCCTATATCATCAGCGACGGCAGCGTGCTGGCCGCCGGCGCGCCCAGCGACATCATCGAAAACGAAAGCGTGCGGCGCGTCTATCTGGGCGAGCACTTCCGCATGTAAGCGCATGAGGGATTCCCGGCAGTGCGAGCGCGCACCCGCCGGCCCCTATGCGGCAACCGCACACCCGGTTTTTTGACCTGGGCCGTCTCGCGCCCATCGCCGCCTAAAAACAGGCGCACGCGTAATTGCGAATGTCGCAAGGTATCGCGGTCGTGGCAAACTCTCTACAATGAATCTCAACTTGCCATGAAAGCCAGCCTCCAACTCCGCCTATCGCAGCATCTTGCGCTGACGCCGCAACTGCAGCAGTCCATCCGGCTGCTTCAGTTGTCTACGCTCGAATTGCAGCAGGAAGTCGCAATGGCGATCTCGCAGAATCCGCTCCTCGAAAACGAGGACGACTGGATCGCGAGCCCGTTGCGCGTGGCGGCCGACGGCTCGCTGATCGCGCAGGCGCCCAACTCTTCCGCGCCACCCGACCAGATGGGCGGCAATACGTCGTCCTCGTCCAGCAGCAGCGAGCGCGCCGAGAACGGCGAGCCGCAGGGCGTGGACGAATACAACGGGCTAGCCGGCGACGGTAACGGCGACGCGTCGCAATGGAATCTCGACGACTACGGCCGCTCCGGCAACGCCTCCGACGACGACGATCTGCCGCCGCTGCAAATCCACGAATCGAGCACCTCGCTGCGCGACCACCTGATGGCGCAATTGCGCGTCACCCAGGCGGGCCAGCGCGACCGGGCGCTGATCACCTTCCTGATCGAATCGCTCGACGACGACGGCTACCTGGCCGCCACGCTCGAAGAAGTGCTGGCCGATCTGCCCGAAGAGCTCGAAGTCGACCTCGACGAAATGAACGCCGCGCTTGCGCTGCTGCATAGCTTCGACCCGGCCGGGGTCGGCGCGCGCTCCGCGTCGGAATGTCTCAAGCTGCAATTGTTGCGGCTCGATGGATCGCCCACGCGCACGCTCGCGCTCGACATCGTCGCCCACCATCTGGAACTGCTCGCGGCGCGCGATTTCACGCGTCTGCGCAAGCATCTGAAGGCCAACGACGACGATCTGCGCGATGCGCATGTGCTGATCCGCTCGCTCGAGCCGTTTCCGGGCGCCGCCTACGGCAAGGCCGAAGCGGACTACGTCGTGCCGGACATCATGGTGCGCAAAACGGCACAGGGCTGGCAGGCCGAGCTGAATCCGGAAGTGGTGCCGAAGCTGCGTATTAACCATCTGTACGCGAATATTCTGCGCAATAACCGGGGCGATCCGGGCAGTGGTTCGTTGCGCCAGCAACTGCAGGAAGCGCGCTGGCTGATCAAAAATATCCAGCAGCGTTTCGAGACCATCCTCCGCGTGGCGCAGGCTATTGTCGAGCGTCAAAAGAGCTTTTTTGTGCATGGCGAAATTGCCATGCGCCCCTTGGTTTTGCGGGAAATTGCTGATACGCTGGGCCTACACGAGTCAACTGTCTCGCGTGTGACAACCGGTAAATACATGCTGACCCCATTCGGGACGCTTGAATTTAAGTACTTCTTCGGATCACACGTTTCGACTGACACGGGCGGCGCGGCGTCGTCAACGGCGATCCGCGCGCTCATCAAGCAACTGATAGGAGCGGAAAACCCGAAATCTCCTCTTTCAGACAGTCGCATAGCCGAACTGCTGGCGGAACAGGGCTTCGTGGTCGCACGGCGTACCGTTGCGAAGTATCGCGAAGCGCTCAAGATCCCGGCAGTCAACCTGCGCAAGTCTCTGTAGCCCGTCGCCTTCCGTGGCGGGCATTTACCGGCCGCTCCGCAGTTGGCGGACAGGCCGGCCGATGCGACCTGCCAGAAGTCAGTCACCGGGGGGCGACTCAGGCAAGCCGACAGATCGACCGGACCTTCGTCATCGTGCGGACCAAGCGGCCATTAGCTTGGAGAAGCACTATGAATCTGCAGATCAGTGGACACCACCTCGAAGTAACGCCTGCGTTGCGCGAATACGTGATCACCAAACTGGATAGGGTGCTAAGACATTTCGATCAGGTAATCGACGGCAGTGTGGTCCTCTCGGTCGACAACCACAAGGAAAAGGAAAAGCGTCAAAAGGTTGAAATCAACCTGCATCTCAAGGGCAAGGACATCTTTGTCGAGAGCTGTGACAGCGACCTGTACGCTGCGATCGATCTGATGATCGACAAGCTTGACCGGCAAGTCATCCGCCATAAGGACCGCCTGCAAGGCCATGCGCATGAGGCGATCAAGTATCAACCGGCGCCGCAACTAGATGTGCCGCCGCAATAGGGGAAATTAGAGGGTTTTCTTCGTTAGATCTTCGTTTTCTCTCACCAGCGAAACCGCCCGGAACCGGGCGGTTTTTTGTTTCCGGACACCGCTTCTCGCGCGGCGTCGCACCAGGTGCCGGCGCTTCAAAATGAACTCAATACGCATTGATGGCGCGCCGCACCATCCGTGGCTACCCTGTTCTATAATGTTCCGGTTACCATCGGGGTCAGGTAAGCTCAAGGGGAAGTCGGTCGGCCGGAGTCCTGCGCTTTCGGACTCCAACGCACGTCGCCGTGAGCATCAAACGAATGGAACGCCACTCAAACGCCCCAGCGAGGAGAACCCAGGCCACGTTTTCGCCTGTCAACATGAATCGTTTAGCCAAATTTCTTCCCCTCGAGAACGTCGTCGTCGGACTATCGGTCACCAGCAAGAAACGCGTGTTCGAGCAAGCGGGCCTGATCTTCGAGAACCAGAACGGCATCGCCCGTAGCACGGTCACTGACAATCTGTTCGCGCGCGAGCGCCTCGGATCGACTGGCCTTGGTGAAGGCGTGGCGATTCCGCATGGCCGGATCAAAGGCTTGAAGCAGCCGCTCGCCGCGTTCGTCCGTCTTGCCGAACCCATCCCCTTCGAATCGCCCGACGGTCAGCCGGTCTCGCTGCTTATCTTCCTGCTCGTGCCCGAACAGGCCACTCAACAGCACCTCGAAATCCTTTCGGAAATCGCCCAGTTGCTGTCCGATCGCGAAGCCCGCGAGCGCCTGCACACGGAAGAAGACCGCGAATCATTGCATCGCCTGCTCACTCAGTGGCAACCTTGATGTATCGGCGGTTATCCGCACGCCGGTGATCCGCCCGCGTGCGGATACCGTCTGACAAGGTAAGCGGCCCGCGCTAGCGCGGCCGTTGCTTTGTCCGGCAAGCGGCCCACACTGGAGTCACTGACTCATGGATACGTCCAGCATCAACGCCCAAAGCATTTTCGACGATAACGCCGCCATGCTGAAGCTCAGCTGGCTGACGGGGCATGAAGGCTGGGAGCGCGGCTTTTCTTCGGAATCGGTCGCCAATGCCACGTCGAGCGCCGACCTCGTCGGTCACTTGAACCTGATCCACCCGAACCGGATCCAGGTGCTCGGCGACGCCGAAATCGACTACTACAAACGCCAAACCGACGAAGACCGCTCGCGCCACATGGCCGAGCTGATCGCGTTGGAACCGCCGTTTCTGGTGGTGGCGGGCGGCGTCGCCGCGCCGCCGGAACTGGTCCTGCGCTGCACGCGCTCGTCCACGCCGCTATTCACCACGCCGATGTCCGCGGCCGCGGTGATCGACAGCCTGCGTCTCTACATGTCGCGCATTCTCGCGCCGCGCGCCACGCTGCACGGCGTGTTTCTCGACATCCTCGGCATGGGCGTGCTGCTCACCGGCGACTCGGGTCTCGGCAAGAGCGAACTCGGGCTGGAACTGATCAGCCGCGGCCACGGCCTCGTGGCCGACGACGCGGTGGACTTCGTGCGCCTCGGTCCCGACTTCGTCGAAGGGCGTTGTCCGCCGCTGCTGCAAAATCTGCTGGAAGTGCGCGGCTTGGGCCTGCTCGATATCAAGACGATTTTCGGCGAAACCGCGGTACGCCGGAAAATGAAACTCAAGCTGATCGTGCAGCTGGTCCGCCGTCCTGATGGCGAATTCCAGCGGCTGCCGCTGGAAAGCCAGACCGTCGACGTGCTCGGCCTGCCGATCAGCAAAGTCACGATTCAGGTGGCTGCCGGGCGAAATCTCGCCGTGCTGGTCGAAGCCGCCGTGCGCAATACGATCCTGCAACTGCGTGGCATCGACACGCTACGCGACTTCATGGATCGCCAGCGTCTGGCGATGCAAGACCCCGACAGCCAGTTTCCCGGCAAACTGATCTGAGTCCGCAAAACCATGCCGCGCCCGCAGCCAACGGCAGGCCGCGGGTACACGCACGGGGACCAGATGCTATGATGAACTGTACGGTTTTGACGACTCCATGCGCATAATCCTGATCACCGGTATATCCGGCTCCGGCAAATCAGTTGCCCTGAACGCGCTTGAAGACGCAGGCTACTACTGCGTCGACAACCTGCCGCCGCGCTTCCTGCCGCAACTGGCTTCCTACCTCGCCGAGGACGGGCAAGACCGCCTCGCGGTCGCGATCGACGCGCGTTCGAGCGCCTCGCTCGACGAAATGCCCGCGATGATCCGCGACCTGTCGCGTGCCCACGACGTGCGTGTCCTGTTCCTCAACGCAAGCACGCAGTCGCTGATTCAACGCTTCTCCGAAACGCGCCGCCGCCATCCGCTGTCCGGTTCCACCTCTCACGACGCCGACGTCGGCTTGCTCACGTCGCTCGCCGAAGCGATCGAACGCGAACGTGAACTCGTGGCGGGGCTGGCCGAATTCGGCCATCAGATCGACACCAGCAATCTGCGCGCGAACGTGCTGCGCGCGTGGGTCAAGCGCTTCATCGAGCAGAAAGATTCGGGGCTCGTGCTGATGTTCGAGTCGTTCGGTTTCAAGCGCGGTGTGCCGCTCGACGCCGATTTCGTGTTCGATGTCCGCACCTTGCCGAACCCGTACTACGATCATGAATTGCGGCCGCTCACGGGCCTCGACAAACCGGTGATCGATTTTCTCGATGCCTTGCCGGTCGTGCATGAAATGATCGACGACATCGAAAAATTTCTCGCCAAGTGGCTCCCGCATTTCCGCGACGACAACCGCAGTTATCTGACCGTCGCGATCGGTTGCACGGGTGGCCAGCACCGTTCGGTGTTCATTGCGGAGACGCTCGCCGCGCGTCTCGCATCGTCGGCGAATGTCATTGTGCGGCACCGCGATGCGCCGGTCGAAGCCGGCGAATCATCGAAGTTAGTGGCTTAACCGGCCGCATCGCGCGGCCTCAACTCGAAGCGTTGCGCCATGTCTTCTTCTACTGTGCTTGCCGATGTGCCGCTGTTTCCGCTGCATACGGTGCTGTTTCCCGACGGACTGCTGCCGCTGAAGATTTTCGAAGCGCGCTACCTCGACATGGCCCGCGACTGTCTGCGTGAGAAAACGCCGTTCGGCGTGTGCCTGCTGAAGAGTGGCGCGGAGGTGGCGCGCGCAGAAGAGCCTTCGGTGCCCGAAGCAATCGGCTGTCTCGCCGAAATCGACGAGTGCGATGTCGAAGCCTTCGGCATGCTGCTGATTCGCGCACGCGGCACGCGGCGTTTTCGCCTGCTGTCACATCGGGTCGAGTCGAGTGGTTTGCTGGTCGGCATGGCGGAACCGCTCGGCGAAGACATGCCGCTCGAAGGCAACGACCAACTGGCCAAATTCGGCGCATGCTCGGAGGTGCTCGAACGGATCATCGCGACGATCCGCGAACGGGATCCGGAAAGCTTGCCGTTCGCGGAACCGTTCAGGCTCGAAGATCCGTCATGGGTGTCGAACCGTCTAGCGGAAGTGCTGCCGATTGCGCTGCGTGCTCGCCAGAAGCTGATGGAATTGCAGGACGCCGGCGCGCGAATCGACGTGGTTCATCACTACATGCAGCAGCATCAACTGCTGTGACGATGACGGCGGCCGCGCCCCGGCCGGATTGATCAGATCAGCGAGCCCTGCAAACCGTCCAGCAGTTTGCGCACCGGCGCGGGCACACCGAACGAATCGAGATCGCTGAGCGCGACCCATGCGGTGTCGGCGTCGCCCAGCGCGGCTAAGGCGCCCACGCCACGATCCAGTTCCGCGAGCCGCGGCTCTATGTCCAGCTTGAAATGCGTGAACACATGCGTGAGCGGTGCAAGCGGCGAGACCGCACCGTCGCCACCGAAGGCGCGCGCACGCTCGGCGAGCGCGGCTTCGTCGGCGGCTTCGGGCAGGCTCCACAAGCCGCCCCAGATACCGGACGGCGGGCGCTTCTCCAGCATCACCGCATTGCCGTCGCGTAGCACCAGCATCCAGGTGCGGCGCGTCGGCACGGTCTTCTTCGGACGCGCCGTGGGCAGTACGCGCTGACGTCCCGTCACGTTGGCGACGCAGTCGGCGGCGAACGGGCAGCGCAGGCAGTCGGGCTTGCCACGCACGCACAGCGTTGCGCCGAGATCCATCAAGCCTTGCGTGTAAGCGCTGACGTCGGCGTCCGATGCGTTCGACGGGAGCAGTGACTCCGCCAGCGTCCACATCGCGTTTTCGACCTTCTTTTCGCCCGGGAAACCTTCGACGCCGAACACGCGCGCGAGCACGCGCTTCACGTTGCCGTCGAGAATCGTCGCGCGCGCGCCGAACGCGAACGACGCGATCGCCGCCGCCGTCGACCGGCCGATGCCCGGCAATTCCGCCAGTTCCTCGACCGATGCCGGAAACGCGCCGCCATGCTGCTCGACCACGACTTGCGCGCAGCGATGCAGATTGCGAGCACGGGTGTAATAGCCAAGGCCGGCCCACAACGCCATCACGTCGTCGGACGGTGCGGCGGCGAGCGCGGCAACGGTCGGAAAACGCGCGAGAAATTTCGCGTAGTACGGAATCACCGTCGACACCTGCGTCTGCTGCAGCATGATTTCCGACAACCAGATGCGATACGGATCACGCGTGTTCTGCCACGGCAAATCATGCCGGCCATGCTGACGCTGCCACGCGATCAGACGTGTGGAAAAATCAGACATGACCGAAAAAGCAGGCGCCTGAGGCGCGGCGGACGAGGTTGAACGCGGAGTTAAGCGAGAAGGCATTGACGATTTAGCGCTGACAGGTGGGACAGAAATACGTTGAACGCTGCCCCTGCACGATCTGTTTGATCGGCGTTCCACACACGCGGCATGGCAGCCCGGCGCGATCATAGACGAAATAGTCGAGCTGGAAGTAACCGCTTTCGCCATTGCTGCCGACGAAATCGCGCAGCGTGCTGCCGCCCTTCTCGATGGCGGCGGCGAGCGTCACGCGCACGGCGTCCGCCAGCAGTTCGTAGCGCACGAGCGAGACGCGCCCCGCCGCGGTAGTCGGCCGGATGCCGGCGCGAAACAGGCTCTCCGATGCGTAGATATTGCCCACACCGACCACGATTTCACCGGCCAGCAGCGCCTGCTTCACCGAGACCTTGCGCCCGCGAGTGAGCCGGTGCATCAGCGCGCCCGAGAACGCCGGCGAAAACGGTTCGACGCCGAGGCTGGCGAGCAAGGGATGCTCGAGCACGTCGCCGGCTTCGCGCGGGTGCCACAGCACCGCGCCGAAGCGCCGCGGATCGCGATAGCGCAAAATGAACTCGTCGAAAATCCAGTCGATGTGATCGTGTTTCGCCGCGGCCGGCGGATGCGGCACGTGGCGCAGCACCCGCAGCGTCCCAGTCATGCCAAGATGCACGATGAACCAGCCCGCGTCGATCTCGAACAACAGGTACTTGCCGCGCCGCTCGACCTTGCGCACGACGTGGCCGCGCAAGGTTTTCGCAAGGTCGGCCGGAATCGGCCAGCGCAATGCGGGCGTACGCACATCCACGCGCTCAACCTTGCGCCCGGACACATACGGTTCGATTCCCCGTCGGGTAACCTCAACTTCTGGCAACTCTGGCATGTCTAACTGGTCTGCAACTTGCGTGAGTGGTTGTGCGCGTATTGTAGCGAGCGCGTTACAATCGTCCGAAACATTGAACGGATTTCCATGAACTTGTCCTTCGTGAAGCTGTTTTTGAAGCGCCCGGCTAGCGCATTCCGCGTACCGCACGCCGTGTCCGCTCGCCGGATGCTCGGTGCGGCGGCGCTCGCAGTCTGGGCGCTGGCTGCCGTGCCCGCGCACGCGCAGGACCCCTCGCCGGACTCGGATGACACCTCGGTCACCCTGCCGGACCCGCTCGGCCCGGCATCGGCGGAAGACCAGAAGTCCCTGCCTGGCGTGCCGCTAACAAGCCAGATCGTATTCCAGGTGCTCGCCGCCGAAGTCGCGCTGCAGCGCGACCAGCCGGCGCCCGCCTATCAGACCTACCTCGCGCTCGCGCGCGACACGCACGATCCCCGCATGGCGCAGCGCGCCACGGAGATCGCGCTGGCCGCGCAGAGCCCGTCGGACGCTTTGGCCGCCGCACAATTGTGGCAGCAGTATGCGCCGAACTCGGAGCGCGCCGCGCAACTCGACGCATCGCTGCTCGTGCTGTCCGGCAAACCTGACGACGCAGCGCCGATCCTCGCGCGCGAACTCGCACGGGTGCCTGCCGACAATCGCGGCAGCGCGATTCTGGCGCTGCAATTGCTGCTCTCGCGCGGCCCGAACCGGATTGGCGGCCTGCATGTGCTGCAGGATCTGCTCAAGAACGACATGAACCGGCCCGAAGCGCAACTAGCCATCGCACGCCAGCAGCTCGTGTCGGACGACGCGCCGGGCGCGCGCAAGTCGCTCGAACAGGCGCTCACGCTCAAGCCCGACTATTTGCCGGCAGCGCTGATGCTGTCGCAAATGGGCCCGGAGGAGCGCAAGGAAGGCATCGCATCGCTCGAAAAGTACGTGCAGCAGAATCCGAAATCGCACGACGCGCGTCTCGCGCTCGCGCAGATGTATCTCGCGAGCGACCGTCTGGACGACGCGCAAAAGCAGTTCGAGATCATGCACAAGAACAACGCGAACGAGCTGACGCCGCTCATGGCGCTCGCGCTGATCAAGATCCAGCAGAAGAATTTCACCGACGCGCAGACCTACCTGACCCAGTACGCCCAGCAAGCCGAAAAAACGCCGGGCGCCGATCCGGGCCAGGCGTATATCTACCTTGCGCAGTTGTCGCTCGAACAGAAGAACGAAGCGGCCGCGAGCGATTGGCTGAACAAGATCTCGCCGTCGAGCCAGCAATATGTGCCGGCGCAGATCACGCGCGCGCAATTGCTCGCCAAGCAGGGCAAGACCGACGACGCGCGCAAGCTGCTGGCTAACCTGCCGGCGCCGGACCCGCGCGACCAGGCGCTGATCGCCCGCACCGACGCGGCGATCCTGTTCGACGCGAAGCGCTATCCGGAGGCGGAAACACGCCTGCAGCAAGCCACGGCGCAATTCCCCGACGACCCCGATCTGACTTACGACTACGCAATGTCCGCCGAAAAAACCGGCCATTACGACGTCATGGAAGCGCAGTTGCGCAAGCTGATCCAGACGCAGCCCGACAATCCGCAAGCTTATAACGCGCTCGGCTATTCGCTGGCAGATCGCAATCAGCGTTTGGCCGAAGCGGATAAGCTGGTCGAGAAGGCATCCTCGCTGGCGCCGAACGACGCGTTCATCCTGGACAGCGTCGGCTGGGTCAAATACCGGATGGGCGATACGTCGGACGCGATCAAGCTGCTGCGCAAAGCGTACGACATGCAGCCGAACGCCGAAATCGGCGCGCACCTCGGCGAAGTGCTGTGGAAAACCGGCAATCAGGATCAGGCCCGCGCCGCTTTCCGCGATGCGCGCAAGCTCGAACCGGACAACGACACGCTTGTCAAAACGCTCCAACGTCTTCAGGTAAACGATCTTTGATGCGTCTTTCCCGTCTGATTTCCTTTTGCCGGGCGCCGCGTGGCGCGGCGCTCGGTTTCGCTGCGGCAGCGGTCGTCGCCTTGGCCGGTTGTGCATCGGTGAAACCACAAGGGCCGTCCACGTCGAATGCCGCAACCTCTGTCACCGCGCAGACGAGCCGTGCTTACCAAGGCCGTTTCGCGGTCCAGTACAACGATCAGAATGGCCAGCAGCGCAATGCGTATGGCAACTTCACGTGGCAGGAAACCGGCGACACCGTGACCCTGCAGTTGCGCAATCCGCTCGGCCAGACGCTGGCGGTCGTGACGTCGTCGCCGGCTTCGGCAACGCTGGAGTTGCCGAATCGCCAGCCGCTCACCGCGGATAACGTCTCCACGCTGATGCAAAATGCGCTCGGCTTCGCGCTGCCGGTCGAAGGGCTGCGCTATTGGCTGCAACCGTCGCCGGCGCCCACTTCGCGCGCCAAGACCGAGAAGGATCCAGAGCAACCGTCGCGGCTCAAGCAGATCACGCAGGACGGCTGGACGATCGACTATCTGGCTTATGCCGACGCGCCGGCCACCGGCGTGAAGCGCATCAACCTGACCCGCTCGGATCCACCGCTCGACATCAAGCTCGTGCTGGATCAGTAACCCGCGCCGCTTCACGCACTGTTTCGCGCGCGACCTCGCCCGCTTCTTCGGCGCCATCTGGCGCATGTAGCCTCGACTCATGATTGAAACGACCGATTCGCTGCGCGACTGCCTCGCGCCAGCGAAACTCAACCTCTTCCTGCATATCACCGGCCGCCGGCCGGATGGATATCACACGCTGCAAACGGTCTTCCAGTTGCTCGACTGGGGTGACACGCTGCACTTCACGCGACGCGACGACGGACTCATCACGCGCAGCACCGAGATCGCCGACGTAGCGCCCGAACACGATCTGACCGTGCGCGCCGCGACGCTGCTCAAAACGCATACGGGCTCGCCTGAAGGCGTCGATATCGAAATCGACAAGCGTTTGCCGATGGGCGCGGGCCTTGGCGGCGGCAGCTCTGATGCAGCGACGACACTGCTCGCGCTGAACCGTCTGTGGAAGCTCAACTTGCCGCGGCTCGAATTGCAGGCGCTGGCGTTGAAACTCGGCGCGGATGTGCCATTTTTTGTGTTTGGAAAAAATGCGTTCGCCCAGGGTGTCGGCGAAGCATTAGACGTTGTACAATTGCCGCCGCGCCATTTCCTGGTAGTGACGCCGAGGGTTCATGTTCCGACTGCAGCGATTTTTTCTGAAAAAGCGTTGACAAGA
This sequence comes from Paraburkholderia dipogonis, assembly GCF_046027395.1. Classification (GTDB taxonomy): domain Bacteria; phylum Pseudomonadota; class Gammaproteobacteria; order Burkholderiales; family Burkholderiaceae; genus Paraburkholderia; species Paraburkholderia dipogonis_A. Next base: position 109,547 of record NZ_JAQQEG010000021.1, on the reverse strand, counting down.
GATTCAAAACCCCTCACAATTACGGACTTTCCTGCAGAACTTAGCTGCAACACTGAATGGCCAGAAAGTTTCGGCCGGAATGACATGCAGCAGGTTGTCGTCGGAAAGTACGCGGAAGTAGCGCAAGTGTTGCGATGGTTTGAAAACGTCGCGCCAGCGCGGATGTCTGGATCAGGTGCAAGCGTTTTTGCAGCGTTCCGTAGTAAAGCTGAAGCAGAAGCGGTGCAAGCCAAACTGCCAGCCGAATGGAACAGCGCAGTGGCCGCAAGTCTCGATCAGCATCCACTCTTTACTTTCGCGTCATAAGTTTTGCATCGTCGAACGAAACTCCACGTTCGGCGGAGCTCAGAGTTAGTGTAGGGGAGTCGCCAAGCTGGTTAAGGCACCGGATTTTGATTCCGGCATGCAAAGGTTCGAATCCTTTCTCCCCTGCCAAAATTTCTCGCATTTCCCTCGCCCCCCAGCCTGAAGTAGGTGCACGATGAGCAGCCATGACGGCCTGATGGTTTTTACTGGCAACGCAAATCCCGCGCTTGCACAGGAAGTCGTCAAAATCCTCGGTATTCCCCTCGGCAAAGCAATGGTTAGCCGTTTCTCGGACGGTGAAATCCAGGTCGAGATTCAGGAAAACGTGCGTGGCAAGGATGTCTTCGTCCTGCAGTCCACGTGCGCACCGGCGAACGACAATCTGATGGAACTGATGATCATGGTCGATGCGCTCAAGCGCGCATCCGCCGGCCGGATCACCGCAGCCATCCCCTACTTCGGTTATGCCCGTCAAGATCGTCGCCCGCGTTCCGCGCGCGTTGCCATCTCGGCGAAGATCGTGGCGAACATGCTGGAAATCGCCGGCGTCGAGCGGATCATTACGATGGATCTGCACGCCGACCAGATTCAAGGCTTCTTCGACATCCCGGTCGACAACATCTACGCTACGCCCGTGCTGCTCGGCGATCTGCGCAAGCAGAATTACGAGAACCTGCTGGTCGTTTCGCCGGACGTCGGCGGCGTGGTGCGCGCCAGGGCATTGGCCAAGCAACTGAATTGTGATCTCGCGATCATCGACAAACGCCGCCCGAAGGCGAACGTTGCCGAAGTGATGAACATCATCGGTGAAGTCGAAGGCCGTACCTGCGTGATCATGGACGACATGGTCGACACCGCCGGTACGCTTTGCAAGGCGGCTCAGGTTCTGAAGGAACGCGGCGCGAAGCAGGTGTTCGCTTACGCCACGCACCCGGTTCTGTCGGGTGGTGCAGGCGAGCGTATCGCCGCTTCCGCACTCGATGCACTCGTTGTCACGGACACGATCCCGCTCGGTGACGAAGCCCGCTCGTGCGCGAAGATCCGTTCGTTGACCAGCGCCGGCCTGCTTGCCGAAACGTTCTCGCGGATTCGCCGCGGCGATTCGGTGATGTCGCTGTTCGCTGAAAGTTAAGTATTTGCGAAGGCGCAGCGCGCCGCTTCACGCGGCACACTGCGCTTTTGCACAATCGGCATGAACGAACGAAGGTTCGTGCCGCAGCTCTGGGGCCTCAGCCATCTGGCTTGGAGGCCCCGTTTTTACTGCCTGGTCGCGGGCAGTGCATTGGAGATTCAAAATGAAAGTAGTCGCTTTCGAGCGTTCTTTGCAAGGTACGGGTGCGAGCCGCCGCCTGCGTAACTCGGGCAAGACCCCGGGCATCGTATATGGCGCTGGTGCTGAAACGCAATTGGTCGAACTGGACCACAACGCGCTGTGGCACGCGCTGAAGAAAGAAGTTTTCCACTCGTCGATTCTCGATCTGGAAGTGGCCGGCAAGTCGCAACAGGTTCTGCTGCGCGACGTGCAATACCACCCGTTCCGTCAGCTCGTGCTGCACGTGGACTTCCAACGTGTCGACGCGAAGAAGAAGCTGCACACCAAGGTGCCGCTGCACTTCATGAACCAGGAATCGAACCCGGCAGTGAAGCTGTCGAGCGCGGTGATCTCGCACGTCATCAACGAAATCGAAATCGAGTGCCTGCCGTCTGCACTGCCGGAATTCCTCGAAGTTGATCTGGCGACCATCGAAGCGGGTCACTCGGTTCACGCCAAGGACATCAAGCTGCCGGCAGGTGTGGCGCTGGTTGCTCACGTCGAAGCAGAAAACCCGGTGGTCGCAGCTGCAACGATCCCGGCTGGCGCAATCGCTGAAGGCGAAGCCGCTGCTGCTGAAGGCGAAGGCGAAACGCCGGCTGCTTAAGAGCCATTCAGGCACTGAGCAAGTAATCCTCTCGATCCGTTTCAATGAAACGGTCGATGTGACCCGCCGAGGTTCGCCCCGGCGGGTTTTTTTTCGGTTTTTTTCGGCTCGGCTGCGTTCAGCTTCCGGGCCAGATGGACCTACGCAATCATGATCAAGCTGATCGTCGGCCTCGGCAATCCGGGCGCCGAATACACTGCGACGCGCCATAACGCCGGCTTCTGGCTGGTCGATCAACTGGCGCGCGAATCCGGCACAACGCTGCGCGACGAGCGGCGTTTCCATGGTTTCTATGCCAAAGCGCGGCTTCACGGCGAGGAAGTGCATCTGCTGGAACCGCAGACGTATATGAACCGCTCGGGCCAATCCGTCGTGGCAGTTGCTCAGTTCTTCAAGATTCTCCCCGACGAAATTCTGGTCGCGCACGACGAACTCGACATGCCGCCCGGCAGCGTCAAGCTGAAGCTCGGCGGCGGCAGCGGCGGCCACAATGGGCTCAAGGACATCACCGCGCATCTGTCGTCGCAGCAGTATTGGCGGCTGCGGATCGGCATTGGCCATCCGCGAGACCTGATTCCCGAGAGTGCGCGCGCCGGCGCCAAGCCCGACGTCGCCAATTACGTGCTGAAACCGCCGCGCCGCGAAGAGCAGGATGTGATCGATGCGTCGATCGAGCGCGGGCTCGCCGTCATGCCGCAGATCATCAAGGGCGAGCTGGAACGCGCGATGATGCAACTGCATCGCAATCCGTAGAATGCCCCGCTGAAATCGGTATTCGCCGTACTGCCTTCGACCGCAACTATCTTGCATGGGATCAGAGTAAGGCGCTCAAGCGCCAACTCTGGTTGATGCAGTTGCATGGGACCGGAGTAAGCGCTGAAGCGCTAACTCCGATCGACCGCCTTGCATGGGACCGGAGTAAGCGCTGAAGCGCTAACTCCGATCGACACAGGAGAATCGCTTGAGCCGCTATTGGAGTGACATCGTTCACCGTCTGACGCCGTATGTGCCGGGCGAACAGCCCGCGGTTGCGCATCCGGTGAAGCTGAATACCAATGAGAATCCGTATCCGCCGTCGCCGCGCGTGCTCGAAGCAATCCGGCAGGAACTGGGAGACGCGGCCGATTCGCTGCGGCGCTACCCCGATCCGACGGCGCAAAAGCTCCGCGAAACGGTTGCCGCGTACCACGGCATCCGCGCTGAACAAGTGTTTGCGGGCAACGGCTCGGACGAAGTGCTCGCACTCACGTTCCAGGCATTGCTCAAGCACGACAAACCGTTGCTGTTCCCGGACATCACCTACAGTTTCTACCCAACGTATGCGCGGCTTTTCGAAGTCGACTACCGGACCATCCCGCTCGACGACAGCTTTGCGATCAACGTCGACGATTACGCGTCGCCGAATGGCGGCATCCTGTTCCCGAACCCGAACGCGCCGACCGGCCGTCCGCTGCCGCTCGCCGCTATCGAGCGCCTGGTGGCGAGCAACCCCGATTCTGTGGTAGTGATCGACGAGGCCTACGTGGATTTCGGCGCCGAATCGGCTATCTGTCTGATCGACCGCTATCCGAATCTGCTGGTCGTTCAGACCGTGTCGAAGTCGCGTTCACTGGCCGGGATGCGCGTCGGCTTCGCGTTCGGTAACCCGGAGTTGATCGACGCGCTGAACCGCGTGAAGGACAGTTTCAACTCCTATCCGCTGGACCGCCTCGCGCAAGTCGCGGCCGCGGCGGCATACGATGACGACGCGTGGTTTCGCGACACCTGCGCCAAGGTCATTGCAAGCCGCGAGCGACTAGCCTCGGGGCTGACGGCGTTGGGCTTCGAAGTGGTGCCGTCGGCGGCGAACCTGCTGTTCGCTCGCCACGAAGGCTACGACGCCGCAACGCTCGTGCTGCGACTGAGGGAAAAGGAGATTTTCGTGCGCCATTTCAAGGCGCCGCGCATCGACCAGCATCTGCGCATCTCGGTCGGTACCGACGCCGAATGCGACATCCTGCTGGACGCGTTGCGCGAGATCTTCAGCGCGTACGTTGGATAGCACGTCGCAAAGTGTTGCCGCATAAGAAAACGGCGAGGCCAAAAAGCCTCGCCGTTTTTTAGACTTCGTCCCTCACGCGCCCTTCGCAGCCTGCAGCGCGTGGTACTTCGCCATCAAGCCATCGGGCGTCTCCAGATGGTCCGGGTCGCGCGGAATACACTCGACCGGGCACACCTGAATACACTGCGGCTCGTCGAAATGCCCGACACACTCGGTACATTTCTTCGGGTCGATCACGTAGATTTCCGTGCCCATCGAAATCGCGTCGTTCGGGCACTCGGGCTCGCACACGTCGCAATTGATGCACTCGTCGGTAATCATCAAGGCCATACTTCTCTCACTTCACGCCGGCCGCAGCCGGCTCTGATCCGTCAAACCGACAGTTTACGCCGGTTACGGCTGCCCCGCCGACGCGCCGCTAGCCGGATCCATCGCGGCGACCTTTTCCGTCAGCCATTTCTCGACCGATGGGAACACGAACTTGCTGACATCGCCGCCCAGTTGCGCGATTTCACGCACGATCGTGCCCGAGATGAACTGGTACTGATCGGACGGCGTCATGAACATGGTTTCGACGTCAGGCAGCAAATAGCGATTCATACCGGCCATCTGAAACTCATATTCGAAGTCCGACACGGCCCGCAGCCCGCGTACGATCACCCGCGCGTTATTGGTGCGCACGAAATCCTTCAGCAGCCCCTTGAAGCTCATCACCTGCACGTTCGGGTAGTGCCCGAGCACTTCATGAGCGATGTCGAGACGCTCTTCGAGCGTGAAAAATGGCTTCTTGTTGCGGCTGTCGGCAACGCCGACCACCAGCGTGTCGAAAATGCTCGACGCGCGCCGAACGAGGTCTTCGTGACCGCGCGTCAGCGGGTCGAACGTGCCCGGGTACACGGCGACTACCATGAGACTTCTCCTCTCTTCAGACAAAGGGGCACGTCAAAGCGTCCACGCGACGCATTTGGCACCGACCGCGCACGTGACGGCGAACCGCCCGGCGCTTGTTTTGGAACGCGCATTATTCCTTATTTTCGCGCTGCAGCAAATGAAAGTGGACAGCGCCCGCCTTACCTTGCCGCACGATTTCCCACCCGGCGAGCGTCTCATTCCCATCGAGTTCGAGCGCCTCGCCCGCTTCCACGTATAGAAATCCGTCAGCGCTCACAAGCGGAACCGCCAGCGCGAGCGCTTTGCCGAGCAGATCGTCGCCGAACGGCGGGTCGAGAAACACGACGTCGAACGATCCCGGCGTGAGACTCGCGGCAAGGCGCAAACCGTCTGCTTCAGCGATTTCGATCGTGCGCGCCGACAGGCGTTCCTGGTTCGCGCGCAACTGGCTGGCGGCCCGCGCATTGCGCTCCACCATCAAGACTCGTGCCGCGCCGCGCGACGCCGCCTCGAAGCCCAGCGCGCCGCTGCCGGCGAACAGATCGAGGCAGCGCTGGCCCTCCAGATTCTGGCCGAGCCAGTTGAACAACGTCTCGCGCACGCGATCGGGCGTGGGGCGCAGGCCGTCAAGGTCGAGCACCGGCAAAGGCGTGCGCTTCCAGTCTCCGCCGATGATACGGATGGCGTGCGGCTTGCCGCCTTTGGACGATGCGCCATGAGCGCGTGAAGGTGCGGAACGGGGCATGCAGTTTCGATTACGTTATTAAAGCGCCCGCGACGACGAAGTATGCGGGCCGGAGCGCCAACGTTACCACAGCGACGCCCCGCGTCCAGCCTGGCCGTTCGGCCGATACGACGGCCGGCGGCGCGCCTGATAAAATGTGCGGCTTCCAGCGCCTTGCATCCCGCATCGCAACGCTGCCTGCCGCTCCCACCGGTCTTGTGCCGGCTGCGCGCATCGGCGCGCGCTCTCACCACGCCAGATCATGTTCAGCTTTTTCAAACGATTCAAGGGTTCGAAAGAGTCCGATAACGCGCCAGAAGAGTCGCAAACAGCGCCAGAAGGCCTGACGCCCGAAGCCGCTGTGGAGGCGCCTGCGCCCGTCGCGCCGGCCGCCCCGCGCCCGGCCGCTGCTCCGGTTCGCGTCGAGACGCCGCCCGTGGCCGCTCAGTCCGCGATCGAGCCCGAACCCGAGCCGGAAGCGTTCGCACTCGAGGAAACCGTCGAAATCGTTCCGCCGCCGCTGCAAGACGCGGGCGCGAAGCGCTCCTGGCTGACTCGTCTGAAGACCGGCTTGTCGAAGACGAGTTCGAACCTGACCGGCATTTTCGTCGGCACGAAGATCGACGAAGACCTGTACGAAGAGCTTGAAACCGCGCTGCTGATGTCGGACGCGGGCGTCGACGCCACCGAATTCCTGCTCGAAGCGCTGCGCGAAAAAGTGCGCACCGAGCGTCTCTCCGATCCTCAGCAGGTCAAAACGGCGCTGCGCACGCTGCTGGTCGACCTGCTCAAGCCACTGGAAAAATCGCTCATGCTCGGCCGCGCGCAGCCGCTCGTGATGATGATCGCCGGCGTCAACGGCGCGGGCAAAACCACCAGCATCGGCAAGCTCGCCAAGCATCTGCAGAGCTTCGACCAGTCGGTGCTGCTGGCCGCGGGCGACACGTTCCGCGCCGCCGCGCGCGAGCAACTGGCCATCTGGGGTCAGCGCAACAACGTGACCGTGGTGTCCCAGGAAAGCGGCGACCCGGCGGCGGTGATCTTCGACGCGGTCGGCGCCGCGCGCGCGCGCAAGATCGACGTGATGATGGCGGACACGGCCGGCCGTCTGCCGACCCAACTGCATCTCATGGAGGAACTGCGCAAGGTGAAACGCGTGATCGGCAAGGCGCAAGACGGCGCGCCGCACGAAGTGCTGCTGGTGATCGACGCCAACACCGGCCAGAACGCGCTCGCGCAAGTGAAGGCTTTCGACGACGCGCTCGGCCTCACCGGCCTGATCGTCACCAAGCTCGACGGCACGGCGAAGGGCGGCATTCTGGCGGCGATCGCGCGGCAGCGTCCTATTCCGGTGTACTTCATCGGCGTCGGCGAAAAGGTCGAGGACTTGCAGCCGTTCAGCGCGGAAGAGTTTTCCGACGCATTGCTGGGCGGCTGAACGCCATAGTGTCCGCGTCTGAAACAGCAAAAAGGCACTTCGCGGAGTGCCCTTTTTTCATTCCGCCCGCCGGATCATGACAGGTCACTCAGCGTCCGGCTGCGCACCAGGCGCCGCGCGCGCAAACGCCTCGAGTTGCATCGCGTGATCGTAGATGCGCTGGATGGTCGGAAACTTGGCGGTGTCGACCTTGAAACGCTGCGCGTTGAACACCTGCGGAATCAGACAGGTATCGGCGACGGTCGGCGTATCGCCGAAACACAGCTTGCCGGTGCGCGAATCGCCCGCCAGGTGCGTTTCAAACGTCGCGAAACCCGCTTCCACCCAGTGACGGTACCAAGCGTCCTTGGCATCGTCGTCGAGACACAAGGTGTGCTTCAGATACTTCAGCACGCGCAGATTGTTCAGCGGATGAATCTCGCACGCCACCTGCAATGCCAGCGCGCGCACATACGCGCGATCGGCGGCCGTCGCGGGCAGGAGCGGCGGCTCGGGATGCGTCTCTTCCAGATACTCGATGATCGCGAGCGACTGCGGCATCACGTCATTGCCGTCGACGAAGGTCGGCACGATCCCGTCCGCATTCACCTTGCGGTATTCGGGCTTCAACTGCTCGCCGCCGTCGCGCACGAGGTGCACCGGCACGTAGTCGTACGGCAGATTCTTCACGTTCAGCGCGATGCGCACGCGATAGGACGCCGAGCTACGGAAATAGCTGTAGAGCTTCATGTTGTCTGTCTCCCCCAAGCAGCCGTCAGACGACGCGCACGCTGAGCTCGCCGAGCCCGTCCACGCCACCCTTCATCAGATCGCCCTGCACCACTGCGCCGACGCCTTCCGGCGTGCCGGTGAAAATCAGATCGCCGGGTTGCAGTTCGAACAGCGTCGACAAATAAGCGATCGTTTCAGCCACCGACCAGATCAGTTGCGACACGTCCGAGTTCTGCTTTTCGTCGCCGTTCACCGACAACCAGATCGCGCCTTTGTCGACATGGCCGACGGTCGTGACCGGATGAATCGGGCCGAGCGGCGCCGAGTGATCGAAGCCCTTCGCGGTATCCCAGGGACGGCCCAGTTTCTTCGCTTCGGCCTGCAGATCGCGGCGCGTCATGTCGAGACCGAGCGCGTAACCGTAGACGTGGTCGAGCGCGCTCTCGGCCGGAATGTTCTTGCCGCCCTTGCCGATCGCCGCCACCATTTCCATCTCGAAGTGAACGTTTTTCGACTGCGACGGATACGGAAACTCGCCGGTGGCGCCGGGCGCGACGTACAGCACGGCATCGGCCGGCTTGGCGAAGAAGAACGGCGGTTCGCGGTCGGGATCGTGTCCCATCTCGCGCGCATGCGCCTCGTAGTTGCGGCCCACACAGTAGATGCGACGTACCGCGAACTGCTCGCTGGACCCCACAACCGGCACCGCGACCACCGGTGCGGGTGCAAATACGTAACTCATCCCGTTCTCCGTTTCTTGATGTGTGCCGCCAGCGCGGCGATAAAACATCGAGTTTAACGCGCGACAAAGCACCGCGCGCGTCAGTTCGGCATGGGCCATGCACGGACCGGCAAAGCCGGCGCCGCGGGCGCGGTGTCTCGCGGGATCGCCATAGATGCGATACTCACATTCAATAGCGTCCCTTGAATACCGTGGCCGACCGCTCCGAGGCGGCATGCCAACACGTCCCACTGCGCCCGATGACCGACTTCGCCGACACCGTCAATCCCTTCCCCTGCGCCCGCTTCATCAAGGAAATCGGCCGCGGCCCGAACGGCGCCCGCGCGCTGACCGCCGACGATACGCGCGCGCTCTACACCGCCATGCTCGACGGCCGCGTGGCCGAGCTCGAGCTCGGCGCGGTGCTGCTCGCGTACCGCGTGAAGGGCGAAACCGCCGACGAACTCGCCGCGATGCTGGCCGGCGCGCACGCGTCGTTCGAGCCGGTTCATCTGCCGCACGGCACGTTCCGGCCCGTGTCGATACCGAGCTACAACGGCGCGCGCAAGCAGCCGAATCTGGTGCCGCTGCTCGCCCTGCTGCTGGCGCGCGAAGGCGTGCCGGTGCTGGTGCACGGCGTCACCGAAGATCCGGGCCGCGTGACGAGCGCAGAGATCTTCACGCATCTGCAGATTCAGCACGCACGATCACACGCCAATATCGAAGACGGTCTCGCTGAGCACCGCCTTGCGTTTGCTCCAATCGACGTGCTCGCGCCGAAGCTCGCACGCCTGCTTGCGCTGCGCCGGCGCATGGGCGTGCGCAACTCGACGCACACGCTGGTGAAAATCCTGCAGCCGTTCGCGCCCGCGGGTTTGCGTCTCGTGAACTACACGCACCCGCCGTATCGCGACAGCCTTACGCAACTGTTCAACACGCATCCGGACGCGGCCGCCGGCGGCGCGTTGCTTGCGCGCGGCACCGAAGGCGAAGCGGTGGCCGATACGCGGCGTCAGGTTCAGGTCGACTGGTTGCACGACGGCGTCTGCGAAACGCGCGTGCCGCATGAACGCTCGTCGCCCGATGCGCCGGAAGTGGACTTGCCCGAGGCAAAAGACGCGCCGACGACGGCTGCCTGGATCAGCGCCGTGCTACGCGGAGAAGCACCCGTGCCGAGCGCGATCGAACGGCAGGTCGAACTGATCGTGGACGTCGCAAGAATGCCGGTGTAACGGCCGCGGTGTAAGCGCTGCGGCGCGCTTGCCGTCGCCCGCTGCGAGCCGCGCGGGTTGACACGCCGCAACGCGCCGTCATACATTAGACCCATGCGTTCCCTTCCGAACACCCTCCGAATTACCTCCGGCCGCCTAGCGCGGCCCCTATCGCTACGCCTAGCGTAAGTCAGGCGTAGCGCCGCGCGTTGGCAGCTCAGGTTGCCATCAAGTTGCCCAAAGCGCGGTCCCTCAAGCAGTTTCGCCGTTCCCGTTTCACCCCCAAAGCGTAGTTCTTCACAACCTGTAGTCGTCTGCATTCGTCCGTTTACCGCGCGGACGAGGCGCGAGGATCAAATGCACGCCGCATGGGCTTTATTCACGTCCGTTTTCGCCGTCACGATGACGCCGTTCGTTCGCGCCCGTTCGTTGTTGCCGCTAGCCACCGGCTGGCGGACCGTGTGCCCGTGGCAGTCCGCCAACCGCTCGACGCCACATCCTTTCGCATACGACTCAACGAACGAGGCTCTCCATGTTGCGCAATTCCGCTGAAAAATATCGCCCCTTCCCCACCGTGCGCCTGACCGGCCGCAAATGGCCGAGCCGCACGATCAATCAGGCACCGGTCTGGATGAGCACCGATCTGCGCGACGGCAATCAGGCGCTGATCGAGCCGATGAACGCCGCGCAAAAGCTCGAATTCTTCGAGATGCTGGTCGCGATCGGCTTCAAGGAGATCGAGGTGGGCTATCCGTCGGCGTCGCAAACGGATTTCGATTTTGTCCGCAAACTGATCGAGGAAAAGCGCATTCCCGACGATGTGACCATCGAGGTCTTCATGCCGTCGCGCGCGGAACTGATCGCGCGCACGTTCGAGGCGCTGGAAGGCGCACCGCGCGCCATCGTGCACTTGTACAACGCGATCTGCCCATCGTTTCGCCGGATCGTGTTCAACCAGTCGAAGGCCGAAACCAAGGCGCTGGCCGTAGCGGGCACGCAAATCATCAAGGAGCACGCGCAGGCGCGGCCCGGCACGCACTGGACCTTCCAGTACTCGCCGGAAACTTTCAATGCGGCCGAACTGCCGTTTTCACGCGAGGTATGCGACGCGGTGGCGCAGACCTGGCGGCCCACGCGCGATCACAAAATGATCATCAACCTGCCCGCGAGCGTCGAGGCGGCGACACCGAACGTGTTCGCCGATCAGATCGAATGGATGCACCGCAATCTCGGCTATCGCGACAGCATCGTGCTGTCGGTGCATCCGCATAACGATCGCGGCACCGCGGTGGCCGCCGCGGAACTGGCGCTGCTGGCCGGCGCGGACCGCGTCGAGGGCTGCCTGTTCGGCAACGGCGAGCGCACCGGCAACGTCGATCTCGTCGCGCTGGCGATGAATCTGGCCGCGCAAGGCGTCGATACGGGGCTCGATTTCTCGGATATCGAGGCGGTCCGGCGCGTCGTGGAGCGCTGCAATCAGTTGCCGGTGCATCCGCGGCATCCGTATGCGGGCGATGCGGTGCTGCGAGCGAAGAATGGGGAGCGACAAGGCGTCGCGGCACATGAGTCAGAAGTGGCCGAAACCGGTGCGGCGGATCGTCGTGCGTGGAGTGGCGTGGATCAGGAGAGCGTCGCTGCCTGAGAATCGGGGCGAGGTGACGCAAAAACCGACGCACAAGCGCGCTACCCGCGCGCTCGCGTCAGAGCCGAAGCAGCCCGCTCACGAGGCGCGGCCGGCCTGGACACAGTGAACTCAAAAGGCTCACTCGATTGCGCAACGCGTCGCCTGCCAGGCAATCAGGCGCCATCGCCCGTCTTCCTGCGTATGGATCGCCGTGTAGGCGATCGGAAACAGCAGCGCTCCGTTGTTCGCTTCCATTTCGATCAGCGCCCGGCCGGTCACGACACAGGTCTCGCGCCCGACCGGCAGCACCTCTTGCGACTGAATCTCGATCTGCCGATAGCGGCGGCGGCCCGCGGTAATCCCGTCGATGAACTGCCGTTTCGTTTCCCGCTTGCCGTTCGTGTGAACGTAGCTCACGTTGTCCGCGAGCAGCGCGTCGAGGGATTGCCCGTCGCCGTCGACCATCGCACGAAAACGCTCTCGCTCGAGCTCGCGAACCGCTTCGATTATCTTTGCCGCCATCGCTCAGCCCCTCGCACCGGTGAGCCGAACGTGGCCACGGTCGTCAGAAGTTATATTGCAGATATAGCTGGTGGAAATTTATACCAGGATTCGGCTCTTTGATACCGCCGTTGGAAATATGCTGGAAGCGGTAGCCTGCCTGGTACTGCTGGTGGCTGCCGAACTGCATGCCCACACCCGCCATGTCGGCGAACTGGAACGCGGTGCCCAGCGTGAAGGTCGAAGAAATCCGGGGACTCGACAGCAGCCGGATGCCCGCGCCCAGTTCGGCGTACGGGCGAATCAGGCCTGACCCCTTGATGAAGCGGATGATCGGCGTCACACCGACTTCGCCGATGTTGTCGTGCACATTGCCTTCGTTGGTGTGCCACCAGGCTACATGCGCTTCGCCGATCAGCGAGAAATGCCAGTCACCGATCTGCCACCAGGTCAGATCCGGGTCCCAGACGAATCCGAGGTCGAGTTTCTTGACGTGGCGATCGCCGAGGCCGCCGGCCACCTGCACGCCGAACTGGTCCGCCGAAACCCATTTCGAAGTCCCCACCAGCACCGCGCCAGCCGTGATTTTTAGAGCCAGACCACGCAAAACATTCTTTTTGTTGTTCATCTAACACCCGAGCTCCGTCGAACGTTGAACAATTCGTAACTGTTTTGCGTATTGTAAAGACAATCTCAATTTAGTGGATCGTATGAAGAAACCCGACTTTCCGCAATTAGTCACTTCAAAACTGGCAAAAGTCGGGCATTTATAACAGCGAAGGCGATTTGTTAGGTAAGTTCTACGCATCGAGCAGAGAAGAGGAGGGAGGCGTACCATGGCTATTGAATCGTGAATTTCAATAGGAATTTACGGAACTTGGATGCCCCTACACCCTCTAAGTATTAGCACTCGGCAAATCAGAGTGCTAACATCCAACGCTGGAGTCGTTACCTGAATAAGCTTTTGTCTGATTCCAAAGGAGTTTCCTACGTGAGCCATGCAATGACCCTTCCGAGTACTTTGAGCCCGTCGTCGGCTAAGGCCGCTTCGGCAGGTGCACTGGCGCTCTCGCATTCCTCGCTGCTGCCCGGTCAACTGGGCAATATCGACGCCTACATCCAGGCCGTAAATCGGATTCCGATGCTGACGCCGGCGGAAGAACGCCAGTTCGCCACCGAATTTCGCGAGCAGGACAATCTCGAGTCCGCGCGCCGTCTCGTCCTGTCGCACCTGCGGCTGGTCGTGTCGATCGCGCGCAACTATCTGGGGTATGGACTGCCGCACGCCGACCTGATCCAGGAAGGCAATATCGGCCTGATGAAGGCCGTGAAGCGCTTCGATCCGGAGCAGAACGTGCGCCTCGTGTCGTACGCCATGCACTGGATCAAGGCTGAAATCCACGAATACATTCTGCGCAACTGGCGGATGGTGAAGGTCGCCACCACCAAGGCGCAGCGCAAGCTGTTCTTCAACCTGCGCAGCCACAAGCAAGGGCTGGGCGCGTTCACGCCGGACGAGATCGAAGGTCTCGCCAAAGAGCTGAATGTGAAGCGCGAAGAAGTGTCCGAAATGGAAACGCGCCTCTCGGGCGGCGATATCGCGCTGGAAGGCCAGGTCGAGGACGGCGAAGAGTCGTACGCACCGATCGCCTATCTGGCCGACTCGCATAGCGAACCGACCGCCGTGCTGGCTTCGCGTCAGCGCGACAAGCTGCAAAGCGACGGCATCGCAAGCGCGCTGGACGCACTGGACGCCCGCAGCCGCCGCATCATCGAGGCACGCTGGCTGAAGGTGGAAGACGACGGTTCGGGCGGCTCGACGCTGCACGAACTGGCTGACGAATTCGGTGTGTCCGCCGAACGTATTCGCCAGATCGAGGCAAGCGCAATGAAGAAGATGCGCGGTGCACTGACCGAATACGCGTAGAGCTTGAAGATTGTCAGCATGCCGGTTCGCCCGGCGCGCGGTATCTAACCGCCAAGCCCCGCCCTCGCAAGACGGCGGGGCTTTTTTTCGCCCACGCCGCGGCGTCTTCGCACACGCGCACATTGACGCAAGAACATAAGCGAGCAACACGCGTTTCTTGACGTATCACAAACCAGATAGCAATACTGGTTGAACGGGGCAAGTCTCGCGACCCAATGCCGCAGCGCCGAACTGTTGCGCGCGAGGTTCTACTCCTAGAATCGGGATGCACTCGCCAAACCGCCGAAGCGGCCTGGCGCCAACCGGATTCACCGGTGTGAAGTTGCCTTCTACCGATCATGACCACAGCCCTCAATCGCAGCACCACCCGCCGCCCGAGCCTGCGCAAACGGTTCCACGGCTGGGTGCGCGGTCCGACGCTGGCGCGGGATATCGCCATCGTCCTCGCCATCAAATTCGTCCTGCTGATGGCGCTCAAGTACACGTTCTTCAATCATCCGCAGGCGGAGCACATGTCGCTCCCGCCTGAGCAAGTCGCGCAGGCGCTGTTGTCCGTGCCTGCCTCGCATCCGTCCCAAGGTGATCCACATGCCCGTTAGCGAAGTCGTAGAACTGTCGCGCCTCCAGTTCGCCATCACCGCGCTTTACCACTTTCTGTTCGTCCCGCTCACGCTCGGCCTGTCCTGGCTGCTTGTCATCATGGAGTCGGTCTATGTGATGACCGGCAAGCAGATCTACAAGGACATGACCCAATTCTGGGGCAAGCTGTTCGGCATCAACTTTGCGATGGGGGTCACCACCGGTCTCACGCTGGAATTTCAGTTCGGCACCAACTGGTCGTATTACTCGCACTATGTTGGCGACATTTTCGGCGTGCCGCTCGCCGTCGAAGGATTGATGGCGTTCTTCCTCGAGTCCACCTTCGTCGGGTTGTTCTTCTTCGGCTGGAACCGGCTTTCGAAGGTCCAGCACGTGTTCGTCACGTTCCTCGTCGCGCTCGGCTCGAATCTGTCGGCGCTGTGGATTCTGGTGGCTAACGGCTGGATGAACAATCCGGTCGGCGCCACCTTCAACTACCAGACCATGCGCATGGAACTCGACAGCATCTTCTCCGTGCTGTTCAATCCGGTCGCGCAGGTCAAGTTCGTGCATACCGTGTCGGCTGGATATGTGACGGCGTCAATGTTCGTGCTCGGCGTGTCGTCGTGGTATCTGCTGAAGCGCCGCGACACTGAATTTGCGTTGCGCTCGTTCGCGATTGCCGCCGGCTTCGGTTTGGCGTCCACGTTGTGCGTGATCGTGCTCGGCGACGAATCCGGCTATCGCACCGGCGAAGTCCAACAGGTCAAACTGGCCGCGATCGAATCCGAATGGGAAACCGCGCCGGCGCCTGCGCCGTTCACGATCATCGGGATTCCGAATCAGAAAGAGGAGCGCACCGACTACGCCATCAAGATTCCGTACGCGCTCGGTCTGATCGCCACACGTTCGCTCGATGAACCCGTGGTCGGCCTGAAAGATTTGATGGCGCACAACGAGGTGCGCATCAAGAACGGCATGCTGGCCTACGCGGCTCTACAGAAGCTGAAGCAAGGCGACATCACCGACGAAGCCAAAGCCGCCTTCGACGCGCACAAGCAGGATCTCGGCTACGGCCTGATGCTCAAGCAGTTCACCGCGAACGTCACCGACGCCACGCCGGATCAGATCACCCAGGCCGCGAAAAAAACGATCCCGCCGGTAGCGCCCGTGTTCTTCTCGTTCCGTCTGATGGTGGGCCTCGGCATCCTGTTCCTCGCCACTTTCGTGCTGGCGTTCTGGTTCTGCGCGCAGCGCTCGCTGTTGCTGGAGAAGCGCCGCTGGTTCCTGCGTTGGGCCGTGTGGGCGATTCCACTGCCCTGGCTCGCGGCTGAATTCGGCTGGATCGTCGCTGAGGTGGGCCGTCAACCGTGGACCATCGCGGGCATTCTGCCGACCAACCTGTCGGCCTCGAGCCTGACGCCGAATGACCTGTATCTGAGTATCGCGGGCTTCGTGGTGTTCTACACGGTGCTGTTCATCATTGAAATCATGCTGATGTTCAAGTACGCGCGGCTCGGTCCCTCGTCGCTGCACACGGGCCGCTATCACCACGAACAACAGCCGCTGAATCAGCCGCTGCCGACCAACACGGCCGCCTGATTCGCCGCCATTGAGTTTCAAGGGAAAAGATCATCATGGATTACGCAACCCTCAAACTGATCTGGTGGGTGCTGATCGGCGTGCTGCTGATCGGCTTCGCGCTCACCGACGGCTTCGACATGGGCGCGGCGATTCTGCTGCCGTTCATCGGCAAGACCGACGCCGAGCGGCGCATCGTCGTGAACACGGTGGGCGCGACGTGGGAAGGCAATCAGGTCTGGCTCATCACGGCGGGCGGCGCGATGTTTGCCGCGTGGCCGCTGGTGTATGCGGCATCGTTCTCCGGCTTTTATTTCGCCATGCTGCTGGTGCTGTTCGCGCTGTTCTTCCGTCCGGTCGGCTTCGACTATCGCGGCAAACGTGAAGACCCGCGCTGGCGCACTGCGTGGGACTGGGCGTTGTTCGTCGGTGGCTTCGTTCCGGCATTGGTATTCGGCGTGGCGTTCGGCAACCTGCTGCAAGGCGTGCCGTTCTCGTTCGATACCGACCTGCGCGTCACCTATCACGGCGGCTTCTTCGGGTTGCTGAACCCGTTCGCGGTATTGTGCGGCCTCGTCAGCGTCTCGATGCTGGCCGCGCACGGCGCCGCCTTCGTCAAGATGAAAGCGGACGACATTGTCGCCGAGCGCGCTTCGCTGGCGCTTCGAATCGCCTCATTCGCGACCGTGGTGCTGTTCCTGATTGCCGGCGCGTTGATCTCCACGATGATCGGCGGCTATCAGGTAATCGATGCGCCGCCGCTCGACACGTTCGCCAATCCGTTGATGAAGAACGTGATCGGCGCGCCGGGGCTGTGGCTCACCAACTACGCGAACTATCCGTGGATGGTGAGCGCGCCGGTGGCTGGTCTCGTAGGCGGCGTGCTGGCCACGCTGCTCGCGCGCTCGCGTTTCGAAAAGAGCGCCTTTCTGTCGACCTCGCTGATGATCATCGGCGTGATCCTGACGGCGGGCTTCTCGATGTTTCCGTTCATCATGCCGTCATCGCTCGACGGCCGCAGCAGCCTCACCGTGTGGGATTCGACTTCGAGCCGCATGACGCTGCAGATCATGCTGATCGCCGTGATCATCTTCCTGCCGATCGTTCTGATCTACACGAGCTGGGTGTATCGCGTGATGCGCGGCAAGGTGACCGCTGCGGCGCTCGAAGAAAATCACCATACGATGTATTGATCGGCTATAGGCTTAACAGGAGTTTGCGATGTGGTATTTCAGTTGGATTCTCGGGATCGGCGTGGCGTTGGCGTTCGGCATCGTCAACGTGATGTGGCTGGAGTCGCGCCAGTCGTCGTCACCAGGCACGCAGAAGAGACGCTAGGACGGCATATACCGGCTACGACGGGCCGGTAAACGGAAAAGCGGGACCTTGAATGATTCAAGGTCCCGCTTTTTTATTGCAGCGTGATCGAATGCGAAGCAGCGCGAGCCGCTCCTTCGTTTAGCACGGCGTCATGCCGGCAAAGGCGTTGCACCGCCGCTTTGCGTCGTGCGCGTCGCCAGCTTTTCAGCGTAGCGTTGCGCCGCATCGCCGACGACGATATGGAACGTGTCCGCAGAGATCCACGCCGTATCGAGCGTCGCCAGACGTTGACGATCGACCGCCGACGGATCCCGCACGACGATACGCAGACGCGTTGCCGCGATCGCATCCAGCGACACCACGTTGCCCGCACCGCCGAACACGGCGAGCCAGCGCAGCGGATCGGGATCGAGCGGACCGCTACCCTGAGCACCCGACGCTGTAACCGGCGCCGACGCAGCCGCCACGGCCGGAGCCGCAGCCACCGGCTTCACCGCCTCCCCACCGCCCTGCGCGATCACCGTACGGATTTCGTCCGCGATGATGTCCGCTTCCGGTCCGATGATCACCTGCACGTTGGTCGAGCCGCGCTTGAGCACGCCACGCGCGCCGATCGTCTTCAGCTCGTTTTCGGAGACCTTGTTCGAATCGACCACCGACAGACGCAGACGCGTCGTGCAGGCATCCACCACCGACAGATTCGACGCGCCGCCGAGCGCGGCGATATAGCGCTGCGCTCGCGGCACAGCAGCACCGGCGACCGGCGAGACAAACCCACCCGCGGCGAACGAGTCGACCTGTTCATCGGCAGCGGCGGGTTCGCGGCCCGGCGTCGCCATATTGAATTTGCGGATGAAGAAACGGAACAAGCCGTAGTACAGCACCATGTAGACGAGGCCGATCGGAATCGCCCACCAGCCGCGAGTCGACAGACCGTAGTTCAACACGTAGTCGATTGCGCCGGCGGAGAACGTGAAGCCGAGGTGAATGCCGAGCGCCGAACAGATGGCGAGCGAGATGCCCGTCAACAGCGCGTGGATCACGTACAGCACCGGTGCGAGGAACATGAAGCTGAATTCGATCGGCTCGGTCACGCCCGTCAGGAACGACGTCAGCGCCATCGAGAACAGCAGGCCGCCGACGACCGCGCGGCGCTCCTTCGGCGCTTCATGGAACATCGCCAGACAGGCAGCCGGCAGGCCGAACATCATGACCGGGAAGAAGCCCGTCATGAAGGTGCCCGCAGTCGAGTCGCCCGCGAAGAAGCGATGCAGGTCGCCGGTGACTGCGGCGCCGCCCGGCGGCGTGAACGTGCCGAACACGAACCACGTCAGCGAATTGAGGATGTGATGCAAACCCGTGACCAGCAGCAAGCGGTTCAGCACGCCGAACACGAATGCGCCGAGCGCGCCCGCGGTGGTCAGCCAGTGGCCGGCCGTATCGATCACGGCTTGCACCGGTTGCCACACGTAGCCGAACGCTATGCCGAGCACGAGACAGACCACCCCCGTGACAATCGGCACGAAGCGTTTCCCCCCGAAGAACGCGAGGTAATCGGGCAGCTTGATGTCTTTGTACCTGTTGTACAGCAAGCCCGCGACGATACCCGCCACGATCCCGGACAACACGCCCATGTTGAGCTTGTCGTTGATGTCCTTCATCACCGCGACTTCGATCAGATAGCCGATCGCGCCCGCCAGACCCGCCACGCCGTTGTTGTCTTTCGCGAAACCGACCGCCACGCCGATCGCGAACAGCAGCGGCAGGTTGTCGAAAATCGCGCCGCCGGCGTCGGCGATCATCTTGATGTTGAACACATCGGGTTGGCCGAGGCGCAGCAGCAGGCCGGCAACCGGCAGCACCGCAATCGGCAGCATCAGCGCGCGTCCCAGCCGCTGAATCTTCAGAAACGGATTCCCATCCATTGATACCTCCAATCCTTGTCTCGTCGTTGAACGCCGCGGTTAAACGGCGTCGTTGAGTTTTGTAGCTATGAGTAATGACTGAGCGAAGCTGGCTGCGGACCGTGTGGGGTTCAGTCCAAAGGCCAGGTTTCGCGGCTTGCTGCTCTTACCGCCTGCGCCGATTCGAGCGCCAGGGCATCCTGGGCGCGTTGACGGCACAGCTGATAATCGAGGTTGCGCACCCGCGCCTTGATGCCCGGCACCGACACCGGATCCACCGACAGCTCGGTCACGCCGAGGCCGACGAGCAGCGGCATGGCGACCGGATCGCCCGCCAGCGCACCGCACACGCCGACCCATTTGCCGTGCTTGTTTGCGCCTTGCACGGTGGCTGCGATCAAGCGCAGCACAGCCGGATGCAAACCGTCCGCCTGGGCGGCGAGGTCGGCTTGGCAACGGTCCATGGCGAGCGTGTATTGCGTCAGATCGTTGGTGCCGATCGAGAGGAAATCCGCGTGTTGCGACAGTTGATCGGCAAGCAGCGCCGCCGACGGCACTTCGATCATCACGCCGACTTCGATCGGCTCCGTGCGGCCCGACTCGCGCGCGAACTCGTCGATACGCTTGCGGATACGGATCAATTCGCCGACGTCCGTCACCATCGGCAGCAGGATGCGCACGGCGCCGAGCGGCTGCACTGCCAGCAGACCGCGCAACTGATCGTCCAGCAGGTCCGGGCGCACTTGCGCGAGACGGATGCCGCGCAAGCCGAGCGCGGGATTCGGTTCGGGCGGCAGCGTCAGATAGTCGACTTCCTTGTCCGCGCCGACATCCAGCGTGCGGATGATCGCGGCGCGGCCGCTCAACGCATCGACGATTGCCTGGTAGCTCTGACGATGTTCGTCCGTGGTCGGCGCGGCCGCGCGGTGAATGAACAGCAGTTCGGTGCGCAACAGGCCGACGGAATCGGCGCCGTTTTCAACGGCGGTTTTGGCGTCGTCGAGCGTGGCGATGTTCGCGGCCACTTCGATTGCGCGGCCATCCGACGTGACCGCGGCTTGCTGCGAAGTGCGGCGATTCGCTTCGCGCACATCGGCCAGACGCGTGCGCTCCAGGCGCGCGCGTTCGACATCGAGTTCGGTCGGCGCGAATTCAAGGCGGCCGGTCGTGGCGTTCACCACCACTTGCGTGCCTTCGGGAATCGCATGCAGCGCATCGCCGACGGCCACCAGCGCGGGAATGCCGGCCTGACGCGCGAGAATCGCCGCGTGCGAGGTCGCGCCACCGCGTGCCATCACCAACGCGGTGACACGCGAGCGATCCAGCGTGGACAGATCGGAGGGCGTGAACTCTTCAGCCGCGAGCACGGCTTCTTCGGGCAGTGTGCGCGCTGCGGCATTCGTGTAACCCAGCGCACGCAGCACACGCTTCTCGATGTCGCGCAGATCGGCGGCACGTTCCGCGAGCAACGCATCTTCGATATTCGTCAGGATGGCGATCTGTGCGCGGATCGCTTCGCGCCACGCAAAGCCGGCGCTCTTGCCGAGGCTGATCAGATCACGCGCGGCATCGAGCAGCGTCGGATCTTCGAGCAGCACGCGATGCACCGAGAAAATACCCGCTTCGCCAACTGCGCCGCGTTGCGAGGCGTCACGCACCGTCGTGTCGAGGTCCGCATCGACGGTAGCAATCGCCTTGTCGAGCAAACGGCTTTCCGCTGCGGACGTGCCGTTCGCCTTTTCGGGCGGATCGATGTCCGCGTCGTCCCACCGCACCAGCTTGCCGACCGCGACGCCCGGCGCCGCGCAGACGCCGGCGAGCGTATTCGGCGCGAGCGCTTCGCCGGCCGGATGCGCGACGGCTTGCGGCGCCGGCGAACTTTGACGTGCCGGTTTTTCCTCGACTTCGCCGTGTGCTTCGCGCGTCAGTTCATGCGCGATCGCTTCGATCGCAGCTTTTGCTTGCGGACCGACGCCGAGCAACTCGATGGTCGCGCCTTCGCCGGCACCGAGACCAAGCAGACCAACCACGCTTTCGATCGCCGCCTTGCGTCCTTCGTAACGCACTTCGACGCGTGCATCGAAGCCGCGTGCCGCTTCACGTGCACGCGCCGCCGGACGTGCATGCAGACCGCCTGCGTGAACTAGCGTGACTTGCTGACGGGCTTCTTCCGTCACGTTCGTCGCACTGGCCTGGCGCGAAGGCTCGGCCGCCGCGCCGCCGCGCGCGCGCAGCACCAGCAGCGGCGTCTCGCCCGCCTTGAGCAAGCCGCCTTGCACACGTTCGACGATCTCGAACGCGTCCGAATTGGCAAGCGCGATCACCGACACGAGGCTCGGCGCATTCAGCGCGACCTGATCCTGATCGAACTCGATCAGCACGTCGCCGGCGCGCACGTGAGCGCCTTGAGCGACCATCGGCGCGAAACCCTTGCCGTTCAGTTCGACCGTATCGATACCGATATGCAGCAGGATCTCGGCACCTTCGGCAGTAGCCAGCGTCAGGGCGTGGCCGGTGCGCGCGAGATGGGTGACAGTACCGTCGCACGGTGCGACGAGTCGGCCCTCGAGCGGATCGATGCCGATGCCGTCGCCGAACATGCCGCCCGAAAACACAGGGTCGGGCACGTTCGCGAGCGGCACGACCGGACCGGTCATGGGCGCGAGTAAAACAATATGGCCTTCAGAATGGCTCATCAAGCGGGACTCCTCGACACGTCGCATCTGATTTCTCGTCAGTGAGTTTCGGTGACTTTGTTGAGATGGCGCGGCGCATCGGGATTGCGCCCGCGCGCGGCGGCAAGGCCCGCGGCCATCACGTAAAAGGACAGGATTGCAGCGATCGGATCGAGCGCTGCATGAGCGGTAGTGGCAAGCGGCAATGTGGCTTCCGGCACGTCGGCCGGCGCCGCGAGCAGAACGCGGGCGCCGCGCGCCTTCATATCGCGCGCGAGTTGCAGCAAGCCGGCCTGCTCGGGTCCACGCGGTGCGAAGACCAACAGCGGGTAGTCGCGGTCGATCAGTTCCATCGGGCCGTGACGCACTTCCGCGCTAGAAAACGCTTCGGCCTGAATGCCGGAGGTTTCCTTCAGTTTCAGCGCGGCTTCCTGCGCGATGGCAAGACCGAGACCGCGGCCGATCACGATCATGCGCTCGATGCCGCGCAATTCCTCCACGGCCGCCGACCAGTCGAGCTTGCCGGCGGCACGCAGCGCTTCGGGCAGCGTCTTCAACGCAGCGAGCAGTTCAGCGTCGTTCTGCCAATGCGCGACGAGCTGCGCGGAAATCGACAGCATCGCGATGTAGCTCTTGGTGGCCGCGACGCTCAGTTCCGGACCGGCTTCGAGCGGCAACTCGAATTCGCACGCGTCGGCCAAGGGTGAGCCCGACACGTTCACGGCGGCGACGGTCAACGCGCCCGCTTGGCGCAATGCTTCCATCGTGCCGACCAGATCCGGGCTCTTGCCCGATTGCGAGAACGCCAGCGCGAGTTGATCGCGCACTTGCAACGGCGCCTGTTGCAGCGTGGCGACCGACATCGGCAGCGAGGCGACCGGCACGCCGAGGCGGCTCATCGTCAGGCTCGCGAAGTAACTGGCCGCATGGTCGGAGCTGCCGCGCGCGACCGTCAGCGCGACATGGCGCGGCTGCTGCGCGAGCTTCGCCGCCAGTGCCTCGACGCGCGAGGTGTCCGTGAGTTGCGCGGCGACCGTTTCAGCGGACGCCAGCGCCTCTTTAAGCATATTCGACAATTGCTTCTCCTTCGACGTAAGTCGCAGTCAACGCCAGTTCACGATCGAACACGACCACGTCGGCCCATGCACCGCGCGCAATGCGGCCGCGGTCTTCAATGCCAAGGTAGTCGGCGGCGTAGCGCGACAAACGGTTCGATACATCGGCGATCGGCAGGCCGATCGACACAAGATTGCGCAGCGCCTGATCCATGGTCAGGGTGCTGCCGGCGAGCGTGCCGTCGGCGAGACGCACGCCGCCGAGGCACTTCGTCACATGCTGGCTGCCGAGACGGTATTCGCCGTCGGGCATGCCGGTGGCCGAGGTGCTGTCCGTGACCACATAGAGACGCGGAATCGCGCGCAACGCAGCGCGGATCGCCCCCGGATGGACATGCAGCAGATCGGGAATGATTTCGGCGAACTCGGCGTGCGCAAGCGCCGCGCCGACGAGGCCTGGATTGCGATGGTGCAGCGGCGACATGGCGTTGAACAGATGCGTGAAGCCGCAGGCGCCATGCTTGAGCGCGGCGACGGCATCGTCGTAAGTGCCGAGCGAATGGCCCAGTTGCACGCGCACGCCGCGTGCCGCCATTTCGGAGATGATCTCCATGTGGCCGGCAATTTCCGGCGCCAGCGTGACGACGCGAATCGGCGCGATGGACAGATACTTCAGCACTTCGTCCATCACCGCCGAGACCGCCGCGTCGGGTTGCGCACCGAGCTTGCCGGGGTTGATGTACGGCCCTTCCAGATGCACGCCGAGCACGCGCGCGCCGCCGGGTGTGCGAATCCGCGCGTTGTTACCGAGCTCCGCGACCACGCTCATCAGTTCGTCGCGCGGCGCGGTCATGGTGGTGGCGAGCAGGCTGGTCGTGCCGTAACGCGCATGCGTGCGCGTGATGGTTTCGATCGCATTGCCGCCTTCCATCACGTCGGACCCGCCGCCGCCATGCACGTGCAGATCGATGAAGCCGGGCAGGATGTACGGCGCGTCGTTCGTCGACGGATCGACGCGTTCGCCGGTAAGCGCCGTGATGCGGCCGTTTTCGTATTCGAGCGTGCCGTGAATCCACCCATCGGTGGTGAGTATGTTTCCGGTCAGCATGAGTCTCTCTGGTGAGGCGTAATACGGGGCGTGACTGAATGGCGCTTTTTCTGCACCGCGCCTGAACTTGCAGGCTTCGCGCACGGGCTCAGCCGGTCGGCTCAGGTGCGCAATTCAGCGACAAAGTCGTAGTAATCGTCGCGGCAATAGGTGTCGGTCAGTTCGATTGCGCGCTGGTCGGCGCTGTAGCCGATACGGGTAATGACCAGCAGCGCCGAGCGCGGTTCGATGTCCATCAACGAAGCGATCTCGCTCGAAGCGTTGACCGCGCGGAAGTGCTGCAAGGCGCGCACGACAGCGGCGCCACGGTGTTCGAGATAGCTGTAGAGCGAGTCGCCGACAGCGTGCGGGTCGGGCACGATCGCGGCCGGCAACGCCGAATGCTCGACCGCCATGACGATGCCGTCCGCGCGCCGCAGGCGCCGCAGACTCGTCACCGCCGCGCCGGGCGACAGGCCGAGGTGCACCAGTTCGTCACGGTTGGCGGCGCGGATATCGCGCTCGAGCCACACCGAATCCGGCCGGAAACCGCGCTGCTGCATCTTCTTCGTGAAACCGGTGAGCCGCGAAAGCGGGTCTTCGACGCGCGGCGTGATGAAGCTGCCCGCGCCGCGAGCACGCCGGATCAGGCCTTGTTCGACCAGCAACTCGATCGCCTTGCGCGCGGTGATGCGCGACACGCCGATCGCATCCGAGAGGGTGCGCTCCGAGGGCAGCGCCTCACCCGCCGACCACACGCCACAGTGGATCGCTGTCGCAAGATTGCGCGCGAGCTGCAAATAGAGCGGCGTGACGTTGCGGGCGTCAGGCATCAGTGCGGACCAGCGAGTTTCCATGGGGCTCCGGCGGCCGTCGTGAAAAGGTAGGCCTACGAAAAATGAGAGCCCATTATATAACCAACATAATACCAGTCAACGGACTGGTTCTATGCTGGTATGATCCGGCGCAAAGCCTTGCTGAATAAGGCTTAGAGGGGTATGCGGAGGCGCTGGAGAGCAGTTTTTGAAGCCCAGGATTTACCCGCATTGGGCTTCGGAAAGCCACCTGGCGGGCTCAAACATGGTTTCAACACGCTGACAACTCAGCCCTGATCGATACCTTTTTAATACCAGTTCCGATCGGCCGCCTGTCGGCGTGGCTTTTGTAAAGGGGTGCGTTCCAATATAGTGGCGAGTAGCAAGCTATAAAAAATTCCCCTGGGAGCAGCATTTGACAGATTCCGAGGCGCTGCGGCGCGCTCAGGCCGTCCGCCATTTCAACCGCTTCTATACCCGACACATTGGCGCGCTGCATGAGCATTTGGCAAAGAGCGCGTTCTCACTGACCGAGGTGCGCGTACTGCACGAACTCTCCCGCGGACGTGCGCAAACGGCTTCGGTGCTCGGGCGTTCCCTCGGTCTCGACAGCGGTTATCTCAGCCGTCTCCTGACCAGCTTCGAACGACGCGATCTGATCACGCGCCGCCCGTCCGAGACGGACGCGCGCCAGTCGCTAATTGCGCTCACGGACAGCGGTCACGCCGCGTACGCACCGCTCGATAACGCGGCGATCGAAGAAGTGTCGGTGTTGCTTTCCGGCCTCACGGCCCTCTCCCAGGATCAGTTGATCGCCGCGATGAAGATCATCGAGCGGCTGCTCGGCGACACGCCAAGACACGAACTCGTGGTGCTCCGCCAGCCGCGCCCCGGCGAATGCGGCTGGCTCGTGCATCGGCAGGCGCAATGGTTCGCCGCGCAATATGACTGGGATCCATCGTTCGAGGGATTGCTCGCGCGGGTCGTCGCCGATTACACGCAACGCAACGATCCGGTGCGGGAGATGTGCTGGGTCGCCGATCAGGAAGGGATGGTGGTCGGCTCGGTCTGCATCGTCGGTGTATCGACGACGGTGGCGGGTGTGCGGCTCCTGTGGGTCGAGCCGGATGTGCAGAGGCTGGGCATCGGCACGCAGTTGCTGAGCGAATGCGTGCGCTTTGCGAGGCGCGCGGGCTATACGAAGCTCACGCTGACAACGGCCGCCTCGCTCGAACAACCGCGGCGCCTGTGCGAGCGCGCCGGGTTCAGGCTTGCCGGCACGGCGGCTGAGCGCCGTTTCGGCAAGGACCTGATGGTCGAGCGATGGGAATTAGGCCTGTAGGAATGTCGTTCCTTAGAACGACGGCACCACCGAACCCTTGAACTGCGTCTTGATGAACTGGCGCACGTCTTCCGACTGGTAAGCAGCAACCAGCTTTTTGACCCACGGCTTGTCCTTGTCCTGCGTGCGCACGGCGATCAGGTTCGCGTACGGGCTATGCACGTCTTCGAGCGCGATTGCATCCCTGGTCGGCTGCAGGCCTGCGGCCAGTGCGAAGTTCGTGTTGATCGCGGCGGCGTCGACGTCCGACAGCGAGCGCGGCAGTTGCGCGGCGTCGAGTTCGACCAGCTTGATCTTCTTCGGATTTTCGGCGACGTCGAGGGGCGTCGCGTTATTGCCGTTCGTGCCCGCACCGGTCTTCAGCTTGATCACACCTTGCGTTTGCAGCAACAGCAGCGCGCGGTTTTCGTTCGACGGATCGTTCGGCACCGCGACCTTCGCGCCTTGCGGCAGATCCTTCAGCGACTTCAGCTTCTTCGAATAGATGCCGAGCGGCGAGATGTATGTGAGACCGGCGTTGACGATCTTGTAGCCGCGCTGCTTGATCTGGCTATCGAGGTACGGCTGGTGCTGGAAGCTGTTTGCGTCGAGGTCGCCGGCGTCGAGCGCGGCGTTCGGCTGCACGTAGTCGTTGAATTCGACGACCTTCACGTTCAGGCCTCCGCGCTTCGCCACTTTCGTGACGACTTCCCAGATCTGCGCGTCCGGGCCACCGATGGTGCCGACCTTGATGACTTTGTCGTCAGCGTGCGCGCCGAAGCTGGTGAGGATCGCCGTGCTGGCGACAACTGCCGAGAGGACTTTGAGGATGTTTCTGCGCTGCATGTGATTCTCGCTTGTTTCTAATCGATGACTTGATCGACGGCTCATCGACTTCTGATCGGTGTCAGATTCGGGTGGAAGCCGGCGGCGGACATTGCTTTTGACGATGCGCCGCCAACTGGACCTGAAATGGTCTCATAGTCCCGGCGAGATGGGAAATATCACGATCGCATATGGTTATGCGCCTTGATCGGCGCGGGACCGCGTGCTCATGAGAGGCACGCGGTCGGTGCACCGGAGAATCAGAAGGCGGTCCAGTCGTCGTCGGGCGGAGTGGCTCTCACTGCCTCGGTCGATGCGCGTGGCGCTTTCATTGCGGCAGGCCTGGCGCTCGCAACATGCGCGGGCGATGCCGAAGCCGACGCGGCGGACGTCCTGGCGGATGCCGACAGCTTCGGCTCCGCGCGCGGCGATGCGGACGCCGAGTGCGATGCCGTGCCGATATCGCGCGGCGCCGCTGCCGTTGCGGCTGCTTGCGGCGCCGGCGCCGTCGCCGTCGCCATCACCCTACGCGCCGCGACCGCCGCCGAACCAGGCGCGCCACCTTCAGCACCGTTCACACGAAACGCGCTCACCGTATCGCGCAAACGCCCCGCCTGATCCTGCAACGAAGCCGCCGCGGCCGCCGCCTGTTCGACCAGCGCCGCGTTCTGCTGCGTCACTTCGTCCATTTGCGTGACGGCGCGGCCGACCTGGGAAATGCCGCTGCTCTGCTCTTCGGATGCCGCCGCAATCTCGCCCATGATGTCGGTCACGCGCTGCACAGCCTGAAGAATTTCGCCCATCGTCGTGCCGGCCTGCTGCACCAGCGTCGAACCGTTGTGCACGCGCTCGACCGACGCACTGATCAACTGCTTGATCTCCTTCGCCGCCGTTCCCGAGCGTTGCGCGAGGCTGCGCACCTCGCCCGCGACGACCGCGAAACCGCGGCCCTGCTCACCGGCGCGCGCCGCTTCCACGGCCGCGTTCAACGCGAGAATGTTGGTCTGAAAAGCAATGCCTTCGATCACGCCGATGATGTCCGCGATCTGCCGCGAGCTGTCGTTGATCTCGCCCATCGTGCCGATCACGCGGCTCACCACGTCGTTGCCGCGCGTCGCGATTTCGGACGCGTTATGCGCGAGTCCGCTCGCCTGCCGCGCGTTGTCGGCGTTCTGCTTGACCGTCGCGGTGAGCTCTTCCATGCTCGCCGCGGTCTCCTGCAACGAAGCCGCCTGCTGCTCGGTACGCTGCGACAGGTCGCCGTTACCGGCCGCGATCTGCTGCGTCGCCGACGCAATGGACTCCGCCGAGCGACGAATCTCGCCGATGGTCCGCTGCAAACGGTTCTGCATTTCACGCATGGCCGCCATCATGCTGGTCTTGTCCTGCGGACGAACGTCGACGACTTGCGTCAGATCGCCTTGCGCGATACTCGCCGCAAGCCGTGCCGCCTGGTCCGGCTCGCCGCCGAGGCTCGCGCGCACGTTGCGGATGATCAGCACCATCGCCAGCGAGATGATCGCGCCGATGACCAGCACCACAGCCAGGTGGCCGAGCAGCGTCTCGTAGTACACCGTGTCGATGTCCTTGATGAACACGCCGCTCGTGATGTTCCAGTCCCACGGCGCGAAACGCACGACGTAGCTGATTTTCGGCACGGCCGTTTCGCTGTGCGGCAGGCGTCCGCGATACTCCGCGAAACCGCGGCCGCTTGACTTGGCCGCGTCGACGATTGCCACGTACAGGAGCTTGCCGTCCGGGTCCTTGAAGTCGCCGACCGGCTTGCCGGTCATCTGCGGCAACGTGGGATGCATCAACACGACGGGCTTCGAATCCATCACGAACAGATAGCCGGATTCGCCGTAGCGCATGGTCGCGAGACGGGCGAGTGCTTCGCGCTGCGCGTCGGCCTCGCTCAGCTTGCCGCTCTGTGAGAGCGCGTAATAACCGTTCACGATGCCTTGCGCGGCATCGACAAGATTCACCATGCCCGCCTTGCGCTCGGCCAGCATCGTGCTGCGCGTTTCGACCGCGCTCCACAGCCCGACGCCCAGCAGCCCCAGCCAGACGAGCGCGAGCGACAGCCATAGTTTGCGATTCAAACTCATCCTGCTCATTGTTGTGGTCTCTCTCGTGTGATTCGTGTTCCGTTCGCACTCGCAAGCACGCCGCTTTGCCTCACGCGCAAACGATTGCTATAGATATAACGGCATGACAGACGGGCAACTTGAGAAACGCTGAAAGGAAACCGGCCGCTTGGCGAGGGCAGCGTGCGTGCAGGCTGACCGCGCGCGCCGAATCGTTCTCTGAACGATAATCCGAGGCTGCGGCCGCACGTTTTAGCGGCATATTCCATTGCTGGAGAGAACGCCCATGTACGTCATCGACCTTATCTATACCGCATCGCTCGAACGCATCGACGATGCGCTGGAAGCCCATCGCGCGTTTCTGGCACAACAGTTCGAAGCCGGCGTGTTCGTCGCCGCCGGACCGAAAGTGCCGCGCGACGGCGGCATCATTCTGGCGGTGCGCATCGAGCGCGATAAGCTGGACGAAATTCTCGCCAGCGACCCGTTCGCGCAGCAGAAGCTTGCGCGTTACGAGGTAACGGAGTTCAAGACGACGCGGCTCGCGCCCGGATTGAATCTGCCGATTCCGGTTTGAGCGTTAGAAAGAGAGGGGAGTTGAAAACGGGCAAGTGATACGACACGCGCCCGCATATCGCTGCGTGTCAGTCGAGCAGCAGCTTGATGTCATGCACCCACGGCGTTGCGCCCTGGCCGTCACGCGCGAACAGACGCAGCTTGCCATCCGTATCGAACACATAGCTCGCTGCCGTGTGGTCCATCGTGTAGCTGTCAGCCGTCTTGCCGGGCACCTTCGCGTAGTAGACGCGGAAGTCCTTCGTGATCTTGGTGAGTTGCGCCTGATCGGCCGGACGCAAGCCGACGAACGTCGGGTTGAACGCCGGCACGTATTGCGCGAGCAAGGCCGGCGTATCACGCTCGGGATCGACGGTGACGAACAGCACCTGCACGCGCTTCGCGTCTTCCGGCCCGAGTTGCTGCAACGCTTGCGAGAGCTCGGCCATCGTGGTCGGGCAAACGTCCGGGCAATGCGTGTAGCCGAAGAACAGCACCACCGCCTTGCCCTTGTAATCCGCCAAGGTGCGCGTGTGGCCGGCCGTGTCGGGCAGCGAGAAGTTGCTTCCGAACTGGGTATTGCCGGTGATGTCGAGATTCTGGAACGCCGGCGGCTGCTTGCCGCAGCCTGCGACCAGCAAGACGCCACCGAGCGCGCAAGCGATCACAGCAGCACGCGCCGTGCGCGCGAAGCGGTTATTGAGCATGGTATTACGCGCCGATCAGGACGCGCGCATAGTGGTCGATCAGCAGCGCGGCGAACAGCAGCGAGAGATAGACGATCGAGTAACGGAAGGTCTTGCGCGCCAGATCGTCCGAGTACTCGCGATAGATCTTCCACGCATAAGCAAGGAACACGGCGCCCAGCAGCACGGCCGCCGCGAGGTACACCACGCCGCTCATGCCGGAGATGAAGGGCATCATGGTGACCGCGAACAGGATCACCGTGTACAGCAGAATATGCAGGCGTGTGTACTTCTCGCCGTGCGTGTTCGGCAGCATCGGCAGGCCGGCGTTTTCGTAGTCTTTGCGGCGATACAGCGCGAGCGCCCAGAAATGCGGCGGCGTCCATACGAAGATGATCAGCACCAGGATCCAGGCGTCGCCAGGCACATGGCCGGTGACCGCGGCCCAGCCGAGCGCCGGCGGCATGGCGCCCGAGGCTCCGCCGATCACGATGTTCTGCGGCGTGGCAGGCTTGAGCAGCAGCGTATAGATGACGGCATAGCCGACGAACGTGGCCAGCGTGAGCCACATGGTGAGCGGATTGGCGAACGTGTAGAGCGCCCACATGCCGAGGCCGCCGAGCACGGCCGAGAACAGCAGAATTTGCGTGGTGGTAATTTCGCCGCGCGCGGACGGGCGCCACGAGGTGCGCCGCATCTTGGCGTCGATTTTCTGCTCGACGAGGCAATTGATGGCGAACGCCGCGCCGGCCAGCAACCAGATGCCGACGGTCCCGCCGATCAGCGGAGCCCACGGCACCATGCCGGGCGTCGACAGAAACATGCCGATGACGGCGCAGAACACGGCGAGTTGCGTGACGCGCGGCTTCGTCAGGGCGATGTACTGGGAGACCCGGCTACCGGGCGTTTGGGAGAGTGTTGTGCTGTCCATGTGGAGTCACGCTGGCGCGGCATCGCGCGCAGGGAGCACGGCGCGGCCGGGACGGCTATAAGCGATCCGAAAGTTTAACATAACGAGCAGAAGCAGCAGGATCGCGGCCCCGCCGTTATGCGCGACCGCAATGGGCAACGGCCATTGCAGAACGATGTTCGACAGCCCGGTGATGAACTGGATCAGCACCACCAGCAGCACGCCGTTTGCGGGGCGCCGCAGCGACTCGAAGCGGCGTAGTTTCAGCGCGAACCACACCAGATAGGCGACCACGACGACGGCGAACGTGCGGTGCGTCCAGTGGATCGCCACCAGCGCATCCTGCGTGATCATGTCGCCGTCGCCGGTCATGCCGAGCGCGCGCCACAGGTGGAAGCCGTGCGCGAAATCCATCGGCGGGACCCATTGGCCGTTGCAGGTCGGGAAATCCGTACACGCGAGCACCGCGTAGTTCGTGCTGACCCAGCCGCCCAGTGCGATTTGCGCGATCAGCAGCATCAGACCCGCGATCGCCGCCGCGCGCCAGCGCGCGGCCTCGGGCTCGTAAGCGGGCAACGGCGTTTGCCGGGCAGCCAGCCAGCCGAGCGTGCCCAGCAACGCGAGTCCGAGCAGCAAGTGCGTCGTCACGATGATCGGTTGTAGCTTCATCGTCACGGTCCAGGCACCGAACGCGCCTTGCACCAGAATCAGCAGCAACAACGAGGTCGGCCACCACGGCGATACATGCAGCGGACGCCGCTTGATGCGCGCAGTCCACGCAATGACGGTCTGCGCGATGATCAGCACGCCGATCGCCATCGCGAAGTAACGGTGGATCATTTCGATCCAGGCCTTCGTCATGCTGACCGGTCCGGTGGGCATCGCCTGATGCGCGGCCGTGATCGCCGCATGCGCGATGAACGGCGATGATGTGCCGTAACAGCCCGGCCAGTCCGGACAGCCGAGCCCGGAATCGGTGAGCCGCGTGAAGCCGCCGAACATCACCAGATCGAGCGTGAGGAAGGTGGTGAGCCAGACCAGCTTGCGGAATTTGTTGTCGTCGGCCTTGACCCACACGTAGGACAGCGGCAACAACGCAATACACAAGCCGATCAGGGCCAGTTGCAGTACGAACATCTCTCTTACCTATGTTGCGGCATTAGCCGATGCGCGACCATTTGAGCAGCTTGGTCAGATCGCCTTTGATCTTGCTGGGGTTCGGATCTTTCGGGAAACGCATCATCAGATTGCCGTTCGGATCGACCAGGTAGATGTGGTCGGTAACCTTGGTGCCGTTGTCCGTGGGCAGCCATGCGGACACCTGCGCCGGATCGGCGATCATCATGTCGGTGTCGGGATAGGCCTTTTGTATCACGTCCGCGACGTTGCCTGCATCGGTGCGCAGCCACACTTCCACGACGCGCTCGCGTTCCGGGCCCTGAGCTGCGCGGATTTGTCGCATGAAGTAGAGCTTGGTGACACACGCTTTGTCGCACGCGCTGTTGTCGACCGAAATCATCAGCCAGTGGCCGCGCAGCGTGGCGAACTTGACGGGCTTGCCATCCTCGCCGGTGACCATGAGCGAATCGGGAATTGGACGTTGCGGTTCGACCAGTGCGCCGTAACTCGTGGTGCCGCCGGTCGGCCGGATCACGTAGTACGTGAAATACGACACGGCGATCGGCGCGGCGCAGATGATCGCCACCAGCAGCAGCATCCAGCGGCCGCGCTTCCACGAGCCTTTGCCGTTGGGTTGGCCGGGCATCGCCCGGGGCGCGGTGGGTTTGCCGGCTTGCGGCGAACGGGGAGATTGCGTCGACACTACTGGACCTCTTTCAATGATTTGCGCGGATTGCGAAGTTGAATCGCAAACCGCCTGTGCTGTGCTGCGTTATACGCCCGGTGCATGCTCTTTCCTGGCGGCGCGGCGCGCGGCATACAGGCCGAAGACCAGCGCGGCGGCCGCCATACCCCACCATTGGAACATGTAGCCATAGTTCCGCTCGACGCCGCTAGTAGGCGTGGGCCAGTCGCGCACCAGTTTGTCGCCGTCGTCGCTCAACTGCTGAATCACGAACGATTGCAGCGGCAGGCCGGTTTCCGCGGCGTACGCGGCGACATCCAGATTCTGGCGGATCAGTTGATGCTCGGCCGAACCGCCCTGCCCCAACTCATAAGCGCGCGAGGCATCGGCTCGCGCAATGCCTTCGATTTCGATGTCGCCTTGCGGCGTGGTGTACGGCGCGATGGTCTCGCGGTTGCTCATGTTGCGCGGCAACCAGCCGCGATTCACCAGCACGTAACCGCCGTCGGCCAGTTTAAAAGGCATCACGACGTAAAAGCCCGGCTGGTCGTTATACGGACGATTGTCGAGGTAGACGACCTTGTCCGCGACGAAACTGCCGCGCGCCTTCACGCGATGAAACTCGATGTCCTTGAGTTCGACCGGCGCGCCGCTCACCGGCTGCGCGGGCGCGTTCTCGAACTGCGTGATGTGCGCTTCGAGCGCTTCCTTCTGATGCGCGCGGTCGCGCTGCCAGAAACCTAGCCGCACGGTCACCACGATCACCAGCAGAATCAACAGCGCGGGAACGAGGCGGAACTTCATCGCGCACGCTCGTAAGCCGCGTGCGGCGCAACAGGGAACGACCGGCAAACGCTGGCTCGCGGTGCGATAATAAACATCTTGCCTCTGCGCTTTCCGGTTTCACCTGGTTCCATGCACATTCTCGTTCCCATCGCCTTCGTCCTGATCATCGCCAGCATGGTGTCGGCGCTGTACTTCATGATGCACGACAAGGGCAAAACCAAGCGGATGGTCTGGTCGCTCGCCACTCGGGTGGGCCTGTCGATCTCGCTATTCCTGTTCATCCTGTTCGCTCACTGGATGGGCTGGATTCAGTCGACCGGTATTCCTTACGGGCGCTGAGCACGGCGGAAAAATCTCCACGCCGCCAAACAAAACGCCGCCCTGACAGGGTCGAGGGCGGCGCTGCGTCAGTCTTACGTACTGCTGCTGTCTTGCGTTGTTGCTCGTGCGCCCCGCCCCGCAGGATCTGGCGCGAACAGCCTGCACACATTCCGAGGTTGTCGGTCGGCGCAGGCCAGACTGCGTTACAGCCAGTACACGACGACGTACAGCCCAAGCCACACGACGTCCACAAAGTGCCAATACCAGGCCGCGCCTTCGAACGCGAAGTGATGCTCCGCCGTGAAGTGCCCACGGATCATACGCGCCAGCACGACTGCCAGCATCGTGCCGCCGAGGAACACGTGGAATCCGTGGAAGCCGGTCAGCAGGAAGAACGTCGAACCATACACGCCCGACGACAGCGTCAGATTCAGTTCGTTGTACGCGTGGAAGTATTCGAAGCCTTGCAGGAACAGGAAGCAGACGCCGAGCACGAGCGTTGCGGCCAGCCAGATGATCGCCTTCTTGCGATGATCTTCACGCAGCGCGTGGTGCGACACTGTCAGCGTCGCGCCCGAGGAAAGCAGCAGCGCCGTGTTGATGGTCGGCACCGGCCACGGCTGCATCGACTTGAAGGTCGAGACCAGCGCTGCCGGACCGTTGTTCGGCCACACCGCCGAGAAATCCGGCCAGATCAGCTTGTAATCGAGGCTACCCAGTTGATGCAGCGCGATCTCACGCGCATAGAACAGCGCGCCGAAGAACGCACCGAAGAACATCACTTCGGAGAAGATGAACCAGCTCATGCTCCAGCGGTACGACTTGTCGACGTTCTTGCCGTACATGCCACCTTCCGACTCGGCGATCGCGTCGCCGAACCAGTGCCACAGCGTAAAGAGCAGCCACAACAAACCGGCGACGACGCCGATCGGCGCCCATTCATGTTCGTTGATCCAGGCCGCAAGCGATCCGAGCATGACCAGCAACCCAACCGCGGCGCTAATCGGATGCCGCGACGGATGCGGTACGAAATAGTACGGGCTCTCGTTTTGACCGCTCATTCTTGATTCTCCACTTCAGTCCAGTTGTTCCGGAATCTCCGGCTGTATCTTCGGCGGCGCGTCGATACCGCACCGCTTCGCTCTAATTCGTGGGCGCTGCTTCGCCCGATTCTACGTATGCGCCTGGCGCTTCAACCTACCACGGCGCGTACGATCAGAATCAGCGCCACGATAAAAATGGCCGCGCAGATCAATGCTGCCGCAATCACGTGCAGCGGGTTCAACTGCGTGGCGTCCGCCTCCAGATCGCGACGCTTGCGCACCCCGAAAAACGACCAGAGCACCGCACGCATCGACTGACCAAAACTGCTCTTGCGCGGGCTGCCGCCGTTATCGCTCATCTCGTTTCTTCTTCCTTCGACTGCGGCGCGAGCCGTCAGGCGGGATTGGCGGCGGTGGCCGCCGCGCTTTTATCCGTGTTAGCCGTGGGCGCTGCGCTTCCGGCCGTCGCCGCTGCCGGCGCATTCAACTCAAAGAACGTGTACGACAACGTGATCGTTTTCACGTCCTTCGGCAACTTCGGATCGACCACGAACACCACCGGCATCCGCTTCGTCTGATTCGCCGTCAACGTCTGCTGCGTAAAGCAAAAACACTCGATCTTCTTGAAGTACTCGGTGGCCTGCTTCGGCGCGTAGCTCGGAATGGCTTGCGCCTGAATCGTGCGCGCCTGTTCGTTGCTCACCTCGTACATCACCGTCGTCACTTCGCCCGGATGCACATCCAGACTGCGCTGCTCCGGCTTGAAACCCAGCGGGCCGCGCGCGTTCGCATCGAATTCGATCGAAATCGTGCGGCTCATGTCGACCTGCGTATTCTTCGCCTCGCGCACCGTGGCATCACGCTGCACGAGGTTGTTGATGCCGGTGATCTGACAGATCGCGCGGTACATCGGCACCAGCGCGAAACCGAAACCGAACATCATCAACGCGACGATGAACAGCTTGATCAGCATCGAACGGTTAAAAGAGCGGTCGGCCTGAGCCGGCGGTTGTGTCGACATCTCAATCCTCAACAAACCTGCAAACTGACTCGAACCACCTGGTCAGGTGAACCACTTCTGATGGATGATCACGCTCGCGAAAAAGACCGCGGCGATCACGAACATCACGAAACCGATCCGCCGGTTGCCCGCGCGAATCTGCTCGGGCGTACGTCTTTCTTGAGGATTGCGCGTCATGCTCGACTTTCTGAATACTTTTCGTGACTACGGGTACCGCCACCGCTTTCGTGATCGCCGGCTCAGGTAACGAACTGCTGCGCTGTCCGAGCCGGCAACCTCACCGTGCGCCGATTACTCAACGGTCGGCGGGTTTTCGAACGTGTGGAACGGAGCCGGGCTCGGCACGGTCCATTCGAGGCCCGTTGCGCCGTCCCACGGCTTGTCGCCAGCCTTTTCGAGTTCGCCGCCGCCACGGTAGGCCGGCAGTGCAACCGCGAACAGGAAGTAGACCTGCGCCAGACCGAAGCCAAACGCGCCGATCGAGATGACCTGGTTCCAGTCCGTGAACTGCGCCGGGTAGTCAGCGTAACGACGCGGCATACCTGCGAGACCGACGAAGTGCATCGGCAGGAACGCGAGGTTGAAGAAGAACAGCGACGCCCAGAAGTGGATCTTGCCGCGCGTTTCGTTGTACATCCAGCCGGTCCACTTCGGCGCCCAGTAGTACCAGCCGGAGAACAGCGCGAAGAGCGAGCCCGCCACCAGCACGTAGTGGAAGTGCGCGACGACGAAATAGGTGCCGTGGTACTGGATGTCGAGCGGGGCCATTGCCAGCATGAGACCCGACAGACCGCCGAACGTGAACACGATCAGGAAGCCGACCGCGAACAACATCGGCGTTTCGAAGCTCAGCGAACCGCGCCACATCGTCGCGACCCAGTTGAACACCTTCACGCCCGTCGGCACGGCGATCAGCATGGTCGCGTACATGAAGAACAGCTGGCCCGTCACCGGCATGCCGGTTGCGAACATGTGGTGCGCCCAGACCATGAACGACAGAATCGCGATCGACGAGGTTGCGTACACCATCGAGCTATAGCCGAACAGCGGCTTGCGCGAGAACGCCGGAATCACCTGCGAGACGATCCCGAACGCCGGCAAGATCATGATGTACACCTCGGGGTGCCCGAAGAACCAGAAGATGTGCTGGTACATGACCGGGTCGCCGCCGCCTGCCGCGTTGAAGAACGACGTGCCGAAGTGGCGATCGAACAGCACCATGGTGATCGCGCCTGCCAGAACCGGCATCACGGCGATCAGCAGGTATGCGGTGATCAGCCACGTCCAGACGAACATCGGCATCTTCATCAGCGTGAGGCCGGGCGCGCGCATGTTCAGGATCGTCACGACGATGTTGATCCCGCCCATGATCGACGAAGCACCCATCAAGTGGACCGCGAAAATCGCGAAGTCCATGCCCGGGCCCATCTGCGTGGACAGCGGCGCGTAGAGCGTCCAGCCCGCGGCGGTCGCGCCGCCCGGCGAGAAGAACGAACCGACCAGCAGGACAGCCGCCACCGGCAGAAGCCAGAAGCTGAAGTTGTTCATGCGGGCGAAAGCCATGTCCGATGCGCCGATCTGCAGCGGCACC
Source organism: Paraburkholderia dipogonis (assembly GCF_046027395.1). GTDB lineage: Bacteria > Pseudomonadota > Gammaproteobacteria > Burkholderiales > Burkholderiaceae > Paraburkholderia > Paraburkholderia dipogonis_A. Next base: position 71,567 of record NZ_JAQQEG010000021.1, on the reverse strand, counting down.
ATCCAGTTCGCGAAGCCGACGAAGGCCGGCATGATCGCGCCGAACACCATGATCAGGCCGTGCATGGTGGTCAACTGGTTGAAGAACTCGGGGCGCATGATCTGCAGGCCCGGTTCGAACAGCTCGGCACGGATCATCAGCGCCATCACGCCCCCGGAGAGGAACATGGTGAACGAGAAGATCAGGTACAGCGTACCGATGTCCTTGTGATTGGTTGCGAACAGCCAACGGCGCCAGCCATGCGGCGTTTCGTGGGCATGGTCGCCGTGCACGTGTTCGTGGCCTGCGACTACATCGTGTCCGATGCTAGACATGACAATCTCCTAAAGCGAATACTGCGGTGCTGACCATGAACACGTCAGGCAGCCGGGCTGATCTGAACACGCCGGGCTTCTTTCGCGTCGCTGCCGCCCGTGATCGTTTCCGGCTTCTTTAAAATAATATGGTCTTCGGCAATGCCGGCTGCTTTCAACGCGTCGCGTACGGCTTCGGCACGGCTCTTCGCGAGTTTCGCGTTGAGATCGGCGGAGCCGGTGGCGTCGGTGAAGCCCGACAGCGTGAATTTCGCATCCGGATGCGCCTTCGCGTAGGCCGCGGCTGCGTCGACTGCCGCTTTTGCGTCGGCCGGCAGCGTGCTCTTGCCGGTGTCGAAGTAGATGCTCGCCGGCAGTGCCGCTTGCGTTGCCGCGCTGTCCGAACCGGCCGGTGCCGACGCCGTTGCCGCTTCCGCGCCCGAGGCACCGGATGCTGCCGCCGCGCCCGAAGCCGCTTCTGCGCCGCTCGCCGCTGCGCCTGCGTCGGCCAGATGGTTGCCACCTTCCGGCAGCTTGCCGTTACGGGCGTCCGCAACCTGCTTCGGCTGGAGAATGTCGCCGGTGTGGTTGCCCCACGAGTTACGTTCGTACGTAACCACCGAAGCGATTTCGACGTCATTCAGTGTAGGCGCCCACGACGGCATCGCATTCTTGCCCTTCAGCACCAGGCTGACGTGCTCGGCGATCGCGCCGTTGGCGATCTTGCTGCCGTCGAGCGCCGGGAATGCGCCCGCGCCCTTGCCGGTCGGCTGGTGGCAGACCGCGCAGTTCGCTGCGTAGACCTTGCCGCCGCGCTCCATCAGCTCGGCCATGGTGTAGGTCTTGTTCGGGTCGTCCTGGCCAGCGGCCATTTTCTTCTTCTGCGTATCGACCCACTTCGCGTAGTCGTCGGCGGACAGCACTTCGACCACCACCGGCATGAACGCGTGTTCCTTGCCGCACAGTTCAGTACAGAAGCCGCGGAACGTGCCGGTCTTCTCAGCCTTGAACCACGTGTCGCGCACGAAGCCCGGAATCGCGTCCTGCTTCACGCCGAAAGCCGGCACGTACCAGGAGTGGACCACGTCGTTCGCGGTGGTGATGATGCGGATTTTCTTGTCGACCGGGACGACCAGCGGATTGTCGACTTCCTGCAGATACGTGGTGGAAATCGGCTCGCGGCCATCGGTTTCCGCACGCGGCGTGGCCAGCGTGGACAGGAAGTTGATGCCTTCGCCCGGGCCCTTCACGTAGTCGTAGCCCCATTTCCACTGGTAGCCGGTGACCTTGATGGTGACGTCGGCGTTGGTGGTGTCTTTCATCGCGACCACCGTCTTGGTGGCGGGCAGCGCCATCAGCACGACGATGATGAACGGCACGATCGTCCAGATGATTTCGACGGTGGTGCTTTCGTGGAAGTTGGAAGCTTTGTGGCCTTTCGATTTGCGGTGAGCAAAGATCGAATAGAACATCACGCCGAACACGCCGACGAAGATGACCAGGCAAAGTACCAGCATGAACATGTGGAGGCTAAAGAGCTCCTCAGCGATTTTCGTCGCAGGCGGCTGGAGATTGATCTCGTTGACGGCAGGGCCGCCCGGAACATCGCCCACTGCCAGGGCCGCGCCGGCGAAAAGCAGTCCGCTCATCGCCAGCACACCCATGAGGGCTCGCTTGATTGTTTTCATAGCTTCCTTACCCAAATTTTCCATTCAAACCCTCGACCCCGCTGGCAGGTTGCCTCGCGCTCCCCGTGAACGCCGCGCGACTTCACGCCTCTAACAACGCGTGAGCCACATACGCAATTCGCCTGCGAACTGCGCGCGCCGATACTGCGCGAGATGTTGCCCGATCATGATCGTCTGGCCGCGCGAGACCAGTTTGATCCGGTCACGCGGTGTTGCGCCCGCCTCGATCCGCACCCAGCGCGGATTGAACTCGAACTGCGTGAGTTGTTCGGCGTTGACCTGCTCGATGACGAGCCGGTTCTGAAACAACCGGATACGCTCGTAATCCACAGCATGACGCGCATAGATGGCAAACGCGATGCCCACCGCCAGCAATTCGACACCAGTGAACGGCAACACCAGCCAGGCACCGACCAGAACCAGCATGAAAGCAATTGCCAACGAGAACAACGCAAGCGACACGTAGAAACATACGAACTGCCGCGGCGATATCGAACAGTTGCGTTTCATCGTCCAGTCTTTGAGAACTGGTTCTGAATCCGCAAGCAGATCTGATGCTCCCATCGCTGCCTCCCGCCGATTGTCTCCAATCGCCGCCAGCGGTCATTCCTCGCGACCGTTATTCCGGCCGCTCGATCACCGCCGCGTCATCTTATCTTGCTGCCCTGTGCCCCGGGCCTGTCGCCCCAAATGTGGGAACTCCGGGCGACAAACTGACGCATTATAGGCGCGATCCATAGCATCCACAAGCAAGCCTCGATTGGCCCACAAGCCAGGCGCGACAAGCCTCCGCGCCGTTTTGACGCACCTTTTGCGCGTCTTTTGAAGCGGTAATTTCAGACATAACAGATGTCCTCTTTACCGCCTCGTCGATTCCTCAACGATTCCTCGACGAACCGCGTCCGATGTCCTCGATTCGGACGATGCCATGACCTTCCGCCGTGGTGCGCGGCACGGCTTTCCACGCGTGTCCGTAGATCACTTCGAAGGTCAGCGCGATCGTGCCGTCGGCGCGCCGCCGGGCTTCGAGGGCCGCCAGCAAAGCCTTGTGCAGCCGGCGCGCGGCGGCGCTCGACGACGCTTCGCGCTCGAACGGATAGGCGCCCCAGCGGCGCACGTCGGCGAGCAGCGACTGCGGCGACCTGTAGGTGATGGTGAGGACTTCCTGGTCCATCACGGGAATCTCGAAGCCGCTCTCCACCAGCATGTCGCCGAGATCGTGCATGTCGACGAAGTCGATCACATGCTTGCGCGAGGCGACACCGTGCGCGGCCTCGACCTCGGCGTAGGCGCCGCGTAATTCCTTGAGCGAGTCGGGGCCGAGCGTGCTGAACATCAGCAGCCCGTTGACTTTCAGCACACGCTGCCACTCGGGAAACACGAGATCGGGCCGTGAGTGCCAGTGCAGCGCCAGATTGGACCAGATAAATTCGAAGGCGCCGGCCGCGAACGGCAGCGCCGAAAAGTCGGCTTGCGCGAAGCGTGGACCACGGGCGCCGAGCGCTTTACCCAGCGAGGCCGGCAGAAAGCGCCGCCAGCTCGTGTCGCCCGAATCGTGTTGCAGCGCGCGCGTGAGCATGCCGTGCGATAGATCGGAGCCGAACACCGGCGCTTCCGGAAAACGCTCGCGCAAAGCGGGAATGTCTTCGCCCGCGCCGCAACCGGCGTCGAGCACGCTCGCCGGCGTCACCTTGATGTAGTCGAGACGCTCGCGCATACGTTGCGCGATTTCGCGAGGCAGGAACGCGACGTCGCCGAAAGTCGCTGCGCGGCGGTCGAAGATCCGCCGGAGGCGCCGGGAATCATAGGCCGGACGGCCTGTTTGAGCGGAAGTTGGGGACATGGGTGTCGTGCTGACGTGGAGCAGGAAGTATACTCGCTCGCTTCCTTCCATTCAGCGTGAAAGGCCTTCGCGGGCGGTCCCACCGTGCCATTCCGACCCATTTCATCATTTTCCGGCGGCAGATTCGCGCGTTTCGCGAGCGGCTTGCATTCAGCGTGGCCGCGCGTGATGCACGCCGCGTTGCCGAACCTCTGCGCGTTATGCGGCAATTTGTCGCATACGACGCTCTGCGCCGGTTGCGACGCGGCCTACTGGAACGAAAGCCGGTTGCGCTGCACCGTCTGCGCAGTGCCGTTATCCCGTTCGCGATGGGCGGCGCACGCGCAATATCGCTGTGCGGATTGCATCGGCGAGCCGCCACCGTTCGACGCGACCTTCGCCCTCGCCGACTACCGGGCGCCGCTCGACGCGCTCGCAGTCGGCCTGAAATTTCGCGCGCGACTGATGCTGGCGCGCGAGTTCGCACAACGGCTCGCACGTGTTGCACAGGACTCCTGGCAGGACTGCGCCGAATGGCCGGACGTGATCGCGCCCGTGCCGCTTGCCAGAAAACGTCTCACCGAGCGCGGCTACAACCAGGCCTGGCAGATCGCCAGGCCGCTGGCCCGCGCGCTGAAAGTACGCAGCGACGCGACCTTGCTGAAGCGCGTGATTCACACCGCGCCGCAGTCGCGGCTCGATCTCGACGCCCGCCGCCTGAACGTGGGCCGCGCCTTCAAGGTCGCCGGGTCCGCGCAAGGCCTGCACGTCGGTATCGTCGACGATGTGATGACGACCGGCGCGACGCTCGAAGCGCTGGCGCGCACGCTCAAGGCGGCGGGCGCGCGGCGGGTCACCAACTTCGTCGCGCTGCGCACACCGAAAAACTAGTCTCCACCTGAGCTCACCATGTTCAATGTCGTTCTCGTAGAACCGGAAATTCCGCCGAACACCGGCAACGTGATCCGCCTGTGCGCCAACACCGGAGCCCGGCTGCATCTGATCGAGCCGCTCGGCTTTCCGCTCGACGACGCCAAGTTGCGCCGCGCCGGCCTCGACTATCACGAGTATGCGCAAATGAACGTGCATGCGGACTGGGCGGCGTTCATCGCCAAGGAATCGCCGGACCCGGCGCGCATGTTCGCCTTCACCACGCGCGGCTCGGGCCGCTTTCACGAGCACGCGTTTCAATCCGGCGACTGGTTCGTGTTCGGCGCCGAAACGCGCGGCCTGCCCGACTCGGTGCTCGACCAGTTCGCCAACGAGCAACGCGTGCGCCTGCCCATGCGTCCGGGCAACCGCAGCCTGAATCTATCGAATACCGTCGCGGTCGTGGTGTTCGAAGCCTGGCGTCAGACCGGCTTCGACGGCGGCGCCTGACGGCGTTTCAACTCCGCTTCATAGCGCGCGAACATGGCGTCGTCGAAACAGGCGAACACTACCTGTTCGATCTGCGGCGTGCGCGGCAAGGTGTCGATCACCGTGCCGACCGCGATCCGCACGGCCTCGTCGGCGGGGAAATGGTAGATGCCGCAACTAATCGCGGGGAACGCAATGCTCTTGCACTGCGCCTCGCGCGCCACCTCGAGCGAGCGCTGATAACAGGAGGCCAGCAGGTCGGCCTCACCATGCGTTCCGCCACGCCAGACCGGGCCGACGGCATGAATCACATGTTTAGCCGGCAGACGGTAGCCTCCGGTCAGCTTCGCGTCGCCGGTCGCACAGCCGCCGAGCGTTTCGCACTCGCGCAGCAAATCCTTGCCGGCCGCGCGATGAATCGCGCCGTCCACGCCGCCTCCGCCCAATAACGACGTATTCGCGGCGTTCACGATCGCATCCACGGCGAGCGTGGTGATGTCGACCACGTGTGCTTCCAGCGTGCAACGATTGAATCTGAGCATGGGAACCTCGCTGATCCGAAACGTCGATAAAACGTGGACAGCGATAGCGAGCAGCCGTTCAGCGCTTTGCGCGCTAAACGGCTGAAAGACAAGGCTTATTCGGCTTTGGAGTCGCGCCGCAGCAGGGCGCTGACGGCGTCGCGCGGCGCCACACCGTCGAACAGCACGGCGCAGACCGCTTGTGTGATCGGCATCTCGATGGCATGCGCGCGAGCAATCGCGAGCACGGCTTGCGCGCAACGCACGCCTTCGGCCACGTGACCGAGGGCGCCGAGAATATCGTCGAGCGTGCGGCCCGCGGCGAGTTGCACGCCGACCGTGCGATTGCGCGACAGATCGCCGGTTGCGGTCAGGATCAGATCGCCGAGGCCGGTCAAACCGGTGAACGTTTCGGCCCGTCCGCCAAGTATCACGCCGAGGCGCGACATTTCAGCGAGACCGCGCGTGATCAGCGCCGCGCGTGCGTTGAGCCCGAGGCCGAGGCCGTCGGCGATGCCTGTTGCAATGGCCAGCACGTTTTTCACCGCACCGCCCACTTCCACGCCGACGACGTCGTCGCCGGTATAGATGCGCATGGCGCCGTGATGAAATGCGGCGACCGTGCGCTCGCGGCACGCCGCCGACGCACTCGCGATGGTCAACGCGACCGGCAAGCCCTGCCCGACTTCGCGCGCGAAACTCGGACCGGAGAGCACGCCGTTACTGCCGTGCGCCGGTAGTTCGGCCGCGACCACTTGATGCGGCATCAACTGCGAATCGGCTTCAAAACCTTTACACAACCACACCACATGCGCCGGCACTTTGCCCGCGTCGCGCATGGCCCGAAACAAACCGCGCAGTCCGGCCACGGGCGTCGCCACGACGCATAACGCGTCGTCGGCGAGCGCGTGGTCGAGCGCTGCGTCCAGATCGGCTTCATAGCGAAGCGCCGGCGGCAAAGCAACGCCCGCCAGATAGCGGGCGTTTTCGTGCGAAGCGGAGAGATCGGCAATGAGCGCGGGCTCGCGCGCCCACAACACCGTGTCGTGCCGTACGGCCAGATGGCCGGCGAGGGCTGTACCCCACGCGCCGGCGCCAAGGACAGCAACCTTCATAGCCGGCACTGCTTGCGACACGTTAGTGCGTGACGCCGTTCTGCGCCGCGCCGTCCTGGCCACCCATCTGCGCGAGACGTTGCTCGTACAGCGCCTGGAAGTTGATCTCGGCGAGGTGGATCGGCGGGAAACCGGCGCGGGTGATCGCGTCGGCGATGTTCGAACGCAAATACGGGAACAGGATGGTCGGGCAGGCAATGCCGACCAGCGGGTCGATCTGCTCAGCCGGAATGTTGCGGATGTCGAAAATGCCGGCTTGCTTGGCTTCGATCAGGAACGCAACCTTGTCCGACACCTTGGCCGTGACCGTGCCCGTGACGAGGATTTCGAACACGGTGTCGGCGAGGCGTTCGGCCTTCACGTCGACTTCGACTTCGACCGAGGGCATTTCCTGCTCGAGGAAGATGCCCGGCGAATTCGGCTGCTCGAGCGACATGTCCTTCAAATAGATGCGCTGGATGTTGAAGAACGGCTGGTTATTCTCGTCGGACATGATGAAATGATTCCCTGATAGGTATGCATGGCGGCGGCCCATGCAAGCATGGGCCGCCAGATCGTTGCGGCGCGCCGCCCGCCCTGATGGGGCGAGGACGCGCCGGCTTGTGGTTCACCCGCCTTCATGCGCCCGTGGGCGCACGAATTCAGGCGGTTGCTTCGAGCAGCGGCATCAAACCGCCCGCGCGATCGAGCGCGGAGAGGTCATCGTACCCGCCCACATGCGTCTCGCCGATGAACACTTGCGGCACCGTGCGGCGACCGGTCCGGGTCATCATTTCCTCGCGACGGGCCGGGTCTTTGTCGATCAGTACCTTTTCAACGTGCTCGACGCCGCGCGACTTTAAAAGACGTTCGGCCATCTGGCAATACGGGCACACCTGGGTGCTGTACATGATCACTTTGTTCACTTGGCTGCTCCTTGTTTCACAACCGGCATACCGGCTTTCTGCCAGGCGTCGACACCGCCTTCGAGAACATGGACTTCCGCGTAACCTGCATCCTGCACGATACGCGCTGCCTTGTTCGACTGCTGGCCGGTCTGGCATACCAGCAGCACCGGGTTGCTCTTGTTCTTCACGAGTTGCGCGACCTTCGCCTGCAACTCTGCAAATTCAAGGTGCCGTGCCGCGGGCAAATGCCCTTTGGCGTAGTCGGCGGACGGACGCAGGTCGATGACCGCCGCATTGCGCCGGTTGATCAGTTGCGTGGCTTCTGCGGCCGACAGGCCGCCACGGCCGCGCCGGCTGATCGTCGGCCACAGCAGCAACCCACCGGAGATGAGGACGATCGCGATCAGTACAAGGTTTGTGTAATCAGTGAAAAACTTCACGGAAAATCCGCCGAAAAAGAGAGAAATCGAAAAGGGCAATCCACCCATTATAAAATAACCGTCTGACGCGATGGCGGCGCTCCTCCAGAGGACCCCCGCAGCGCTTGACCGCTTCCTCACTACCGACCGGCAATCTCATGTACAAACTCGTTCTCATCCGCCACGGCGAATCGACGTGGAACAAGGAAAACCGCTTCACGGGCTGGGTCGACGTCGACCTCACCGAACAGGGCAACAATGAGGCGCAGCAAGCGGGCGTGCTGCTGAAGGACTCGGGCTACACGTTCGACATCGCCTACACGTCGGTGCTCAAGCGCGCGATCCGCACCTTGTGGCACGTGCAGGACAAAATGGATCTGATGTACCTGCCGGTGGTGCATTCGTGGCGTCTGAATGAACGCCACTACGGCGCGCTGTCGGGTCTGAACAAGGCGGAAACGGCCGCCAAGTTCGGCGACGAACAGGTGCTGGTCTGGCGCCGCAGCTACGACACGCCGCCGCCGGCGCTCGAGCCGACGGACGAGCGCGCCCCCTACAACGACCCGCGCTACGCCAAGGTGCCGCGCGAGCAACTGCCGCTCACCGAATGCCTGAAAGACACGGTCGCGCGCGTTCTGCCGCTGTGGAACGAGTCGATTGCGCCGGCTATCAAGTCGGGCCGCAAGGTCGTGATCGCCGCCCACGGCAATTCGATCCGCGCACTGGTGAAGTACCTCGACAATATTTCGGACGACGACATCGTCGGCCTGAATATTCCGAATGGCGTGCCGCTCGTCTATGAACTCGATGAGAACCTGAAGCCCATCAAGCACTACTATCTGGGCGACCAGGAAGCGATCGCCAAGGCGCAAGCCGCTGTTGCCAAGCAAGGCAAGGCGGGCTGATCTGCCATCTTGCCGCCATGCTGCCGTCAGAAATGCGGCGCAATGGCGGCCCACGGAGCGCGCCGTTCTGGCCGCCATCGATCCGTTACGGCACATTACTTCATCGTTGTGCGCGCAATCCCACGAACCAGGTCCGGCGCGTGCTGTCGAATCACGATTGCCTGCGCCGCGCCCTGAGTGGGCGGGTGTGCAGTTATACTTGTCCGTCCCCATCTCTATCGACGCTGCCACGCGCTTCCGACCGCAACAGACTCTATGCGAAAGAACCTGAAAAATATCGGCCTGATTGCCGCGGGCCTTGCTACCGGCGTTTTTGCCACCCTGCAACTTTCCGCTTCGGCCCAGCAACCCGCCAGCGCAGCGTCCAACGCTGTTGCACCGCTGCCGCTGGACCAGCTCAGGCTCTTTGCCGAAGTCTTCGGGCAAATCAAGCACGAGTACGTCGAACCGGTCGACGATAAAAAGCTTCTCACCGCCGCCATCAAGGGCATGGTGTCGAGTCTCGACCCGCACTCGTCGTATCTCGACAAGACCGATTACGAGGAACTGCAGGAGCAGACCAAGGGTCGCTTCGCCGGTCTCGGCATCGAAATTTCGTCGGAAGACGGCCTGATCAAGGTGATTTCGCCGATCGAGGACACGCCCGCGTTCCGCGCCGGCATCCGTCCGGGCGACCTGATCACGCGTATCAACGACAAACCCGTGCGCGGCATGACACTCGACCAGGCGGTCAAGCAGATGCGCGGCGACCCGGGCACCAAGGTCACGCTCACCATCTTCCGCAAGACCGACGACCGCACGTTCCCGCTCACCGTGACGCGCGCGATCATCAAGGTCCAGTCGGTCAAGATGAAGATTCTCGCGCCGGGCTACGCCTATGTGCGGATCACCAGCTTCCAGGAACGCACCACGCCTGATCTCGCCGCGAAACTGCAAGACATTGCGCGTCAGCAGCCGAATCTGAAGGGTCTCGTGCTCGATCTGCGCAATAACGGCGGTGGCCTGCTGCAAAGCGCGGTCGGCGTGGCCGGCGCGTTCCTGCCGCCGAATTCGGTTGTGGTGTCCACCAACGGCCAGATTCCGGATTCGAAACAGGTCTACCGCGACACTTACGACAACTACCGCCTGCAATCCTTCGACAGCGATCCGCTGAAGGACGAAGCGCCGATCTTCAAGACTGTGCCGATGATCGTGCTGACCAACGCGTACTCCGCGTCGGCGTCAGAAATCGTCGCGGGCGCGCTGCAGGATCAGCATCGTGCGCTGATCGTCGGCAAGACCACCTTCGGCAAGGGTTCGGTGCAAACGGTTCGCCCCATGACCGCCGACACCGCGCTGCGCCTGACCACGGCGTACTACTACACGCCGAGCGGCCGTTCGATCCAGAACAAGGGCATCCGTCCTGACATCGCGGTCGACCAATACGCAGAAGGCGATCCGGACGACGCGCTCGTCACCCGCGAAGTCGACTACTCGAATCACCTTGCGAACACGCAAGACCCGAACGAGAAGAAGGAAGCCGAACAGCGCGAAGCGGACCGTATGGAACAACTGCGCGTCCTCGAAGAGCAAAACGACAAGAAGACGCCGGAACAGCGCCAGAAGGATCGTGAACGCAAGCCGGTCGAGTTCGGTTCGAACGACGACTTCATGCTGCAACAGGCGTTGAACAAGCTGGAAGGCAAGCCGGTTCAGGAGTCGAAGTCGCTCAGCGAGCGCCGTCTCGCGCAGAACAAGCCGGCCACGTCGGCGTCCGCGCCGGTCGCGGTAAAGCCGACGCAACCGGTGCCGGGCGCATCGGGCCCGGCGCCGGCCTCGGCGCCTGCTTCGCAAAGCAACTAAGCATCAAGCCTGACGTGTCTTCGCAGCGGAACATGCTGCGAAGACACGCTGTCATACGCAGCATCAGCAAGAACACCCGCTCCCGGCGCGATTAAAATATCGACAACGCGCACGACAGGCCCATCGGTCCTGCATCTCATCGCGCGACACATTCACGCGCCCCGCCATGAACGACGATCAACTCCTTCGCTACTCCCGCCACATCCTCGTCGATGAAATCGGCATCGAGGCGCAGCAGCGCTTTATCGACGCGCACGCGATCATCGTCGGCGCAGGCGGCCTGGGTTCGCCCGCGGCGATGTATCTGGCTGCGGCCGGCGTCGGCCGTTTGACACTGGTCGATGCCGATACGGTCGATCTGACCAACCTGCAACGGCAGATCCTGCACGTGACCGCATCGGTTGGACGCAAGAAGGTGGAGTCCGGGCGAGACGCGATCGCGCAAATTAATCCCGAGGTCGTGGTGAACGCGGTGGCCGAGCGGGTCGGCGACGCGTGGCTCGACGCGCAAGTGCCACACGCGAGCGTCGTGCTCGATTGCACCGATAATTTCGCCACGCGCCATGCGATCAACCGCGCCTGCGTGAAACACGGCGTGCCGCTGGTGTCGGGCGCGGCGTTGCGCTTCGACGGCCAGATCAGCACCTTCGATTTCCGCGACGCAGCGTCGCCCTGCTATGCCTGCGTGTTTCCCGAAGACCAGCCGTTCGAGGAAGTCGCGTGTTCGACCATGGGCGTGTTCGCACCGACGGTCGGCATCGTCGGTTCGATGCAGGCCGCTGAAGCGCTCAAGGTGATCGGCGGAATCGGTACGCCGTTGCTCGGCCGCCTGATGATGCTCGATTCGCTGCGGATGGAGTGGACCACGATGCGGATCGCGCGCCAGCCGGATTGCCCAGTGTGCGGGCAGACGCACCCGGCTTGACGCTAGCCTCAACCGCACGCTGAAACAGAAACGCCGCACAATGTGCGGCGTCTCTTTATCTGACGAAGCGAACGTGGCGACTCAGACCAGCATCACACGCTTGAGCGCAGCCTGCACCTCTTCTGGTTCGAACGAAGCCAGCACGTCGGCCACCGGTTTTTCCAATGTCTTCAGATGCGAGCGCAGCACTTCCTGCTTGACCACCAGCAACTGGCTCGGATGCATCGAAAACTCGGTGAGGCCCATGCCGAGCAATAGACGCGTCAACGCTGGATCCCCCGCCATCTCACCGCAAACCGAGACCGGCACGCCGGCCCGCTTCGCTTCGCGCAGCGTAAATGCGATCAGATGCAGCACCGCCGGATGCAGCGGGTCGTACAGATGCGCGACCGAATTGTCCGCGCGATCGATCGCGAGCGTGTACTGGATCAGATCGTTGGTGCCGATCGACAGAAAATCGAGCCGCTTCAGGAACAGCGGCAAAGCGATGGCGGCGGCCGGAATCTCAATCATCGCGCCGACCTGCACGTTCGGATCGTAGGCCATGCCTGCGTCGTCGAGCTGACGCTTGGCTTCGCGAATCAGATCGAGCGTCTGGTCGATTTCCTGCGCATGCGCGAGCATCGGAATCAGAATCTTCACCGAGCCGAACGCCGACGCACGCAGAATCGCGCGCAACTGCGTGAGAAACATCTGCGGCTCGGAGAGGCTCCAGCGAATCGCTCTCAGCCCCAAGGCCGGGTTTGCGGCGGTCTCGTAGCCGTCGCCCCCGCCCATCGAATCGAGCGGCTTGTCGGCGCCCACGTCGATCGTGCGGATGGTGACCGGCAGGCCGTTCATCAACTCGACCGCGCGACGGTACGCGCCGAACTGCTCTTCCTCTTCCGGCAAGCGGTCCTTGTGATTCATGAACAGGAACTCGGTGCGGAACAGGCCGACGCCCGTCGCACCCGCGTCGATCGCGGCGAGCGCGTCGTCCGGCAACTCGATGTTCGCGCACAGTTCGATGCGGGTGCCGCACAGCGTCTGCGTAGGCGAAAACTTCAGCCGCTGCAGCTTGCGCTGCTCGAGCGCTTTCTCGCTCTGCCGATACGAGTACTCTTCCAGCACGATCGGCGCGGGGTCGACGATCACAATGCCGTGATCGCCGTCTACGATGATCAGGTCGTCCTGACGAATCAGCGCGCTCGCGTGCTGCACGCCGACCGCGGCCGGAATGCCCAGGCTGCGCGCGACGATCGCCGTATGCGACGTGCGGCCGCCGAGGTCCGTGACGAAACCCTGAAACGTCTGGGTCTTGAACTGCATCATGTCGGCCGGCGCGATGTCGTGCGCGACCACGATCATCTCGTCGCAGGCACCGTGCACGCCATCGCCCAGCGCCACCGACGCGCCGGCAAGCGCCTTCAGCACGCGCTCCACTACCTGTTCGATGTCGGCTTTGCGTTCGCGCAGGTACTCGTCCTCGATATCGTCGAAATGGCGCGACAGGCGCTCGAGTTGTTCGGTCAGCGCCCACTCCACGTTGTAGCGGCGCGTGCGGATCAGGTCGAAGGTTTCCTGCACGAGCATCGCATCGTTCAGGATCATTGAATGAACAGTGATAAACGCGCCCATTTCACTGGGCGCGTCCGCCGCGAGATCGGCACGCAGCGTTTCGAGCTCGTAATGCACGTGTTGCTGGGCCGTGCGAAAGCGCTCGATCTCGCTCTCGATCTGGGCGGGTTCGATCAGATAGTGGTCTACGTCAAGTGCAGCCGGGGCGATCAGATAAGCCCGCCCGATGGCGATACCGCGTGACACGGGAATTCCATGCAGCGTGAAGGACACGCGCACCTCCTCTAGTTGTGTAATGCCGCGGCAAACCGCTGCAATGCTCTCAGACACTGTCCGTCATTATAAATTCCGCGCCCTTTGCAGGTGCGCCGGGGCTGTGTGCAGTGCAGCACGAAATACCGTAAGCAGCCGTTGCGTGCGCCTTCATCCGTCTCGCTTCGCGCAACGCGAGTCTTGCATGCGCATGTCGACGCGCGCGCCCTCACGCGCGTTTCGTCTGCCCATTGTCATGCGCTAAAAAAAACGCCGCGGACAACCGCGGCGTTTTTGCTCATCGCAACGTGGACGCGCCAGCTCACTGCCCTTCGCCGAATTTATCGGCAATCAGTTTCAACAATGCGTCCATCGCTTCTTTTTCGTCCGAGCCTTCCGTTTCGATCAGCACCGTGCTGCCGATGCCCGCGGCCAGCATCATCACACCCATGATGCTCTTGGCGTTGATGCGGCGGCCATTGCGGCTCATCCAGATTTCCGCCTGATAGTTGCCCGCGAGTTGGGTCAACTTGGCCGACGCGCGCGCGTGCAGCCCCAGCTTGTTCACAATAGTCGTTTCCTGTTGCAGCATGTGATGGTCCGAAGCGCGGGTAAGTGTTGTTGTGAAAGGTGAAACTGCTAAGCGGTTGCAATGCGTTTGACGCCCAGGGCGAGCCGGCGGAACGACTTATAAGCCGGCCGAGTCGGCTTTCTGCGTCAGGTCGGCCTCGGGGGGCAACGCAGGCATACAGTCAGCCGATGCCGCCTCCGGCGGCAAAGCCGGCAAACAGTCGCCGGATTCCGCCGTGGGCGCGATGGGCGCCGGGGTCGCCGGTCCGATTGCATGCACGCCCTTGGTGGCGCCGGCGAGTGCCTTGTCGACCAGCGTGTCGAGCGGCGTGGCGCGATAACAGACCGCGCGCACCAGCATCGGCAAGTTGACGCCGCACAGCACGCGCACGTCCGGCAGCGACGCGAGCCGTCCGGCGATATTCGCCGGCGTGGCGCCGAACATATCCGTGAGGACGAGCGCGCCGTTTTCTTCCTTCAGACGCTCGATTTCCGAGTTCGCAAACGCAACCTGCTGTGCGGGATCGCAATCCGGCGATACGTCGATCACGCCGATGCGAGCCGGCAAGCCACCATAGATGTGCGAAATACAATCGCGCAACGCGGTGGCGAACGGAGCGTGCGCAATGATCAGAATGCCTGCCATGTCAGCCTTACTGCAAAAGAACGGCCCCGAACCGTGGACCGGGACAAAGCCCGGTTCGTCAGCGCCCTCTGCCGGCCGTGGGCCATGAGGGCCGGAACGCATCGTTTGACGAGCGGCCTGCCGCGCATGGCATCGTGCCTGCGCTAGCGAAACACTGCTCGCCTACAGTCCGCAAACCATGCCAGTGACACCCGTCGGGTGCCAGCGATTGCGCCTGGCGCGGAGGAGCGGGCATTGTAGCAGGCTCATTTTCGCGCCAAATCCGGCGTGCTGCGTGATGCGGATTTACTACACAGTTTGGGGGGCATGGCGGGCATTCAAGTGCCGGCACCGGGCCACGCGATCAGCCCGCTGCGCGCTCCAATGCGTCGATGAACATGGCCGCGACGTCGAAGCCGGTTTGATCCATGATCTCGCGGAAACACGTCGGGCTCGTTACGTTCACTTCGGTCAGCCAGTCGCCGATCGCGTCCAGTCCGACCAGCAGCAAACCGCGCGCAGCGAGCACCGGCGCCAGCGTATCGGCGATCTTGCGGTCATGCTCGGTCAGCGGACGCGCTACGCCGAGGCCACCGGCCGCGAGATTGCCGCGCACTTCATTGCCCTGAGGAATACGCGCGAGCGAATACGGCACGGCTTCGCCGCCGATCAGCAAGATGCGCTTGTCACCTTCTTTGATCTCGGGGATGAATTTCTGCGCCATCACCGAACGCGCGCCGTCGTGGCTCAGCATTTCGATGATCGAACCGAGGTTCATGCCGTCGGCCTTCACGCGAAACACGCCCATGCCGCCCATGCCGTCGAGCGGCTTCAGGATCACGTCGCCGTGTTCTTCATGGAAGGCACGCAAACGGCTCGCGTCGCGCGTAACCAGTGTGGGCGTGACGAACTGCGCGAACTCGCCGATCGCGAGCTTTTCCGAGTGATCGCGAATCGCCTGCGGTTTGTTGAAGATGCGCGCGCCGCCGCGTTCGGCCATTTCGAGCAGCCACGTCGATGTGACGTATTCCATGTCGAACGGCGGGTCTTTGCGCATCACCACGGCGCTGAAGCTGTTGAGCGAGCGCGGTGCGGCCGGTTCGGCGTCGTACCAGACTTCGCGATGCAGATCGGTGACGTCGCCGACAATCGCAAAGCGCTGCACGTTCGCCTCGACCTCGCCGCCCGTCCACGCCAGATGCTTCGGCTCGCACGTGTACACCACGTGACCGCGGCGGGCCGCTTCGGCCATCATCGCGTAGGTCGAGTCTTTGTAGATCTTGAATTGCGTGAGCGGATCGGCGATGAAAAGAATGTCCATGGAGGTCCCGGTGCGCCCTGACGGGCTTGGCATTGATCGTAAATATAGTCGTTGAAAATGGCGATGGCGGCACGCATGCCGCCATCGACCACCCGCGGTGGCTTAGACCTGAATCGCTTCCGGATCGGTCTTTTCCAGTTCCACCGAGGCGGCCAGCAGCCCGAGCCGCGCCACCACGCCGTACATATAGAAGCGGTTCGGCGGCGCCGCGCCCGGCTTGGCGTGCGCATCGGGCAGCGCCGTGTGCTCGAAGCCGAGCGGCACGAAGTGCATGCCCGGCGCGTTCAGATTCTGATCGCGCTCGCGACTGCCGTGCACGCGGTAGAAGCCGCCCACCACGTAGCGGTCGATCATGTACACAACCGGCTCGGCCACTTCTTCGCCGATGCGCTCGAAGGTGTACACGCCTTCCTGCACGATCACGTCATGCACTTCCAGGCCGTCTTTGGTCGCGGCCATCTTGGCGCGTTCACGCTTGGTGAGCGCGGCGACTTCCGACGCGTCGTGCACGGTCATCACACCCATGCCGTACGTACCCGCATCCGACTTGATGACGACATACGGTTTTTCGGAGATGCCGTACTCGCGATACTTCTTGGCGATCTTCTTCAACACGCCGTCGATCGCGTCCGTCAGCGCTTCCTCGCCGGTGCGTTCCTGGAAGTCGACGCCTTCCACGTGCGCGAAGTACGGATTGATCATCCACGGATCGATCTCGACCATCTTCGCGAACTTCTTCGCGACGTCGTCATAGCAGGAAAAATGCGTCGATTTACGGCGAACGGCCCAGCCCGCATGCAGCGGCGGCAGCAAATACTGCTCGTGCAGATTTTCCAGCACGGGCGGAATGCCGCCCGACAGGTCGTTATTCAGCAGAATCGAGCACGGGTCGAAATTCTTCAGGCCGAGGCGCCGCTGCGAGCGCTCGAGCGGTTCGCGCACGAGTTTCTGGCCGTCGGAGAGCGCGATCGTGACCGGCCCGTTGATGGTTTCGTCGAGCGTGCCGAAACGCACGTTCAAGCCGGCCTGGCGCATGATCGCGGCCAGACGGGCGACATTCTCGAGATAAAACGCGTTGCGCGTGTGGCGTTCGGGAATCACCAGCAGGTTCTTGGCGTCCGGGCAGATCTTCTCGATCGATGCCATCGCAGCCTGCACGGCGAGCGGCAACACTTCCTGTGGCAGATTGTTGAATGCGCCAGGAAACAGATTGGTGTCGACCGGCGCGAGCTTGAAACCCGCGTTGCGCAGATCGACGGAACAGTAGAACGGTGGCGTGTGCTCCTGCCATTCGAGCCGGAACCAGCGTTCGATGGCGGGAGTAGCGTCGAGGATCTTCCGCTCAAGATCGAGCAGCGGGCCGTTTAACGCCGTAACTAGGTGCGGAACCATTGATCACTCGCAGACTGGAGAAAAAAGATTGTAGAGCAAATGCTTTGTCCATTTGGGGACGGTTTCTCCATTCGCAAGCGGACGCGAATGCATTCTCGCTATCGCCATCATAGGCGGGGAAAACTACCGTTTACAAGATAGCCCGCAAGAAAAAAGCCCGCCATGAAGGCGGGCCAAAATCGCTGCGCTTAGTCGTGATCCAGCGAGTCCGGGAGCGCGGGCTCGCGGTGTGTTGCTTATTCGACGTGTTCGCCGTGGAGCGTCACGTCCAGACCTTCGCGTTCCTGTTCTTCGGTCACACGCAGGCCCATCACCATGTCGATGATCTTCAGCAGGATGAAGCTCACCACGCCGCTGTAGATCAGCGTCGTCAGCACGCCCTTGGCTTGCAGGATCACGCTGCCGTCCGCGCCGCCGATGTCCTTGACCGCGAACACGCCGGTCAGGAGCGCACCCACGATACCGCCGATGCAGTGCACGCCGAACGCGTCGAGCGAGTCGTCGTAACCGAACTTGTGCTTGAGCCACGTTGCCGACCAGAAGCACACCACGCCTGCCACGATACCGATCACCAGCGACCCTGCCATACCCACGAAGCCCGAAGCCGGCGTAATCGCCACCAGACCTGCCACCGCGCCCGACACGATACCGAGCACCGACGGCTTACCCTTGGCTGCCCATTCGGCGAACATCCATGCGAGTGCTGCTGCCGCCGTTGCCACTTGCGTTGCGAACATCGCGAAACCGGCACGGCCATCAGCCGCCACTGCCGAACCCGCGTTGAAGCCAAACCAGCCCACCCACAACATGGCGCCACCGATCAGCGTGAGCGTCAGGTTGTGCGGCGCCATCGCTTCCTTGCCGTAGCCGACACGCTTGCCGAGCACCAGCGCGCAGACCAGCGCCGCGATACCAGCGTTGATGTGAACGACCGTGCCGCCCGCGAAGTCGAGGATGCCCGCGCTAGCCAGCCAGCCGGTCGGTTCCCAGACCATGTGCGCGATCGGCGAGTAGACGATGATCGACCACAGCGTCATGAACACCAGCATCGCCGAGAACTTCATGCGGTCGGCAAACGCGCCCGTGATCAGCGCCGGGGTAATGATCGCGAACGTCATCTGATAGACGACGTAGACCGTTTCCGGGATCGTCGGTGCGAGGTGGCTGACGGTCAGCGTCGTGGCCTTGTCGCCCTTGATGTAGTTCATGCCCGCCATGAAGAAGCGCGAGAAGCCGCCAATGAACGAGTTGCCCGGCGTGAAGGCGAGGCTGTAGCCCACCACGACCCAGATGATCGACACAAGGCAGGTAATCGCGAAGCTTTGCATCAGGATCGCGAGCACGCTCTTCTTGCGGACCATGCCGCCGTAGAACAGCGCCAGACCCGGGATCGTCATGAACAGCACGAGCGCGGTGGAGGTCAGCATCCAGGCAGTGTCGCCCGAATTGATCTTCGACGAATCGACCGAGAACGGCGCGGTCGGGGCAGCCGGCGCAGCGTCCGATGCTGCGGGTGCGGCGGCGGCCGCGCTGGCAGCCGGTGCGGCGGACGCGTCAGCGGCCGGTGCCGAAGCCGCGGCGGCAGCGGGTGCGGCCGTTGCGTCCGGTGCCGGCGCGCTCGCCGTCGTATCGGAAGCAGCGGCCGAAGCGGCTGCGGGGGCGGAAGCGTCGTCCGCGAGGGCGGCGCCGATACCGCCCGCGAGCAGCGAACCGGCCATCAGCAAGGACATCATTAATTTGCGCATCTTTCGTTTCCTCTTGTCGCTATCTGTGTCGCTATCTTTTGGTATTACAGAGCGTCCGCGCCGGTCTCCCCGGTACGGATCCGAATCACCTGCTCGATCGGCGTGACGAAGATCTTGCCGTCGCCGATCTTGCCGGTGCGTGCCGCGCGCTCGAGCGCCTCGATTGCCTGGTCGACGATGTCGTCCGAGACAGCCGCCTCGATCTTCACCTTCGGCAGGAAATCGACGACGTATTCAGCGCCGCGATACAGCTCCGTGTGGCCCTTCTGGCGACCGAAGCCTTTGACTTCCGTCACCGTGATGCCCGAGACGCCGATGGCCGACAAGGCTTCGCGCGCCTCATCGAGCTTGAACGGCTTGATGATTGCGGTAATGAGTTTCATGAAATCCCTCGCTTAGTTGCGTAACCCGTTTGCGTAACTCTCGTTGCGTACCCGTAAACCGTTCGCGTGGTCTCGTTCCGCTGCCGGTAAATGGCGCCGGCAGTGCGCGCGGGGCAGTAACAGCAACTCGCATGCCATGTTGTGTCAGACTCCGCTCTGTGGACGTCGCAAAAGGGGCGCAAGCCGCCCTGGCCAGACGGCCAACGTCGGCGGGGGCACGCTGGCGCGGCGTATGGATCGTTGCTAGAGTGTTCGAAGGTCTTGAACGCACGGGCGCGCACCAAAGGGGCTCATGCGGCAACGGCACGCAACGGGACATGCACCAACACCGCCCATTTGCTGTCACAAAGCACAGGCCTAACGAAACATGCACATTTTTTGTGCACCAAGGGGAACACCATGAAACAACCAAACGATGTTTTTAACGACTTTCAGGCCCGCATGAGCGAGCTGTTCAAGAACTCGCCGGCCAAAGATGTCGAACGCAACGTCAAAGCCATGCTGTCGCAGGGTTTCTCGAAGCTCGATCTGGTCACACGTGAGGAATTCGATACCCAGACCCAAGTGCTGGTGCGCACGCGCGCTCGCCTGGAAGAGCTGGAGCGCCGCGTCGCCGAACTCGAACAGAAGCTGCCGGTCACGCAAACGCCGTAACGCTTTGCTCGCGGCGTGATCGCCGCGCAGTGCTGCACATCACAGGCAAGCGAGCCGTGACGTCATCAGCGTTTTAGGGGACTTGCGCGCGCCATCGGCGCGCCGTCCGACGGGAGAAAACATGTCGCTTGCCGTGGTGCGCAGTCGCGCGCCGGCCTCTGGCCGCGCGCCCGAAGTAACCGTCGAGGTCCACCTCGCAAACGGATTACCCTCTTTTTCGATCGTCGGCCTGCCTGATCTGGAAGTGCGCGAAAGCCGCGAGCGCGTACGCGCGGCGCTGCAGAACTGCAATTTCGACTTCCCCGTCCGACGCATCACCGTCAATCTCGCGCCGGCCGATCTGCCGAAGGAATCCGGCCGCTTCGATCTGCCAATCGCGTTGGGCATTCTCGCGGCGAGCGGCCAGATTCCCGCCGAGTCTTTGCTGCATCGTGAATTCGCGGGCGAACTGTCGTTGACCGGCGCGCTCAGGCCGATGCGCGGCGCTTTCGCTATGGCATGCGGAACGGCGCGCAACGCCGTAGCTCAAGTTGGAGGCGGTGCGCCGCAATCCGCCGGGATTGCGAGCGAGCTTATTGCATGCGAGGCACGCGCGCATTCCACGCCTCAGCTCTATCTGCCCGCCGCGAGCGCGGCGGAAGCGGCGCTCGTACCCGGCGTCGATGTCTACGGCGCCGCCGATCTGCCGTCGTTGTGCGCTCACCTCGCGGGAGCGCCGGACGCGCGGCTCTATCCAGTCGCCGTGCCGGACCTCGCGGAAAGCCCAACCGCCGTCGTACCGGATATGGGCGATGTCATTGGTCAACGCGGCGCGCGCCGGGCGCTTGAAGTTGCCGCGGCCGGCGGCCATCACGTCTTGCTGGTCGGGCCGCCCGGCGCGGGCAAATCGATGCTCGCCGCCCGCCTGCCGGGCCTGCTACCGCCCATGACCGACGACGAAGCGCTCGCCTCCGCTGCGTTGCTGTCCGCCAGCCGGGCCGGTTTCGCGCCTGCGCAATGGCGTCGGCGGCCGTTTCGCGCGCCGCATCATTCGTCGAGCGCCGCGGCGCTGGTCGGCGGGCGCAATCCCCCGCAGCCCGGTGAAATTACGCTGGCGCACCTGGGCGTACTTTTTTTGGACGAAATTCCCGAGTTCGATCGTCATGTGCTCGAAACGCTGCGTGAACCGCTCGAAGCCGGCCGCATCACGATTTCACGCGCCGCCCTGCAAGCGGATTTCCCGGCCGCCTGCCAGTTGATCGCCGCCATGAATCCCTGTCCATGCGGCTGGCGCGGCGATCCCAACGGCCGCTGCCGCTGCACATCCGAGATCGCTGCGCGCTATTTGCGCAAGCTTTCCGGTCCCTTGCTCGACCGGATCGACATCCAGCTCGAGATTCCGGCGCTCACGCCGGCGGAACTGTCCGCCCGTTCGACGGCGGCCGGCGAGACAAGCGCGGCCATTGCGGCACGCGTCAGCCTCGCCCGCGAGCGGCAATTGAGCCGTCAGGGCAAAACCAATCGTGAACTGGGAGGACGGGAAGTGGACGAAGTCTGCCGCCCCGACTCAGCGGGGGAAGCCTTGCTGCGCGAAGCAGGCGAGCGCTTCGGCTGGTCGGCGCGTGCTTACTACCGGGTTCTGAAGGTGGCGCGTACCATCGCCGACCTCGCCGGGGCGCCCATGCCGAGCGCCGCGCAGATCGGTGAAGCGATCCAGTATCGCCGGGCTTTTGGCTCCCTATGAGGCGAAAAACATGCTGTCAAGACTTGACTTATGCACACGCACACGTTCCAGATAGATTTTGAAACAACTGAAAGGTACGTTGCGGGTCGCATCCAAAAGGCATTGATTTGATTGACTTTTTTTAACGACATCGAGCGAGTCGAATCTGACAGGGTGCCCACAGAATGGGCATCTCCGGCCTATTTGCCCGAGTTCTCAACAGAGTTATCCACAGGACTTGTGAGTAACAGGAAAACTTCAACGTAAACTGAGAATTAGCGCGAGATGCTGCCAAGGAACTTTCACTGTGCGCAGCACCTCAGTTGAGCCACATCACACGCCGAATCGGGCAAAAATACCGCTCTCAATACAGTTGGAACGACGAAAAAAATTGGTCGACCTGTTCCTGCTGCATTGGCCCGGACGCAATAATGGCCGCCTGATAGACATGCCGGCCGCGCGCCACGAGCCGGGCGTAGACGGTGCGCGCTTCGTGCTGCGAGCCCGCCTCGCCGCTCAGCTTCATTTCCAGGCCGAGCACCTGGCCGCCGGCAGCAAGCGGGATCTGCACGGCGCGCGCATCGGGCGCGGCGCCCACGTTACGGGCAAGGCCGGTGCGCAGGAAATCGAGCGCAGCGCGTTGGGTGGCTTCGTCGTCGTTCGGCAGCATCACGGTGCCGACCGCGAAGACGGCGTCCCCGGCTTCGGCGGTCTGCATCACCATCTGCATCGGCGTGCCGTTGATCTGCACGGCCCGCTGATCGTTGCCCGGCTTGGCCGGCAGGTCGATGGTGTAGCCGTTGTCGTTGTTCATGATGGTCCGCCAGTCGAAGGTCGGCGAGCAGGCGCTCAGCGCGGCGCCCATCGCCAAGGTGCAAGCCAGCGTGCCGAGGACTGCACGCGCGCTCGACAGCCATGACGCGGGGCCGGCCGCCACCCGGCGTGGAAAGCGCCCCGGCGAGCGGCTGGCAGAAGTAAGACAAGACGGAATTCGAGCGAGAAAGCGACTAACGCGACTGACGCGCAAAACAGTTCGGAACATGGGGACAGAAGATCGGACTGACCGGAACGTAAAGCCCTATTATCCGCTCCCGGCCGACGTCCTGCCGCTCCGCCGGAATGGGGCTACAATAGCGACGCTGTTCAGCACCGGGCCGAAAGCCCAGACCGACGCACTGTTCCGCGCGTTCCGCGCGACTCTCGAGGTTCCGTTCATGAGCTCCACCCCGTCCACCGCCGCCCGGCGCGCGAGTCCGCTTCGCTACATCGTGATCGCCGCCGTGGCCGTTGCGATCGCCATCGCCGGTTATTTCGCATTTGCCGGCCAGCAACGCGTGCCAGATGCGACCTTCACGCTGCTGTCCGGCCAGAAGGTCTCGACCGCCGACCTGAAAGGCAAGGTGTATCTCGTCAACTTCTGGGCGACGAGCTGCGATACCTGCATGAAGGAAATGCCGCAGATGGTCCAGACCTATAACCGCTTCAAGGGTCAGGGTCTCGAATTCGTCGCCGTGGCCATGAACTACGACGCGCCCATGTACGTAGCCAACTACACGCAAACTCGCCAGTTGCCGTTCAAGGTTGCGATGGACGACGGCTCGGCCGCCAAGCAGTTCGGCAACGTCCAGCTCACGCCGACCACGTTCCTGATCGACAAGGACGGCAAGATTCTCAAGCGCTATGTCGGCGAGCCGCAATTCGCGGAACTCGACCAACTACTGGAAAAGGCGCTGAAACCGGCCTAACCGCGCAGCGCAGCCTGACCCGCTTCAACTGAATCAAACACGCCGGCCTCGCACCTCGACGCCGGCGTTTTCATATCTTTACCGTTCCCCTTCCCCTTTGGCCGCGAGGCCATATCGCTTGATCTTCTCGTAGAGCGTCGCCTTGCCGAGCTGCAGCTTGTCTGCCGCGACCGCGACCACGCCGCCGGTCTGCTCCAACGCTTCCGCGATCACCGCCCGCTCGAATTGCTCGACGCGTTCCTTCAAGGGTTGTGTGGCCGCGCCGTCGTCGCCGAAAGACATGACCGGATCCTCGGCGACGCCGAGTACGAAGCGGTCGGCGGCGTTGCGCAGCTCCCGCACGTTGCCCGGCCAGTCACGCTGCATCAGGCCCGCGCGCTGACGATCGGTGAGGATCGGCGCAGGGCGTTGATAGCGGACGGCCGCGTCCAGCAGAAAGTGTTCGAAGAGCGGCACGATGTCCTCGCGACGCTCGCCCAACGGCGGCAACGCGATCGTCACCACGTTCAGCCGGTACAGCAGATCGCGCCGGAACGAGCCGTCCGCGACGTGCTCGGCCATGTCGCCCTTGGCCGCGGCGACCACGCGGCAATTCACGCGAATCGGCTGATTCGAGCCGAGCCGCTCCAGCACGCCGTCCTGTAGCACCCGCAGCAGCTTGACCTGCAACGCGAGGGGCATGCTCTCGATTTCATCCAGAAACAGCGTCCCGCCCGACGCATGTTCCAGCTTGCCGATACGGCGTTTCGCCGCGCCGGTGAAGGCGCCTGGCTCGTAGCCGAACATTTCCGACTCGAACATCGGCTCCGGCAACGCGCCGCAGTTCACCGCGATAAACGGCTTGTCACGCCGCGGCGAGAGTTCATGAAGACTGCGAGCGATCAACTCCTTGCCCGCGCCGGTGTCGCCGTTGATCAGCACGGAAGCGTCGGTGGGCGCGACATTGGCGATTAGCCGCCGCACCTGTTCGATGGCCGGACTCCTGCCAATGATCCGCGGCGCCACCGAATTCTGCTCTGCCAACTCACGGCGCAGCGCGAGGTTCTCCAGCACCAGCTTGCGGCGCTCCAACGCGCGCCGCACGGTTTCGATCAGACGCTCGGATGCAAAAGGCTTTTCGATGAAGTCGTAGGCGCCATCGCGCATCGCCTGAACGGCCATTGAAATATCGCCGTGGCCCGTGACCAGAATCACCGGCACGTCGGGCGCGCGCTCGTGGCATTGGGCCAGCAACTCCAGGCCGCTCGCGCCCGGCAAGCGAATGTCGCTGACGATCACACCGGAGAAGTCCGCGCTGATCGTCTTCGCCGCCGACTCCACCGACGCATGGCCGATCACGTCGAAACCCGCCAGTTGCAGACTCTGCACACTGGCGCGGCGCACCAGTTCGTCGTCTTCGATATACAGCACTTGCAGGCCGTGGTTCAGCATGGCGTTTCCCGTGTGATTCAGGAGCCCGTGGTCAGCGGGTCCGATGTGTGGCTCGTCTGCACGCGCGCGCGGCGCAGCGTCAACACGAATAATGCACCGCCGTCTGGGGCGTTGCGCGCCACCAGCGAGCCGCCGCAATCACGCGCGATCGACGACGATATCGCGAGTCCAAGCCCCAGCCCCTGGCCCATTTCCTTGGTGGTGAAGAACGGCTCGAACAGACGCGGCAGGACATCGTCGGGAATGCCGGGGCCGTTATCGCTCACGACGAACGACAGATTCGCATCGGCGACTTCGATCTCGATCGAAATGCACGGCGGATGGACATCGGCGGTCGCATCGAGCGCGTTGCCAAGCAGGTTGATCAGCACCTGTTCGAGCCGCAGATCGTCGCAATGCGCGATCAGTTCGGGATGGTCGTCGGCGAGACTCAGCGGCGTGCGCGTGCCGCTTTCCATATCGAGTAAAGCGAATTCGACCGCAACGCCCTGCAAGCGCTTTTGCAACAGCGCGACGACGTTGCGCAAGGCCCGCACGATCGGTGCGCGTGCGCTGCGTGGCCGCGCGCGTCCGACGAACAGTTTCAATTGATTGGTGATCTTGCCCATGCGCTCCGTGAGCGCGGCGATGGCCTCGAGATTTTCGCGCGCCGACGCCTGGTCGCCGCGTTCGAGCAGCACGCGCGTGTTGTCCGAGAAACCGCGCAACGCGGCGAGCGGCTGATTCAATTCATGCGTGATGCCGGCGGCCATCTGACCGAGGGCGGCGAGCTTGCTCGCCTGGATCAGTTCGTCGTGCGCGGCGCGCAATTCCTGCTCGGCGCGCGTGCGTTCAGCCACTTCCTTCTGCAACTGTTCGTTTGCCTGCGAGAGATCCGCGGTGCGCTCGGCGACCCGCCGGTTCAGTTCCGCGTAGGCCTTTTGCAGCAGCGCGCGGCTGCGCATCACTTCACGCACGCGGGCTCGGCGCATTCTCCAGTAGAACGCGAGCAACACGAGCGATACGTAGCCGAAGCCCGTGACGATGGTCGCCTTGCGCGCGTCGGCGTCGACCGGATCGACGGGCGACATGGTGATCAGATGCCAGTCCGGCTCGCCCATGCCGCGCCGCGACGCGAGATAACGCGGCGCATAGCGACCGCCGCCGATGCGCACGATCTGCGCGTTGCCTTCGAGCGTGCGTTCGATCGACACCGGTAGCGGCGCGATCGGCTGCTGTGCGTATTGACGCGCCTGGTAGATCGAATCGGCGACCGGTCCCGAGAGCGGCCGGATCGTGTGGTATTTCCACGCCGGCACCGACGAGAGAAAAACCACGCCGTGGTCGTCGGTCACGACGAGCGGTTCGGATGCATCCACGCCCTGAAACCATTCGAGATCGAGCTTGACGACCGCCACGCCGACGATCTTGCCCTCGCGCCGCACCGGCTGCGAGATGTAATAGCCCGGCGCCTGCGAGATCGTACCGATGCCGAAGAAGCGGCCCACGCCGCCTTTGACCGCATCGAGAAAATACGGCCGGAATTGGTAGCCCGCGCCGATGAAGCTGCCCGGCCCGCGCCAGTTGCTCGCCGCGACGCAGAAACCGTCGAGCGGAATGATGTAGGTGACCGTCGCGCGCGCGTGACGGTTCAGGTCTTCGAGATAAAGATTGGCGCGCTCGACGTTGGCCGGAGTGGGATTGACCAGCACGTCCTGCACGATGGGATGCTCCGCCAGCAGATAAGGCAGCGATTCGTAGCGTTCGAGCGTGCTCTTCAGCGCGCTGGTCGTACGGTCGACGCGCACCGCGGCGTTGCGCCGCAAATGGTCGATGCCGCTTTGCCACGCGATGCTGTACGTGAGCCCGCACGCCACCACGAGCCCGGCGACGAGCGCGAAGAGGATCAGCAGGCGTCGCGTCACGTTGGCAATATCCGATCTGAGAGGATCGTTTATTGTGGCATAAGGCGACGCGTCGTCGGCGTAAGCCTCGTCGGCCGACGGCGCGGGGGTTTGGCGCGCGGACGCCGGTTTCATATGCTGGCGTCCGCGGCCGTGAGCGTTGCGTTAAAGGACGTTGCCGATGCGCGGCTTAAACGCCGGCCGGCTCTTTGACGGCCACGTCGCCACGCAACGCAGCGTTCAGCTTGTTGCGGTCCAGTTCCTTTTCCCATGCCGACACCACCACCGTCGCCACACCGTTGCCGACGATGTTCGTCAGCGCACGGCATTCGCTCATGAAGCGGTCGATCCCGAGAATCAGCACCATGCCCGACAGCGGAATGGTCGGCACCACGGCCAGCGTCGCGGCCAGCGTGATGAAGCCCGCGCCCGTCACACCGCTCGCGCCCTTCGAGGTCAGCATCGTCACCGCCAGCAGCGTGAGCTGTTGCGTCCACGTGAGGTCGGTGTTGGTGGCCTGAGCGATGAACAGCACGGCCATCGTCATGTAGATGTTGGTGCCGTCGAGGTTGAACGAATAACCGGTCGGCACCACGAGGCCCACCACCGAACGCGAGCAGCCGAGCTTTTCGAGCTTCAGCATCAATTGCGGCAGCGCGGCTTCGGACGAGCTCGTGCCGAGCACGATCAGCATCTCTTCCTTGATGTACGCAACGAAGCGCAGGATGTTGAAGCCCACCGCACGCGCGATGATGCCGAGCACCACCACCACGAACACGATCGAAGTCAGATAGAACGTGCCGATCAGTTTCAGCATCGGCAGCAACGAGCCGATACCGTACTTGCCGATCGTGAAGGCCATCGCGCCGAATGCGCCGATCGGCGCCAGCTTCGTGATGATGCGCACGATGCCGAACAGGATATGCGAGAGCCCGTCGATGAAGTTCGTCACGACCTTGCCCTTCTCACCGGCTGTGGCGAGCACCGCGCCGAACAGCAGCGCGATCAGCAGGATCTGCAGGATTTCACCCTGCGCGAATGCCGACGAGAGCGTGTCCGGAATGATGTGCATCAGGAAGTCGACCGTGGTCTGGCCGTGCGCCTTGGCGGCGTACGACGCGACCGCCTTGCCGTCGAGCGTGGCCGGGTCGATGTTGAAGCCGACGCCCGGCTTCAGCACGTGCGTGGCGATCAGGCCAAGCACCAGCGCGAAGCTCGAGACGATCTCGAAGTACAGCAGCGCCTTGCCGCCGACGCGACCAACCTTCTTCATGTCTTCCATGCCGGCGATACCCGTCACCACCGTACAGAAGATGATCGGCCCGATCACCATCTTGATCAGCTTGATGAAGCCGTCGCCGAGCGGCTTCATGTCGACGGCGAAATCCGGGTAGAAATGTCCGAGCGCGATACCTATAAGGATCGCCACGATCACCTGGACGTACAGCACTTTGTGGATAGGTTTCTTCACGATGGTTCCCTGCGATGTGGATGAGCTCAATGGCCTGCCACGCTGCGCATCATGCGAACGAATAGTCGTCACGCCTGTGCACGGCATTAGGCCGCGACAAGACGACGAATTCAGAAATACCGGGAAGGGAAATCGGACATCGTTGTCTCCTTGCTTTAGTTGTCGGACCGTTGCGGCCGCGATCTCTATTTCGCAAGGTCGATGCCAGCTTGATGCCGTGCTCGGCGCCTTGATTTTTATGGGTTTTCTGGCGCTTCACCGCGCACACCGTCCGGGATTCCGGAAATCCAGACAGGGGCTGTCGGGGAATCCGGAATCCATCCGAACGGTAGCCCCGGGATAACCCGTAGGGCTTTCTACGGCGTGCCTTGCCCGGAGCAAGCACGCCGTCCAACCTGCGGCCTCTAAACGCCGCCCTCTTCCAGCACCAGCAAATTCTCGTGCGAGAAACCGAGCGACACCGGCTGCCCGCGTTCGGGCAAACCGCGATTCGGGTCGTTGAACACGTCGAGCGAAATCACGGCGTCTTTCACGCGGGTTCTGATGCGCACCACCGCGCCGAGGAAATTCACTTCTTCGACCGTAGCGTTCAGCGTGTTACGGCCAGGCGCGGCCGGCTCCAGCACGATCGCTTCGGGCCGCAGTGCGAGCAGGCGCTTCTTGCCCGCATCGTTCGACGGCAGTTCCTGCGTCGTGGTCAGCTCCTGACCGTCCACGATCATCTTGCCGGTCGCCGGATCGACCACATGGCCGGCCAGAATATTCAGCGTGCCGACGAACGAAGCGACAAAGCGCGTGCGCGGAAAGTTGTAGATCTCCGAGGGCGAACCGATCTGTTCGACGCGGCCCTCGTTGATCACAACGATGCGGTCGGAAATCGACAGCGCCTCTTCCTGATCGTGCGTGACGAAAATCGACGTGATGCCGAGTTCGCGCTGCAACGCGCGGATGTCCTGACGCAACGAGATACGGATCTTGGCGTCGAGCGCGGAGAGTGGCTCGTCGAGCAGCAACACTTGCGGCTTGCCGGCGAGCGCCCGTGCAAGCGCGACGCGCTGCTGCTGGCCACCCGACAATTGCCACGGATAACGCCCGCCCAGATGCGGCAGCTTGATCAGTTGCAGCATCTCCTCGACGCGTTGGTTGATCTCCGCCTGCGGCCGATGCGTGATCTTCAGCCCGAAGCCGATGTTCTCGGCCACCGTCATGTTCGGAAACAGCGCATACGACTGGAACACCATGCCGACCTTGCGTTGCCGCGTGCGAAGGTGCGTGACGTCCTTGTTGTCGAGCCGGATGATGCCGCGCGTCGGCGTTTCGAAGCCGGCGATCATGCGCAAGACCGTTGTCTTGCCGCAGCCGGATGGTCCGAGGAAAGTAATGAATTCGCCGCGTTCGATCTGCATGTCGAAGTGATGCAGCGCAATGTTCGCCCCGAAGGACTTATGCAGATTTTCGATCTCAAGGAATGCCATGATTCGCTGCCTCAGTCCGTCAAACTCATTGGATCAAACTCATTGGTCAAATCTTTGGTCACACTTTCTGGCCGCTCATTGCGCGGGCCGAGCCGAATACCTGAATCAAACCCATCGACGCCCACGTGATCACGAACGCGATGATCGCGAGCGCCGACGGCTCGTACGCGCGGTTTGCGCCGATCAATTGCAGATACGGACCGAACGCGGGACGGTCGAGCAGACTCGCCAGCGTGAACTCGCCGATCACCACCGCAAAGGTGAGAAACGCGCCGGACAGAATGCCCGAGCGGATGTTCGGGAAGATGACCTTGAAGAGAATCGTCGGCCAGTTCGCGCCGAGACACTCGGCCGCTTCGGTGAGCGAGCGCACGTCTACCGCGCGCAGGCCGGCATCCACGGCGCGGTACATATACGGCAGCGAAAGCGTCACGTAGCCGAACACCAGCAGCAGGTCGGTGGCGCGCTCGTTGCCGGTGAGCGGCAAGATCGAACTGCTGTTATAGATGCGCAGATAGCCGAACACGATCACGATGGCCGGCACCACCAGCGGCAACAGCGTGATGAATTCAACCACCGGCCGCAGCTTCGGCAAACGCAACTGCACCCAGTAAGCGGTCGGCACCACCAGCAGCACGCCGACCACGATCGTCAGCAGCGCCATCAGAATCGAGTAGCCGAACGAGGCCTGAAAGCGCGGATCGCCGAGCACGACGCTGTACGCTTCGAAGCTATAGGTGCCGCGCTTCATGCGCAGGCTGAACTCGAACGTCGCGATCAACGGAATCAGAAAGTACAGCGAACCGACGATCATCGCGGTCCACGCGCCCACACGCGATTGGCTTTTCATCGACGCCCCCTTTCAGCGCGCGAGCGCAGCCAGATGTAGCCGCCATTCGAGAGGCCGGTGACGAGCACCATGCCGAGCGCGAGCGCATAGCCGAGATTCTGGTTGTGCATCACGTCGCCGCGAATCTGCGCGTACAGCAAGATCGTGACGATGTTCAGCGAACTGCCGGTCAGCGCGTAGGCCGTGGCGACCGCGCCGAACGAATTGGCGAACAGCAGCAACGCTGCGCCGAGCACGCTCGGCCACAGCACCGGCAACGCAACGTAGCGCCAGTATTGATAAGCGGAGCCGCCCAGACAATCGCAGGCCTCGCGCCATTCGCGCTTCAGGCCGTCGAGCGCGGGCGTGACGATCAGCACCATCAGGGGAATCTGGAAATACAGATAGGTCAGCGTCAGACCGGAAAAGCTCAGGATGCTGAAACCGGTCGAGTACAGATTGAAGCCGAGGTATTTCTTCAACAACACCGTGACGAGTCCGACGCGCCCCAAAGTGCAGATGAAAGCGAACGCGAGCGGCACGCCGGCAAAGTTCGACGCGACGCCCGAAAACGTCATCAAGGTCGGACGAATCCAGCCGGGCAGTTTGCCTTGCACCGCCGCCCATGCGAGCAGCGAGCCGATCACCGCGCCGCCGATCGAGGAGGCGGCGCTCACCTTGAAGCTGATCCAGTACGCGTCCATCACGGTCGGCTGGAGCAGGTCGCGGAAATTGGTGAGCGTGAAGTGGCCTTGCGAATCCTGGAATGCGCCCACCATCAGGAACCCGGTCGGCAGAATCAGGAACAGCAGCGCGAACGTAAAGAACGGCACCACACCGATCCAGGCGAGTAACTGCGACGCACGGCCCGGACCGTCGACGCGAGGCGTTGGGGTGGGCACAGGCGGAACCAGCAATTCCGGCTGCACTGATCCAGCATCCGATGAAGCGCTCATAGCTCACCCTTGGGCAATCTGGCAAACGCACCGGGCGCGCTACGCTCATCACAAGCGGCGGCGCGCCGGGGCGGTAAAACTTCACGCTACGGTTATTTCGGCGCCGCGGCGGGCGTGTTCCGCTGCCGCGGCGACTGTCGCTACGCCGCTTACTTGACGTTCGCGCCGACCGCTTCGTCCCAGTGCTTCGTGATGGTGTCCTTGTACGCGTCCTGTTGCGAGAGCGTCGGGAACACCACGTTCTTGTAAGCCGACGGCGGCGGCAGCTTGTCGAGCAGCGCTTGCGGCACTTTCTTGCCGGTCACCAGTTCGTTGTAGCGCATCGGATGGCAATAGCCCTTCAGCCAGCCGATCTGGCCTTCGTCGGAGTACAGGTATTCCATCCACAGCTTGGCTGCGTTCGGATGCGGCGCGTAGGCGCTGATCGCCTGAACGTACACACCGGCGACCACGCCTGTTTTCGGCACCACCACTTCCACCTTCGGGTTGCCCTTCAGCGTGTCGCGGTCGGCCAGCGCGTTGTAGTCCCAACGCACGACGATCGGCGTGGTGCCTTGCGCGAGCGATGCGGCCTTGCCGATCACCGGCACGAAGTTGCCGCTCTTGTTCAGGTTGGCGAAATACGTGAGGCCGGCCTGTCCGGCCTTGCTGACATCGCCCTTGCTTTGCGACAGACCGGCGGCGTACACGGCCTGGATCGCCTGGTTGGCCGAGCGCGGGTCGCCGGCCAGCGAGACGGCGTTCTTGTAGTCCGGCTTGAGCAGGTCGCTCCAGTCGGACGGCGCCTTGTCGATCATGTCGGCGTTGACTTCGAACGCGAGCACACCATAGTAATCGCCATACCAATAGCCGTCGGCATCCTTCGACTCTTTCGGAATCGAGTTCCACGTGGCGACCTTGTATGGCTGCAGCAGTCCTTCAGCCTTCGCCGACGGACCGAACGACAGGCCCACGTCGATCACGTCGGGGGCCTGCGGACCCTTGTTGCCCTTGTTCGCCTTGATGGCTTCGATTTCGTCGCCCGAACCCGCGTCCGGATTCAGTTCGTTGATCTTGATGCCGTACTTCTTCTGAAAGCCGGCGACCAGTTCACCGTAGTTGCACCAGTCGTGCGGCAGCGCGATCACGGTGAGTTGGCCTTCCTGCTTGGCTGCGGCGATCAATGCGTCGAGCGGCGCGGCCGAAGCACTGCTGCTGACGCCGGCGGCGGTGACGCCCGCAACGGCCGACATCGAAAGTATGCGAGCTAACGCGGTGCGGTTCATAGTCGTTCCCCATCCTCTGCCGAAATTGCTACGTTTGGAAAATTTCTAGTTCGAGCTTCGGGGCGCGTCCGTGCACTCCTGCACTTGCGCGCCCGCACCATGTTCAGGCCGGGTCGGACGGCGCCGAGAACATGTCGTGTTGCAGTGTATCGATGCGATCTGTACAAATCATGTCGACGCCCCATTGCGCGAGCAGCTGTGCGCGCGCCGTGTCGTTGACCGTGTAGGCGAGCACGCGCAGGCCGGCGCAGTGAATCTCCGCGACCAGCCGCTCCGTGAGATAGCGTTGGTTCGCGTGAAAGGACACGCAGTCCAGTTCACGCACGATGCGCAGCCAGTCGTCAGGCACTTCGTCGAACAGCATGCCGCGTTGCACCGACGGCGCCGCGTCGCGCGCCGCGGCGAGCGCCTCGAACGAAAACGACGACAGCAACGGCGGCGTCTTTTGTCCTTGCCACAAGGTCAGCGCGCCGCTTGCCACCAGTGTGCCGGTGATCTCGTC
The DNA here is from genome assembly GCF_046027395.1 of Paraburkholderia dipogonis. Lineage (GTDB taxonomy): Bacteria > Pseudomonadota > Gammaproteobacteria > Burkholderiales > Burkholderiaceae > Paraburkholderia > Paraburkholderia dipogonis_A. Next base: position 38,033 of record NZ_JAQQEG010000021.1, on the reverse strand, counting down.
GCGGCCCGGGCACGGCTTGATTTCGATGTTGGCGGCAATGCCGTCGCGTGCGCAGCGCTCGGCCGCCTCGGCGAGCGTCGGCAAACGCGTGCCGGCGAATTGCGGTCCGTACCATGCGCCGGCGTCGAGCGTTACCAGTTGCTGCCATGTGTGTTCGGCGGCGGCACCATGGCCGTTGGTGGTGCGCTCGAGTGTGTCGTCGTGCAGCAGGAAGAGCTGGTTGTCGGCGGATAGCTTGGCGTCGAATTCGACCATGCGATAGCCATAGCGCACGCAGGCGTCGAAACCGGCCAGCGTGTTTTCCGGCGCCAGCGTGCCGCCGCAGCGATGGGCGGCTAGTCGCGGATAAGGCCAGTCTGCGGATAAGGTGCGATTAATCCCGTTTCCCACGTCTCGTTACCTTTCAGATAGAGCGGGTTGACTATGCTCTCGACACGTTCCCGGCCGTCACCGCCGCCTCGGCCATCATGAGGCATGCGCTGCCTCATGCTGTCTCCACGCGCGAGCCCGTGCGTAGTATCGCGCTAAGGCAAGCGCGGCGATACCCGGGCGTACGCTCCATGCTTTCACCGGGCCGCACGCTGCAATGTCATTGTCAGGATGACGAAGCGTGCCGTCATCCCACAGCGCGAAACATCACCGGCCTATCGGCCCGACGGCAAACCCCAAGATCCATTATGGCGACGACATGGGTCAATCAAATTGCCAAAAACGCCGCGAAATGCTCGGAACCGGACATTTCAATTCCTTTTCGAACATTTGATGTTCGAAATAGAGTCGGCGCTTCGATCTGCGAAGGCTAAGTTGAAATACACAAACTTGCAAGCTGCCAAAAAAATACAACACAATTCGTCTAAAGTAGTAGGCTTGACATCGTCCGGACACACATTCGTGACCACGATGTCACAGTTAAATACAAGCTGAATCAACGCGCGTACGCATCCAGGGAAAAAATGCATGTGGCAGGAAGACCGGCATCAAAGAATTCGCGCGTTGCTGTCCACGCTACAACGTGTGTCCACGGAACGGATCATGGCGGATCTCGGGGTGTCACGCGAAACCGTGCGGCGCGACCTGCTCGATCTCGAAGCGCTCGGTGAACTGCGGCGCGTGCACGGCGGCGCGATCAAGCCCGCCGACGAAGCGCCGATTGCCGAGCGCGCCCACATGCGCGTCAAATCCAAAACGGCGATTGCGAAAGCAGCCACTGGTTTGATCGCGAGCGGCCAGACGCTGTTCATCGACGCCGGCACCACCACCGCCGCGCTAGCCGAAGAGCTGGCGAAACTCGCGAACCTCACCGTCGTCACCAATTCGATCGATGTCGCATTGAAGATGCGCGGCGCGGTCGATCAAACCGAAGCCGCCAACGAAGTCATCCTGCTCGGCGGCTCGATCAGCGACCGCGCCATGGCGACCACCGGCGCCACCACCGTGCTCGACATCCAGCGCTATCGCGCGGACCTCGCGCTGCTGTCGCCGGTCGGCATCGATCACCGGCATGGCGCGACCAACTACGATCACGCCGAAACCGAGGTGGCGCGCGCCATGGTCGCCAATGCGGACCGCGTGGTGATCCTCGCCGACTACAGCAAGATCGGCCAGCGCAGCCGTATTTCGTACTGCCCGGTCGATCGGATCGACGTGCTGGTCACCAACAAAAAGGCGGCCGAGGCCGCCGATTTTGCATCGCTGAAAAAGAAGCTCGAAGAGATCGTGCTTGCTTAGGGCTTGGGTCTTAGGTCAGGAGACGCGAGGTCTATTCCTTCACATGCATCGTGTCGAGCGAACGCTTGCGCAAGCGGGTGTCGTGCAATGCGCCGGCTGCGTCGAGTACCGGATAGGCGGTCGCGCAGAACAGTGAATTGAGCCGCTTCATATCGCTGATCAGATCGAGATGCAGCGCACTGGTTTCGATGCTTCGCAAAGTCTGTCCGGTGAGCCGGTCCAGATGACGGTATGAATACGCGCGCTCCAGATCGCGAAAGCGCTCCTTCTCCGCGAGCAGGCGCTCGGCGCAACGCAAATCGTTGTTCAGAAACACCGACAGGCCAAGCTGCAAATTGCTGACGAGCCGTGTCTGCAAATCGTCCAGTTCACCGAGCCCTTCCTCCGAAAACGACAGGCGATGAGCAATCTTCTTTTCCTCGATGTCGCGCACGATCCGTTCGATGATGTCGCCCGCATGCTCCAGGTTGATGGTCAATGAAATGATGTCGGTCCAGCGGCGGCTGTCGGCTTCGTCGAGCTGCTCGCGCGAGATCAGCGTCAGATAGGTTTTGACGGCGGCGTAGAGCTCGTCCACGTCGTCGTCCATTCGTACCGTTTCGCGCGCCTTGTCCAGATTGTTGTGATGGATCAGGTCCGCTACATTGTCGAGCATGGTGCGCACGATGTCGCCGATCCGCAGCACCTCGCGTGAGGCATGCGCGAGCGCGAGCGTCGGCGTGGACAGCGCGGTGGCATCCAGATGGAGCGGCCGCAGTTCACCGCCCGGCACCGGCCGGTTCGGCAACACGCGCACGCAGATACGCGCCACCGGGTCGATCAGCGACAGGCACGCGCAGCAACGCAGCGTGTTGTAGATCAGATGGAAGCCAACCGTGGCTTCACGCGGATTTGCGATCAGCACCGGCAGACCGCGCGCGAGCAGCGAAGTGAACGGCAGGATCAGCAGCGCGCCGGCCAGCTTGAACGCAAAGCTGCCCAACGCGAGGCGCCGCGCGGCCGCATTTTGCGCGACGGTGCCGAGGAGCGCGAGCAAGCCGCTGCCGAGATTCGCGCCGATCACGAGGCACAGCGCGACCTTCAGCGAAATCACGCCGGACGAAGCGAGCGTCGCGGTCAACAGGACGGCGGCGAGGCTCGAATAGGACAGCATGGCGAACGCGGCGCCGACCAGTGCGTCGAGCATGGTGTCGCCGGTCAATGCACCGAACATCACGCGCACGCCGGCGCCTTGCATCATCGGCTGGGCGGCTTCGACAATCAGACGCAGCGCCAGCAGAATCAAACCGAGACCGATCAACGTGCGGCCGGCCTGACCGAGGCGGGTTTGCTTGCGCGACAGGAATAGCGGCACGCCGAGCAGAATCAGGATCGGCGACAACCAGGACAGATCGAGTGTGAGGATCCGCGCCATCAACGCGGTGCCGACGTCGGCGCCGAGCATGATCGCGAGACCACTGGTGAGTGGCAACAGTCCTTGCGCCGCGAATGACGTGACGATTACCGCGGTGGCATTACTGCTCTGCACGAGACTCGTGACGCCGACACCCGAGAGGAAAGCCCGCCAGCGGCTACTGGTGCTGCGCCCCAGCACGCTGCGCAGATCGGCGCCGAGAACCCGCAGGATGCCGGTGCGCACAATGTGCGAGCCCCACACGAGGAGCGCCACACCCGCCAGAAGGTTTAGGAGAATCAACATAAGGCACTGCGCATCCGTTCCTGCTGCCATGACCCGAACCGCATGCCGCGCGAACCGGCACCCGGGGCGTATATGACAGTAGTGTTGCACATTTTTGCCTTATTGTAATTTTGTGCTTTTAAATATAGGCTCGTGTCAAGCTGTGGATGGCTGTGTGCCGGCTCATGGTCAGTCATGCGGTGAGTTCAATCACTCGACCACTTAATCACGAGGACTCTGAATGAGCCGCAACCTTGCGCTGTTCGACCTGGATCACACGTTGCTGCCGCTGGATAGCGATCAGGCGTGGGCTCACTTCATTGCCGGATTGGGTGTAGAAGGCGCCGCGCGGCACGCGCAGGAAATCGACGATTACTACCAGCAGTATGTGGCCGGCACGCTCGACATGGCGGCTTACCTGAACTACACGCTGGCGCCGCTTGCCCGCCACTCGCGCGAGCAACTCGACACGTGGCATGCGCAGTTCATGCAGCAGGTGATTGCGCCGGCCATCCTGCCGGCAGCGCGTGCGCTCGTGCAACGCCATTTAGATGCGGGCGACCTGTGCTGCATCGTCACCGCCACCAACGTGTTCATCACGGAGCCGATCGGCAAGGCGCTCGGCTTCGAGCATCTGCTGGGAATCGAGCTTGGCACCGAAGGCGGCGATCCGTCGGCGCGCTTTACGGGAATGGCTGCCGGCACACCGACCTTCCGCGAAGGCAAGATCACGCGCACCGAGAGCTGGCTGGCCTCGCTCGGGCATCGTCTGCAGGATTTCCCGCAGAGCTGGTTCTATAGCGATTCAATCAACGACGTCCCCTTGCTGGAGCGCGTTACGAATCCGGTCGCGACCAATCCTGATAAGCGCTTGCGTGCCGTCGCCACGGAACGCGGCTGGCCGGTGATTGAACTGTTTGCCTGAAGCTGAGCTTGCGGCTCAAACTGAGCGGCAAGCGCTGCGTTATACGCGCCCTTTCCACGGCACGAGCCGCCGTTCCAGCGCACGCATGCCCAGATCGAACAGCCACGCGATCAATCCGATCAGCACGATGCCCATCACCACCACGTCGGTACGTAAAAAGCTCGACGCGTTGAGCACCATCTGACCCAGGCCTGCCGTGGCCGCAACCATTTCGGCGGCGACCAGTGTGGTCCAGCCGAAGCCGATCGCGATGCGCAGGCCGGTCAGAATCTCCGGCAACGCCGCCGGTAAAACCACGTGACGCACGATCTGCGAGAAGCGGCCGCCGAGCGAATAGGCCGCATGAATCTGCTCGATGGTCGCGCTGCGCACACCAGCGCGCGCGGCCATGGCAATCGGTGCGAAGCAGGCCAGATAGATCACGACGATCTTCGCCGTTTCGTCGATGCCGAACCAGATCACCACGAGCGGCAGATACGCGAGCGGCGGCAGCGGTCGATAGAACTCGAGCGGCGGATCGAGAAGGCCGCGCGCGACCCGGCTCACTCCCATCAGAATGCCGACCGGCACGGCCGTGATCGCGGCCAGCGCAAACGCGCCGAACACACGCAACGCGCTCCATGCGAGATGCTCGGAGAGCGGCAAGCCGCCTTGGATGCGGCCGTGCCACGCGTCGAGAAATGCGGTCCATACCGCTTCGGGTGTCGGCAGAAATAGCGGCGGCAGCCAATGCAAATGCGTGGCTAGCCACCACATCGCAGCGAGCGTCGCAACTGAGAACGTGCTGAGCGCCGCGGTCGGACCTTCGCCCGGCAAACGCCAGCCGCGCACGGGCCGCGCGGTTTGCCGCGGCCGCTTGCCGGTCTGGGCGAGCGGCACGTTGCGCAATGATTCACGCGAAGCCGTCACGACGCCACCTCTTCCTGATTGCGCTCATGCAGCCGATGCACCAGCCGCTCGCGCCATTCGATGAAATCCGCCGACGACTTCACCGCGCGCGCATCACGTGTCTGTAGAAAACGCCGCGCGAACGGCAAGTCGTAGCTATCGGCGATGCGGCCCGGCCCCGGTGTCATGACGACGAGACGGGTCGCGAGAAAGAGCGCTTCCTCGACGCTATGCGTGATGAAGAACACCGTCTTGCGCGTGCGGCCCCAGACGTCGAGTACGAGTTCCTGCATCGACTCGCGCGTCATGGCGTCGAGCGCGCCCATCGGTTCGTCCATCAGCAGCACTTGCGGATCGCTTGCGAGTGCGCGGGCGATACCCACGCGCTGCTGCATGCCGCCCGACAACGCATAGACCCGCGAGCGCGCATGCTTCTCGAGTCCGACGAGCTTCAGCATCTCGAGCGCAATGCGCTCGCGCTCAGCCTTCGGCACGCGCTGAAAGCGCAAACCGAGCGCGACGTTGTCGAGCACGTCGAGCCACGGCATCAACGCGTACTTCTGGAACACGACGCCGCGGTCCGCGCCCGGCCCGAGCACGGGCTCGCCGTTCAGCCGCACCTCGCCTTCCGTCGGCGGGATGAAGCCGGCAATGCAGTTGAGCAAGGTCGTCTTGCCGCAGCCCGACGCGCCCAGCGCGACCACGAACTCGCCGGGTTCGATCCGCAGATCGACATCGGCCAGCGCGACATGCGGCGCCGCACCGCGCGCGCCTTCGTAGGCGACGTGAAGTTGCCGAATTTCAAGACCGCTCATCGCCGGACCTCATGATGTCGATAAGAGACAGCGCGCGACGATCAGTGCGCCGCGCGCTGCACGAACTGCGGATCGACGCCAGTCGAATAGTCGGCCAGCACGTTCTGAATCGTCCCTTGAGTCTTCAGAAACGCCGCGGTGGCGGCCAGCGACTTCGCCGCGCCCGATTGCGCGCCGCCGCCAAGCCATGCATTCGAAGCCTGCTGGGCCGGCGTCGGGAACGCGTACAACGCGAGGCTCGCCGGCACTTCCTGCGCGTTGGCGCCGGACTCCTTGGCGACTGCTTCGACCTGTGGCGACGCCGCCGTCCACGCGGACGTGTGGTCGCGGTAATTCGCATCGGTCGCGGCCAGCACCTTCACGAAGCGCGCGACGAACTCGGCGTTCTGACTGGCGAACTTGCGATCGACGACGAAGCCGTCAAAGGTTGCCTTGCCGGTCTGCTGCGCGACCTGCCCCGAGGTGATAAGCACCTTGCCGTTCTTCTTGACCTTGGCCAGCACGGGGTCCCAGATATACGTCGCGTCGATGTCGCCGCGCTCCCACGCCGCCGCGACTTCAGGCGGGCGCAGGTTGACGATCTTGACGTCGGACGGATTCACGCCGGCGCTCTGTAGCGCGACCAGCGTATGAAAGTGCGACGTCGACACGAACGGCACCCCGATCTTCTTGCCTTTGAGACCGGCGACGCTCGTTACATTGGAGCCGTCGCGGGCGACCAGTGCTTCGGCGTCGTTGATATTGTCGAGAATCCAGAACAGCGAAATATCCACGCCTTGCGATAGCCCAGCGGCGATCGGACTCGAGCCGGCTTCACCGAGTTGCACCGAGCCGGAGGCCAGCGCGCGGATAACGTCGGCACCGCTGCCGAGTTTGCGGTAGGTGACCTTGTAGCCGGTGGCCTTCTCCACTTCGCCGGTGGCCTGCGCGTAACGCCAGGGCACCACCATGTCCTGATATGCGATCACGACTTCTTTGGTGTCGGCGTGCGCCACGGAAGCAAACGGCGCGGACAGTGCGAGCAGCGCGGCGAACGCGGCAAGCGGACGGAGGAAGCGATTCATCGGGAAGCCCCTTGAGCAGGTGTTGTGCGGGAGGCCTTCGACTATAGGCAGTTTGTTCGCGGCTGGTTCTAATTAATCCGCGATTGCTAATCACGCTGTTCGAGCATTGCTTTTCACGTTCGGTTGGTTAGCGGCGACTGCTGTTGCGGGCAGTCGGGCGGTTGCAGCGAATGATGGCGGATCGCGGGGCCTGTGCGCAAGCTGGCCGTTCGGCAGATTGACCTGCAATTGACGACGGCGGGATCATCTTTGTGTTGTCAAAACTTCGCATTCCTATGATCGACTTTATTGGGCGCCCTAGCTGGTTGCTTTTCAACGTCGGCGTGCCCGTGTGCGCGCCCTTTGCGCTGCTGCCTCTGTTGAGCTTCTCGCGCTTCTATCGGGAGTCGTCGAAGGGTGTCGCGATACGCTCCGTGCAGAACGGACAACTTCTCTGGGTTGTCATTTCGATGTGCGCGAGCGCGTGCTACGAGATCGGGAGCGCGTTGGGCGATGCATCGACAAATAGCACGCTGGCTTTCATGTTGGCAGGATTGCTCTGGCATGTTCTGTTTCTCGTCGTGGCGTCCGTCCTCGTAACGTTCGGCGCGGCTGACTCGACGCCGCACCCTGCCTACCATCCCGATGGCGAGGCACCCGAACTAAGATTGATGTGGACATCAGCCATCATGACCGCAGCGGTAGCCGCCTCATTCGCGCTGTCTCATTATTCGTTAAACTAACTAATTGGCTATTGTCTGAGCTATACTTTTCTGCACGTCCAACAGGGAGAACTCAACATGCCCAATCTGATCGACTACATCATGGAGAATCGCGAACTGCGCTATCGCCTGATCGAACTAGCCATCCCCTTTTCAATCATCGGTAGCACGATCGCCTCGATCTGCATGCTGCTCGCACGGTACTACCGGTAACTCTTCGCAGAGAAGCGCGAAGATGCGCAGTGTCGGTAATCAAAATCCGACCGCCCAAAAGAAAAAAGCCTGCAACACGCGCAGGCTTTTCTCAAACTGACAGCTAGCTAAGGCACTCAGACCACGCCGGCTCCATGCGCCTGCAAATCGGCGTGATAGCTTGAACGAACCATCGCGCCCACGGCTGCGTGCGTGAAACCCATCTTGTACGCTTCTTCCTCGTACATCTTGAACGTGTCCGGATGGACGTACGAGCGCACCGGCAGATGGTGTTCAGACGGTTGCAGATACTGGCCGATCGTCAGCATGTCCACGTTGTGTTCACGCAGGTCGCGCATCACTTGCAGAATCTCTTCTTCAGTCTCGCCAAGGCCGACCATCAGACCGGACTTGGTGGCGACGTCAGGGTGCAGCGCCTTGAAGTCCTTCAGCAGCTTCAGCGAATGCGCATAGTCCGATCCCGGGCGCGCTTCCTTGTACAGACGCGGCACCGTTTCCAGGTTGTGATTCATCACATCGGGCGGAGCGGCATTCAGAATGCCGAGCGCGCGATCCAGACGGCCGCGGAAGTCCGGCGTCAGAATTTCGATGCGCGTCTCCGGCGATAGCTCGCGCGTCTGGCGGATACATTCCACGAAGTGGGCGGCACCGCCGTCACGCAAATCGTCGCGGTCGACGCTGGTGATCACCACGTACTTCAGCTTCAGCGCGGCGATGGTACGCGCGAGATTACCCGGTTCGTCCACATCGAGCGGATCCGGGCGGCCGTGGCCGACGTCGCAGAACGGGCAGCGGCGCGTGCACTTGTCGCCCATGATCATGAAGGTCGCCGTGCCCTTGCCGAAGCATTCGCCAATGTTCGGGCAACTCGCTTCTTCACACACCGTATGAAGATTGTGCTCGCGCAGAATCTGCTTGATTTCGTAGAAGCGCGAATTGCCGGTTGCCGCTTTGACGCGGATCCAGTCGGGTTTCTTCAGCTTTTCGATCGGGACAATCTTGATCGGAATACGGGCGGTCTTGGCTTGCGCCTTCTGCTTCGCGGTGGCGTCGTAGGCAGCGGCCGAAGCCGGCACGGCGTCAGGTGTGGAGGAAGCTGCGAGGTTCGCGGTAACGTCAGTCATTCGTTCGGTCCAGTCAGGCGGTGAGTGCACCGGCCTGTGGTTGGGCGACGGCCGCGGGACTGCCGTCGAGGTTTGCGGTGAGGCGTTCTGCAAAGGTACGGGCCACTTCGCCCCAGCCGGCGGCCACGCCAAGCGTTGCCATATCGACTGTTTCGAGCCCCGCATAGCCACATGGATTGATGGCCAGAAACGGCCGCAAATCCATGTTCACATTCAGGCTCACGCCGTGATAGCTGCAGCCGTTGCGGATCTTCAAACCCAGCGCCGCAATCTTGGCGCCGGCGTGCAGCCCGGGCGCCACGTAGATACCGGGGGCGCCCGCCTTGCGTTCTCCGGCGAGATTATACGCCGCAAGGGTGTCGATCACGGCCTGCTCGATCCGCGTGACCAGCTCGCGCACCATCAACTTGCGGCGGCGCAAATCGAGCAGCAGGTAGGCGACCACCTGGCCGGGCCCGTGATAAGTGATCTGCCCACCCCGGTCGACTTTCACCAAAGGAATGCCGCTGTCGGCGGCCAGCAGATGCGCGGGATCGCCCGCCTGGCCTAGCGTGAAGACGGGTGGGTGTTCGACCAGCCAGATTTCGTCGGGGGTGTCGGCCGTGCGCCCGTCGGTGAACGCGCGCATGGCTTCGAAACTGGCTTCGTAGGGTTCGCTGCCACGCCAGCGCAGCGTGAGCGGCGCCGTGGACGGCAAGGGAGTCGGGGAAACCGGGGTGGCGCACATGATCCCGGCAGTTTACCGAAATCTGGGAGTTCCCGCCGGAGGCGGCCACATCAGGAGTGTCAAACCGCTGCGACGTGGCCGGTTCGCAGCCAATATCAGCTGTACGACGCGCCGGTTTGGCCGAACCGGCGCACCGCGTCCTTGCATCAAACCGTACGCCAGCCGCCCCGCATACGCGCCGCCAACCGTTCGCCGATGCGCGCAAACCAGTTCAGCGCACGCTCGTCACAGCGCGTCGGCACGGAAAACGCCACTCTCGCCTGCCCGTTACCCTCGGCGCTCAGCCACAGCCGTTCGCCGCGCCGCAGTCTCAGCGTATGGCCAGGTTGCAGCCAGTAGTCTTCCGTATCGTCGCTGCGCGTGACCCACACTGCACCGCCACGAACGACCAGCTTGGTGCTGCGCGCCACCTTCAGGGGAACTGTTTCGCCACTACGGATTTCAAACGCGATGCTAGAGGAAATTTCTCGCATGATGCCCTCGCCAAAAATCGTTTCGTGACTACAATCCTAGGCGTAGCAAGGGTTTACGCAAAACGATCTATTTTCACCTCTATGTGAGAAATATTGCCATGGACCTTAGGCAATTACCGGCACTGAACGCGATCAAGGCATTCGAAGCGGCCGCCCGGCACGAAAGCTTTTCGCGCGCCGCCGACGAACTCTTCGTCACCCACGGCGCCGTCAGCCACCAGATTCGCGCGCTCGAGGCCGAACTGGGCGTCTCGCTGTTCGCGCGCGACGGCAAGCGCGTGCGGCTCACCGAGACCGGCCGGCGCTACGCCACACACGTGCGCTCGGCGCTCATGGCGCTCGCCGACGCCACCCGCGAAATCCGCGCCGGCGACCGCGAGCGGCGGCTCGTGGTGTCCATGCTGACGTCGTTTGCGGCGCGCTGGGTGACGCCGCGCGTCGGCAGCTTTATCGAGGCGCATCCGCAGTGGGACCTCGAACTGCTGTCCACCAACGCGCTCACGGACTTTGCGCGCGACGACGTCGACGTGGCAATCCGTTTCGGCTTCGGCAAATATTCGGGTCTGCATTCGGAGTTGCTGCTGGAGGAGATTTTCTTTCCCGCCTGCGCGCCGGATTTCAACGGCGGCAAGCTGCCGCAAACGCCGGCCGATCTGGCCAAGGTCCCGCTGCTGCGTTCCGACGACGAACTGTGGCGCCCCTGGTTCGACGCCGCCGGCCTCACCGACTGGCCCGAGCCGAAGCGCGGCGTGCTGTATCAGGATGCGTCGAATCTGCTGCAGGCGGCGATCGACGGCCAGGGTGTCGCGCTCACGCGCCGCTCGCTGGCCATGCACGAAATCGCGGCGGGCCGGCTCGTGCGGCTATTCGATGTGGATGGGCCGAGCCCGTGGCAGTACTACTTCATCTGCCCGCCGCAGATGCTCGAGACCGCGCGGGTCAGGGCATTTCGCGATTGGGTGTTCGAGGAGGTGGGACGCTTCAAGCAGCTTTTCGACCGGGCTTGCGAGTCGAGACCCGCCGCAAGCGCCGATCTGTCGGTGGACACATTGCGCGTCACGCCGTAACACGAGAGTGGCTTTAGAGCACCACTTTGACCATCGGATGGCCGGTGAGCGCGCGATAGATATCGTCGAGTTGCTCACGGCTCGTGGCGCGCACCGTGACCGTCAGGCCCGTATAGTTGCCGCCGCTGGACGGCCGCGTTTCGATGCGCGAGGCGTCGACTCCGTTGTCGAACTGCCGCACCACCGTGACGATCGTCTCGGCGAACTCGGGATGCGATTTGCCCATGATCTTGATCGGGAAATCGCAGGGAAACTCAAACAGTGACTCGTTCACGGGACTCATTCTCTACTCCTTGCTGCGCCTCGCGCGCTTCCTGGGTCTTGGCGCGCTGATAGGCCGCGTACAGCGCCGCGAAGACTGCACCCGGCTTGCCCTCGCCCACCGGCTGGCCGTCGAGTTGCGTGACCGGCAGCACTTCCTTGGTTGCCGAACTGACGATGATCTCGTCAGCCGCGCGCAGTTCGGCTTCGTTGATCTCACGCGCTTCGAAACGGATGCCGCATTCGCCCGTCAGTTCCTCGATCAGACTGTAGCGAATCCCTTCGAGAATTTTGTGGCTGCGCGGCGGCGCGGACAACACGCCGTCCTTCACCATCCACACATTCGACGACGACCCTTCGGTCAACATACCGTCGCGAAACTGGATCGTCTCGAACGCACCGTTCTCAGCGGCATATTGCGCCATCAGCACGTTGCCGAGCAGCGAGACCGACTTGATGTCGCAATTGAGCCAGCGACGGTCTTCCGCGCTCACGCAACGCACGCCTTGCGCGCGTTGCGCCGCGTCCGGCAGATTCAACGGCGTGACCATCACGAACACGGTCGGCTGAATGCCGGCCGGAAACGCATGAGCGCGTTTGGCAACGCCACGCGTGACCTGAATATAGGCAATCGCGTCCTGATCGGCACGCAGAGCGCCGTCCGCCTCGTTCGCCGCGACCACGCGCTCGATCAGCGCGCGCCAGCCGGCATCATCGAACGGATTGACGATGCCGATTTTGTCGACGGAGCGCGCGAGCCGCGCGAGATGCTGCTGGAATCGAAACGGCGTCCGGCCGCCAGCATGCGCGGGCTGCGCATACAGCGGCGCGACTTCGTAAATACCGTCGCCGAAAATAAAGCCGCGGTCGAGAACCGGCACGCGCGCTTCGGACAACGGCACCAACTCACCGTTCAGGTAAACAATCGGATCGGGCGAAACATCGGAAACAGCGGTCATCGCAATCAGGCTCTTACTTCTTCTTGTTGAACATGAGCATCAGCGAGTCCCACACGCGGCCGACCACGCCGGCTTGCGGCACAGCCTGCAACGCCACCACCGGGAACTGCGCCAGCACCTTGCCGTCGGCGACCAGCTTCACCGTGCCGACCTGCTGACCGTTCGCGAGCGGCGCGATCAGCGGATCGATCTGCTCGATCTGCGGCTTCACCTTGTCGCCCATGCCCTTCGGCACCGTGATGTACTGGTCGCTCTTCACGCCGATCTGCACGGTGTCCTGCGCACCCTTGTAGACGCGCGGCGTGCCCACCACCTGATTCGCCTTGTACAGACGCACCGTGTCGTACGCGCTATAGCCGTAGTTCAGCATCTTCAGGCTGTCCTGCACGCGGTCGTGTTCCTTGGTCTCGCCCATCATGACCGAAACGAGACGGCGCGACGCGTCGGTCGTGCCTGGCAGCGAACGCTTCGCGCTCGCGATCAGGCAGTAACCGGCACCTTGCGTGTGACCGGTCTTCAGACCGTCGACCGTCGGGTCGATCCACAGCAGGCGGTTGCGGTTCGGCTGCTTGATCTTGTTGTAGGTGAAATCCTTGACCGAGAAGATGTTGTAGTAGTCAGGGAAGTCGCGAATCAGACGCGCCGACAGCACCGCGAGGTCGCCCGCGGTGGTGTAGTGCTGCGGATCGGGCATGCCGTTCACATCGGCGAAATGCGTGTTCTTCATGCCGAGGCGCTGCGCTTCCGTGTTCATCATGTTGACGAACTGCGACTCGCTGCCGCCGACCAGTTCGGCCAGCGCGATCGCCGCGTCGTTACCCGACTGGACGATCATGCCGTACACCAGATCGTGCACGGTCACCGGCTTGTTCGCTTCGATGAACATGCGCGATTCGTCGGTGCGTACGCGGCGCACCGCTTCGCTCGGCATGACAGTCTGGTCCATGTTGATCTTCTTCGTCTGCAGTGCTTCGAAGACGAGGTACGCCGTCATCAGCTTGGTCAACGACGCCGGTTCCACGCGTTCGTCGGGATTGCCCGAAGCAAGCACCTGGTTGCTAGTGGCGTCGACGAGCACCCACGAGCGCGCATTCACACCCGGCGGCGGCACTTGCGCGAACGCGGTGCTGGCGACGAGCGTGGCCGGCAGCACGACGCCGAGGGTCACGGCACGGCTAAGCGTAGAGGGAACGAAGGAAGCAACTGAAGGGAATGACGTGCGGCCGGAGATGGAAAAACGCATAGGGTCGATTCGTGCAGAAAGATACATCGCGCGCAGGGCGCAGAGTTTGGGAGAGCCGGTCGGCGAGCGTCTGGCCGTAAAAACGGCACGGCGCCCATTGGACTTCCGGCCACGCGATCGGTTCGCGCAGCATGCCCGCATCCGGCACCGCTGCGCGCGAAAAGACGCTACGCGTCGCGCGAACTGCCGGATGGGCGGCGCTGCGCCCAAAAAAGAGTCGCCATTATACGCGCGCTCTCCCGGTTACTTTGCTCCAAGGTCGGCGATTAATTTGCGTTTTTGCGTACCTGTACCCCGGAAAACACACATCGCCTGCCGATTACCGCCACGCGTCGACGATGATCCGCTTCAGCACGTGCAGCTTGCGATGCAGAAAATGCTCCGCCCCCGGAATCACGACGACCGGCAATTCCTGCGGCCGCGCCCAGTCGTAAACGGATTGAATGGGAACCGTCTCGTCGGTTTCACCGTGTATCACGAGCGTGTTTTCCGGCACGGGCGCGACGTCCCAGCGGCTCGCCGCGGTGCCGACCAGCACCATTCGCTCGATCTCCTGACCTTCTTCGCGCAACCGCGCGGCCACGTGCGACAGCACGAACGTGCCGAACGAAAAACCCGCCAGCACGAGGGGCAGATCGCTTTGACCCGGTTCGGCGCGCATGTGATCGAGCACGGCGCGCAGATCGTCGCGCTCGCCGATGCCCGCGTCATGCTCGCCTTGCGTTTCGCCGACGCCGCGAAAATTCGAGCGATACGTGACGTAGTTCAACTGCACGAGCGTGCGTGCGAGCGTCTGCGCGACCTTGTTGTCCATCGTGCCGCCGAACAGCGGATGCGGATGCGCGACCAGCGCGATGCCGCGCGGCGCGGCGCCGTTCTCGCGCGTCTCGTCGGGCAGATCCAGCGCGACCTCGATCTTGCCGACCGGCCCGTCGATCAGATACTTCTTGGTATGTACGTTCATGGCGAGGCTTATTGATCGATTTTCAGACGCTCGACGATCTTGCCGTTCGCGAGGTGCGAGTCGACGATTTCGTCAATGTCGCTCTCGTCGACGTACGTGTACCAGATGCCTTCCGGATACACGACGACCGTCGGGCCGAGTTCGCAGCGGTCGAGGCAACCAGCCTTGTTGATGCGCACCTGGCCCGGACCTGCGAGACCGAGTTTCTTCACGCGTTTTTTCGCGTACTCCTGCATCTCCTGCGCATTGCAGTTCGCGCAGCTCGGGCGCTCGGCGCCGGGGTCGCGCTGATTGAGACAGAAGAAGACGTGGTACTTGTAGAAGGAGTCCATGATGTCCGGGGGCGAGACTGTCAATGTGGGGAACGGCGCTGGCTGCACGGCGGCGCGCCTGTTGTGCGAACGATTATAACGAGCGGGGCTGGCGGTCGCTGATGCTGTCCACGCTCGACCCACGCTCCGAGTGCGCGCTTTACGTGTGCTTCATGCGCCGTTTGAGCCACGCCTGCTCGACGACATAGGCCAGCCACACCAGCGCCGCATACGGCCAGATCCATGCGAGCCAGTGCGCCAGACCGTTGAAGTGCAGATAACGCCCCTGCCGCCAGTCGGCCAGCACGGCATCGAAATACGGATTCACCGGCAGCAGATTGACGAACACCAGCGCGACCGTCAGCGCGGCGCCCGCCAGCGCCGCGCGCGATCGGCGCCGCAGACGCAACGTGAAGAGCGCCGCGGCGGTGCCGCACACAAGGCCCGCCAGCGCGCCGGGCGTCGCCCAGTCGAACGCGAGACCGGACTGCGACTGCAGAAAAGTCGCGCCTGCCTTCACGCACAAGGTCACCACGATAAACAGGAGCAGCAGGCGCACGCGCGGCGCATGGCGGCGCACCGGCAACGATGCCAGCGCGAGCGCGGCGAACAGGTTGAGCGTGGTGAGCACGGCTTCCCAAACGTCCTCGGGCATCCAGGCGGCCACGAGCGCCGGCCATGTGCCGACGTGCCAGCCCGGCGGCGTCCACGCGAGCAAGGCATCTTGCGTCGTCGAATCGAAACGCAACCAGAGCGCGCGCGGCCAGTTGCCGAGACCGAACAGACGGGGCGCCGGGTACATCGTCGCGAACGGCCACGCTACGACCAGACACGCGAGCGCGGCCCGATCGCGCTCGAACCACAGAAGCCGCACGCGCCGCAGCAAGCCGCGATCGAGCAACGCGCCCGTTGCCGGCGACATGATCGCCGCGCCGAGCAGCGCGCCGAGCGCATTCGCGGCGAGATCGAGGTTGGAGGCCACACGCGTCGGGAGATAGGTTTGCACGGCTTCCATCACGCCGGACAGCAGCCCGCCGAGCACGAAGGCGAACGCGACCGCCAGCGTACCGCGCCAGCGCGGATAGACCGCGAGCACCACGAGCGCGCCGAACGGCATATAGCCGAGCACGTTGGTGACGACGTCGAACGCCGTCAGGTACTGCGGCATGGGATCGGACAGGTAGGCAAACGGACCGAGGCCGAGCGAACGCCAGCCCGTAAACGGATACCACGAACCGTAGACGATCAACGCGGTATACAGCACCAGCGCCTGCCGGGTGAGCACCGACGGACGGCGGGCCCAGGGTTTTACGCTCACGCAGCGCTCCGGTGTGTGCGCTGCATGCCGGTCATTGCGCGGCGACGAGCGCCTGCACCCCGAGCCATGCGCCGATTTGCGCGACCAGATCGTCGCTGGCGGTGGCGAGCGCCTGCGCGCCGCCGGCGGCGTCGGCCGAACTGGACGGCGCGCGCGCGATGAACGTGCGCTGGCTGAGTACCTTGCCGTTCTGCGTGAGGGTGGCGCGCGCGGTGACCGCGGCGTGACTGTGGGACTGGCTGTCGAAGACCTGTTCGAACTCGCTCAGATCGACCTTCAGCACCGGCGCGGCGACGCCGTCGGCGCCCGTCAGCACGGTGCCGCGCGAACTGAGCGCGCCACGCAGACGCTGGGTCAGCAACTGCGAAGGCGTCATGGTCCAGTGGCTGTTCGCGTACGCGGCCGTCTGCTGCGCGTCGGCGTAGCTCAGGCGGTAAATCAGCTTGTCCGACTCGAGCACGTCAGGCGCGCTCACATCGAGCACCTTCACAGCCGGTGACGTGCCTGCGGACGCCGCCGGACTCGGCGGCCCGAAGTCGTAGCGGATGTCCGAGAGCGCTGCGGGCGTACCGGCGCAGCCCGCGGCGAGCACGCCGAATGCGAGCAGCACCGCGAGCGCGGCATTCGAGGACAAGAATCGGTGAATCGAGCGTGACATGACAATCTTCCTTTCTTCAAACCTTCAAAATCATTTTGCAGCGCGGGCGGCGGGCCACTTGAAGCCTGCTTCACCGGGGCCGGGCGCCGCACCCGGCGCGCCGAACAGCACGCTGCGCGGGCTGGTGCTGAACGTATCGGCGGCGCGGTCCACCGAGCGGGCCGCGGAGCGCACGTCTTCAGCGAGCGAGTTGACGCGCGGCAAGGTGTCGTAGCCGACTCGCGACGACAGTTCCTGCACGGCGCCGTTGATTGACACCAGCGCGTCGCCGGCCTGCTGCGCGGCCGTGCCGACCTTGTTCAGGTTGGTCTCGAACGGGCCGTTCGGCCGGTTCAGGCTGGTGATCAGCTGATTGGTCGACGCCAGCGTGCGATCCAGCTGGTTGATCGTCCCGGGCAGCATCCCGGCGGCGGGCGTTATTTTCTGCGTCAGCGTGGCCACGCCGTCGGCGGCTTTCTGCAGGCTTGCAGCCGTGCCTTGCAGCTGCGCGGCCATTTCCGGCGACAGCAGATTGTCGACGTCCTCCGCGACTTTTTCGAGTTTGCGCAGCAGCACGTCGCCGCGTTGCTGCAGTTGATCGAGCAAGCCGGGGCGCATCGGCAACTGCGCCACCTGTTTGGCCGACGACGGCAGCGGCGACGGGTCGCGCCCATTGTCATCCAGCTGGATGAAGGCAATGCCCGTCACGCCCTGGAAACCCAGGCTGCCGAACGTCGAATGGGTAATCGGCGCGTGCGTGTCGACGAGGATGCGGATCAGAATTTGCCCCGGATGAGCCGGATCGAATTTGATGGACTGCACCTTGCCGACGTCGAGGCCGCGATAACGCACCGCCGCGTCGGTAAACAGGCCTGTCACGTTGGTACGCGCAATCAGATCGTACGGCACCCGCACGGCACGGTCGACGTTGAACAAAAAAGCCGCCAGCGCGATGGCCGCCAGCAAAACGATCGTGAAGAGCCCGGCCCAGAAGGCATGTGATTTGTTTTCCATTGTCAGGTTCCCTGGTTCACAGCGGCAATTCAGACGATGCCGGCTCGAGTGCCGCCCGCGGCAGCCTCGCGCGGCGCTCCGGCGGCAGCGCCTGCAACGCGCGGCGTCCGCGCAGGCCGAGGAAATATTCGCGGATGAAAGGATGATCGACCCCCGCTGCCTCCTCGACCGGCGCGGCGACCAGCACCTTGCGATCCGCCAGCACGGCGACGCGGGTGGACAGCGCAATCATCGTGTCGAGATCGTGCGTGACCATCACCACCGTCAGGCCGAGCGCGCGATGCAGCGCGGAAATCAGCTCGACGAATTCATCGGACGCCTGCGGATCGAGCCCGGCGGTCGGTTCGTCGAGAAACAGCAGCTCGGGCTCGAGCGCGATCGCCCGGGCAATGCCCACACGTTTGATCATGCCGCCCGACAACGCCGACGGCATTTTCGACGCGTGCTTGCACGGCAGGCCGACCATCTCGAGCTTGAGCATCACGATGTCGCGCAACAGATCTTCGGGCACCTTGCCGAGCTCGCGCACCGGCTGCGCGATGTTGTCGAACACCGACAGCGACGAGAACAGCGCGCCGCGCTGAAACAGCATGCCGGAGCGGCTGCGCATCAGCAGCGCGGTTTCCGGCGAAATGGTCGCGAGATTCTCGCCGAACAGCTTGATGGTGCCGGACGAAGGACGTTCGAGACCGAGAATCTGCCGCACCAGCGTGGTCTTGCCGGAACCCGAGCCGCCGACGATCGACACGATCTCGCCGCGCCGCACGTCCAGGTTCAGATGCTGGTGCACGATGTTGCGGCCGTAGCGCTTGGTCACGTCGATCACTTCGATCACCGGCTCGGCGATCGAGGGTACGGGTTGGCCTCGCACGGCCTGAGTGAGTGGCGCGATCATCCGAGCCCCACGTTCTGAAAGAGGATCGCGAACACGGCGTCCGCGAGAATCACGATGGTAATCGAGGTCACCACCGAGGTCGTCGTGCCTTCGCCGAGACTCTGCGAATTGGCCTTGATACGGAAACCGAAATGGCAGCCGACGATCGCGATCAGCATGCCGAACGCGACGCCCTTGCCCAGACCGATCCACAGATTCGCGACCGGCACCACGCTCGGCAAGGCCCGCGCAAAGTAGTTCATGTCGATGCCGAGCGCGATCTTGGCGGCGAGCGCGCCGCCCGTTAGCGCGATGATGTTGGTCCACATGACGAGCAGCGGCATTGCCACGCCGAGCGCAACCACGCGCGGCAGGATCAGCCGCAGGCCGTGCGGGATGCCCATCACGCGCATGGCGTCGAGTTCCTCGGTCACGCGCATCACGCCGATCTGCGCGGTGATCGCCGAGCCCGAGCGGCCTGCCACCAGAATCGCCGCGAGCACGGGCCCGAGTTCGCGGATCACCGAAAGGCCAAGAATATTGACGATGTACTGGTTTGCGCCAAACAGCCGCAGTTGCTGCGCCGACAGATAGCTGAGCACGATGCCGATCAGGAACGCGACCAGCGCGGTGATCGGCATGGCCTTGGTGCCGGCGTTATAGATGTTCGCGGAGATCTCGGTCCACGGCGTGATTTTCGGTTTGCGTGCGATCGCCAGCAGATCGAGCACAACGCGCCCCAGCATGGCCACGCCGCCATACAGATGCTCGAAGAACGAGAAGATCGCGAGCCCCAGCCGCGTGAACGGATCGAACTTGATCACCGGCTCGGCAGTTTCGCGCACGGTGTCGAGCAAGGCGATGCGCTCGAAAATGTCGCGTTGCGTGTCGGTGAGCGTGGTGTCCGGGGGCATCTTGTGACCCCACACGCGCCACAGCGCCTGGCCGCCGACGTGGTCCATCCGGTCGATAAGCGACAGGTCCCATTGACCGATGCCTTCGGCGCCGACCAGCGATCGCAACAGAGGAATCACGTGCCCGGTGGCCTTGTCGCGCGCGAGCGCGAGCGCCGTCCACTGGCCCGAGAGCCGGACGATCTTGCCTTGGCTGCCTGCCGCGACTTCGAGGCCGGGCGGAGTGTCGTAGTTCAAGGATCGTTGAATCTGGTTATCGGATTAGCGGCCATTGTAACGAAGGCGCGGCGCGGGAACCGTGCACGCGGGCTCACGCGCTTCGCTGTCGCTACAATATGAACCATGAACACCTTCAAGACTCCCTCCCAAGGCGACTGGCGCATCGACCGCGAGCGCGCCGTCGCCCTGTTCGGCCCTCACGCGCACGACTGGCCGATCGAAATCGTCGAGGAAACCGGCTCGACCAACGCCGACCTGATGGCGCGCGTCAAAGCGCTGCCGCGCAAGGCCGGCGCGCTGCCGCGGCCGATCGTGCGGGTCGCGTATCTGCAGACCGCCGGACGTGGCCGCCGTGGCCGTCCGTGGTATGCGGAGCCGGGCAATGCGCTGCTGTTTTCGGTGGCCTGCGTGCTGCCGCGTCCGCTCGAAGGGCTCGCGGGCCTGAGTCTCGCGGTGGGCGTCGCGCTGGTCGACGGGCTGCGCTCGCTGCCGATCGCCGGCCCCGGTCAGATCGCGCTGAAGTGGCCGAACGACGTCCTGCTCGAAGGCGACAAGCTGGCCGGCATCCTGATCGAGACCGCGTGGAGCACCGACGACGCCAGCGCGGTGGTGATCGGCATCGGCACCAATGTGAAGGGCGCGGATGAACTGGCCGCCAAGGTCGGCGCGCTGAATGCCGGCGTGCCGCCGCAGGCGCGCGGCACCGCGCCGACCGCACTGCAGCGCGCGCTGCCCAACGCCAACCTCACCGACACGCTCGCCGCCGAACTGAACGCACTCGAGCCGGCCTTGCAGCGCTTCGGCGCTGAAGGCTTCGCGCCGTTCCAGGCGCGCTGGAACGCGGTGCACGCCTACGCAGGCCGCGAAGTGGTGTTGCTGGAACAGGGCGAAGAACAGATGCGCGGCGTGGCGGCGGGCGTCGACGAGCGCGGCCAGTTGCTGCTCGACACGGCGACCGGCCGCGAGACCATCGCGACCGGCGACGTCTCGCTGCGTCTGGCCGACGGTGCCGCATGACGAGCGGCGCGCCCTGGTTGTTGATCGACGCGGGCAATAGCCGCATCAAGTGGGCGCTGGTGCAGGCGGATGGTTCGCAGATCGCGGCCGGCGGCCTGACGCACGGCGGCGCGGATCAGCCGGACTGGTCGGACTTGCCGATGCCCGGTGGCGCATGGTTGTCGAATGTCGCGGGCGAAAACGTCGCGGCGCGGATTGCCGCATTGCTCAACGCCCGCTGGCCGCAACTGCCGCTCACGACGATTCGCGCCTGCGCGCAGCAATGCGGCGTGACCAACAGCTACACCACGCCGCATGCGCTCGGCAGCGACCGCTGGGCCGGCATGATCGGCGCGCACGCGGCGTTTCCCGGCGAACATCTGCTGATTGCGACGTTCGGCACGGCGACGACGCTCGAAGCATTGCGTGCGGACGGCGCCTTTGTCGGTGGCCTGATTGCGCCGGGCTGGAGCTTGATGATGCGCTCGCTGGGCGAGCACACGGCGCAACTACCGACGCTCGACGCCCACGCGGCGCGCGGTCTGCTCGACGGCAGCATGCCCGATACAGCGCGCCGCGGCCCGTTCTTCGCGACGGATACGCCGCGCTCGCTATCCGCGGGTTGCACGCTGGCGCAAGCGGGCTTGATCGAGCGGATGTGGCGCGATCTGCGGGATGAATGGCACGTGCCGGTGCGACTCGTGGTCAGCGGCGGCGCCGTGGACGAAGTGGCGAGCGCGCTGAAAGTGCCGCATACTCGCCACGATTCGCTCGTGCTGTCCGGTCTTGCGCTGATTGCTGCCGAGCGCGTCATGGAACGCGGCAACTGAATCGCGGCCATAGGGATAACGGCGGCTCAACTTCTGGACGGGGAAAACCAACAATGCTGCGCTGGCTGATCGCCATATTGTTTCTTGCCAACATGCTGGCATTCGTCGCGGTGCGCGGCGTTTTCGGCCCGACGCCCACAGCCGGCGGACGCGAGCCCAACCATTTGAACCGCCAGGTTCATCAGGAATGGTTGAAGGTGCAGCCGGTCACGGCGTCCGAAGCCGCCGATCAGGCCGTTGTAGGCGGCCCGGCGCCGGTGGCGCCGATCGCGGCGTCCGCGCTATCGCAGTAACGCAGGCGCTCACGCAGCGAGCGCGCTGGTTCCGCGGGAGGCGACACGAGACGCGAACTTGATACGTCGCTCGCGCGGCGGTTAGCCTTTTTAGCCCTGCGTACGAACTTTCTTCAGTAGTGCGGTAGTGGAGCGGTCGTGCTCGAAGGGAATCGCCAACGCCTTACCGCCCCAGCTTCGCACGATGGCCGACTCGGGCAACACGTCCATGTCGTAGTCGCCGCCCTTCACGAGCACGTCCGGCCGCACCGCCGAAATCAACTCGACGGGCGTCTTTTCGCCAAAGCACACCACGTAGTCGACACTCTCCAGCGCCGCCAGCAAGGCCATACGGTCAGCCTCGTTATTGATGGGCCGGTCGTCGCCTTTGCCGAGCATGCGCACTGACGCATCGCTATTCACGCCGACGATCAGGCAAGCGCCCAAAGCCTTCGCATCGGCGAGATAGGTCACATGCCCGCGATGCAGGATATCGAACACGCCGTTGGTAAACACCACCGGCGCGTTCAGCGAAGGACGCAGCGTCACCAGTGCATCGCGCGTCAGAATCTTGCGTTCAAAAATGGCAGCCATGGAGGAATCGGAAAGGACAGGAAGGTGCCGTCACGATACACGATGGGTCGCATGAAACAAAACGGCCTGGCGCACATAAGCGTGCCAGGCCGTTCTTTTTCAAACCAGTTCGCAGCGCGCGGCGCCGCGAACCCGAGTCACATGCTCACGATCATCAGGCCGGCTGTTCAGCCGACTTCTGCTCGGCCTGCAGACGCGCGACCACTTCCTTGCGGTAGCGGTTCAGTTCCTGCGCCGTGTTGAACGTGCGCTCAAACAGAATGGACAGGTTGTGCAGAATACGCTCGACCACCTTCTTTTCCCAGCCGTCGTCGAAACGGATCTGTTCGTCGAGCCAGCGTTCGAGCCATTCCGGATCCGGCAGACGCGATTGAATCGTGTCGCGCGGGAACAGTGCCTGGTTCACGTGCAGGTTGGTCGGGTGCAGCGGTTTTTCCGTGCGGCGAGCCGATGCCATCAGGACACCGATCTTCGCGAACGCGGCACGCGCGATATCGCCGGTTTGCGCCATCGCCTTCTTCATGTAGCGCAGATATGCTCCGCCATGACGCGCTTCGTCGCGCGAGATGGTTTCGTAGATGTGCTTGATGACCGGCTCGGTGTGCCATTCGGCTGCACGGCGATACCAGTGATTCAGGCGGATTTCGCCGCAGAAGTGGAGCATCAGCGTTTCGAGCGGCGGCGCCGGATCGAATTCGAAGCGCACGGCGTGCAGCTCCTCTTCGGTCGGACACATTTCCGGCTTGAAGCGGCGCAGATATTCCATCAGCACCAGCGAATGCTTCTGTTCTTCGAAGAACCACACGCTCATGAACGCGGAGAAATCGCTGTCGTGATGGTTGTCACGCAGAAACATTTCCGTGGCGGGCAACGCCGACCATTCGGTGATCGCGTTCATCTTGATCGTCGCTGCCTGCTCGTCGGTCAATAGCGATGCATCGAACTTGTCCCAGGGAATGTCTTTCTCCATGTCCCATCGAACGGATTCGAGCGATTTATAAAGTTCCGGATAAAGCATGGTGTTCATAGTCCCACCCCTGTTCTGCGCATACTGTGTGTGTCTGTTGCTGCTACGTGTAGCACTTTTGCTCACGACGAACGGATCGCACCCATATGTGCACCGTTTGCCGGCCAAGCATTCAATTTTACGCGGTAATCGGCCGCCCAGATGCACCTGGCGGCAAAGAAGTCCAGGCATTTGCGCCTGCGCGACTACCCCTACGTTACGCGCGGCGCGGCCAACCGTGGGTGAGGGATACCCTGTGCCTGAGGTCGAGCCAGTTTGCGATGAAAACCGCATCGTCCAGCCCTGCGCCGGTGTTGCCGGCGGTGAATGGAGCAAGGGCGGCTGGATTGGTAGTTTTCAGCGCACGCCCAAAAGCCAAATTAAGCTTACACAATGATAGCACGCTGACCTGGCCGAACCCGCGCCGTAACAGCCGCAATTCCGGTGCCCGGCTGACCTTGCGCAACAAAATCGCGCGATTCGCGGAGTGTGGCCGACGATCGGGGTCAAAACCATGACAGACGGCGAACTCGCGTTTCTGTGCGGCTTCGATACCCGCGCCGCGCCAGCGCGTTTCATTCCTGCCTTTAAATAGACTTTTTCGTGGTTTTCGGGCTGGCACTTGCGCCGCTCGTGCGCTTCGTGGCGGCCGGCGCCCGCTTCGCCGCCGGTCGTTTGGCCGCGGACTCCGCAGTTTCCTCGTCTCGCGCCGACGCCTGCGCCGCGTTGGACTCTGGCTCGCCGCCGGCAGCCGAAGCGGCCGCCTCGTCGGGCTCAAAATCAGAGGCCTCGGCACCCGCACCGGCGGCCGGCGGTTGCGTCATCGCGAACTGGGCAATCTGGTTGAACTGGGATTGCAGCAGATTCCACCACGCGGATGCGTCGAATGGCGGCGTGGCGGGCGCCTCCTCTTCCCCGCCGGCCGACTCCTCAGCCGACGAAGCGGCGCTCGCCGAAGCAGCTTGCGCTGGCGCCGGGGCAGGCGCCGCCGGATGTGGCCAGCCCGTGGCCGGCGCGGGACTCGGCGCGGCCGACTCCGCTGCGGGTTGCGCCATCGACGACTGCGCGAAAGCGCCGAACGCGCGCAGTGTCGCGAGCGTCGCGCGCTGCACTTCGAGCGCCTGAATCGCGGACTGCAGCATGCTCAGATTCAGCTTGAGCCATTGCTCGACCGCGCGCATGTCGGTGATGCGCTTGTCGAGTTCCTCGACGTTGGTGAGCGGCGCCATCATGTCGGACATCATCGAGAGCGAGGGGCTGAGGCCGCCGCCTGGTTGCGCGCCGGAAAAAGCTGAGCCGAACGGCGAGAGCCGCATCATTCCCCACATGCGTTCGAGCATTTCAGCGGGCGGAAAACCGGGAAAGCCGGGAAAGGGCGGCGTGGAGTGAGAAGTATCGGTCATGGTTGTCGCCTCGCTACGTCAAGTAAGGAAGGGGCGCCGTCCCGCGCGCGTCTGATTCGATCATACCGTGCGGGAAGCGGCCTCAGGAGCGTTCGCCGCCTGTTGCGCCGCCGTTCGAGGGCGGTGCGCGCCACGGGTCGGCGCCGCCGAAATCCGGCGCGCGCCGCTCACGCAGCGAGTTCACGCCTTCGCGCACATCCGGCCCGGCAAAGCCCATGAATTCCAGCGCGAGCGACGTATCGAACGCCGGTCCCGCCGAGCGCAGCCAGTTGTTCAACGCGTACTTGGTCCAGCGAATCGCCGTTTGCGAGCCGTTGGCGAGCTTCTGCGCAACCTCGAATGCTTTGGGCAGCAGATCGTTTTCGTCGACGGCGAGCGAGACGAGGCCAATGCGCTCCGCCTCCTCGCCGCTCACCGGCTCGCACAGCATCAGGTAATACTTGGCTTTCGCCATGCCGCACAGCAGCGGCCAGACGATCGCCGCGTGATCGCCCGCGGCTACGCCCAGACGCGTATGGCCGTCGATGATGCGCGCCGTCTTCGTCGCGATCGAGATGTCGGCGAGCAGCCCCGCCACGAGCCCGGCACCCACCGCCGGTCCGTGCATGGCCGACACGACGGGCTTGCTGCAATTGATCACGTTGTAGACGAGATCGCGCGCCTCGCGCCATACCCTGGCGCGCACATCGAAATCGGTGGCCATGTCTTCGACGAGTTGCAGGTCGCCGCCAGCGGAAAAGCCGTTGCCTTCGCCGCGAATGATCGCCACACGCGTGTCGGGATCGCGGTCGATGTCGCGCCAGATCTCCGCGAGTTCGAAGTGCATGCGCGCGTTGGCGGTGGCGAGCGCGCTCTTGTTGGCGCCCTCGCCGCTCATCACGACTTCGAGCACGCCATGCGGATGGCGATGCAACTGGAGCGACTGGTAGTGCGCGTAAAACGCGTCGTTACGGTGTGGTGCCTGAGACATGATGAGCAATCCGTGTGTCGGTGTGTCGGTTGAACCGTGCCGCGTTGATTCAACGCGGCTGATAAACCCACTTCGCATTCTTGATTTCGACCATCACACGCGCCCGCTGATCGAGCCCGAGGTGATCCGTGGCGCTCATGTTGACGACGCCGTTGGTGTCCGCGAGACCGCGCGTCGCCTCGAGCGCATCGCGCAGCGCGCGGCGAAATTCCGGCGTGCCCGGCGCGCCGCTTTTCAGCGCGATCGGTACGGCATTGCCGAGCAGCATGCCCGCGTCCCACGTGTACGAGCCGAAGGCCGAGACACTGCCCGCGCCGCGCACCGCTTCGAAGCGCGCGATGTAGTCGAGCGCGAGCCGTTTCGCTGGATGATCCGCCGGCAGTTGTGCGGCGACCAGCACCGGACTCGCGGGCAGGAACGTGCCGTTGCAATCAGCGCCGCACACGCGCAGGAAGTCGTTATTCCCGACTCCGTGATTGTGATAGATCATCCCTTTGTAGCCGCGTTCCCTGAGCGTCTTCGGCGGCAAGGCGGCGGGCGTGCCGGCCGCGCCGACCACGACGGCGTCGGGATGCGTCGCGAGAATCTTGAGGACCTGGCCGGTCACGCTCGGATCGGTGCGATTGAAGCGCTCGCTCGCCACCATCTCGATGTGATGCAGTTGCGCGAACTTCGCGACCTCGGTGTAGAAGGTCTCGCCGAGCGCGTCGGCCTGGCCGATGAACGCGATGGTTTTGACGCCGTGCAGGCTGGCATGTTCGGCAATCGCCGACGCCATCATCGCGTCGGTTTGCGGCGTCTTGAAGACCCAGTGGCGCTTCGCATCCACGGGCTCGATGATCTTCGCCGACGACGCCAGCGAAATCATCGGCGTTTGACCTTCGGCGACCACGTCGATCATCGCCAGCGAATTCGGCGTGATCGACGAGCCGATGATCGCGTCGACGTGATTTTCGGAGATCAGCTTCTTGGTGTCCTGTACGGCCTGGGTTGTGTCGGACGCGTCGTCGAGCACGATGTATTCGACGCTCTGGCCACCGATCTGTTTGGGCAGCAACGCGACCGTATCGCGCGCGGGAATGCCGAGCGAGGCGGCCGGCCCGGTGAGCGACAACACGAGGCCGATTTTCACTTGCGCGAGCGCGATGCCGGGCAACACGCCGGCAAGCGCCGCGCATAACGCAACGGCGCGGCGCGCGACGCGATTGCGCGAGGGCGTCAGGTGCGGGGTGTTAGATGCGCGGGCGCGCCGGATTCCAGGCTCAAGAGATTCGATTCGCGGCATGCTGTCTCCTCACGTCGGTTTTTCGTTTTGATGTACCGCCGATGTCCCGGCTCATGCCCTGTTCATGTACCGTTCATACGCGGCTTCACGACGGTCCTGCGATGAACCCGCAGCCAGCCACCCCGGCCATGCCGTCGCGCCAGTCAGTGTAGCCGCGCGCACTCGCCGCGGCATCGGGCGAAACCCTTTCGGATCCGGCGCGGCGCGCTGCTGACTTGGCCGCAACGACGCGTTCCGCACAAAAGCGGTGCTTCAATCCAGCGGCGCGATACCCTGATCGATCGAACCGAAAATTGACTTGCCCGCTTCGTCGAACATTTCGATCTTCACCGTATCGCCGTACTTCATGAACTCGGTCCGCGGGGCGCCGTGCTCGATGGTTTCGAGGCAGCGCTTCTCGGCGATACAGCAATAGCCGCGCTTGGCATCCTTGTTCGACACCGTGCCCGAGCCGACGATCGCGCCCGCGCGCAGATTGCGCGTCTTCGCCGCGTGCGCGATCAACTGGCCGAAGTGAAACACCATGTCGGTGCCGGCGTCCGGCTGGCCGACTTTTTTGTTGTTCCAGTGGACGATCATCGGCCGATGCACGCGGCCTTCGCGCCAGTGTTCACCGAGTTCGTCGGGCGTCACCGCGACCGGCGCGAACGACGTGGCCGGCTTGCTCTGGAAAAAGCCGAAGCCCTTCGCGAGTTCGGCGGGAATCAGATTGCGCAGCGAGACGTCGTTGACGAGCGTGATCAGACGCACGCTTCTGAGCGCCTGGTCGGGCGTGGCGCCCATCGGCACATCGCTGGTGATCACGGCGACTTCCGCCTCGAAGTCGATACCGAATGCTTCGGACGCGCACAGCACGTCGTCTTTCGGCCCGATGAAGTCGTCGCTGCCGCCCTGATACATCAGTGGATCGGTCCAGAATTCCGGCGGCATTTCCGCGCCACGCGCGCGCCGCACCAGTTCGACATGGTTCACATACGACGAGCCGTCGGCCCATTGAAACGCGCGCGGCAGCGGCGCCATGCATTCCTTGGCGTCGAACGGGAAGGTGTTGCGCGCGCGGCCCTGATTGAGCGCGTCGTACAGATCGTGCAATTGCGGCGCGTAGAAGGCCCAGTCGTCGAGCACGCGTTGCAACGTGGGCGCGATCGCGTCGGCGACAGCCGCGGTGTGCAGGTCGCGGGACACGACGATCAGTTGGCCGTCGCGCGTGCCGTCCTTCAGCGTGGCAAGTTTCATAGAGGAATGAACCGTGTTAGTGACGATAGAGGGAATCTATTCTACGATGGTGAATCGGCGCGGCCCAAGTGCCCGCGATCTGCCTCATCCGTGTGTCACTTTTTGAATGCGCCGCGTGCGCCTCGCTCATGCCTCCAATTGCCCGCTCCGGCGCGATCCGTACCGACGCCGACTCCGCTGAACCGCCCGACCCAACCGAACCCGACGACGAAAGCGTCGAGAGCGGCGAGGAAAAGCTGCGCTCGGGCATTCAGTCGATCGAAGTCGGCTTCAAATTGCTCGACGTGCTGACCCATGAGCCGCGCGCCATGATGCTGCGCGATCTCGCCCAGCGTGCCGGCATGAGCCCGGCGAAAGCGCATCGCTATCTCGTGAGTTTTCTGCGCCTCGGTGTGGTGTCGCAAGACCCGCTGTCGGGCCGTTACGAGCTAGGCGGTTTCGCGTTGCAATTGGGACTCGCGCGGCTGGCTCGGGTCGACGGCGTCAAGCTCGCGCGCATCGCGCTGTCTGAATTGCGCGACCGGCTCGATCTCACCGTAGGCATCGCGGTATGGGGCAATCAGGGGCCGACCATGGTGCATTGGATGGAATCGAGCTATCCGGCGAAGGCGTCGCTGAAACTCGGCGATGTGATGCCGCTGCTCAGTTCCGCCACCGGCCTGCTGTTCGCCGCGTATCTGTCGTCGAGCAAGACCGCCGCGATGCTCGAACGCGAACTGGCCGATTCGCGCCGTTCGTCGCATATGGGCGCGCCCCGTACGCGCGACGAAGTCGAACAGGTTCTCGCGCAAGTGCGGGAGCATCAGGCGGCGCGCGTGGAAGGCATGTTGCTGCCGACCATTCACGCGTTCTGCATGCCGGTGTTCGACTCGACCGGCGAACTCGCGCTCGGCCTCGTCGCGCTCGGTCATGAAGGCGCGTTTGATATTCGCTGGGGCGGCGAGATCGATACGGCATTGCGCGAGTGCGCGCAAAAGCTCTCGTATGAGCTGGGGTATAGTGCGTCGCCACGCGACGAATAGGCGTGACGTTGCGCGGAGTGCGCTTGGCGCGTTGCAGGGTTTGAAGCGAACTCAGTCGGTGGGCACGGCGGCACGGCGCTGCATGTGCTGTTCCGGGTCTTGAACATGCGCGTGTTTTCACCCGCGCGGAACATCGCTCGCGGCTGTGCGGTCGAATCGGTTCACTGCCGGCCTCGTACGCATCAGGCATCAGGCCTGGCGCCTTTTTCGCATTAACCGCCGCTCGCGCGCGCTGCGCGTCAATCCCGAAGCTTTCCGTCCGCACTCATTCACTGACCGATGTCCTCTGCCCCCGCCACCCGCCGTTCCGATCGCACGCCGCCCAGCGGGCCGCGCACCGGTTTGCGCGTGTGGCGCTGGATCGTGGTGCTGTTGATCGTGGCCGTTTTGCACTGGATCGCCGCGCAATGGGTCGAGCGCAATCGCGCGACGCTCAATCCCTCGGACAATGAGCATGTGCCCGTGCAAGTCGCGTTGCTGACGCCCGAACGTATCGAACGCAAACCGGCCACCGCTGCGTCACCCGCGCCCGAACCGGCTGCGGCGCGCCACGCCGCGGCGAGCAAACCGCGCGAACATGTTCTAACTGCCCTGCAGCCGGCAAAGCAAGCCGCGCCGGCGGCACCTGCCGCGGTATCTGACGCCGTGGCAAGCGCCCCGGCCGCAGCAGGCCCCAACGCGGTCAATGCCGCCGCCAGCGCAGCGAGCGCGCCGCAAGCGTCGCCCGGTGTGAAGTTCTCCGTCCCGCCATCGGGCGAACTGCAGTACGACACGTTCTATAACGGCGTGCGCAACCAGCCCGGTACGATCCACTGGAGCAGCAGCGCGCAAAGCTACGAAATGGTGGTCTCCGTGCCGCTGCCTTTCGTCGGCACATTCGTGTATTCGAGCCATGGCCGTATCGACGCATTCGGCCTCGCACCGGACCAGTACGTCGAAAAGCGCGGCCGCCGGCCGGAGGACATCGCAATCTTCAACCGCACTGACAAAAAGATCGCTTTTACGCGCACCCCGACCACGCTGCCGTTGCCCGAGGGCGCGCAGGACCGTTTCAGCATGGTGATGCAACTCGCCAGCCTCGTGCGCGGCGACCCGGGCGCCTACAAGCCGGGCGTGACGCGGCAGTTCTTCGTGGTAGACAACGACAGCGGCGAAAACTGGCCGGTCGAGACGATTGGCGACGAAACCATCCGCACGGCCCAAGGTTTCCTCGACACGCGCCATTTCAAGCGCCTGCCCCGCCGTGATGGTGATTTGCGCCGCATCGACGTGTGGCTTGCGCCATCGCTCGGCTGGCTGCCTGCGCGGATCGTCCAGACGGAACCGAACGGCACGCAATTCGAACTGGTGTGGCGTGGCAAGCTCAATGCCGACACGGCCGACAGCGCGCCCAACAGCAATGGCGACGCGAGCACGGCTTCCCCTGACATTTCGACCAGCCCTTCAGCTCCGGCAGCATCGGCAGTGACGCCCGAGGCCACGCCCTCGCCACCGGTCGATTCGACCGATCCCGCCAACACACCCGGCATCATCAAACCCTGAGCGACGAACCCGAACAAGGTCTCCATCAGATCGGCGAAACTTCCGCAACGCAGCTGACTCGCACCACCTGCTGCAACTGTTCGCGCCTATGCTGCGTATATAGATCAGCCGTATAGCCCAGACCAGATGGGACTCAGCGCGCGCGAATGGATCCTTCCACTGCGTTCCCCTTCAAAGGAGCCCGCATGCAAGTGAACATCAACGGTATAGAGACGCGCTATGTGCTGAGCAACGAGGGCGGCGGCCCGTGGCTGACGTTCATCCACCAGCTTGGCGGCGATTTGTCGGTTTGGGACCAACTTGCCGGCTATTTCCGCGACGACTACACCGTGCTGCGCTACGACGTGCGCGGCCATGGCAAGACCGCCGCATCCGGCGCGCCCTTCAGCATCGCCGATCTGTCACACGATCTCGCCACGCTGCTCGATGCACTCGACGCACCCAGTACGCATCTGGTCGGCATGTCGATGGGCGGCATGATCGCGCAGCAATTCACACTCGATCATCCCGCGCGCGTCGACTCCTTGACGATCGCCGACAGCAGCGGCGGCACGCCGCAGGAAGCCCGTGCCACGTGGGATCAGCGTGCCGCGGCGGCCCGCCGCGACGGTATGACGCCGCTCGTGCCCGCGACATTGAGCCGCTGGCTGACGCCCGATTTTCAGGCCGCGCATCCCGAAGCGGTCGAGCAGATCCGCGACGTGTTGACCCACACGTTGTCAGAAGGCTACGCCATGGCGTGCGAAGCCCTGCGCGATTTCGACGTACGCAGTAAGCTGGGAGCAATCCGATGCCCAACATTGACCGTGGCGGGCCGCCACGACACGGGCACGCCGCCTGCTTCTACACAGGCAATAGCAGACGCCATCGAAGGCGCACGTTTCGAACTGCTGGATGCCGCTCATCTCGCGCCCATCGAGCAATCTCACCGTTTTGCTGCACTGCTTGAAACGTTTCTTGAAAGGCCGGTCTAACCGGTAGGTTCGGGACTTTACAAGCGTCAATCCGGACCCACCCCTTGAATTCCAAACCATACGCTCCACCTATGGCGCAGGAATGGCCAGGAGCCAACGGAAATAAGGAGTGTCGCCATGCAAATGATCTACAACAGCCCCAACTATTGTGTCGTCGAGTTTCCGCCACAGGAAGGCCCGCTGGCCATGAAGTCCGGCGGCTACGAGATCGTCGACAAAAACATGCAGCGTGAGATCTATATCGACGGAGCAATGGCGGCGCGTTTTCGCGAGCACGTGCAGAAGCTGATCGAAGAGGAACCGTCGCTGGACGAAGTAGACGAATTCCTCGGCCAGTTCGACAGCCTGATGCATCAACCGGTGATTCTTCACTAACCGCAAGGTTCGATTTAACGTTTTTGGCGACAGATATCGACCGCGCCGTCCGGCCCCGTAACTGGGCAAACCGGCGGCTTTTACAAGTCGGTCGGCAAATATGAAGCGGCCCAGCAGGCTTTTGCCTCGCTGGGCCGTTTTCTTTGCCGTGCCACCTCAACGTTGCGTTTTATGCAGCGCGCCTCGACAGCCCGTGTAGCTGCCTCGCCCGCGCCGGGCGGATCTGTCCGGCAGCGGCTACAATGACAGGTTTCCCGAAAAAGCCGGCGCAAGCCCTCGTCCGCCATGAACCAGCCTGCTCAAACCGCCACGCCAGTCCGTCCCGACGCCGCCTACACGCGCGGCACGGCGCTGCCCGCGCTGCTCAAGTCGCGCATCCTGATCCTGGACGGCGCAATGGGCACGATGATCCAGCGCTACAAGCTCGACGAAGCCCGCTACCGCGGCGAGCGCTTCAAGGACTACGGGCGCGACATCAAGGGCAACAACGAGCTGTTGTCGATCACGCAGCAGCAGATCATCAGCGAGATCCACGAGCAGTATCTGGCGGCGGGCGCGGACATCATCGAAACCAACACGTTCGGTGCGACCACGGTCGCCCAGGCGGACTACGGCATGGAAGCGCTCGCGATCGAGATGAATCTCGAGTCGGCGAAACTGGCTCGTGCCGCGTGCGACAAGTATTCGACGCCCGACAAGCCGCGCTTCGTAGCCGGCGCGATCGGACCGACGCCGAAGACCGCGAGCATTTCGCCTGACGTGAACGATCCGGGCGCGCGCAACGTGACGTTCGACGAACTGCGCGCGGCCTATTACGAGCAGGCCAAGGCCTTACTCGATGGCGGCGCGGACCTGTTTCTCGTCGAGACCATTTTCGACACGCTCAATGCGAAGGCTGCGCTGTTTGCGCTCGACGAACTGTTTGAAGACACCGGCGAGCGTTTGCCGATCATGATCTCGGGCACGGTCACCGATGCGTCGGGCCGCATTCTGTCGGGGCAAACGGTTGAAGCGTTCTGGAACTCGCTGCGTCATGCGAAGCCGCTCACGTTTGGTTTGAACTGCGCGTTGGGCGCGGCTTTGATGCGCCCGTATATCGCCGAATTGGCCAAGCTTTGCGACACCTACGTATCGTGCTATCCGAACGCTGGCTTGCCGAATCCGATGAGCGATACGGGCTTCGACGAGCTGCCCGCGGATACGTCGGGTCTACTGAAGGAATTCGCGCAGGCCGGGCTTGTGAATATCGCCGGCGGTTGCTGTGGCACGACGCCGGAGCATATTGCGGCGATTGCGCAGGCGCTGGCTGAAGTGAAGCCGCGCCAATGGCCGACGCAGTACCGCGACGCAGCTTGAGTCCAGCCGCGCCTCACTGAGCCGTCGCCGCACTTCCGCTATCGAACACGACGCACTTAATCGCAGCAATCGAGCACATACGCCATGACCGATCACACCATGCGCCTTTCCGGCCTCGAGCCGTTCAACGTCACGTCCGGGACGCTTTTCATCAACGTCGGTGAACGCACCAACGTGACCGGCTCGAAGGCGTTCGCGCGAATGATCCTGAACGACCAGTTCGACGACGCGGTCGCGGTCGCGCGCCAGCAGGTCGAGAACGGCGCGCAGGTCATCGACGTCAACATGGACGAGGCGATGCTCGATTCGAAAGCGGCGATGGTGCGCTTCATGAATCTGATCGCGTCGGAACCGGATATCGCGCGCGTGCCGATCATGATCGACTCGTCGAAGTGGGAAGTGATCGAAGCGGGCCTGAAATGCGTGCAAGGCAAAGCGATCGTCAACTCGATCTCGCTGAAGGAAGGCGAAGACGCGTTCCGCCACCACGCGAACCTGATTCGCCGCTACGGCGCGGCCGCGGTGGTGATGGCCTTCGACGAAAAAGGTCAGGCCGATACCTTCGAACGCAAGACGCAGATCTGCAAGCGCTCGTATGATTTCCTCGTGAACGAAGTCGGCTTCCCGCCGGAAGACATCGTCTTCGACCCAAACATCTTCGCGATCGCAACTGGCATCGAAGAGCACAACAACTACGCCGTCGACTTCATCAACGCTACGCGCTGGATCAAAGAGAATCTGCCGTACGCGAAGGTGAGCGGCGGCGTGTCGAACGTGTCGTTCTCGTTCCGCGGCAACGATCCTGTGCGCGAAGCGATCCACACCGTGTTCCTCTATCACGCGATCCAGGCGGGGATGGACATGGGCATCGTCAACGCGGGCCAGCTCGGCGTGTATGCCGACCTCGATCCGGAGTTGCGCGAGCGTGTCGAAGACGTCGTGTTGAACCGTCGTGAAGACGGCACCGACCGGCTGCTCGAAATCGCCGACAAGTTCAAGACCGGCGCTGCGAAGAAGGAAGAGAACCTCGAGTGGCGCAACCAGCCGGTCGAGAAGCGTCTGTCGCATGCGCTCGTGCATGGCATCACCAACTTCATCGTCGAAGACACCGAGGAAGTCCGCGCGAAAATCGCCGCGGATGGCGGCCGCCCGATCAACGTGATCGAAGGCCCGCTGATGGACGGCATGAATATCGTCGGTGACCTGTTCGGTCAGGGCAAGATGTTCCTGCCGCAAGTGGTGAAGTCGGCGCGCGTGATGAAGCAGGCCGTCGCGCATCTGATTCCGTACATCGAAGAAGAAAAGAAGCTGATGGCCGAAGCCGGCGCCGACGTGCGCGCGAAGGGCAAGATCGTCATCGCCACGGTGAAGGGCGACGTGCACGATATCGGCAAGAACATCGTGTCGGTGGTGCTTCAGTGCAATAACTTCGAAGTGGTCAACATGGGCGTGATGGTCTCCTGCAACGACATTCTCGCCAAGGCGAAGGTCGAAGGCGCGGACATCATCGGGCTCTCCGGGCTGATCACGCCGAGCCTCGAAGAGATGGCGTATGTCGCCTCGGAAATGCAGCGCGACGACTACTTCCGCATCAAGAAGATTCCGCTGCTGATCGGCGGCGCGACCACCTCGCGCGTGCACACCGCCGTGAAGATCGCGCCGCATTACGAAGGGCCCGTGGTCTACGTACCGGACGCGTCGCGCTCGGTCTCCGTGGCGTCGAGCCTGCTGTCCGACGAGGGCGCCGCGAAGTACCTCGACGAACTCAAGTCCGATTACGACCGGATCCGCGATCAGCACGCCAACAAGAAGGCGCAGCCCATGGTCACTTTGGCCGAAGCCCGCGCCAACAAGACCAAGGTCGACTGGGCGGGTTATCAGCCGGTCAAGCCGAAGTTCATCGGCCGCCGCGTGTTCAAGAATTTCGATCTGAGCGACCTGGCGAACTATATCGACTGGGGTCCGTTCTTCCAGACGTGGGACCTGGCTGGCCCGTATCCGGCCATTCTGAACGATGAGATCGTCGGCGAATCCGCGCGGCGCGTGTTTTCGGACGGCAAGTCGATGCTCGCGCGCCTGATCCAGGGCCGCTGGCTGCAAGCGAACGGCGTGATCGCGCTGCTGCCGGCCAACACCGTGAACGACGACGACATCGAAATCTACACGGACGAATCGCGCTCCGAAGTCGCGCTCACGTGGCGCAATCTGCGCCAGCAAAGCGTGCGTCCTGTGGTGGACGGCGTGATGCGGCCGAACCGCTCGCTTGCCGACTTCATCGCGCCGAAGGACTCGGGCGTGGCCGACTACATCGGCATGTTCGCGGTGACGGCAGGTCTGGGCGTCGACGTGAAAGAAAAGCAGTTCGAAAAGGATCACGACGACTACAGCGCGATCATGCTCAAGGCACTCGCCGACCGCTTCGCCGAAGCCTTCGCCGAAGCGCTGCATGCGCGCGTGCGGCGCGACCTGTGGGGCTACGCGAACGCCGAAACGCTCTCCAACGAGGACCTGATCGCGGAAAAGTATCACGGCATCCGTCCAGCGCCCGGCTATCCGGCCTGCCCGGATCACCTGGTGAAGCGCGATATGTTCGACGTGCTGCAAGCCACCGATATCGGCATGAGCGTAACCGAATCGCTGGCCATGCTGCCGGCGGCGAGCGTCTCCGGTTTCTATCTGGCGCATCCGGACAGCACTTACTTCTCGGTCGGCAAGATCGGCCAGGACCAGTTGGAAGACTACGCAAAGCGCATGTCGCTGTCGAAAACGGATGCGGAACGGGCCTTGGCGCCTTTGCTGTAAGCCGTCGGACGTGGCGGGAAACCCACTATATCGGCCTTGAAAGACTGAATATTTGCGGCAACGTAATTTTCGGCTTTGTAGACTGAGGCGGCTTGACCCCGCCAGACGCGGCCAAAACGCGTCGGCTTACTAATTGCAATCGTCAACGGAGAAAATCGTATGAAGAAGCTGACGCTGTTGTTGACCGCTGTTTCGCTTGCCTTGGGCGCCACGGCGGCGCTGGCCCAGCCCGCCGCGCCTGGCGGTTCCAGCTCGGTCAGTTCGTATTCGCCGCCCACGGTGAAACACGTCAAGAAACCGAAGAAACAGAAAGCGAAGAAGGGTGCGTCGGCTCCCGCAGCCGCGCCGGCGGACGCCGCCAGCCAGTAAGCAGCACGGCAGCGCCGGTCGGTCTGGATCTCTGAACGACAAAGAGCCCGCATCGAGCGGGCTCTTTTCATTGGAGCACAAGGTTCGCGCCGCCGGGCGCCGCGGCTCTTTCGAACGCGGCGCACAGCGGTTCAGCGCCGGATCAGATACCCCAGACGATATCCGCGTTTTCCTTCCGCGCCGCGCGCAGCATGTCGAGGAACGGATACGCGCGCTGCGCGAGTCCCGGCGGAATCTCGTGATGCTCGTGGCCGTCTTCGCCTTCGTGGAAATGGCCGTCGTGCTCGGCACGTTCCTGCTTGTCGACGGAAATCGCTGCCTCGAGTTTATCGATGGCCGGGCCCAGTTCGTCGTGAGTGATGACGCCACGTTCACCCAGCCGCTTGCCGACGATGCCGACGAGGTACTGGGCAAGATTTTCCAGCATCATCACGTCCGGGCTGGCGCGGCATTTGAAAGTAATCAACATGACTGTTCCCTTTTTCGTTATGTTGGATTGGCGCGCGAGCGGCTCAAAGGCGGCTGCCAGCGCGCGTTACGTTGGCTCGCCGATCAGGCCCGGCGGCCACGGCCCTTGGTGGGCATCTCATTGAACATATTAGCACCTGCTAAAATCCGTCTGGACGGAAAAGCGTGCCGCCATGCGCCGCGCGCGGCGAAGCCCAGGTAGCGTGGCTCGGCCGGTTGGGCGCAACCTGCATACCGCGCCAGCCAACGCCACGGCAGGCCGC
Organism: Paraburkholderia dipogonis; assembly: GCF_046027395.1. Classification (GTDB taxonomy): domain Bacteria; phylum Pseudomonadota; class Gammaproteobacteria; order Burkholderiales; family Burkholderiaceae; genus Paraburkholderia; species Paraburkholderia dipogonis_A. The sequence continues at coordinate 153 of NZ_JAQQEG010000021.1, read as the reverse complement.
CGCGCACCGCACCTGATGCGTTGCAGGCAACGTGCCTGATACCGCACCCATTGCGACCGCTGCGCTTCGGCAAATGCATGCCGCTTTCCACGCTTCTGACGAACCGGACGCGCCGGCCGCGCGGCCGGCGCCGCGCCCGCCCCCCCCGCCGGG
>NZ_JAQQEG010000020.1:0-181264 GCF_046027395.1 Paraburkholderia dipogonis | reverse complement strand
GGGGCTTTTCTGAGACTTCCGAGGCGGCGCGCCGCCCGCGCCCCTCCTACGCTATCGACGTTATTCCGGCTCCGCCAACGACCACGCACCCGACAACACCTTCTCCAGCCAGAATGTGCCAATCACCGTCTTCACATCAGTAACCTTGCCGGTGCGCACCCACTCGGACATCTCGGGCACAGTCGCCGTGAACAGTTCGAGAAATTCGCCCTCGTCGAGCTTGCGCTCACCGGCAGTCAAACCACGCGCGAGGTAGATGTCGATGAATTCGGTCGAATAGGAAATGATCGGGTGAATGCGCGTCAGATAAACATACTCGCGCGCGGTATAACCCGTCTCTTCCCTCAACTCACGTTTCGCACAGGCCAGCGCGCCTTCGTTCGGATCGAGCTTGCCGGCCGGATACTCGACCATGACCTTGCCCATCGGATAGCGATACTGGTTTTCCAGCAGCACGCGGCCGTCGTCGAATAATGGAATCACCATCACGGCGCCGGAATGCTGAACATATTCGCGCGTGGCGTGCTTGCCGTCCGGCAGGCGAACAGTGTCGCACTTGAGGGTCAGAAACGGCCCTTGGTGGATCGTTTTGCTCTCGATGCAAGTCTCTTTGAGCGCGGCGTCGTGATCGGGAAGTTCAGCCATTTGCGGACCTTGGGGACTTGGTGCGCCGACGGCGAGACGCCGTCAGCGGCGTTTGACGAGATACTGGAAGGTGAAGCCAGGGAACGCGAACACCACGAAGAGCGCGAACGTGATCGCGTAGAACTGCCAACCCTGTTCGAAGCGGTTACCCGCGCGCGCTTCCAGCAGAAAACCGAGCGCGCCGACCACGAAGTACAGCACGATCAATTCGGCAATCCGGACCCAGCCGCTTTTCTTCGCCGCTTTCAACGGCACGGCGGCGAAGAGGCGCTGATTCAGGAACGGCAGATTGGCGCCGACCAGCGCCAACAGCACGATAAACCAACCCGCTGCCGACATCAGAGCAGCAGCGTGTGCTGGATAGCCTGCAGGCAGGCCTTCAACAACGGATCCGGCACGATACCGAGCACCAGCACAGCCACACCGTTGAACGCGAGCAAAGCGCGCGTGCTGGTGTCGGCGAGGATGGGCGATTTGTCTTGCGGATCGTCGAAATACATCAGCTTGACGATACGCAGGTAGTAGAACGCGCCAAACAGCGACGTGATCACGGCCAGCACCGTCAGCCAGGTCAAACCAGCGTTCATGGTGGCCTGCAGCACCGCGAGCTTCGCATAGAAGCCGACCGCGGGCGGAATGCCGGCGAGCGAGAACATCATGATCATCATCACGAACGCGAACACCGGGCTGCGTTGATTCAGGCCCTTGAAGTCTTCCAGCGTGTCCGCTTCGAAATCGCGACGCGCCAGCAACATGATGACGCCGAACGTGCCCATCGTCGTGATGAGGTAGACGATGCTGTAGTACATGGCCGAACCGTACGCGTTGGCGGCACCCGTGGTCTTGTGGTCGACCACGCCGGCCAGCAGGCCCAGCAGCACGAAGCCCATGTTCGAGATCGCCGAGTACGCGAGCATCCGCTTCACGTTGCGTTGTACGATACCGGTGATGTTGCCGACGATCAGCGACAGCGCCGCGAGAATCACCAGCATTTCCTGCCATTCGACCGCGAGCGGCAGCAGACCCATCACGAGGAAGCGCAGCCCCCAGGCGAACGCGGCAACCTTCGGACCGCCGCCGACCATCAGCGTCATGGCCGTCGGTGCGCCTTGATAGACGTCGGGCACCCACATGTGGAACGGCACCGCGCCCATCTTGAACGCCACACCCGCCACAATGAAGATCACGCCGAACAGCAGCACGCTCGGGTCGTAGTGGCTCGTGCCGATCGCCTTGAACACTTCGTTCAGGTCGAGCGAACCGGTCGCGCCGTACAGCATGGAGATGCCGTACAGCAGGAAACCGGAAGCCAGCGCGCCGAGCACGTAGTACTTCATGGCCGCTTCGTTCGACGGCGCCGCGTCACGACGCAGGGCAATCGCACCGTACAGCGACAGCGACATCAGTTCCAGGCCGAGATACAGCGTCAGAAAGTTGTTGCCGGAGATCATGACGAGCTGGCCGAGCAACGAGAACATGCCCAACAGGAAGAACTCGCCACGGAACAGACCGCGATCCTCGAGGTAACGGCGCGAATACACGATCGACACCGCGTAGCCGAGCGTCACCACCGCTTTCATCACGTTGGCGAACGAGTCGACCACGTACATGTGGCCGAAGTAGTAGCGCACTTGCGGATCGAACGCGTTCATCGCGAACCAGACGCCGGCGACCAGCGTCGAGAAGAACGCGATGAAGTACGTGGTACGGCGACCGGCCTGGCCGACGAACGTGTCGTTGAGCCACGCGACGACAACGGCGAGCATCACCAGCGCGTCGGGCAACAGAGCAGTCATAGGGGCGTTTTGCATGGTCTTAAATTCCTCGCTCGGCGTTACTGAGGCAACGGCAGCTTTGACTGCGCAACGTGGGCGAGGAGGTTTTCCACGGATACGTGCATCACATCGGTAAAGGGCTTCGGATACAGGCCCATGAACAGCGTCAGTGCGGCAAGCACTGCCAGCATGAAAAATTCGCGACGGTTGATGTCGAGCAGGCCCTTCACGTGATCGTTGGCGATCGCGCCGAAGTACACGCGCTTGTACATCCACAGCGTGTAGGCCGCGCCGAGAATCAGCGTGACCGCCGCGCCGCCCGCGATCCAGAAGTTGTACTGGACAGCGGCCAGAATCACCATGAACTCGCCGACAAAACCGGAGGTGCCCGGCAGGCCGCAATTCGCCATGGAGAACAGCATGACGAACGCCGCGAACTTCGGCATCACGTTGACGACACCGCCGTAATCGGCGATCTGACGCGAATGCATACGGTCGTACAGCACGCCGATGCTCAGGAACATCGCGCCCGACACGAAGCCGTGCGAGATCATCTGCACGATCGCGCCTTCCACGCCAAGCTGGTTGAAGATGAAGAAGCCGAGCGTGACGAAACCCATGTGCGCGATCGACGAATACGCGACCAGCTTCTTCATGTCCGTCTGCACCATCGCGACGAGACCGATGTAGATCACCGCGATCAGTGAAAGCGTGATGACGACCGGCGCCAGGAAGTGGCTCGCGTCCGGCGTGATCGGAAGCGAGAAGCGCACGAAACCGTATGCGCCCAGCTTCAGCATGATCGCGGCCAGTACGACCGAGCCGCCGGTCGGTGCTTCCACGTGGGCGTCAGGCAACCACGTGTGAACCGGCCACATTGGCACCTTCACGGCGAAGGCCATGAAGAACGCTATGAATATCAGCACCTGAGGCGTCATGGCGATCTGCGCATGCTGCCACGTGGCGAGGTCGAACGTGCCGGTCTCGATGTACAGGTACAGCAACGCGACCAGCATCAACAGCGAGCCCATCAGCGTGTACAGGAAGAACTTGAACGCCGCGTACACGCGGTTCGCCCCACCCCACACGCCGATGATGATGTACATCGGAATCAGCGTCGCTTCGAAGAACACGTAGAACAGCATGCCGTCGGCCGAGCTGAACACGCCGACCATGATGCCCGACAGGATCAGGAACGCGGCCAGGTACTGACCCACGTTCTTCGTGATCACTTCCCACGCGGCGATCACGACGATCACCGTGATCAATGCGGTCAGCACGACGAACCACATCGAGATGCCGTCGACACCCAGGTGGTACGTGATATTGAAGCGCTCGATCCAGTTCGCCTTTTCGACGAACTGCAGATCGGCGGTGCTCGAATCAAAACCGGTAATCAGCGGGATCGTCACGAGGAAGCTGACGACCGAACCGATCAGCGCAATCCAGCGCGCGGGAGCCGGGTTCTGGTCGGAACCGATGGCCAGGACCAGGAGGCCGACGAGGATCGGCAACCAGATCGCAATACTGAGAATCGGATAAGCGTGCATTAGTGTCCCTCGCCTTATTTGCCGCCGAGCGTTACAAACAGGGTCAGGAGCCCCAACATGCCGATAATCATGGCGAACGCGTAGTGGTAGATGTAGCCGGATTGGAGGAAGCGGATCACGCCGGCGAACCAGCCGATAAAGCGTGCGCTGCCGTTGACGATGCCGTCGATCACCACGACGTCGCCTTCCTTCCAGAGACCACGGCCAATTGCCACGGCGCCCCGCGCAAACACGACTTCGTTGATCTTGTCCATGTAGTACTTGTTATCGAGCAGCGTGTAGATCGGACCGAACGCGCGCTTGATGACAGCCGGCAGATCCGGACGAACCAGGTACAGGAACCACGCGACCACCACACCCGCGAGCGCCAGCCAGACCGGCAGACCCGCAACCGAGTGCAGACCCATCGACGCCCAGCCCTGGAACTCTTCAGCCATCTCATGCAACGCCGGATGGTTTTCGCCGATGAAGATCACCTTGTCGAACGCCACCCCATGCTGGAAGAAGTCGCCGAACAGCATCGGGCCAATGCCGATCGCACCGATCACCACCGACGGAATCGCCAGCAGCACCAGCGGCAGCCACACCACCCACGGCGTTTCGTGCGGCTCGTGAGCGTGGTCGTCGTGACCATGGCCGTGCGCATCGTGGCCATGAGCATCGTGGCCGTCATGCGCGTGGGCTGCGGCTTCGATGCCCATCGGCGATTCCGGATGCTTCGGACCACGGAAGCGCTCCTCGCCGTGGAACACCAGGAAGTACATACGGAACGAATACAGCGCGGTGACGAAGACGCTCGCCACCACCGCGAAGTACGCGAAGCCCGAACCCGGCAGATGCGACAGCTTCACGGCGTCGATGATCGAATCTTTCGAGTAGAAGCCCGAGAAGAACGGCGTACCGATCAGCGCCAGCGAACCAACCAGCGACGTGATCCACGTAATCGGCATGTACTTGCGCAGGCCGCCCATGTTGCGGATGTCCTGATCGTGATGCATGCCGATGATCACCGAACCCGCGCCGAGGAACAGCAGTGCCTTGAAGAACGCGTGCGTCATCAGGTGGAACACGGCGACCGAGTATGCCGACGCGCCCAGCGCGACCGTCATGTAACCCAGCTGCGACAGCGTGGAATACGCCACCACGCGCTTGATGTCGTTCTGGATGATCCCAAGGAAGCCCATGAACAGCGCGGTAATCGCGCCGATGATCATGACGAACGAGAGCGCCGTATCCGACAGTTCGAACAGCGGCGACATGCGCGTGACCATGAAGATACCGGCCGTCACCATGGTTGCCGCGTGAATCAGTGCGGAAATCGGCGTCGGGCCTTCCATCGAATCCGGCAGCCAGACGTGCAGCGGGAACTGCGCCGACTTGCCCATCGCGCCGATGAAGAGGCAAATACAGGCCACGGTCAGCAGACCCCAGTCCGTACCCGGAAAGGTCAGTGCCGCGAGTTCGGTGCGCTTCGCGAACACGTCGCCGTAGTTCATCGAACCGGCGAACGCGAACAGCAGGCCGATACCCAGCAGAAAGCCGAAGTCGCCGATGCGGTTCACGATGAACGCCTTCATGTTCGCGTAGATCGCCGTGGGCCGCGTGAAGTAGAAGCCGATCAGCAGATACGAGACCAGACCCACCGCTTCCCAGCCGAAGAACAGTTGCAGGAAGTTGTTGCTCATCACGAGCATCAACATCGAGAACGTGAACAGCGAGATGTACGAGAAGAAGCGCTGGTAGCCGTCCTCGTCGGCCATGTAGCCGATCGTGTAGATGTGCACCATGAGCGACACGAAGGTCACCACGCACATCATCATGGCTGTCAGCGAGTCGACCAGGAAGCCGATCTCGAACTTCGTCTTGCCGATCGACATCCATTCGTAGATGGTCGCGTTGAAGCTCGCGCCGTCCATCACCTGGAAGAAGACGATGGCCGAAAGAATGAACGAGATCGCGACGCCGAGGATCGTGACCGAATGCGCACCGGCTCGCCCTACCGCTTTTCCGGCCAGCCCGGCAACCAGGCAGCCGGCCAGCGGTGCCAGCGGGATCGCCAGCAGCAGGTTTTCATTGAGTATCGTGGACATAACCGCTTTTCCTGAAATTAACCTTTGAGCTGATCGAGATCCTCGACATTGATCGTGTCGAGACTACGGAACAGGGTCACCAGAATCGCGAGGCCGATGGCCGCTTCCGCTGCCGCAACCGTCAGCACGAAGAAGACGAAGATCTGGCCATGCACGTCGCCGAGGTAATGCGAGAACGCGACGAAATTGGTGTTCACCGCGAGCAGCATCAGTTCGATCGCCATCAAAATGATGATGACGTTGCGACGGTTCAGGAAAATGCCGACGATGCTGATCGCAAACAGGATCGCGCCGAGGACAAGGTAATGGGCAAGGGTCAACATGATTTCTATCTCCTGTCCGCTCAGCTGTTCTTAGCCGGTGCCGAGTCGGCCGCTGCTGCTGCCGCTGCCGCGGCTTCTTCTGCCGCGACGGTTGCCGCGGTCTTTTCCGATTTCATCTTCACGACGCGCACACGGTCCTGGGCACGTACCTTGACCTGCTCGCTGATGTTCTGACGCTTGCTGTCTTTCTTGTGGCTCGTGGTCAGTGCGATCGCCGCGATGATGGCTACCAGCAGCACCAGACCGGCCACTTCGAACGCGAAGATGTAGTCGGTGTAAATGACCTTGCCGATCAGGCGCGTGTTCGACCAGTCGCCCATGCCGTTCGCGGCGGCCGTGGTGTCGCGCAGCGCCGTGGCGGTCGCGCCGTAACCGTGCCACAGGATCAGCGCGGTTTCGATCACGATGATCGCACCCACCAGAGTGGCCATTGGCACGAAGCGTTTGAAGTCTTTGCGCAGCACGTCGATGTTGATGTCCAGCATCATCACGACGAACAGGAACAGCACCATCACCGCGCCGACGTAGACCAGCACCAGCAGGATCGCAAGGAACTCGGCCTGCAGCAGCATCCAGATGGCCGCCGCGTTGAAGAACGCCAGCACCAGAAACAGTGCGGACGACACCGGGTTGCGCGAGGTGATCACCTTCAGCCCTGAAACCACCAGGAGCAGCGCGAAGATGTAGAACAGTACGGTCGTGAATTCCATGATTACCGGTTCATCGTTAGGCCATCGTCAGGCATTGTTCTTTGGCACTTGTGGCTGGCATACCGCCAGAACAGCCGCACAGGTGCGCCGTGCCGCGGCGTTCAGGCCGCGGCGCCCGGCCCGACAACAGGCCGTGATTGCTGCATTTACTGCTTTAACTAAAGCGCTTCAACGATACGGTGCGTCGGCTGCCTTATTCGCCGCGATCTCCGCTTCATAGCGATCGCCCACGGCCAGCAGCATGTCTTTCGTGAAGTACAGGTCGCCACGCTTCTCGCCGTGATACTCGAGAATGTGCGTTTCGACGATCGAATCGACCGGACAGCTCTCTTCACAGAAACCGCAGAAGATGCACTTGGTCAGGTCGATGTCATAACGCGTCGTGCGGCGGGTGTTGTCCGCGCGCGTTTCCGACTCGATGGTGATGGCGAGCGCCGGGCACACTGCTTCGCACAGCTTGCAGGCGATGCAGCGCTCTTCGCCGTTTTCATAGCGGCGCAGCGCGTGCAGCCCGCGGAAACGCGGCGAGATCGGGGTCTTTTCTTCGGGGAATTGCACGGTCACCTTGCGCTGGAACGTATAACGTCCGGTCAGCGCGAGGCCTTTGAGCAGCTCCGTGAGGAAGAAGGTCTTGAAAAAATTTTGGATTGCGGTCATAGGTTCATCCGCCCTTTATTTCCAGATGTTCAACGGCGACATGATCCAGAAGCCGACCACCACCAGCCACACCACGCAGACCGGAATGAAAATCTTCCAGCCCAGACGCATGATCTGGTCATAGCGATAGCGCGGGAAGGTGGCACGCGCCCAGATGAACACCGACAACAGCAAGAAAACCTTCAGCACCAGCCAGAAGATGCCCGGGATAAACGACAGGAACCCGAACGGTGCGCTCCAGCCGCCGAGGAACAGTGTTGCAGCCAATGCCGAGATCACGATCATGTTGATGTACTCGGCGAGGAAGAACAGCGCGAACGCCATCCCCGAGTAATCGATCATGTGGCCCGCGACGATTTCCGACTCCCCTTCCACCACGTCGAACGGGTGACGGTTCGTTTCGGCGATGCCCGAGATGAAGTACACGACGAACATCGGCAGCAGCGGAAGCCAGTTCCACGACAGGAAGTTCAAGCCGTACGACGCGAAGATGCCATGTTCCTGCGAATTGACGATGCCCGACAGGTTCAGCGTGCCGGCGGTCATCAGCACGACGACGAGCGCGAAGCCCATCGAGATTTCGTACGAGACCATCTGCGCGGCGGCGCGCATCGCGCCGAGGAACGCGTACTTCGAGTTCGACGCCCAGCCCGCCAGAATCACGCCGTACACGCCGATCGACGAAATCGCCATGGCGTACAGCAGACCCGCGTTGATGTCGCCGAGCACCGCGCCCGCCTGGAACGGAATCACCGCCCAGACCGCGAAAGCCGGCACCACCACCATGATCGGCGCAATCAGGTAGATCCAGCGGCTCGCCTGCGCCGGCTGAATCACTTCTTTCAGCAGCAGCTTCAGCACGTCGGCGATCGGCTGCAGGAGACCTGCGGGGCCGACGCGGTTCGGGCCGAGACGCACGTGCATCCAGCCGATCAGCTTACGCTCCCACAGAATCAGGTAAGCCACGCACAGCAGGATCACGACGGCCACCACCAGGATGCGCACCAGTGCCCACACCGTGGGCCATGCCACACCGAGAAGCTGGGTGCCGCCCGAGTTGATCGTATCGAACAAGCTCATTTACGCCTTCTCCACCACCAGTTCACCGAACAGGCTGCCCAGCGCTGCACCGGCAGGCGTAGCCGCCGATACGCGGACGACCGTCTCCGCAAGATTTGCGTCGCGCACGGCCGGCAACTGCACCGATTGCTCGCCCTGGCGCACGCGCACCGCGTCGCCTTCCTTCAAACCCAGTTTGTCGAACAGCCCGGCCGGCAAACCGACCGTGTTCGCCGCACGTGCCGCTGCGGTCAGATGCAGCGACTCGGCGCGACGCACCAGCGCGTCGGCGTGATAGATCGGCACGTTCGCGATACGCTCGAACTTGCCTTCCGCTGCCTTCGCCGCCTTGCCGCCTGTCACCGTGACGCCCGTCTTGTTCGACAGACGCGAGCTCAGTTCACCGTCGCCGAGAGCGGCCGTGCGTACTTCTTCGGATGTGTCGAATTCGAAACCGGGCACACCCAGCAGGCTTCCCAGCACACGCAATACCTTCCATGCCGGACGCGTGTCACCGAGCGGACGCACGACGCCGTTGAACGTCTGCACCGTACCTTCGGCGTTGACGAACGTGCCGGCCGTTTCCGTGTACGGCGCGATCGGCAGCAGCACGTCGGCGTATTCTGCGCCGGTCTGGAACGGCGACATCACGACAACCATTTCAGCCTGCTTCAACGCGGCCAAAGCCTGCGCCGGATTGGCCGTGTCGAACTCCGGTTCGACGTTCAGCAGCACATAACCCTTGCGCGGTTGCTCGAACACTTCGCGAGCGTTCAGACCGCCCTCGCCCGGCAACGCGTTCACGAGATGCGCGCCGACCGTGTTGGCCGCTTCCGAGAGGAAGCCCAGCGTCGCGCCGGTGGCGTCTGCAATCCATTGCGCCGCGGCGTGGATGACCGCGAAGTCCGGATGACGAACCGCGCTGTTGCCCAGCAACACGAGGCGGCGTTCGCCCGTGGCGAGCGACTTCGCGACTTTCTTGTTCGCATCCGTAGGCTGCGTGCCGGCGAAAACTTCCGGCAGTGCCACACCGTTGGCTTCCGACACCGCGCCCGCGATACCAGCGAGTGCGTCGAGCCATGCCGACGGCGCTGCCACCACGCGCTCCGCTTGCGGAATCAGCGCGTCGTCGTTGGTGGACTGCACGAGCGTGAGCTTCGCGCCGCCCTTCGCGGCTTGACGCAGACGCGCGGCGAACAGCGGATGATCGCGGCGAAGATCCGAGCCGATCACCAGTGCGGCGTCGACGTTCGACAGATCGGCAATAGCCGTGCCGAGCCACGGCGCACCGTTGACCGGTGCGGAGAAATCCGACTGACGCAGACGGAAGTCGACGTTAGGCGTGCCGACCGCTTGCGCCAGTTGTTTCAACAGGAACAGTTCTTCGACCGTGCTGTGGGCGCTGCCGAGTGCGGCCAGCGCGTTCGCGCCGTGGTCGCCCTTGATGCCCTTCAAACCCTTCACCACGTATTCAAGCGCGGTTTGCCAGTCGGTCTCGACCCACTTGCCGCCTTGCTTGAGCATCGGCTGAGTCAGACGCTCGGGGCTGTTCAGGCCTTCGTACGAGAAACGGTCCTTGTCCGAAATCCAGCATTCGTTGATGGATTCGTTTTCGAACGGCAGAACACGCATCACGCGATTGTTCTTCACTTGCACCACGAGGTTCGCGCCGACGGAATCGTGCGGGCTCACCGACTTGCGGCGCGACAGTTCCCACGTACGGGCGCTGTAACGGAAAGGCTTGCTGGTCAGCGCGCCGACCGGGCACAGATCGATCATGTTGCCCGACAGTTCCGAATCCACCGTCTTGCCGACGAACGACGTGATTTCCGAATGTTCACCGCGGCCCAGCATGCCGAGTTCCATCACGCCGGCCACTTCCTGGCCGAAACGGACGCAACGCGTGCAGTGGATGCAACGCGACATTTCTTCCATGGAGATCAGCGGGCCGACGTTCTTGTGGAACACCACGCGCTTTTCTTCGCTATAGCGCGAGGCCGACTTGCCGTAACCCACGGCTAGATCCTGCAACTGGCACTCGCCGCCCTGGTCGCAGATCGGGCAATCCAGCGGGTGGTTGATCAGCAGGAATTCCATCACGGCTTGCTGGCCCTTCACCGCCTTGTCCGACTTGGTGCGCACGATCATGCCGGCCGACACCGGCGTGGCGCATGCGGGCACCGCCTTCGGCATCTTTTCGACATCGACCAGACACATCCGGCAGTTGGCCGCGATCGACAGCTTCTTGTGATAGCAGAAGTGAGGAATGTACGTGTCGACCTTATGCGCAGCCTGGATCACCATGCTGCCTTCAGGCACCTCTACTTTCTTGCCGTCTATTTCAAGTTCAACCATGATGGTCAATCTTCCTTAACCTGTTACCGCTCAATCGTTCGCCTGTTCAGCGCCTGTCTCAGGCGATGAACCCCGCGGATGGCATGTTCTTCTGCGTGCTTATCTGCTTATTGATCCGCAGACTCAAGCCGCTACGGTTTCCGACGCCGCTGCTGCGCCGGCATGACCGCCGACGAGGCAATGCTTGTGGGCGACGTGGTATTCGAATTCGTCCCAGTAGTGCTTGAGCATGCCGCGAACCGGCATAGCCGCTGCATCGCCGAGCGCACAAATCGTGCGGCCCATGATGTTTTCAGCGACCGAATTCAGCAGATCCAGATCTTCCGGACGGCCGAGCCCATGCTCGATACGATGCACGACACGGTACAGCCAGCCCGTGCCTTCGCGGCAAGGCGTGCATTGACCACACGATTCTTCGTAATAGAAATACGACAGACGCAACAACGAGCGCACCATGCAACGCGTCTCGTCCATGACGATGACCGCGCCCGAACCGAGCATCGAGCCGGCCTTGGCGATCGAGTCGTAGTCCATGTCGGTCTGCATCATGATGTCGCCCGGAATCACCGGTGCCGACGAGCCGCCAGGAATCACAGCCTTGATCTTCTTGCCGCCGCGCATGCCGCCGGCGAGGTCCATCAACGTGGCGAATGGCGTGCCGAGCGGAACTTCATAATTGCCCGGACGCTCGACGTCGCCTGCGACGGAGAAAATCTTCGTGCCGCCGTTATTCGGCTTGCCGATCTCGAGGTAATTCTGCGGACCGATCGCGAGCAGGAACGGCACCGCAGCGAACGTCTCGGTGTTGTTGATCGTGGTCGGCTTGCCGTACACGCCGAAGCTCGCCGGGAACGGCGGCTTGAAGCGCGGCTGGCCTTTCTTGCCTTCCAGCGATTCGAGCAGCGCGGTTTCTTCGCCGCAGATATAGGCGCCGTAACCGTGGTGCGCATGCAGTTCGAACGAGAAGCCCGAACCCATGATGTTTTCGCCGAGGAACCCGGCGCGGCGAGCTTCGTCCAACGCTTGTTCAAAGCGTTTGTAGACTTCCCAGATTTCGCCGTGGATATAGTTGTAGCCGACCGTGATGCCCATCGCGTATGCGCCGATGGCCATGCCTTCGATCAGCGAATGCGGATTGAAGCGCAGGATGTCGCGGTCTTTGAACGTGCCCGGTTCGCCCTCGTCCGAATTGCAGACGAGGTACTTCTGGCCGGGGAACTGACGCGGCATGAAGCTCCACTTCAGGCCGGTCGGGAAGCCTGCACCGCCGCGGCCACGCAGACCCGACGCCTTGACGTCGGCGATCACCTGCTCGGGCGGAATCTTCTCTTCCAGAATACGGCGCAGCTGGGCGTAACCGCCGCGCGCCACATAATCTTCGAGATGCCAGTTGTCGCCGTTCAGGCCGGCGAGAATCAGCGGTTTGATGTGACGATCGTGTAAAGACGTCATTTCGAAAGTTCCTCGAGCAGCTGGTCGATCTTCGCGCGGCTCATGAAGCTGCACATGCGATGGTTGTTCACCAGCATCACCGGCGCGTCGCCGCACGAACCCATGCACTCACCTTCTTTGAGGGTGAACTTGCCGTCGGGCGTGGTTTCGCCGAAGTCGATGCCGAGCTTCTGCTTCAGATATTCAGCAGCACTGTCCGAGCCGCCGTCCGGGCCGAGCTGGCACGGCAGGTTGGTGCAGAGCGTGATCTTGTACTTGCCGACCGGCGAGGTCTCGTACATCGTGTAGAAGGTAGCCACCTCCTGCACGGCGACTGCCGGCATGCCGAGATAGTCCGCGACGAACTGCATGAGTTCGGGCGTCAGCCAGCCATGCTCTTCCTGAGCAGTGGCCAACGCCGACATCACGGCGGACTGTTTCTGATCGGCGGGATACTTCGCGATCGCGCGATCGATTTCTTTCAGGCCTTCAGCTGAGATCATTTTCAGACACGACTCTTTCAATTCCTACCGAACGAAAACCTGTCGCGCGCTGCATGATGCGACAGACCCGGCGTTCCTTTGCTTGACGCGCGCTTCGTGCAATCTGAAGGCGCGCTCTGATGAATACGTCCTAGCGATCCACTTCGCCGAACACGATGTCCTGCGTGCCGATGATCGTCACGGCGTCGGCGATCATGTGACCGCGCGCCATTTCATCGAGCGTGGACAGGTGTGCGTAGCCCGGTGCGCGGATCTTCAGGCGATACGGCTTGTTGGCGCCGTCGGAGATCAGATAGATGCCGAACTCGCCCTTCGGATGCTCGACCGCGGCATACGCCTCGCCTTCCGGCACGTGGAAGCCTTCCGTGAAGAGCTTGAAGTGGTGAATCAGCTCTTCCATGTTCGACTTCATGCCCACGCGCGACGGCGGCGCAACCTTGTGATTGTCGACCATGACGGGGCCGGGATTCTTGCGCAGCCACTCAATGCACTGTTTCACGATCCGTGTGGACTGGCGCATTTCTTCGACACGCACCAGATAGCGGTCATAGCAATCGCCATTCACGCCGACCGGAATGTCGAAATCGAGCTTGTCGTAGACTTCGTACGGCTGCTTTTTACGCAAGTCCCATTCGATACCCGAGCCGCGCAACATCGCGCCGGTCATACCGAGGTTCAGCGCGCGTTCCGGGCTGACCACGCCGATACCGACCAGACGTTGCTTCCAGATCCGGTTATCGGTGAGCAGCGTTTCGTATTCGTCGACGCACTTCGGAAAACGCGTGAAAAAATCGTCGATGAAGTCGAGCAGCGAACCCTGGCGGTTTTCGTTCATCCTCGACAATGCCTTCGCATTGCGAATTTTCGATGCCTTGTATTGCGGCATTGCGTCAGGCAGATCGCGATAGACGCCGCCCGGACGATAGTAAGCCGCGTGCATCCGTGCGCCGGACACCGCTTCGTACACGTCCATCAGGTCTTCGCGTTCGCGGAACGCATACAGAAACACAGCCATCGCGCCGACGTCGAGCGCGTGCGCACCGATCCACATCAGGTGGTTCAGCACGCGCGTGACTTCGTCGAACATCACGCGAATGTATTGCGCGCGCACCGGCACCTCGATGCCGAGCAGCTTTTCGATCGCCATCACATAGCCGTGCTCGTTGACCATCATCGACACGTAGTCGAGACGGTCCATGTACGGCACCGACTGGATGAATGTTTTGGTTTCGGCGAGCTTTTCAGTCGCGCGATGCAGCAGGCCGATGTGCGGATCGGCGCGCTGGATGACTTCGCCGTCGAGTTCGAGCACGAGGCGCAGCACACCGTGCGCTGCCGGATGCTGAGGGCCGAAGTTGAGCGTGTAGTTCTTGATCTCTGCCATGGCGTTCTCTTAGTGTTTCAGACCGCCATAGCGATCTTCGCGGATCACGCGCGGCGTGATTTCCCGCGGCTCGATCGTCACAGGCTGATAGACGACGCGCTTCTCTTCCGGGTCGTAACGCATTTCGACGTAGCCGGAGACAGGGAAATCTTTACGGAACGGGTGACCAATGAAACCGTAGTCGGTCAGGATGCGGCGCAGGTCCGGATGGCCTTCGAAGACGATGCCGTACAGGTCGAATGCTTCGCGCTCGTACCAGTTGACCGAATTCCAGATTTCGACGACAGACGGCAGGATCGGCACTTCGTCGTCCGGTGCGAACACGCGCAGGCGCAGACGCCAGTTGTTCTGCACCGACAACAAATGCAGAACGGCCGCGAAGCGCGGACCGTCGTAAGCGCCTTCGGCGTAGGTCTGATAGTCGACGCCGCACAGATCCACGCATTGCTCGAAACCGAGCGAGCGGTCGTCGCGCAGACGCGTTGCCACGTTGAGGTAGTCGCCAGCCTTCACGACGATCGTCAACTCACCGATTGCTTCGCTGAGGTTCAGCAGGAGGCCGCCAAAGGCCGCCTCGAGGTTCGCTTTCAGGGTCTCGAGTTTGCTTGCCATATTGTGGGGGAGGCGTTGGCCTTATTGACGGGCGATTGTGTTGGTGCGGCGAATCTTGGCCTGTAACTGGATCACGCCGTACACCAGCGCTTCCGCCGTGGGCGGACAACCCGGCACATAGACGTCGACCGGCACGATCCGGTCACAGCCACGCACCACCGAATACGAGTAGTGGTAATAGCCGCCGCCGTTCGCGCACGAGCCCATCGAGATCACCCAGCGCGGCTCGGCCATCTGGTCGTAGACCTTGCGCAGAGCCGGCGCCATCTTGTTGCACAGCGTGCCGGCGACGATCATCACGTCCGACTGACGCGGACTCGGACGAAACACCACGCCGAAACGGTCGAGGTCATAACGGGCAGCGCCCGCATGCATCATCTCGACCGCGCAGCACGCAAGACCGAACGTCATCGGCCACAGCGAGCCGGTGCGCGTCCAGTTGATCAGTTTGTCAGCCGTGGTGGTGACAAACCCTTCCTTCAAGACCCCTTCGATACTCATTTGCTTTCCACTCCAGACGGGGCGGCAAGCCTTGGCCACCCACGCAAACCGGCGATTAATCCATCATTCCCAGTCGAGGCCACCCTTCTTCCAGATATAGGCGAAGCCCAGCAGGAATTCGAGCAGGAAAATCATCATTGCCATGAAGCCGGGCCAGCCGATGTCGCGCAGGGCAACACCCCACGGGAACAGGAACGCGGTTTCAAGATCGAAAATGATGAAGAGAATGGCGACGAGGTAATAGCGCACGTCAAACTTCATGCGCGCATCTTCGAATGCTTCGAAGCCGCACTCGTACGGTGCGTTTTTCTCGGTATCGGGCTTGTTGGGACCGAGGATCTTGCCGATACTGACCAGTGCTACGCCTAAACCAGTGCCCACAACGAGGAACAACAAGACGGGGAAATAGGCTGCGAGGTTCAAGACTATCCTCAATCGGTTGGTTCTGAGTGCCGTCAGGAGCATAGCACTCCTGACGCGAAATCACTTCCGAAACGCACATGCCGCAAGTCCAACGCAAGCCGCACGCCAGAAGTGAAAATGCCAGCCGAAGCGAAGCAAGCGGCTGGCATTTAGATAACATTTTGGTGCCGACGGCGAGACTCGAACTCGCACAGCTTTCGCCACTACCCCCTCAAGATAGCGTGTCTACCAATTTCACCACGTCGGCACTGCATGCAATCCGGGAAAACAACTTATAAAACCCGCGAATCGCTTCAAGACTTAGATTGTAACTGGTCTAAACAGATTGTTCAACGCACAAAAGCACGTTTGAACGAAAATTTATTTCGGCACGTCGGTCGCCGGGACGGACGCAGCCGATGCCGGCAAAACAGCCGAGCCACCTGCCGGTGCCGAAGCAGCCGAACCCGCGACCGGTGAAGTCACAGCCGCGCCCAGCACGCCTGCGGAAGGTTTCGCGCGATACGCGCCGAGGTAAGTGAGCGTCAACGTGGTGACAAAAAACACCGCTGCGAGCACCGCCGTTGTACGCGACAAAAAGTTCGCCGAACCGGTCGCGCCGAACAGGCTGCCCGACGCGCCGCTACCAAAAGCCGCGCCCATATCGGCGCCTTTGCCGTGTTGCAGCAAGACGAGGCCGATAACCCCGAGTGCCGACAACAGCTGAACGACGATAATCAATGTTTTCAAATACAGCATCACACTCACCTGAGTCTTTATTTAACCGCGCCACACATTGCGTGTTGCGCGGGATGGGGTCATCCTCGCCAAGGCGCCCTGCTTAACCGGCGATGCTCGTTGCGGCCGCCGCCTTGCAGATCGCCAGGAAATCCTGGTCTTTCAACGACGCGCCGCCGATCAGGCCACCGTCGATATCCGGCTGGCGGAACAATTCTTCCGCGTTTTCCGGTTTCACACTGCCGCCGTACAACAGCGGCACATCCGCCACTGCCGCGCCCTTTGCCGCCAGACGCGCCCGCAGGAACGCATGAACTGCCTGCGCCTGCTCCGAGCTCGCGCTCTTGCCGGTGCCAATCGCCCAAACCGGCTCATACGCGACGACAAGCCGCGCCGCCTCTTGCACCGACAATTTCGCCAGCACTTCGTCCAGTTGCGTACCGACCACCTGCTCGGTCGAACCGGCTTCGCGCTCTTCAAGCGTTTCGCCGACACAGACGATCGGCGTCAAACCCGCTTCCAGCGCGCGCTGGGTTTTCACGGCGACCAGTTCAGCGCTTTCGCGATGATAGGCACGGCGCTCCGAGTGCCCGACGATCGCCAGCGTGGCGCCGAAATCCACCACCATCGGCGCGGCCACTTCGCCGGTATAGGCGCCATGCGTGAACGCTGACACGTCCTGCACGCCCCACACGACCCGGCTGCCTTCCAGCAACGATTGAGACTGCGCGAGATACGGACTCGGCACGCAAACCCCGACGCGCACGTCGGCCGGCAATTCGCCCGCGCCTTGTGCCACCGCTTGCAACAACGCGGCATTCTCGGCGAGGCGCCCGTGCATCTTCCAGTTACCGACTACCAGCTTGGCTCGTTGTTTCGACATCGTCTCGTCTTGTCTTGGCGGCGGACTTCGTTTGCGCTTACAGTCCGCCTTTCGGTTTCATGCGGCGTGCGCAAAACGCGCAATTTTACTGCGTGGGGTGGATCGGGTCAAACCGACCGTGTCAAGCGTCCTGACCCCAAGACAGTACGATCTTGCCGACGTGCGTGCTGCTTTCCATCAGCGTGTGCGCGTCGGCGGCTTGTGCGGCCGGGAACACGCGATGCACCACGGGCTTGATGCGGCCATCTTCGAGATGCGGCCACACGTGCTCCTTCAACTGCGCGGCAATCTTCGCCTTGAATTCGATCGGCCGCGGACGCAGCGTCGAACCCGTCACCGTCAAACGGCGGCGCAACACTTCATTCAGATTCAGTTCCGCTTTCGCGCCGCCCAGCAATGCGATCAGCACGATGCGGCCTCCATCTGCCAACGCCGTCAGCTCGCGCGACACGTAACTGCCCGCCACCATGTCGAGGACCACGTCGACGCCGCGATCGTTGGTCAGCGACTTGATCACTTCGACGAAATCTTCAGTCTTGTAGTTGATCGCCCGCTCGGCGCCGAGCGCTTCACACGCGCGGCACTTCTCGTCCGAGCCAGCCGTCGCGAACACGCGAAAGCCGAGCGCATGCGCAATCTGGATCGCCGTCACGCCGATGCCGCTCGAACCGCCCTGCACCAGCAGCGTTTCGTTCGGCGCGCCTTCGCCTTTGCCGAGTTGCGCACGGTCAAACACATTGCTCCACACCGTGAAGAACGTTTCCGGCAGCGAAGCCGCTTCGACATCCGACAAACCAGCCGGCACCGGCAGGCATTGCAGCAGCGGCGCGACCGCGTATTCCGCGTAGCCGCCGCCGGCCAGCAACGCGCACACGCGATCGCCTACCTTCAGACCGAACGGGTTGTTCTTCTCGTCGATCGACCCTTCGACGATTTCACCCGCCACTTCCAGCCCCGGCAGATCCGACGCGCCCGGCGGCGGCGCATAGCCGCCCTTGCGCTGGAACACGTCCGGACGGTTGATGCCGGATGCGGCCACCTTGATCAGCACCTCGCCTGCCTTGGGCTGCGGCGTCGGCCGCTCAGCCAGCTTCAGGACTTCCGGCGCTCCGAATTCGGTGATTTCGATCGCTTTCATCTGCGTCAACTCCAAGATTGGATTGCGTTGCATGCCGGGATGAACAAGTAGAGTACCCGTTTCTAATTACCTGCAACGCAATCCACCCTGCGCCCTTCATAAAAAACGGCCGGCGCGCATTCGCGCTGCCGGCCGTTGTCCTGCTACCGCATTACTGCGGCGTCGGTTCGCCTTGCGGCGCGCCGTTTGCACCTTCGTTCAGCAACGCCTTGGCCGACAAACGCACGCGGCCCTTTTCGTCCGTCTGGATGACCTTGACCTTCACCTGCTGGCCGTCCTTCAGATAGTCGTTGATGTCCTTGATACGCTCGTTGGCGATTTCGGAGATGTGCAGCAGACCGTCCTTGCCCGGCAGGATGTTCACGATCGCGCCGAAATCGAGCAGCTTGAGCACGGTGCCTTCGTACACCTGGCCCACTTCGACTTCCAGCGTGATGTTCTCGATACGCTTCTTCGCTTCGGCCATCCCTTCGCTGCTCGTGCTGGCGATGGTGACGACGCCGTCGTCCGAAATATCGATCGTCGTGCCGGTTTCTTCGGTCAGCGCGCGGATCACCGAGCCGCCCTTGCCGATCACGTCGCGGATCTTTTCCGGATTGATCTTGATGGTGATCATGCGCGGTGCGTAGTCCGACAGCACAGTGTTCGCGCCCGACACCGCCGAGGTCATCTTGCCGAGGATATGCAGACGGCCTTCCTTCGCTTGCGCGAGGGCGACCTGCATGATTTCCTTGGTGATGCCCTGGATCTTGATGTCCATCTGCAGCGCGGTCACGCCTTGTTCCGTACCCGCCACCTTGAAGTCCATGTCGCCGAGGTGATCTTCGTCGCCGAGGATGTCGGTCAGCACGGCAAACTTGTTGCCTTCCAGGATCAGGCCCATGGCGATGCCGGCGACGTGCGCCTTCATCGGCACGCCGGCGTCCATCAGCGCGAGGCAGCCGCCGCACACCGAAGCCATCGACGAGGAGCCGTTCGATTCCGTGATTTCCGACACGACGCGGATCGAGTAGCCGAATTCGTCGGCGCTCGGCAGGCAGGCAGCCAGCGCGCGCTTGGCCAGACGGCCGTGACCGATTTCACGGCGCTTCGGCGAACCGACGCGGCCCGTTTCGCCGGTCGCGAACGGAGGCATGTTGTAGTGAAGCATGAAGCGTTCGCGGTACTCGCCTTCGAGCGCGTCGATGTTCTGCTCGTCGCCCTTCGTGCCCAGCGTGGCCACTACCAGCGCTTGCGTTTCGCCGCGCGTGAACAGTGCCGAACCGTGAGTACGCGGCAGCACGCCGGTACGGATTTCGATCGGGCGCACGGTGCGCGTGTCGCGGCCGTCGATGCGCGGTTCGCCGTTCAGGATCTGCGTACGGACGATCTTCGCTTCGATGTCGAACAGCACGTTGCCGACGGTTGCCTTGTCGGCTGCCACCGTGCCGCCTGCTGCAGCGTCTTCTTCCAGTTTCGCCGACGTCGCTGCGTAGACTTCCTTCAGCTTGGTCGAACGGGCTTGCTTGTCGCGCAGTTGGTAAGCGGCGAGCAGGTCGGCTTGCGCCAGTTCCGTCACGCGCGCGATCAGCGGCTCGTTCTTCGCGGCCGGTTTCCAGTCCCATTCCGGCTTGCCGCCTTCGCGGACCAGTTCATGGATCGCGTCGATCGCGATCTGCATTTGCTCATGGCCGAACACCACGCCGCCGAGCATCACTTCTTCGCTCAGTTGCTGCGCTTCCGATTCCACCATCAGCACCGCGCGCTCCGTACCGGCGACGATCAGGTCGAGCGCCGATTCCTTCATTTGCGGACGCGTCGGGTTCAACACGTATTCGTTGTTGATGTAGGCCACACGTGCAGCGCCGACCGGGCCGTTGAACGGCAGACCGGAAACAGCGAGCGCCGCCGACGCGCCGATCAGCGCGGGGATGTCAGCGGGAATTTCCGGGTTCAGCGACAGGACGTGGATCACGACCTGGACTTCGTTGTAGAAGCCTTCCGGGAACAGCGGACGCAACGGCCGGTCGATCAGGCGCGAAGTCAGCGTTTCGCCTTCCGACGGACGGCCTTCGCGGCGGAAGAAGCCGCCCGGGATCTTGCCGGCGGCATAGGTCTTTTCGAGGTAGTCGACGGTCAGCGGGAAGAAGTCCTGACCCGGCTTGGCCGTCTTGGCGCCGACCACGGTGGCCAGCACCACGGTATCTTCGACGTCGACGATCACGGCACCGCTCGCCTGGCGAGCGACTTCGCCGGTTTCGAGGCGAACCTTATGCTGTCCCCACTGAAATTCTTTGACGATCTTATTGAACATAGTCATTGCTTTTCCTCTTCGTAATGCCGCGCGGACCAGAAGCGGCGCGGCAACGCCAGGACCGGCGCCGCATGGGAAGAGTAGTGTTATGCCATTCCAGAGAACCACGCCTTACGTCGAGTACGCGCGCGAACCGCTGGAATGACACAAAGCTCCGCCCCTGAAGCCCGGCCATGAATCTCTTCTTTACTGCTTGCTCTACTGCTTGATTACTGCTGCCTGCTCCCGCCGCATGAACCGGCACGCCACTGCGGAGAACAGCCGGCACGCATCACATGAAGCGCACCGTGCAAAAACAAAATGCCTGTATCAGTGGAACTGACACAGGCATCTTGCTGAACGACTGGCCGATTACTTACGCAGACCCAGCTTCTCGATCAGTGCGCGGTAACGATCCGCGTCCTTACCCTTCAGGTAGTCGAGCAGCTTACGACGGCGGCTCACCATGCGCAGCAGACCGCGGCGGCTGTGGTGATCTTTCGTGTGTGCCTTGAAGTGAACGGTCAGTTCGTTGATGCGGGTCGTGAGCAGCGCGACCTGAACTTCGGGGGAGCCGGTGTCGTTAGCTGCGCGTGCGAATTGCGCAACGACTTCGGACTTCTTGCTTGTTTCAACTGCGGACATGTCGATTTCCTTAAGAACTAGACAGGCGGTCACGGAAGAAAGGCCGTGCCGTGGGTTACCCGTGTATTTGACAGGCCTTGGATAAAGGCTTGCCTCACAACGGGACGCGTATTGTAGCACAGCCGATTCCGGCCGCGAACCCTGCTGTGCCGGGCGATGGAGCGCGCCTCGCCCGCGTCACGGCCGCTTCATTCTGCAGACGGTCGGCAAGACGGTGCGCTCGGGCGGCAACGCCAGCACCGTGCGAAACCCGTAACCGGAGCCTTCGTTATCGAAATGCACGCCCGGCGTGCCGGCTTTGTCCATCTGCATCACGTAAAGGGGCTGGATCAGTTGATGATCGTCGGCGCGCATCCACGAGGCGTGGAAGCCATTGTCGAACTTGATCCCTTCGAGGGCTTTCGCCACGGCCGTCGGGTCGGCGCTGCCGGCGCGGGTCATCGCGGCGGCCAGGGTTTCGATCATGAGCGGCATACGCAGTACCGGGTAATCGTCCTGCGCGGCCGGGAAGCGCGCCCGGAAAGCGGCGTACCAGGCGTCGGAAGCCGCGCCGCCGGCGTTCGGATGCCAGTCTGCCACCGCGATCACGTGGCCCACGCCGGCGTCGCCCAAGGCGGCTGGCGCGCCGAGGCTGTTGCCGTAGAACGTGTAGAACTTCGTGTCCAGCCCCTGCTCGCGCGCGGCCTTGACGAGCAGTGTCAGGTCGTTGCCCCAATTGCCCGTGATCACGGCATCCGCCCCGCTCGCGCGGATCTTCGCGATGTACGGCGCGAAGTCCTTCACGCGGCCGATCGGGTGAAACTCGTCGCCGACCACCGCGATATCCGGACGCTTCGTCGCCAGCGTCGAACGCGCGAGGCTGCTGACGTCGTGGCCGAAGCTGTAATCCTGGTTCAGCAGATAGACCTTGTTCACCGCCTTGTCGCGCTGGATCACGTCGGCCAGCGCATCCATACGCATACCTGCATGCGCGTCGAAGCGGAAGTGCCAGAAGCTGCAGTTGGCGTTGGTCAGGGCCGGGTCATCGGCGGAATAGTTGAGGAACAGTTCGCGATTGCCCGGTTCGCGGCTGTTCTGCTTGTCGATCGCGCCGATCAGCGCGGCGGCGACCGCCGAGCTGTTGCCCTGCATGATGTAGCCGATATGGCGGTCGGCGGCCGCGCGCAATTGCGTGAGCGCCTCTTCGGTGCCGCCCTTGCTGTCGAGCACGACCAGCTCGAACGGATGCGCGCCGTCGGCGAGCTTCACGCCGCCGTGCGCATTGACCTGCTCGACGCCGAAGCGCAGGTTGCGCTCCACCGCCGCGCCCGCGTTGGCGAACGGGCCGGACATGCCTTCGATCAGCGCCAACTGGATCGGCGCGCCGGTGGGTTTGCTCGCGGGCTTCGCCGCCGCGTTAGCTACCAGGTTAGCCGCCAGGTTAGCCGCCAGATTAGCCGCCGGGCTAGCTGCGGGGCCGGCCACCGGGTTAGTCGCAGTCGCGCCCGGCTCGCTCGCCGCATACGCCACCGAGGTCATCGACATCGCCGCCAGCGCCGCTGCCGCCGTCCGTTGCCACTTCGCCATCGTCATCGCCCCGCGTGATTGGTGAAAGCGCGGATCATAGGTCGTTCGGGACGGAATAAGCAAGCCGGCGCAAGCGTTATCGTATTGCCCGGCCGGCTCTTCACGAAGCGCAAATCTTTTGCCACAGCGCGTGTCAAAATAATGCGTCTCGATGATAAAAACCGCTACTCAAACGCCATCGGAGGAATACATGTTCAACCGCCACCACAGCACGGCGGCCTCGATCGGAGCGCCGGCCGCAGGGCGCCTGCGCCGCGCGGCGCTCGTCTGTCTGAGCGCACTGGCGCTCGCCGGCTGCGTGCAGCCGTGGCAGCAATACACCCAAGGCGCGGACGAATCGACCATCGTCGCGCGCCTCGGCCCGCCGCGCGAAAGCTACGACCTGCCGAACGGCGGCAAGCGGCTGATGTGGCCGACCCAGCCGATGGGCGAGACCACCACCGCGGCCGACATCGACGCGTCCGGCAAGATCGTCAACGTACGCCAGGTGCTGCAGCCCAATGAGTTCTATCGCGCCGAGATCGGCAAATGGACCAAGAGCGACGTGCTGGTGAATTTCGGCCGCCCGGTCGAAACGTCGTACTTCCCGTTGATGAAGCGCGAAGTCTGGACCTATCGCTATCTGGAAGACAACGTCTGGTACATGATGTACAGCTTTTATTTCGACGAACAGGGCATCGTGCGCCTTACGCAGAAAACGCCCGATCCGTTGCACGATCCGGATCGCCGCAGCCTGTTCTGAGCGCCTCGCAAGCCGATCCACATGGATCTACGAAGCCGCCTTCCCGGGCGGCTTTTTTTTATTTATTACGCATGGCGGCGAATTTTATTTCGCGCACAGCAGATTTATTTTTTGATAGAAAGGCTTTCGTAAGAATTGGTTCGGCGTAGGCCTCCCATGAGGCCGCACGAGCGCAGCCGTGAATTCCGTGCCGAATGAATGCGCCCCACTTACGGAGCCACTATCGATGAATCGTCCCAAACGCCTACTCGTTGCCAACGTCGCTTGGGCGCATGAAACCGCCGTGCGCAACCCCGAGTTTTTCCGCGATCTGGTGCGCGGCCAGAATCCTCACGTGCTGTGGATCGGCTGCTCGGACAGCCGCGTGCCCGCCGAGACCATCACGCATTGCGAGCCGGGCGACCTGTTCGTCCACCGCAACATCGCCAACCTCTTTCAGCCCGACGACGACAATTCGGCGAGCGTCCTCGAATACGCGGTGAAGGTGCTGAAGGTCGGGCATGTGATCGTCTGCGGCCACTATGGATGCGGCGGCGTGCGCGCCGCGCTGCTGCCACCCGAGCCGAGCCTACCGCATGTGAATCGGCGGATCGCGCCGCTCTGCACACTCGCCAAAGCGCACAACGAAGAACTGCATGGCCGCGCGAGCGAGCGTGAGCGCATCGACCGACTGGCCGAACTGAACGTGCTCGAACAGGTGCGTGGGTTGCGCGCGCACCCCATCGTGCGGGACGCCGATCCGGCGCCGCTCGTACACGGCTGGATCTTCGCGCTCGAAGACGGGCGCATCAAGGTCCTCACGTCCGGCTACGAAGCCGACGACGCCATGACCTGCACGACCGCCGCCCACAGCGCCGCCGCCTAGCGCGACACCCACGCGACACCTCATGCGAATCCGGTCCGGTTCAGCTTTCGCCGCATACCAGGCCCCACTCCTCACTGCACCGACACCATGAACCTTCGAGCTTTCTTCTCCACGTTTCAGCGCGACCTGCTTGCGGGCACGGTCGTTTTTCTGGTGGCCCTGCCGCTCTGTCTGGGCATTGCCAATGCCTCGGGCGTCGAGCCATTTGCCGGGCTCGTCTCGGGCATTGTCGGCGGACTGGTGGTGGCCGTGCTGAGCGGCTCAAGCTTGAGCGTGAGCGGGCCGGCGGCGGGCCTCGTCGTGATCGTCGTCGACGGGATCGCGCAGCTTGGCAGCTTCTCCGCGTTCCTGCTGGCCGTGCTGTTGTCTGGCGCGATCCAGTTCGGTTTTGGCATGCTCAAGGCCGGCCGTTTTGCGGCCTATGTGCCGTCGCCGGTGATCAAGGGCATGCTCGCGGCCATCGGTGTGCTGCTGATCGTCAAACAGTTTCCGCTCGCGCTCGGGTTATCCGGCGTGGATGCGGCGTCCGGTGCGCGAGCCACTGCGCAGACAGCAGGCACGATTGCCACGCCGTTCGGTTCGATCTCGCTGGCGGCTTGCGTGATCACCTTGCTATCGCTAGCAATTCTGATCGGCTGGGAAACGCGCGCATTTCGACGTTTTGCAATGGTGCGCCGTGTACCGGCGCCGCTCGCCGTCGTTCTGCTGGGGATCGGCGCGACGTTGCTGCTCAGCGTGCTGGCGCCGTCACTTGCGCCGCCCGCCGAGCATCGGGTCGCCCTGCCGCCGCTGGAATCGTTCGCGGCATTGCAACTCGCACTGGAATGGGCCGACTTCGGTCCGCACTTCGCACAGCTCGTCAATCCAGATGTCTGGCGCGTTGCCATCACGCTGGCGATCGTCGCGAGCCTGGAAACGCTGCTGAGTCTCGAAGCCGTCGAGCAGATCGATCCCGAACGGCGCGCCGCGCCACCGGATCGCGAACTGAAGGCGCAAGGCGTCGGCAATCTGATTGCCGGCGCGATCGGCGGATTGCCGATCACGTCGGTGATCGTGCGCAGTTCGGCCAATGTGCATGCGGGCGCGCAAAGCCGGCTCTCGGCGATCATTCACGGCGTGCTGCTGCTCGTCAGCGTGTTTGCGCTCACTAGCGTTATCAACCTGATTCCGCTCGCCTGTCTCGCGGCGATCCTGATCTTCACGGGGCTGAAGCTCGCCAAGCCGTCGCTGTTCGTCGCCGTCGCGAAACAGGGCTTTGCGCCGTTCGCGCCGTTTATCGTCACCCTCGTCGGCGTGCTCGCGACCGACCTGCTGATCGGCATCGTGCTCGGCATTCTGTGCAGCGTGCTGCTCGCGCTGTATGCGAATCTGCGCAGCCCGATCGTGCTCGCGCAACACGGCGATCACTATCTGCTGTCGTTTCGCAAGGACGTGTCGTTTCTCGGCAAAGTGGCGCTCAAGCACTACCTGCAGCAGGTTCCCGACGGCGCCACCTTGATCGTCGATGCGACGCGCGCCGATTTCGTCGACCACGACGTGCGCGAACTGCTTGACACGTTCGTGGCCGATGCGCCGCGCCGCGGCATCGCTGTCGAAGTACGGCACCAGGTGCAGGCACAGGCGCGCGCGTCACGCGGATGGTCGATGCGACGCGCGGCGACGGAATAACGCCGCTCGCAATGAACAAAGCCCCGTGCCAATCAAGGCATGGGGCTTTGTTAACTCATACGACAACGGTGGCCACGCAGCCGCGCCGTCAGCGCGCTGCTACTGCGTCACTCACTCCGAACGTTGCGGGTTCAACTTGTCCGCGTTCGAATACAGCTTGTTGAGCGCCGAGATATACGCCTTCGCCGAAGCCGCGACGATATCCGGATCGGTGCCCACGCCGTTGACGATACGTCCGCTTTTCGACAGACGCACGGTCACTTCGCCTTGCGCCTGAGTGCCGGTGGTGATCGCGTTCACCGAGTACAACAGCAGTTCCGAACCGCTGCCCACTTCCGTTTCGATCGCGTTCAGCGTAGCGTCGACCGGGCCGTTGCCGCGCGCCTCGCCGGTCACTTCCTTGCCCTCGACCGAAAACACGATCTTCGCGTGCGGCTGCTCGCCGGTTTCCGAATGTTGCGACAGCGACAGGAACTTGTAGTGCTCCTTCTGCTGCGCCTCGGCCGACTCTTCCGTGACGATCGCGATGATGTCTTCGTCGAAGATTTCCGACTTGCGGTCGGCCAGTTCCTTGAAGCGCGCGAACGCCGTGTTCAATTCGGCTTCACTATCCAGCGCGATGCCCAGTTCCTGCAAACGTTGCTTGAACGCGTTGCGGCCCGACAGCTTGCCAAGCACGATCTTGTTGGCGCTCCAGCCCACGTCTTCCGCGCGCATGATTTCGTAGGTGTCGCGCGCCTTCAGTACGCCGTCCTGATGGATGCCGGAAGCATGCGCAAACGCGTTCGCGCCGACCACCGCCTTGTTCGGCTGCACGACGAAACCCGTGATCTGCGACACCAGCTTCGAAGCCGGCACGATCTGCGTGGTATCGAGACCGATATCGAGGCCGAAGTAATCCTTGCGAGTCTTCACCGCCATCACGATTTCTTCGAGCGACGTGTTACCCGCGCGCTCGCCGAGACCATTGATCGTGCACTCGACCTGACGCGCGCCGCCGATCTGCACGCCGGCCAGCGAATTCGCCACCGCCATGCCGAGGTCGTTATGGCAATGCACCGAGAACACCGCTTTATGCGAGTTCGGAATGCGCTCGCGCAGCGTTTTGACGAGCTGACCGTACAACTCCGGCACGCCATAACCGACCGTATCCGCGATGTTGATGGTGGTCGCGCCTTCGGCGATCACCGCTTCCAGCACGCGGCACAGAAAATCCATATCCGAGCGGCTGCCGTCTTCCGGCGAGAACTCGACGTCGTCGGTGAATTTGCGGGCGAAACGCACGGCCAGCTTCGCCTGCTCGAACACCTGGTCAGGCGTCATGCGCAGCTTCTTTTCCATGTGCAACGGCGAGGTTGCAATGAACGTGTGGATGCGGAAGTGATCGGCGGGTTTGAGCGCGTCGGCCGCGCGCTGAATGTCTTTGTCGTTGGCGCGGGCGAGCGAACAGACCGTGCTGTCCTTGATCAGGCCCGCGATTGTCTGAATCGAATCGAAGTCGCCGTTCGAGCTTGCCGCGAAGCCTGCTTCGATCACGTCCACTTTCATCCGCTCGAGTTGCTTGGCGATACGGATTTTCTCTTCTTTCGTCATCGACGCGCCGGGCGATTGTTCGCCGTCTCGCAACGTGGTGTCGAATATGATCAGTTTGTCGGACATGTCGAGTCTCCTGCGGAGTCGTTCAATTGTGGGGATGGGATATTGGAATTCGGCTGTCTGCGCCACCGCTGGCGACACTCGATCACGGAGAAGGCGGACGGAGGGTAAAAACGAGCAGCGTGACCCAAAGCCTGACAATCAGCGCGGCGGACGCTCAGCATGGGCACGCTCAGCGGCGCGCCGCCTGTCGAGGCTCGTTGCGCGGTTCGACAAGGAACGTGAACGCATTGATCCATTGACTATAGCGACATTCCCGCCGCCATGCAATTAGCGCCGGACCTGCCTGCAACGGGCCGCGGGGCGCCGCTGGAGGCGCTCGCCGAACGAAAAACGGCGGCCCGAAGGCCGCCGTTTTTTCATGCCGTGCCTGGCAGCGCACGCAAACGAACCGCTACCTGTCTACCGACACCGACCGAGCCGGATTCGCCCTGCCCCGCACCGCCTGATAACCCCAGAACACATAACCGGACAGGCCGTACAGCACGAACAGGCCGAACAGCATCAGCGGCGGGTCGGAGGACACCAGCACGAACGCGACCACCACCAGCAGAATCACGCCGAACGGCACGCGATGCCGCACGTCGAGCGCCTTGCCGCTATAGAACGGCGCGTTCGACACCATCGTCACGCCGGCATAGATGGTCAGCACGAAAGCTACCCACGGCAGCCAGACCAGCTTGAGCGGCACGCGGTTGTCGGTAGCGAGCCACACGAAACCGGCGATCAGCGCCGCCGCGGCCGGGCTCGGCATGCCCTGGAAGAAACGCTTGTCGACCACGCCGATGTTCGTGTTGAACCGCGCGAGACGCAACGCCGCGCCCGAACAGTAGACGAACGCCGCGAGCCAGCCCCAGCGGCCGAGGTCCTTCAGAATCCACTCGTACATCACGAGCGCCGGCGCCACGCCGAACGACACCATGTCCGACAGGCTGTCGAACTGCTCGCCGAATGCGCTTTGCGTATGCGTCATGCGGGCGACGCGGCCGTCCATACCGTCGAGCACCATGGCCACGAAGATCGCGATGGCCGCGACCTCGAAGCGCACATTCATGGCCTGCACCACGGCAAAGAAGCCGCAAAACAGCGCCGCCGTGGTGAAGGCGTTCGGCAGCAGATAAATGCCGCGCTTTCTCAGGAACTGCTGACGCTGGGCGCGCCGGCTGTCGACCGCCGCCTCCGTCACCATCGGCTTGTTACGGCGGAACGGACGCGGAAGCGGTCCGCTGTTACGGGGTCGACGCGGTTTGAATGCGGCCATTCGGAAAACCTCCTTGGTGCCGCTTTATAGTTCAGCGAGGATCGTGGACGACGCCGAAACCTTCTCGCCGATCGACACACGCGGACGGCTGCCCACCGGCAGATACACGTCGACGCGCGAACCGAAGCGGATAAAACCGTAACGTTGACCACGGGTGAGCGGCTCACCTGCCCGTACGTAGCAAAGAATGCGCCGCGCGATCAGGCCGGCGATCTGCACCGAGGTCACCGTCTGGCCGCCGGCCATTTCGATCACCACCGCATTGCGCTCGTTTTCGGTGGAAGCCTTGTCCACCGCGGCATTCAGATACGCGCCCGGGAAATATTCGACCTTGGAGATCGCGCCATCCACCGGCGAACGTTGCGAGTGGACGTTGAAGACGTTCATGAACACGCTGATCTTCAGCGCTTCACGATTGGCATATGGGTCATGCGCGGTTTCGACCGCGACGATACGGCCGTCGGCCGGGCACAGCACGGCATTCGCCTGCGTGGGGATCGGGCGCGCCGGATCGCGGAAGAACTGCACGACGAAGATCAGGAGGAGCCAGAACAGCCATGAAAAGCCGAACCCCGCGATGAAGTGAACCAGGAGTGCAACGACGGCCGCGATGGCGATGAACGGCCAGCCTTCTCGCGCGATGATCGGATGAGGGTAATTCATGAATGGCTTCTGTGTTTTTGTAAAACCGTAGGATAGCAAAAGCCGCCCAGGGTTCAGCACCCTTGGACGGCTTTTTGATTTGCCCGGCTCTTACGGCATAACGCCGCACCGGACATAAGCTGGATTCAGCTTAGTTCTTCGACTGGTCGACCAGCTTGTTCGCAGCGATCCACGGCATCATCGAACGCAGCTTTGCACCGACCGTTTCGATCTGGTGCTCGGCCGTCAGACGGCGGCGCGATTGCAGCGTCGGTGCGCCGGCCTTGTTTTCGATGATGAAGCTCTTTGCGTACTCGCCCGTCTGAATGTCGGTCAGCACGGCCTTCATCGCCTTCTTCGTTTCAGCCGTCACGATACGCGGACCCGTCACGTACTCGCCGTATTCGGCGTTGTTCGAGATCGAGTAGTTCATGTTCGCGATGCCGCCTTCATAGATCAGGTCGACGATCAGCTTCAGTTCGTGCAGGCATTCGAAGTACGCCATTTCCGGCGCATAACCCGCTTCCACCAGTGTTTCGAAGCCAGCCTTGATCAGGTCGACCGTACCGCCGCACAGCACGGCTTGTTCGCCGAACAGGTCGGTTTCCGTTTCTTCACGGAAGTTCGTTTCGATGATGCCGGCACGGCCGCCGCCGTTCGCCGCAGCGTACGACAAAGCGATGTCACGTGCTGCGCCCGACTTGTCTTGCGCGACAGCGATCAGGTGCGGCACGCCGCCACCTTGCGAGTAGGTGCCGCGAACCGTGTGGCCCGGCGCCTTCGGCGCGATCATGATCACGTCGAGGTCGGCACGCGGAATCACCTGGCCGTAGTGCACGTTGAAGCCGTGCGCGAAGGCGAGCGCCGCGCCTTGCTTGGCGTTGGCGTGCACTTCCTTGGCATAGACTTCGGCGATCTGCTCGTCCGGCAGCAGCATCATGACGACGTCCGCGCCCTTGACGGCTTCCGCCACTTCCTTGACTTGCAGGCCGGCGTTCTCAGCCTTGCTCCACGATGCGCCGCCCTTGCGCAGACCGACCGTGATGTTCACGCCGCTTTCCTTCAGGTTCAGCGCGTGCGCATGGCCTTGCGAGCCATAGCCGATGATGGTGACTTGCTTGCCCTTGATGAGGGAGAGGTCAGCGTCCTTGTCGTAGAAAACTTTCATGTCGGTTCCTTGGCTAAATTCGATGATTCAGTGAAATTCAAATGCTGCGAATTGTGTATTGCTTGACCGGGTTTTTAAATGCACTGCCCGGCCCGGATCGAGACGATCTGAATGCTTGCGCGTCACACCTTCAGAATGCGCTCGCCGCGACCAATTCCCGAGCTGCCCGTGCGGACCGTTTCGAGAATCGCGGTGGCGTCGATCCCTTCGATAAAGGCGTCGAGCTTGTCGCTCGCGCCCGTCAGTTCGATCGTGTAGGTCTTTTCGGTGACGTCGATGATGCGGCCGCGGAAAATATCCGACATCCGTTTCATCTCCTCACGTTCCTTGCCGACCGCCCTCACCTTGATCAACATCAGCTCGCGTTCGATGTGGGCGCCCTCGGTAAGGTCGACCACTTTCACCACCTCGATCAGGCGGTTCAGATGCTTCGTGATCTGTTCGATCACGTCGTCCGAGCCAATGGAGACGATGGTCATGCGCGACAGCGAACGGTCTTCGGTCGGAGCCACCGTCAAGGTTTCAATGTTGTAGCCGCGTGCCGAGAAGAGACCAACCACGCGTGATAACGCGCCCGGTTCGTTTTCCAGCAGGACGGAAATGATGTGTCTCATGATTCGCTTCTTCCAGATGTTTTGTCGATGTCTGCGAGCGGAGTCGCGCCGCTTCGTCCGCCCTCGCCTTTCATGAAGGCGCGCATGACGAAGCCGCCGCAAATTCCGTCGTTATAGATCTTCCGAACCCATGAGCATCTCGGTGATGCCCTTGCCGGCCTGAACCATCGGCCAGACGTTTTCGGTCGGATCGGTCTGGAAATCGAGAAACACCGTGCGATCTTTCAGGCGCAGCGCTTCCTTGAGCGCCGGCTCGACATCGGCCGTGCGTTCGATACGCATGCCGACATGGCCGTACGCTTCGGCGAGCTTCACGAAATCCGGCAGCGCATCCATGTACGAATGCGAATAGCGCTTGCTGTATTCGATCTGCTGCCACTGGCGCACCATGCCCAGATAGCGGTTGTTCAGCGAAATGATCTTCACCGGAGTCTCGTACTGCTTGCAGGTCGAGAGCTCCTGAATGCACATCTGGATCGAGCCTTCGCCCGTGATACACAGCACGTCGTCGTCCGGGTGCGCCATCTTCACGCCCATCGCCGCCGGCAGGCCGAAGCCCATCGTGCCGAGACCACCGGAGTTGATCCAGCGACGCGGCTTGTTGAAGCGATAGAACTGCGCCGCCCACATCTGGTGCTGGCCGACGTCGGAACACACGAAGGCATTGCCGTCGGTCAGTTCCCACGCCTTTTCCACCACGTACTGCGGCTTGATGATCTCGCTCTTGCGGTCGAACTTCAGGCAGTCTTTCGCACGCCAGGCTTCGATGTCCTTCCACCAGTCGGCGAGCGCCGCGGTGTCCGGGCCATGCTCGGCCGTTTGCAACTGTTCGATCAACTCCTTCAGCACTTCCTTCACGTCGCCGACGATCGGAATGTCGACCTTGACGCGCTTGGAGATGGAGGAAGGATCGATGTCGATATGGATGATCTTGCGCGGACGCGACGAGAAGTGCGCCGGGTCGCCGATCACACGGTCGTCGAAACGCGCGCCGATCGCGATCAGCACGTCGCAGTGCTGCATCGCCATGTTGGCTTCGTACGTGCCGTGCATGCCGAGCATGCCGAGGAATTTCTTGTCGCTCGCGCGGTAGCCGCCCAGACCCATCAACGTGTTGGTGACGGGATAGCCGAGCAGATCGGCGAACTGGTTCAGCTCACGCGAGGCGTCCGCGAGAATGATGCCGCCGCCGGTATAGATATACGGACGCTTGGCCGACAACAACAAGGCCACGGCCTTGCGAATCTGACCGGAGTGACCTTTCGTGACCGGGTTGTACGAGCGCAGCGAAACTGTCTTGAGCGGTTCGTACTGGCAAGGCGCCTTCGACACGTCTTTCGGAATGTCGATCAGCACCGGGCCGGGACGGCCGGTACGGGCGATATAGAAGGCTTTCTTGACGGTGGCGGCAAGGTCGCGCACGTCCTTCACTAGGAAGTTGTGCTTCACGCAAGGACGCGTGATGCCGACCGTGTCGCATTCCTGGAACGCATCCTGGCCGATCGCGGCAGTCGGCACCTGGCCGCTGATCACGACCATCGGAATCGAATCCATGTACGCGGTGGCGATGCCGGTCACCGCATTGGTGACGCCGGGGCCGGAGGTCACGAGGCACACACCGACCTTGCCCGTGGAACGCGAGTAAGCGTCGGCGGCGTGGACCGCGGCCTGCTCGTGGCGCACGAGGATATGCTGGAACTTGTCCTGCTTGTACAGCTCGTCGTAAATGTAGAGTACCGAGCCGCCGGGATAGCCCCACACAAACTCGACGTCTTCGTCGGCCAGTGCCTTCATGAGCACGGTGGCGCCGATAGAGTCAGCTTCGGGATGGGGAGTCGTATCCGACGTGGAGAATTCCGCGCTGGGCATATTCATTGATTCACCTTTCGAAATTTCGGCAAAAATTTGATCGGGTGCTCTCTGCCGGGCTTGTGGCTCGGGTTCAAGCGGCGCGTCCAGTTGACAGGTGAGCTTCTTGGGCCACACCTCAATTGAGACAAGTCACTTATGTTGCGAACCAGCGACGATATCTGCAGACGCCCGCGCGGTCAAGCAAATATTGCCGTGGCGCCATCAGCCAAATCTCGAAATTGACCGAAAGCCTGTTATAGAGATGCAAGGTGAATCACGTTTCGCCCCAGCGGCGCAAAAGTTTGTTAGCATCCGCGAGTTTTACGACATTTTTCGACCGATTACGCGCACGCTCGCTGCGCCGACCCCCAACGGATGGCATCAGACAAGGAACTCGCCGATTTTCTGGCGGGCGTCGAAAGGCGCGCATTCAAGCAGACGGTCTACGCCGTGCGGGACGACGACGCCTCGCTGGATATCGTGCAGGACGCGATGATCAAGCTCGCCGAAAAATATGGCGACCGTCCGCCCGCCGAACTTCCGCTGCTGTTTCAGCGTATTCTGCAGAATGCGATGCACGACTATTTCCGTCGTGCCAAAGTGCGCAATACTTGGGTTAGTCTCTTCTCGTCGCTCGGCAACGCCGACGACGAGGATTTCGACCCCCTCGAAACCTTCGAGGCCCAGCAAGGTTCGGCGGGCTCCGAGAGCAACGAACAGAAACTCGAACGCGAACAGGTTCTGCAGTTAATCGACGACGAGATCCAAAAGTTACCGGCACGTCAACGGGAGGCGTTTCTCATGCGTTATTGGGAAGATATGGATGTCGCCGAGACTGCCGCCGCAATGGGCTGCTCCGAAGGCAGTGTGAAAACGCACTGCTCGCGGGCCACCCACACGCTGGCGCAAGCGCTCAAGGCCAAAGGAATCACGCTATGAGCTCCCTCGAAACTAAAGAACTCGAGTTCGCCCGCCAGGTGCGTCGCGCGCTCGACGAAAACGCCGCCAGCATTCCGTCCGCCACCGTCGATCGACTCGCCGCGGCGCGCCGTGCCGCGCTCGCCCGCAAGAAGCCCGAAACCGTGAGCGCGCCGGTGTTCGTGCCGGCCTTCGCCGGCGCGGGCATGGCCTCGGGCATGCCGCCGGTCGAACTGCCGCAGCGCCGCCGTTCGCCGCTGCGCCGCTTCGCGCTCGCGTGGCCGCTCGCCGCGCTGGTCATCAGCCTCGTGGGCATTGCCTACTGGGAAGACCAGCAACGCACCGCCGAACTCGCCGATATCGATGCCGCCATGCTAAGCGACGACCTGCCGCTCAATGCCTATCTCGACCACGGTTTCAACGCGTACCTTTCACGCGCCCACTGAGCGGGAGATTCTTCGGGTGAGTTACAAGCGCGGCCTGGCCGTTGTTTTCGGATGCACGATCGCGGCCCTGGTGTCGTTTGCCGCCACTTATCCGCGCTTTTATCCGAGCCCGTCGCCCGTCAGCGCGCCTGTCGCGGGCGGCAACGCGACCGCCAAGGCGCCCGCACCCGCGCTTGCCGTCGAATTGCCCAGCCTGCCCGGCAGCAACAGCCCGACGGCGTGGTCGCGTCTGACGTCGGCCGAGCATACCGCGCTGGCGCCGTTCGAAGCTCAATGGGATTCCTTCAGCGATGAGCGCAAGCGAAAATGGCTCAAGATCGCGTCACGTTACCCGAAGATGTCGCCTGATGCGCAAAAACGCCTGCATGAGCGCATGACTGAATGGACCCGTATGACGCCCGACCAGCGGCGCGTCGCACGTGAAAATTACCAGGTGTCGAAGGAATTGCCGCGCGAAACCCGTCAGAACGCGTGGAAGGCGTATCAGCAACTGCCCGAAGAGCAGAAGGAACGGCTCGCTGCCAGCGAGCGCAAGCGGCGGCCCAGCGTGGTTAGCGCCCCGCCGTCGGGTCGCAGTGAAATCAAGGGGCTCGATCGTCTGGTGAATGCACGCGACCACGGCGCCAGCGGCGCCGCAGCGGTGAGCGCGGCCGCAGCCGCCTCGTTGCCGAGCCCAGCTGCCGCGCCGCCGATTCCCGCCGCCGGGAGCTTCGTGCCCGCCACGCCGCTGCCGGTTTCGCCGGCAGAAGCGCCGTCAATTTTCAACGGCTCCTGACCCAGGCGCCGCCGTGTCCCAACCGCTCGCGACCCAGGCAATCGCTGCCGATAGCAACAACGGCAACGCACCCACCGTCCGGCGGCGCCTCGCGGCGCTGCTCTATGAAGCGCTGATCCTGTTCGGCGTGGTGTTCGTCGCCGGCTACCTGTTCAGCACGCTGACGCAGCAACGCAACGGCCTGACCCATCACAACCTGCTGGCGACCTGGATCGGCCTCGTGGTCGGCGTGTATTTCGTCTGGTTCTGGACCCACAGCGGCCAGACCCTGCCGATGAAAACCTGGCGTCTGCGCGTGGTCGCCGCGGACGGCGCGCCCCTCTCTACCGGTCGCGCGGTCGCTCGTTATGTGCTCGCGTGGCTGTGGTTTCTGCCGCCGCTCGCGCTGCATCCTCTGCTCGGACTCAAGCTGCCGCAGACGCTGCTGACCGCCGGCATCTGGTTCGTGCTGTGGGCGGCCACCGGCCGTTTCGATCCGCAGCGTCAATTCCTGCACGACCGCCTCGCCGGTACACGGGTTATCAGCGTTTCGCGCTAAGCCGTCGCGGGTCAGTCGGTCGATTATTTCGCCGTCCTGTCGAGTCGCTATCGCCCCGCGCGCGCCTCGCCAGACGCTGCCGCACTCACCGCCCGATTATTTCGCGCTGCTGTCGGGCCGCTACCACACGACGCGCCCCACGCAGGCCGCGGCCGTGCCGACCTCTCAATCATTTCGCCCTACCGTCGGTCCGCCACCACCCGCGCGAGCCACGCCTGCCGCAGGCCATCAGCCTTCTGAACGCCGCCCTTCACACCCCACCACCTAACCCCCCGCGCTCCCCAGTAATAAGAACTTCTCATGACTGTCACGGCACAGTCACGCACAGTTGGCCCAATACGGGCACCGCAACTCGACGCGTGAGCCATGGACCCCAAAACGTCCGCGACTTCCCTGTTCCGCCAGACCGGCCCGAGCGTCGACCCTGTCGCGTTCCGCCCGGAACCCAACCATAGTCACGGCTTGCCGCTGCCCGTGGCGCCCGTGCCGCTCGACGCCAACGCCAGTCATCACGACGACGACCACGCCGAGCCGCACCGCTACCGCACCATCTGGCTGTCCGACATCCATCTCGGCTCGAGCGGCTGCCAGGCGCCCTATCTGCTCGACTTCCTGCGCCACAACGAATCGGAGTACCTGTACCTCGTGGGCGACATCATCGACGGCTGGCAGTTGAGGAAAGGCTGGTACTGGCCGCAGGCGCACAACGACGTCGTGCAGAAGGTGCTGCGCAAGGCGCGCAAAGGCACCCAGGTGATCTACGTGCCCGGCAATCACGACGAAGCCGCGCGCCAGTTCTGCGACCTCGCGTTCGGCGACATCCACGTGCGCGGCGAGGCGTTTCACACCACGCTCGCCGGCAAGCGTCTGTGGATCGTGCACGGCGATCTGTTCGACGGCGTGATCCAGCACGCCAAGTGGCTCGCCTATCTCGGCGACACGCTCTACACCATGATCCTGATCCTGAACCGCTGGTTCAACCGGATCCGCAGCCGGCTCGGTTTTCCGTACTGGTCGCTGTCGCAGTACCTGAAGCATCAGGTGAAGAACGCGGTGAATTTCATCTCCTCGTTCGAACGCGTGATGACCGACGAAGCACGCCGACGCGGCTGCGACGGCGTGGTCTGCGGGCACATCCATAAAGCCGAGATACGCGATATCGACGGCGTCCTGTATTGCAACGACGGCGACTGGGTCGAAAGCCTGTCCGCACTCGTCGAGACGTATGAAGGCGAACTGAAGGTGATCTACTGGACCGTGATGCGCTCTCCGGAAGTGGGCGTGCAAAAGGCCCGGGCGACCGCGTAGTCCCTCTTAACTTCTATTGGGCCAAAACCGATGAAGATCATGATCGTCACCGACGCATGGGAACCGCAGGTCAATGGCGTCGTGCGCACGCTGAAAAACACCACGCGCGAACTCAGTGCGCTCGGCCATCACGTCGATCTGCTGACGCCGCTCGAATTCAAAACGATCCCTTGCCCGACTTATCCGGAGATCCGCCTCTCGCTGCTGCCGCGCCGCAAGCTGCGCGAGCGTATCGACGCCTTCTCGCCCGACGCGTTGCACATCGCCACCGAGGGTCCGCTCGGCATGGCCGCGCGCGCCTACGCGATCCAGCACAAGCTGCCGTTCACGACCGCTTATCACACGCGTTTTCCGGAGTACGTGCAGGCGCGCTTCGGCATTCCGCTCGCCGCGACCTACAAGTTCCTGCACTGGTTTCACAAGCCGTCGCTGGCTGTGATGGCGCCGACGCCGGTCGTCAAGAGCGACCTCGAGAAATTCGGCTTCACCAACGTCGTGTTGTGGACGCGCGGCGTCGACCTGGAGATCTTTCACCAGATGGACTCGAAGGTGCTCAACAGCGCCCGGCCAATCTTTCTGTACGTGGGACGTGTGGCCGTCGAGAAGAACGTCGAGGCATTTCTGAAGCTGGATCTGCCCGGTTCGAAATGGGTCGCCGGTGAAGGCCCGGCACTCGCCGAACTGAAGTCGCGCTATCCGCAAGCGAATTACCTGGGCGTGCTGACGCAGGCCGAACTGGCGAAGGTCTATGCGGCGGCCGACGTCTTCGTGTTTCCGAGCCGCACCGACACGTTCGGGCTCGTGCTGCTCGAAGCGCTCGCCTGCGGCACGCCGGTTGCGGCGTATCCCGTCACCGGTCCGATCGACGTGCTCGGCGACGGTGGCGCCGGCGCCATGCACGAGGACCTGCGCGAAGCCTGCCTCGAAGCCTTGAAGATCGATCGCAATCATGCGCGCGCGTGGGCCGAACGCTTCTCGTGGGCGGCGGCCTCCGAGCAATTCGCCGCGCATCTGAAGCCGTTGCCGCGCGCCTCGTATCGCGAGGAAAGCGCCGCCGCGTGACGCGGCGTGCCGAGTTGTCCATGCGAACCAGACCATCCACCGTGGGGCGCGCGCCGAACGGCGCGCTGCGTGCCGTCGATGCCGACAACGACAACGCGAGCATCGAGCCGTTCGACGACGTAGGCGAGCCAGACACGCCGAATCATGCGGATCACGCGCATGGTTTGAACGGCATGACCGGCGCGAGCGCTGCGAACGGCACGCAACAGAACGGCACGCAACACGACGCGCAGAACGAACCCCTCAGTCCCGACGATCCGCTCGCGCCGCTGCCTTTCAATCCCTACAAAGGCAATCGTGGCCTCACGCGTGCCTGGCACGCGATGAAAAATTCGCTCGCGGGCTTTCGCGTGGCGATTCGCGAGGAAAGCGCGTTTCGCCAGGAGCTCACGCTCGCCGCGATCCTGATTCCCTGCGGCGTGCTGGTGCCGGTCGAGCCGGTGTCGCGCGTGTTGCTGCTCGGTTCAGTGCTGCTCGTGCTGATCGTCGAGTTGCTGAATTCGAGCGTGGAAGCGGCCATCGACCGGATTTCACTCGAACGCCACGAACTCTCGCGTCGCGCGAAGGATCTCGGTAGCGCGGCCGTGATGGTCGCGCTCGGCATGTGCCTGATGACATGGCTGCTGATCGTCGGGCCACTGGTCGTGCATTGGGCCAAGGCATGGCTGTGAAGTCACGTGTCACCGCGTTTCAACGCGCTCGAGCCGCCGTCGAACGGCGCGCGAAATCGCCTTGAGCAATGAAAACCCTGGCTATCCGCTTGATATAAGAACGCTCGGTTTATAATCGTCCGATACACCAACCGCGTCCGGGTGGATCACGCAAAGAGCGGCACGCCGCCGTGTGCCCCAGCCCGGCGTAACCAGGGCCGGACGACATGGAAGCCAAACCTCCCCGCCGCACGCGCGAACGGATTCTCGAGCTGTCGTTGAAGCTGTTCAACGAAATCGGCGAGCCGAACGTCACGACGACGACGATCGCCGAGGAAATGGAAATCAGTCCAGGCAACCTGTACTACCACTTCCGCAACAAAGACGACATCATCAACAGCATCTTCAGCCAGTTCGAGCAGGAGATCGAAAAGCGTCTGCGTTTTCCCGACGACCATCGCGCGACCATCGACGAAATGTGGTCGTATCTGCAGTACATGGTCGATTTCACGTGGCGTTATCGTTTCCTGTATCGTGATCTGAACGATCTGCTGGCGCGCAATCGCACGCTCGAAACGCACTTCAAGCAGATCATCAGCCACAAGGTGCGTTTTGCGAGCCAGTTCTGCGAACAGCTCGTCGCCGACGGCGAAATGGTCGTCACGCCGGAAGAACTGCAGGTGATCGCCACCAACGTCGGCGTGATCGGCACGTACTGGCTGTCGTACCAGTTCGTGATGAACCCGCGCAAATACAACGAGCAGGAAGCGATTCGCGCGGAGCTGCATCAGGTGAGCGTACAGATCGTGTCGCTGATGGCGCCTTATCTGCGCGGCCGCTCACGGCAGATTTTCGACGACCTCGTGTCGGGCAAGCTGCCCAAGCGCGAGTTTTACGACTACCTGCCGCCCAAGGAAGGCGCCGCGCCCCGCAACGAACCGAAGGACGTTTGAGCATGAAGTCGGTGTGTGTGTATTGCGGCTCTTCCAACGGAGCCAAACCGTTGTATGCGGAAGCGGCGCGCGCCTTCGGCCGCGCGCTGGTGCAAGCCGATCTCGCGCTGGTGTACGGCGGCGGCAAGGTCGGCCTGATGGGCGTGATCGCCGACACGGTGATGGCCGAAGGCGGCCGCGCGATCGGCGTGATTCCCGAGCTGCTGGTCAATAAGGAAGTCGGCCATAACGGCCTGACCGAACTGCATGTCGTGCCCGACATGCATCATCGCAAGAAGATGATGGCCGACCTGTCCGACGCGTTCGTCGCGATGCCGGGCGGCGCGGGCACGCTCGAAGAGCTGTTCGAGGTCTACACGTGGGCGCAACTCGGCTACCACCAGAAAGCGGTGGCACTGCTGAATATCGACGGCTTCTACGATCCGTTGGTCAACATGCTTCAGCACACGGTCGACGAAGGCTTCATGCGCCAGACCTATTTCGACATCCTGCAGATCGACGCCGATCCGGCCGCACTGATCGGCAAGCTGCAACGTTATCAGCCGCCCATCAGCGACAAGTGGGCGATCAAGCGCGACGCGGTCTGACTTTTCCCGAACGATGAGGTTGCGATGACGAAAGCCGTTCTGATCACCGGTGGCAGCCGCGGCATTGGCCGCGCGACCGCACGTTTGCTGGGTGCGCGGGGCTGGTCCGTCGGCGTGAATTACGCGCGCAATCTCGCCGCGGCGCAGGACACCGCCGCCGAAGTCGAACGCGCCGGCGGCCGCGCGTTGACGATTGCGGGCGACGTCGCGAATGAAGCCGACGTGCTCGCGATGTTCGATGCGCTTCAGCAGAAGTTCGGCCGGATCGATGCGCTCGTCAATAACGCCGGGATCGTCGCGCCGTCCAGCCAACTCGCCGACATGGACCTCACGCGTCTGAAGCGCATGTTCGACGTCAACGTGCTGGGCGCGTATCTGTGCGCGCGCGAAGCTGCGCGGCGCATGTCGACGGATCGTGGCGGCGCGGGCGGCGTGATCGTCAACGTGTCGTCGGCGGCATCGCGTCTTGGTTCGCCGAACGAATACGTCGACTACGCCGGCTCGAAAGGCGCCGTCGATACGATGACGCTCGGCCTCGCCAAGGAACTCGGCCCGCGAGGTGTGCGCGTGAACGCGGTGCGCCCCGGCCTCATCGACACCGAAATCCACGCGAGCGGCGGCAAGCCCGAGCGCGCCGCGCAACTCGGCGCGACCACACCGCTGGGCCGCCCCGGCACGGCCGACGAAGTGGCGGAAACCATCGTCTGGTTGTTGAGCGACGCTGCCTCGTATGTGACGGGCGCGCTGCTCGATGTGTCCGGCGGGCGCTAGATCTCGCTTTCCTGCTCGTTACGCGCCGCATGCACGTCAGCCGGGCGGCGCGTGCCCGGGCGGCCTAGAACGATGAACCGGGTGTACGCAGGAAAGCGATTTCTGCAGCCGTCGAGGGACGCCCGAGCAGCACATTTCGATGCGGAAAGCGTCCGAAACGCTCGACGATTTCCGCGTGCCGCACCGCGGACCGGTGATACGACTTGCCGCCCCGCTCCGCTTCCAACTGCTTGAACAGACGCAATGACTCGCGCTGACTGGCGAGCGTTTCGTCGTGCTCGAACGGCAGATAGGCGAACGCGCGATGATGCACGGTAGGCAACCGGCGGTCCGCGCCACTGGCGATCATCTGCTGCGCGGTGAGCAAGGCCTTCTGATCGGCGGCGAACGCGCGCGCTGTATTGCGATGACAATTGCGCGAGAACTGATCCAGCACGACGACGAGCGCCAGCGCGCCGAGCGGTGTGTCCGTCCAGCTATCGAGCGCGGACGTGCGGGCCGGGTCGATCAGGGCACCGAAGCGTTCCCGCAGCATCGCGTCGAAAGCCGCATTGCGTGAAAACCAGACTTTGCGCTCCGTGCCGAACTCCGGCGCGCCTGGTGCGCCGAACCAGCAGTCGAGCACTTCGCGTGCTTCCTGAGGCAAGTCAGCATAGTCCGCAGATGCCGCGCCGGATGTCTGGTCCAACCCCAACCCATTAGCCATTCCGGTTGCGCATCCAGTCAGCTGTTTCGAAGAACGAGCCGAGCAGACGCTCCCTCAGCGGCTCATCAAGACCGACATCTTCCATGGCCCACGCCATGCATCTGAGCCACTGATCGCGCTCGCTCGAGGCGATCGCGAACGGCAGATGCCGCGCGCGCAAACGCGGATGCCCGAAGCGGCTGATGTAGTGATCAGGGCCGCCCATCCAGCCGCACAAAAACCAGAAGAACTTGTCGCGCGAACCGTCGAGCGATTCCGGATGCAACGCGCGGATCCCGGCGAAATCTGCTTCGAGATCCATCAAGTCGTAAAAGCGGTCGACCAGTTCGCGCACACGCGCTTCGCCGCCGACCAGTTCGAAGGCCGTCGGCTGCGCCGCGGACACTTCGTCGTTCAAATCACTCATACCTGCTCACTAACCGATAAGAAAAATCACGCGTCCCGCAGCGATTGCAACGCGGGCCGCGCCAGCACATGCCGCAAGCTCAGCCAGCCGCCCACGCCGGCACACGCGATGCCGGCGGCAATGCCCGCCGGCAACAACCAGGGATTGAAACTCAGATAGAACTCGAACACGCGCGTCGCCAGCACGTAGCCAATGGCTTGCGCGCCGGCCGCCGCCATCAAGCCCGCCAGCGCGCCCACCGCGACGAACTCGGCGATCTGCACCGCCCGCACCTGACGATGCGACGCGCCCAGCGCGCGCAGCAGCGCGGACTCTCGCATACGCTCATCGCGCGTGCCGGCGAGCGCCGCGTACAGCACGAGCACGCCCGCCGCGAGCGTGAACGCAAACAGGAACTGCACCGCGCCGATCACCTGCTGCAAGACACGCTGCACCTGCGCGAGAATCGGACCGGTGTCGATGGCCGTGAGGTTCGGATAGGCGGAGATCAGGCCGTCGATGGTCGACTGTTTTTCCTGCGGCAAATGGAAGCTCGTGATGAACGTCGCCGGGAAATCCTGCAATGCCGCAGGCGGCATCAGCACGAAAAAGTTGACCTTGAACGAACCCCAGTCGAGCTTG
Source organism: Paraburkholderia dipogonis (assembly GCF_046027395.1). GTDB lineage: Bacteria > Pseudomonadota > Gammaproteobacteria > Burkholderiales > Burkholderiaceae > Paraburkholderia > Paraburkholderia dipogonis_A. The sequence goes on along the minus strand of NZ_JAQQEG010000020.1, from coordinate 137,817 downwards.
CGCACGCTCGTGACCGGCGCGTCGATCTGCAAGCCGGTCACGTCGAAACGCAGGAAGTCGCCTGGTTTCACGTTGATCAGTTTGGCGAGTCCTTGCTCGATCGAAATCTGCGGCGTTTTCGTGTCGCCGTACCACGTGCCGGCGGCGAGGCGGTTATCGTCGGGCAGCTCGGTCGTGTAAGACAGATTGAATTCGCGATCCACGAGACGCTTGGCGTCGTCGCCCTTGAAAGCGTCCGGATTGACCGGCTTGCCGTTGATCGCCGTCAGCCGTCCGCGCACCATCGGCGCGAGCACCGTGCCCGGCACGCCATGCGTGCTCAGATATTGCGTGACGGCGTCACGCTGGTCAGGCTGGATGTCGATGATGAATTCGTTCGGCGCATCGGGCGGCGTCGATTTGCGCCAGCCGGCCACGAGGTCGTTGCGCGTCATCGCAATCAGCAACAGACACATCAGGCCGATGCCGAGCGCGGTGATCTGCAATGCGCTCGCGCTGCTGCGCCGTTCGAGCGACGCCAGCGCATAACGCCAGCCGATGCTCGCATTCACGCGCTCGCTGCGCACGACGCTCGCCGCGCCCCACAGCGCCAGCCGCGCGATGCACGCGAACACCAGCATCCCGCCCGCGAAGCCGCCCGCGACGATTCCGCCGAGCTTCAACTCGCCCGCCGCGATGATCAGCAGCGCGGCGAACAGCGCGATGCCGAGCGCGTAGGCCGCCCACGCCGTGCGCCCCGCTTCGCCCCATTCGCGGCGCAGCACGCGCACCGGCGGCACGCGCGTGAGTGGCAACAGCGGCGGCAACGCGAAGCCCAGCAGCAGCACGAGACCGGCTGCGATGCCTTCGAGCGCCGGCCATGCCGTCGGGTACGGCAGCGCGACGTCGATCAGACTGCCGAGCCACGTGAGCAGCGCGAGATGCCCGAGATAACCGAGCGCCACGCCCAGCGCGCCGCCAATCAAACCGAGCCCGACGAATTCGAGCGTGAAGAGCGCGCGCAAAGTCGACTGGCTGACGCCGAGGCAACGCATCGCCGCGCAGCCGTCCAGATGACGGCGCATATACCGATGCGCGGCCATCGCAATCGCCACGGCCGCCAGTAACGCGGTGAGCAGCGAGACGAGCGTGAGGAAGTGGCTCGCGCGGTCGAGCGTCTGGCGCACTTGCGGCTGGCCGTCCTGCAGCGATTCGAGCGCGACGCCGCGCATCTTGCCGCCGTCCACCCGTTCATGCGCGAACTGCGCGAAGCGCGCCACCGACTCGTCCGTGCCCGCGACCAGCAAGCGGTACGTCACGCGGCTGCCGTAGGTGACGAGACCGGTGGACGGCACGTCATCGGCGCGCAGCATCAGGCGCGGCGAGAAGTTCACGAACGAGAAACCGCGGTCGAGCTCGCGCGTGATCACCGCGCCGATCGTGAAGTTGCGACCGCCGACTTTCACCGCGTCGCCAACTCGGACCTTCAACGCGTCGAGCAGCGCCTGATCGACCCAGACGGTGCCCGGCGGCGGAATCGACTGCGCGGGATGATCCGCCGCGCCCGGCGCCGACGCGATGCGCAACGCGCCGCGCAGCGGATAACCGGGCGACACGGCCTTGATGGCGGCGAGCCGCGAGACCGGCTGCGCGCCGGTCGAATTGATCATGCTGGGAAAGATCGCCGTGCTGGCGGTATTCAGACCGAGCGCTTTGGCTTGCCCGGCGAATTGCGGATCGACCGGATGATCGGCCCGCACGATGAAATCGGCGGCGATCATGCGCCGCGCGTCGCGTTCGAGCCCCTGGTGCAGACGGTCAGCCAGAAAGCCGACACTCGACAAAGCCGCCACGGCCAGCACCAGCGCCAGCAGCAGCATCGTCAACTCGCCCGCGCGCCAGTCGCGCGACGTCATGCGAATGGCCTGGCGCACCAGATCCATGCCGCCGAACCGGCGCGACGTCGTCGGTAAGGCCGTGCGCGCCGTGGAACCCCGTACCGTATCGCTCAATCGTGCCTGCTCCTGGCAAAGCGCGACACCATGTGCGTCGCCATGCCGCGAAAACCGCCCTGCACCCCACGCCAGAGCCGCGGCAGCGCCCAGCCGGCCAGCATCAGGAAGCCCACCATCGACACCAGAAAGACGAGCGGCACGAACAGCGCGAGCAGCATGCCGCCGAACACGAGTCCGTCTTCAGCGGTCGAGGTCACGACATTCGACACCGGTTCCGGCGACAGATTGATCAGCGCGCGCGTGCCCGCTTTAGCAAGGTGCGCCGTGCCAGCCAACGTGCCGCCCGCGAGCGCGGCCACGGTCAGCAGCGCCGGATCGGCATGGCCGAGCGCGCCGGCTGCCAGCACGGCGCCCGCCGGAATGCGGATGAAGGTATGGACCGCGTCCCACAGCGAATCGAACGCGGGGATCTTGTCGGCGAGGAATTCGGTGACGGTCAGCACGCCGGCCACGCCGATCACCCACGGCGAGGACAACGCGGACAGCGTATCGGGAAGATGGATGAAGCCGAGCCGGGCGAACACGCCGGCCAGCAGGACTGTCAGATAGAGGCGCAGGCCGCTGCCCCATGAGAGGCCCGCCGCGAGCGAAAGTGATTCAAGCATGGCCGCCTCCAGGCGCGCTGTGCGTGCCGGGCGCTTCGACGGGCCACCAATGGGGGCGCCACATCGAAGTCGTCAGACCCGCGCCAAGCCGGTCGCGCCAAATGGGCCGCGGACAATTTCAGGTTGGATTCGATCTCATTATAGCCACGTTAATTCGCAGAACGCAGAGCGGAGAATAAATGGCGAGTTCGATGGGGGCGCGCGCCGGGCATCGCCGGACCCGGCGAATGGACCCGGCAGCGGGTTGAAATGCGGGGCTCAATGCCCGGAAGACAGCTTCAATCCGATCAGTCCGATCACGATCAGCGCCGCGCTGGCGACCCGCGCGACGGTCAACGCCTCGCCCATCATCACGATCCCGAAGATGAACGCGCCGACCGCGCCGATCCCCGTCCACACCGCGTAGGCGGTGCCGAGCGGCAATTGGCGCATGGCCATGGCGAGCAGCACAAAGCTGCCGAGCGCGGTCACGACCGTGAACACGGACGGCCAGAGACGGGTAAAACCGTCGGAGGTTTTGAGACCGGCCGCCCACGCGACTTCGAGCAAACCGGCAATCAACAGAAGAATCCAGGACATGAGACAGCTCCATGGTCAGATGGGGCCGTCCCCGTTTGTGAAACCGCAAGGTCGTCCTTACGAACTGTAATTATACCAAAACCGCCCAGGCGCCGCCGGTAGCGGCCGCTGCGAGCGAGCGCGCCCTCGCCATGGCGATTTACGCACCGCACAGCATCAAACCGCCCCCACCAGCCGGTATCCGACACCCGTTTCCGTGATGATGTGCTCCGGCTGCGCCGGGTCGCGCTCCAGCTTGCCGCGCAGATGCGCCATATAGATGCGCAAATAGTGATGGCTCTCGACATGCGACGGCCCCCACACGTCGCGCAGCAACTGGCGGTGCGTCAGCACGCGGCCGGCATGGCGCACCAGCGTCGCGAGCAGCCGGTATTCGATCGGCGTCAGATGGACGACGACGCTGTCGCGGCTCACCTGCCGCAGGGCCAGATCGACGGTCACCGTGCCGAAGCGCACCTGCGGCGATTCGTTGGCGCCGCCTTGATTGCGCCGCCGCATATGCGCGCGAATCCGCGCCAGCAGTTCGGACACGCCGAACGGCTTGGTGAGGTAATCGTCCGCGCCGGCATCGAGCGCGGCGACTTTTTCGCTCTCCTGGGTGCGCGCCGACAGCACGATCACCGGCAGCTCGCTCCAGCCGCGCAGTTCGCGGATGACGTCGAGACCGTCGGTGTCGGGCAGGCCGAGATCGACGATCACCAGATCGGGCTTGCGCGTCGCGGCTTCGACGAGACCCTGCTTGCCGGTTTCGGCGTCGTGCACGACGATGCCTTCGCCTTCCAGCGCCGTTCGCACAAAGCGGCGAATCTGCTTTTCGTCTTCGATCAGGACGACGGTGATGCTGGGGTCACTCATGGCTAGGCTTGGAAAGCGGGTTAAGAGTTGAATCGCTGCCGGTGTCGGCGTGAGTCAAGGAATCGGCGCCTTCGTTTTCCAGCGCATCCGGTGCGTCGGGCGGCGTCTCCACCGGCAGCGTGAACCAGAAGCGCGCGCCTTCGACACGACCGTCCGGCGACACGCGATTGAGCGCGCCGATTGTACCGCCATGCGCTTCCACGATCGCGCGGCAGATCGCCAGCCCGAGGCCGATGCCCGGCTTGGCCGACTCCTTCTCGCCGCGCGTGAATTTCTCGAACACACGCGCTTCCATGCCGGCGGGCAGACCCGGACCGCTATCGTCGACGGTCACGCGCACGAACGACTTGCCGTCCGCGTCGAGACGCTGAGCGCCGATCGTCAGAGGCGTAGCCGGCGCGGTGTATTTGGCCGCGTTCTCGAACAGGTTGGAGAAGAGGCGCTCCATCAGCACGGCGTCGAGGTGCAGCAGCGGCAAATCGGCGGGCAGTTTCACCTGCACCGGATGATTCGCCAGCACGCGTTTGCACGCACGCAGCGCGGCGCCTACCGTCTCTTCGAGCAGCGTCCATTGCTGGTTCAGTTGCAGACTGCCCGCCTGCAGACGCGCCATGTCGAGCAGATTCGTCACGATGCCGGTCATGCGCAGCGCTTCCTCGTGAATCGCTTCGACCAGTTCGCTGTTGGGCTGCGCGTCAGGCGCTTGCGCCAGCATCGACGAGAAGCCGACGATGGTCGTCAGCGGTGTGCGCAGATCGTGCGAAATCGCCGACAACAACGAGTTGCGCAGGCGCTCCGACTCCATATTGACGAGCGCATCGCGCGCGATGTCGACGTAATGCACCCGCTCCAGCGCGAGCGCGATCTGCGCGGCGAACGCGTCGAGCATGCGCTGCTGCTCGGGCACGTCGAGCTCGCCCTCATCGCGCATCACGACCGCGAGCACGCCGCGCGTGCGCATCGGCGCCTTGAGCGGCAGGTAGAGCGCCGCGGCGGCCGGCAGCGTGTCGGTGCCGTGGCCGGCCGGCTTCTGCTGATCGTAAACCCATTGGCCGACGTCGCTATCGAGCATCTCGCCTTCGAGCGTGATCGCCGCGTCGGGATCCTCGATCTTCTGCTTCACCTGATCGACGCTGTCCGGCAACAGAATCGCGACGCGCGCGCCAAACACCTCGCTCACATGACGGCTGCCGATGCCGACAATCTGTTCCGTGGTCAGCGCCGCCGCCAGTTCGCGCGCCATCGCGTACATCGCGCCGGTGCGCTGCTCGCGGCGCCGCGCGACACTCGCCTCGCGCCGCAGGCTCGAAGTCAGATGGCTGATCACGAGCGAGGTCAGCAGCATGCCCAGGAAGGTCAGCAGATACTGCGTATCGGAGACCGACAGCGACATGCGCGGCGGCACGAAGAAGAAATCGAACGCGGCCACACTCATGAACGAGAGCACCACGCCGGGTCCGCGTCCCAGCTTCACCGCGGCGAAGATCACGCCGAGCAGGTACAGCATGACGAGATTGGTCAGATCGATATGGTCGATCAACTGGCTCGCCAGCAGCGTGATGGCCGCGCAGATCAACAGCGCGAAGCCATAGGCGCGCGGCGGCGAGCGGCGTTCGCGCGCCGCGCTCAGCGCCTCGCGCCATGCGTTCGCGGTAGTGTTCAACAGATGGCGATGCTCGCCGCCATCGCGCTCGGACGAAGCGCGTATCAGCGTGAGATCGAGATCGACCGCCTTCTCGGCTATACGTTCGCCGAGCGGCCGGCGCAGCCAGCGCTTCACGCCCGTGCGTGCCGACGCGCCGGCCACCAGCTTCGACACGTTGCGCGCCTGCGCGTAGCCGATCAACGCGACGGCCGCGTCGGTGGCCGCCAGCGTGGCGGTTTCGGCGCCGAGTTCCGCGGCGAGCTTCAACGCGTTCAGCGTGCGTTCGCGGCGCTCATCCGGCAAACGCTGCAGCGCCGGCGTCTCCACATAGACGGCGATCCAGTCGGCCTTCAGGCTGGCGGCGAGACGCGCCGCCGCGCGCACCAGCATCGGCGCTTCCGGGCCGGGGCCGACGCACACCAGCAAGCGCTCGCGCGCCTGCCAGATGCGCTGGATCGAACGGTCGGCGCGATACTCGCGCATCTGCGCATCGACGCGATCCGCGGTGCGGCGCAGCGCCAGCTCGCGCAGCGCGATCAGATTGCCTTTGCGAAAGAAGTTGCGCACCGCGCGCTCGGCTTGCTGCGGCATATACACCTTGCCGTCGCGCATCCGGTCGAGCAGTTCCTCAGCGGGCAAATCGACCAGCGTGACTTCGTCGGCGCGGTCGAACACACGGTCCGGCACCGTCTCCCAGACGCGAATGCCGGTGATCTGGCCGACCACGTCGTTCAGGCTTTCGAGGTGCTGGACGTTGACCGTCGTATAGACGTCGATGCCCGCGTCGAGCAGCTCATACACGTCCTGCCAGCGCTTCAGATGCCGCGCGCCCTGCACGTTCGAATGCGCGAGTTCGTCGACGAGAATCAGTTGCGGCTTGCGCGCGAGCGCGGCGTCGAGATCGAACTCGCCGAGCTTGCGGCCGCGATACTCGATATGCGCGAGCGGCAGCACGTCGAGACCGTCGAGCAATGCCGCGGTTTCAGTGCGGCCATGCGTTTCGGCGATGCCGACCACCACGTCCGCGCCTTCATCGTGACGCCGGCGCGCGGCCTGCAACATCGCATAGGTTTTGCCGACGCCCGCCGACGCGCCGAAAAAAATCTTCAGCCTGCCTCGCTGACGTTTTTCTTCGTCGCGTTGCAGCTTGTCGAGCAACTCATCGGGATCGGGGCGGTTCATGCTCAATGGTTTTCATCGTTGGGCGAGCGTCGGTGTATGCATGGTGGCACGGCGGCGGGCCGGCCGCAAATGGCGGCCACCGCAAATGGCGGCCACCGCAAATGGCGCTCGCTGCACCTATCGTCGCGCCGTCAAAAGGCAAAGGCGGAGTCGCGCGGACGCCGCCTTTGCGAAGCGAAGCGCTGCCGCGTTTCGTCGATCAACCGTGCTTCATCTCGTCCAGCGCCAGATTCAGTTCCAGCACGTTCACACGCGGCTCACCCAGAATGCCGAACTGACGGCCGCTCGTATAGCGATCCACCAGCGCCTGCACGTCGTTCGCTGCGAGCTTGCGTGCCTTGGCGACGCGCTCGATCTGATAAGCCGCAGCCGCCGGGCTGATCTCGGGATCGAGACCGCTGCCCGACGACGTCACCAGATCGACCGGCACCGGCTTCGACATATCCGTGCCGGCTGCCTTCAGCGCGTCGATACGGCCTTTGATTTCGTCGAGCAACGCCGGGTTGGTCGGGCCGAGATTCGAACCGCTCGAACCCTGTGCGTTGTACGGCATCGGGCTGGTGGCCGACAGGCGGCCCCAGAAGTATTGCGGCGCATCGAACTGCTGGCCGATCAGCTTAGAACCGACCACCTTGCCGTCCTGCTCGAGCATGCTGCCGTTGGCCTGATCGTTGAAGGCCGCCTGACCGACGGCGGTCATCACCGCGGGATAGGCAAGTCCGGTGACGGCGGTGAGCACCGCGAAGATCACGATCAACGGACGGAACAGATTTTTCATGATGAATAATTCCTCTTGAACTAGCGCTTAGACCCAACCGAATGCGGCCAGCACCATATCGATCAGCTTGATGCCGATGAACGGCACGATGATCCCGCCCAAACCGTAGATCAGCAGATTGCGGCGCAGCAGGATCGCCGCGCCCAGCGCGCGATAACGCACGCCCTTGAGCGCCAGCGGAATCAGCAAAACGATGATCAGCGCGTTGAAAATCACCGCCGACATGATGGCCGAGGCCGGCGTGGCCAGATGCATCACGTTCAGCGCGTTCAGTGCCGGATAGGTCGTGGCGAACGCGGCCGGAATGATCGCGAAGTATTTGGCGACGTCGTTGGCAATCGAGAACGTGGTGAGCGAACCGCGCGTCATCAGCATCTGCTTGCCGATCTCGACGATCTCGATCAGCTTGGTCGGATTCGAATCGAGGTCGACCATGTTGCCCGCTTCCTTCGCGGCTTGCGTGCCGGTGTTCATCGCCACCGCGACGTCGGCCTGCGCGAGCGCCGGGGCGTCGTTGGTGCCGTCGCCGGTCATCGCCACGAGGCGCCCTTCGGCCTGGTGCGCGCGGATCGTGGCCAACTTTGCTTCCGGCGTGGCTTCGGCGAGGAAATCGTCGACGCCGGCTTCGGCGGCAATCGCCGCCGCGGTCAGGCGGTTGTCGCCCGTCACCATGATGGTCTTGATACCCATCTTGCGCAGTTCGGCGAAACGTTCCTTGATGCCGCCCTTCACGACGTCCTTCAACTCGATCACGCCGAGCACGCGCGCGCCCTGCTCGCCCTTCTCGGCGACCACCAGCGGCGTGCTGCCGCGCCGGGCGACTTCGGCGACGGCGTTGCTGACTTCGTTGGGGAAACGGCCGCCGTTGGCCTCGACGTAGTTCTTGACCGCATCGGCCGCGCCCTTGCGAATCTCACGGCCCGGCAGATCGACGCCGCTCATGCGCGTTTGCGCGGTGAACGCGAGGAACGTCGCATGCAGTGAGGCCATATCGCGTTGACGGATGTTGAAGCGCTGCTTCGCCAGCACGACGATACTGCGGCCTTCCGGCGTTTCGTCGGCAAGCGACGACAGTTGCGCGGCATCCGCGAGCGCTTCTTCCGTCAAGCCCGGCGCCGGCACGAATTGCGAAGCCTGGCGATTGCCGAGTGTGATGGTGCCGGTCTTGTCGAGCAACAGCACGTCGACGTCGCCGGCGGCTTCCACGGCACGGCCCGACGTGGCGATCACGTTCGCCTGCATCATGCGGCTCATACCCGCCACGCCGATTGCCGACAACAGGCCGCCGATCGTGGTCGGAATCAGACACACCAGCAGCGCGACCAACGCGGTGATCGCCACCACGTGCCCAGATTTCGCAGCTTCGACTGAAAACATCGAGAACGGCAGCAGCGTGGCGGTGGCGAGCAGCATCACAATCGTCAAGGCGACCAGCAGAATCGTCAGCGCGATTTCATTCGGTGTCTTCTGACGCTTCGCGCCTTCGACCATCGCGATCATGCGGTCGAGGAACGCTTCGCCCGGATTCGCCGTGACGCGCACCACGATCCAGTCCGACAGCACGCGCGTGCCGCCCGTCACCGACGAAAAGTCGCCGCCCGACTCGCGGATCACCGGCGCGGATTCGCCCGTGATCGCCGATTCGTCGACCGACGCGACACCGTCGATCACTTCGCCGTCGGCCGGGATTACGTCGCCGGTTTCGACCAGCACCACGTCGCCCTTGCGCAGATCGGAAGCCGTCAGAATGCGGATCGGCGACTTCGGATGCGGCTCATTGAGCTTCTTGGCCATCACGTCTTTCTTCGCGCTGCGCAGCGACGCCGCCTGGGCCTTCGAACGGCCCTCGGCGAGCGCTTCCGCGAAGTTGGCGAACAGCACCGTGAACCACAGCCACAAGGTGACCGCGAGAATGAAGCCCGCGGGCGCCTCGGCCTGGCCGCCGAGCGCGGCGATCCAGAGAATGGTCGTGAGAATGCTGCCCACGTACACGCAGAACATCACCGGATTGCGGAACTGCGTGCGCGGCGTGAGCTTCTTGAAGGAGTCCACGATCGCCGGACGCACTAGCGCCGGGTCGAACATGGACCGGGTTGCATTATGTTCAGTCATTGAATCCTCGAATTTCCCGTTTGCGCCTGTTCAGTCATGGGTTCGCAAGGGCCGCCTTAATGGGCGCCCATCATGATCAGATGTTCGACACCAGGACCGAGCGCGAGCGCAGGCACATAAGTCAGCGCGCCGACCAGCAGCACCGTGCCGAGCAACAGCACGACGAACAGCGGTCCGTGCGTGGGCAGCGTGCCGCCCGTCACGCCGATGCGCTTTTTCGCGGCCAGCGAACCGGCAATCGCGAGCACCGGAATGATCGTGCCGAAGCGGCCGAACCACATCGCGATCGCCGTGAGCCAGTTGTAGAACGGCGTGCTCACGGTGAGGCCCGCGAACGCGCTGCCGTTGTTATTGGCGGCTGAACTGAACGCGTAGAGGATTTCGGAGAAACCATGCGCGCCGGGGTTGGCGATGCCCGCCTTGCCCGCGTCGCTCAACACCGCGATCGACGTGCCGACCAGCACCAGCAGCGGCGTAAGCAGCACGACGATCGACACCATCTTCATCTCGTACGCTTCGATCTTCTTGCCGACGTATTCCGGCGTGCGGCCAATCATCAGCCCCGCCACGAACACGGCCAGCATCGCGAACACGAGCATCCCGTACATACCGGAACCCACGCCGCCGAAGATCACTTCGCCGAGTTGCATCAGCAGCATCGGATAGAGCCCGCCGATCGGCGTCAGCGAGTCATGCGTGTTGGCGACCGCGCCGCACGAAGCCGCGGTGGTCGCAACCGTGAAGATGCCCGACTGCGCGATGCCGAAGCGCGTTTCCTTGCCTTCCGCATTGCCGCCCGACTGCAGCGAATTGGCCGACTGGTCGACATGCAATGCGGCGATGGCCGGATTGCCGCCCTGCTCCGAGCTGATCTCGCCGAACACGCAGACCGCAAACGCGATCGTCATGGTGGCGAGCACGGCCACGCCCTGCTTGCGGTCGGCGATCATGCGGCCGAACACCAGCGCCAGCGCCGCGGGGATGATCAAGATCGAGAGCAACTGCAGGAAGTTCGAGAACGGCGTCGGGTTTTCATACGGATGCGCAGAGTTGCCGTTAAAGAAGCCGCCACCATTGGTGCCGAGCATCTTGATCGCTTCCTGCGAAGCAACCGGGCCCATCGCGAGCGTCTGCGTTTTCACCGGCGTATCGACCGTGACCGGGTTGCCCTTGGCGTCCTTCACCGGATTGCCTTGCGCGTCGAGCTTCGGCGCGGCGTACGTGGTGGTTTGCAGCGTCGGCACATCCTCATAGGCCTTGAAGTTCTGCACCACGCCCTGGCTCATCAACAGAGCCGCGACGATGACCGACATCGGCAGCAAGACATAGAGCGTCACGCGCGTGATATCGACCCAGAAGTTGCCGATGGTTTGCGCGGTGTGACGCGCGAAGCCGCGAATCAGCGCGATCACCACCACGATGCCGGTGGCCGCCGAAAGGAAGTTCTGCACGGTGAAGCCGAGCATCTGCGTCAGATAGCTGACGGTTTGCTCAGGCGAGTAGTCTTGCCAGTTCGTGTTCGACACGAAACTGACGGCCGTGTTGAACGCGCCGTCGACCGTCATCGGGCCGAACTGCTGCGGATTGGCCGGCAGCCAGCCTTGCACGCGCAACAACACGTAAAGGAACGCCACGCCGAGCACGTTGAACGCGATCGTGGCGATCGCGTAGTGCTTCCAGCTCATTTCCGTCGACGAATCGACGCCCGCGATGCGATACAGAAAACGTTCGACGGGACCGCCGAAGCGGACCACGCGCGAGCTGCCGTCCATCACGGCGCTCAGATAGCGGGACATCGGCACCGCGGCTGCCAGCAGCACGACGATGAAGAGGCCCGCTTGCAGGACATTGTTCGAGTTCATTCAATGTCCTCCGCGCGCAACAGCGCATAGACCAGATACACAAACAGCAGCGCGGTCGCCGCGCCGGACAACCAGAGAATCCAGTTCATGAGCGCGCTCCCTGCCCACGGCGAAACTGCATCAACTTCTCGCAGCCGATAATCAAAGCGAAGGTCAGCGCGGAAAACAGCACCAGCCCCCCGACATACAGCACATCCATTTTTGGTCTCCATTCACGGACTTTGGATAGCCGCAACGTTATGCCGAACCGTGTAAAGGGCTGGTCAAAGATGGGGTGGCGTATATAAAAATCGCGTAAACGGACAAGGCCGTTCCATCCTGCGATGGAACGGCCTTGTGCTTGCTGGGCGTGGTTTTGCGGCATGCCGCGCCGGTTCGGCCAGGGCCTTGGCGCGGCCTCGAACAAGCGCGGTTTTTATACGACGGCTGCCGTCGCGCTCATGTCATGGGCGTTACGGCAGCAGCACCGTCGAGCCCGTCGTGCGCCGCCCTTCGAGGTCCGCGTGCGCTTTCCCGACATCCGCCAGCGCATAACGCTGATTAATGCTCGTCTTGACCTTGCCCGACACCAGCACGTCGAACAATTCGGTGGACATCGCCTCGTAGTCGCTGCGTTTGGCGATGTAGGTAAAGAGCGTCGGGCGCGTGAAGTACAGCGAACCACGTCCGGCGAATTCCGACGAATCGATCGGCGGCAACGGCCCCGACGCATTGCCGAAGCTCACGAACATGCCGAGCGGCGCCAGGCAATCGAGCGAGGCCGTAAACGTGTCTTTGCCGATCGAGTCGTACACCACCGGCACGCCCGCGCCGTTGGTGATCTCGCGCACGCGCTTGGTGAAGTTCTCGCGCGTGTAGACGATCGCGTGATCGCAGCCGTGCGCCGTGGCAATCTCCGCTTTTTCATCCGAGCCGACCGTGCCGATCACCGTCGCGCCGAGCGCCTTCGCCCACTGGCACACCAGCAGACCCACGCCGCCCGCGGCGGCCTGAATCAGGATCGTGTCGCCGGCTTTCACGGGGTACGTGCGGCGCAGCAGATATTGCGCGGTCAGGCCTTGCAGCATCACCGAGGCGGCCTGCTCGTCGCTCAGGGCGTCGGGCACCTTCACGACCTGCGCGGCCGGCAGCACGCGCTCCTGCGCGTACGCGCCAGGCGGGCGCCCCACGTAGGCGATGCGATCGCCCACCTTGAGGCCGGTCACGCCCGAGCCGAGCGCCGTCACTTCGCCGGCCGCCTCCATGCCGAGACCGCCCGGCAACGGCAACGGATACAGACCCTTGCGGAAGTACACGTCGATATAGTTCAGCCCGACCGCCGTCTGCCTGACACGGATCTCGCCCGCGCCCGGCTCACCGACTTCGACGTCGACCCACTTCATCACTTCGGGGCCGCCGGTTTTATCGAATCGGATTGCTTTGACCATCATGTCTCCTTGAGGTTGGGTGTCGCTTGATCGGGTCGGGAGCGCGAGCTCAAATCTGTTGCGTGAGGCGCAAGGTCAGCGAGTCGAGCACCATGCGCGCCGTCGAAATGTTGGTCGCGCATGGGATGTTGTGCACGTCGCACGCGCGGACCAGCGCGTTGATGTCCGGCTCGTGCGGCTGCGGCGTCATCGGGTCGCGCAGAAAGATCACCATGTCCACGCGCCCTTCCGCGAGTTGCGCGCCGATCTGCAGGTCGCCGCCGTGCGGGCCGGACAACATCCGCTCGACCGTGAGGCCGTGCGCGTCGGCGATCCGGCCGCCGGTCGTGCCGGTCGCCACGATGTCGCAGCGCCTGAGCGTGTCGACGTATTCGCCCGCCAGTTTGACGATATCGTCCTTTTTATGATCGTGCGCGATCAGCGCGATGCGGGTGGTCATGACGTAAGACTCCTGAAACCGTTGTGATTGTCGTTGTTGTGGTGATGCTTTAGGACGTGCCGTTCAGAACGTGCCGGGATACGTGCCGCCGTCGATCAGCAAGTTCTGTCCGGTGATATAGCCGGCGTGCACGCTGCACAGGAACGCGCAGGCAGCGCCGAATTCCTCGCGGGTGCCGAAACGGCCGGCGGGGATCGACTTCGTGCGCTGCTTGCGGGCTTCGTCGACGGAAATGTTTTGCGCCTTGGCTTGCGCCGCGAAGGTGACGCCGATGCGGTCGGTGTCGAACAGTCCCGGCAGCAGATTGTTGATGGTCACACCGGTGGGCGCGACCTTGCGCGCGAGTCCCGCGACGAAGCCGGTCAGCCCCGAGCGCGCGCCGTTGGACAACCCGAGCACGTCGATCGGCGCCTTCACCGCCGAACTCGTGATGTTGACGATGCGCCCATAACCGTTCGCGCTCATCGAGTCGATGGTCGCGCGAATCAGCTCGATCGGCGTGAGCATGTTGCTTTCGAGCGCGCGGATCCAGTCTTCATGCGTGAAGTCGCGGAAGTCGCCCGGCGGCGGGCCGCCCGCGTTGTTGACCAGAATGTCCGGCTGCGGACAGGCGGCGAGCGCCGCGGCTCGGCCTTCCGGCGTGGTGATGTCGCAGGCCACCGTCTTCACTTCGACGCCGCTTTGCTTGCGAATCTCCGCCGCGGTCGCCTCCAGCGCCTCGGCGGTGCGCGCGACGATCGTCAGGTTGACGCCTTCGGCGGCAAGCGCTTCCGCGCAGCCGCGCCCCAATCCCTTGCTGGCCGCGCAGACCAGCGCGGTGCGTCCTGCGATTCCCATGTCCATCAGTGTTCTCCTCGTGAAAGTGTGCCTCGTGAGAAAACGCCTGGCCGCCCCAGGTTCTCTTCGTCTGGGCGTCCGGCGCGAAGCGACGGCTCTGGATGCCCTCTCGCGGCAAAGTTTCTCCGATTCTAGAAGAATCGGTGCCGGACTGCGCCGGCCCGCTGCAATCTCCGGTATCTTCGGGCGGCACTCTTTCGGTAAACTTGCGCCGTGGCGCGTCCGCCAGCCAGCCGGCTCACCGGCCGCGCGGCGCGCCGAACCGATCCCTCTAGCCGCCCCGTGCGCACCCGCCATGACCCAGGACAGCCGTTTTCCCAATCTCTTCATCCTCGATCACCCGCTGATCCAGCACAAGCTGTCGCATATGCGCGACCGGGATACCTCGACTCGCACGTTCCGCGAACTGCTGCGTGAAATCACGCTGCTGATGGGCTACGAAATCACCCGCAATCTGCCCATGACCACGCGCCGCCTCACCACGCCGCTCGTCGAGATCGACGCGCCGGTGATCGCCGGCAAGAAGCTGGCGATCGTGCCGGTGCTGCGGGCCGGCATCGGCATGTCGGACGGCCTGCTGGAACTGGTGCCGTCGGCGCGGGTGGGCCACATCGGCGTGTATCGCGCCGAGGACCACCGGCCGGTCGAATATCTGGTGCGCCTGCCCGACCTCGAAGACCGCGTGTTCATTCTGTGCGATCCGATGGTCGCGACCG
Source organism: Paraburkholderia dipogonis (assembly GCF_046027395.1). Lineage (GTDB taxonomy): Bacteria > Pseudomonadota > Gammaproteobacteria > Burkholderiales > Burkholderiaceae > Paraburkholderia > Paraburkholderia dipogonis_A. Next base: position 122,786 of record NZ_JAQQEG010000020.1, on the reverse strand, counting down.
GCTACTCCGCCGTGCACGCGGTCGACGTGCTCAAGCGCCGCAACGTGGCCGGCGAGAACATCATGTTCCTCGCGCTGGTCGCCGCGCCCGAAGGCGTGCAGGTGTTCCAGGACGCCCATCCGGACGTCAAGCTGTATGTCGCCTCGCTCGATTCGCATCTGAATGAGCACGCCTACATCGTGCCGGGTCTCGGCGACGCCGGCGACCGCCTGTTCGGCACGAAAAACTGAAAGCGGCCTGAAAACTGCGTGACGGCGTGCATCAGACGCCGCCGTTGCGCACTTTTCGCAGCGTTTGCCGCTATCTCGTCCTCTGCCGCACCCCTGCGGCGTGATAAAATTCGAATCCGCTCAAAGAGCGGCTCAACTCGCACCACCGCCTGGCGCACCGCGCCTTTCGCGGGGCCTGGCAGGCCGGCGCGGCATTTGCCGCGTGCCAGCCGCACCGCCCCGTCCCAATCGCGCTGCCGATCCGCGGTCCCGCTAGCCGGGCCCGGCTGGGCGTGATCGGACTCGAAACGCCTGGTTCCGGACGGTTGGTCACAGGCGGTAGCCACGAGCAGTTGAGCTGGACAGTCAGGCAGCGGACGGTTTGACATCGAGGCGCACAATACGCAAACGCGCGCAAACACGCGCAAACACGCGCAAGCGCCCGGCATCGCAACGACAATTGCACAATGCGTGCGCCCCACTGGCGCGCGCGATGGAGAAAGGTATGGCGGGTCATTCGAAATGGGCCAACATCAAGCATAAGAAAGCAGCGGCCGACGCCAAGCGCGGCAAGGTCTGGACGCGGCTCATCAAGGAAATTCAGGTCGCGGCGCGCATGGGCGGCGGCGACATCGACTCGAACCCGCGCCTGCGGCTCGCCGTCGAAAAGGCGTACGACGCCAACATGCCGAAAGATAACGTCAACCGCGCGATCCAGCGTGGCGTGGGTGGCGTGGACGGCGCAAGCTACGAAGAAATCCGCTACGAAGGCTACGGCATCGGCGGCGCGGCGGTGATCGTCGACACCATGACCGACAACCGCACGCGCACGGTGGCGGAAGTGCGTCACGCGTTCTCGAAGAACGGCGGCAACATGGGCACGGACGGCTCGGTGTCGTTCATGTTCGATCACGTCGGCCAGTTCCTGTTCGCGCCCGGCACGCCGGAAGACAAGCTGATGGAAGCCGCGCTCGAAGCCGGCGCCGACGACGTCGTCACGAATGAAGACGGCAGTATCGAAGTGCTGTGCCCGCCGAACGATTTTCCGAAGGTGAAGTCCGCGCTGGAAGCTGCGGGCTTCAAGGCCGAACTGGCCGAGGTGACGATGAAACCTCAGACGGAAGTCGAGTTCACCGGCGACGACGCGGTCAAAATGCAGAAGCTGCTGGACGCGCTGGAGAATCTGGACGACGTGCAGGAAGTCTATACAAACGCCGCGATCGCCGACGAATGAGCGTGCCCCGGCAGCGCGTGGCGCGTGCATTTGCATCGAACCACGCCCGCGCCGCCGGTTGGCCCTCGCGTTGCTGCTGAGCGGGCGTGAGTGTGGTTCCGCACCGCGCTTCGACCCGGGTTCGCACTGTGCCCTGCGCGCCGCCAACGGCTGCTGCGGGCTCAATGCAGACCTTGTTGTCATTCCACGGCTGAGCGTGCTGCGTCAGCCGTTTATGGTTTTTAAGTCTCGGGGATTCAAATGAAGTTACTCGTCGTCGGTTCCGGCGGTCGCGAACATGCGCTCGCATGGAAGCTCGCGCAATCGCCGCGGGTTCAGCTCGTCTACGTGGCTCCAGGCAACGGCGGCACCGCCCAGGACGAGCGTCTGCGCAACGTCGACATCACCGAGCCGGCTGCGCTCGCCGATTTCGTCGAAAAAGAACAGATCGCCTTCACGCTGGTCGGGCCGGAAGCGCCGCTCGCGGCCGGCATCGTCAATCTGTTCCGCTCGCGCGGTCTGAAGATTTTCGGGCCGACCAAGGAAGCCGCCCAGCTCGAAAGCTCGAAGGACTTCGCCAAGGCGTTCATGAAGCGCCACGCGATCCCGACGGCCGAATATGAAACCTTCGCCGACGTCGCCGCCGCGCACGCGTACCTCGACGCCAAGGGCGCGCCGATCGTCATCAAGGCCGACGGCCTCGCCGCGGGCAAGGGCGTGGTGGTCGCGCAAACGCTGGAAGAAGCGCACGCCGCGGTCGATATGATGCTGTCCGACAACAAGCTCGGCGATGCCGGCGCGCGTGTCGTGATCGAGGAGTTCCTCGCCGGCGAGGAAGCGAGCTTCATCGTGATGGTCGACGGCAAGCATGTGCTGCCGCTCGCTTCGAGCCAGGACCACAAGCGCCTGCTCGACAGCGACCAGGGCCCGAACACGGGCGGCATGGGCGCCTACTCGCCCGCGCCGATCGTCACGCCGCAACTGCATGCCCGCGTGATGCGCGAAATCATCCTGCCGACGGTGCGCGGCATGGAGAAAGAAGGCATCCGCTACACCGGTTTCCTGTACGCGGGTCTGATGATCGACGCGCAAGGCAACCCGAAAACGCTCGAATTCAACTGCCGCATGGGCGACCCCGAAACGCAGCCGATCATGGCGCGTCTGAAGGGCGACTATTCGAAGGTGGTCGAGCAGGCCATCGCCGGCACGCTCGATACGGTGGAACTGGAGTGGGATCGCCGCACCGCGCTAGGCGTCGTGCTCGCCGCCTACAACTATCCGGACACGCCGCGCAAGGGTGACCGCATCAACGACATTCCGGCTGAAACCGCGGATTCGGTCACTTTCCACGCCGGCACCACGTTGGCGGACGGCAAGCTGACCACCTCGGGTGGCCGCGTGCTGTGCGTGGTCGGCCTGGCGGATTCGGTGCGCAGCGCGCAGTCGGTCGCGTACGAAACGATCAACCAGATCTCGTTCGACGGCATGCAGTATCGCCGCGACATCGGCTACCGTGCATTGAACCGCAAGCACGACGCCAAGACCGAAGGCAAGCACTAAGCCATAACCCCCACTCGCCCGCGTGCGGCGTCAACGGCGCTACACTGCGGGTTTTCGCGGCCGGTTTCACCTCGGTCACCACGCCCACCGCCACATGTGGGCCGATGCAGGCCCGACGTGGCCTGACCGGAGCGGCAGTACCCGCCCCGCCGCGAAAAACTGTACGACCGCGCCTTCGCAGGTTCCGCCCTGACGCGGGCCCGGCCATCGCCCTTCACGAAGAACCCGCGGCACGACGAGCGTGCCGCCCTCAGCATCTGCATTCATGACCGATTCGAGCTACGACGCACAGGCCGTGCGCAGCTGGCTGCAAGGCCTGCAAACGCATATCGCGGACACGCTCGGCGCGTTCGACGGCACGCCGTTCGCCACCGACGCATGGCAGCGCGCGCCGGGCGAGAAGCTGCGCGGTGGCGGCTGCACGCGAATTCTCGAAGGTGGCAACTTTTTCGAACGGGCCGGCATTGGTTTCTCGGACGTCGCGGGCGACGCTTTACCGGGTTCGGCGAGTGCCGCGCGTCCGCAACTGGCCGGCCGTGGTTTCGAAGCGATGGGCCTGTCGCTCGTGCTGCACCCGCACAATCCGCATTGCCCGACCGTGCATATGAACGTGCGTCTACTGATCGCGACCAAGGCCGGCGAAGAGCCGGTGTTCTGGTTCGGCGGCGGCATGGATCTCACGCCGTACTACGGTTACGAGGAAGACGCGCAGCATTTCCATCGCACTTGCCGCGACGCGCTGCAACCTTATGGGGCGGACCTCTACCCGAGTTTCAAGCGCTGGTGCGACGAGTATTTCTTCCTCAAGCACCGCAACGAAGCGCGCGGCATCGGCGGGATTTTCTTCGACGATTTCTCGGCGCCGGGCTTCGATCAATCGTTCGCGATGCTCAGGAGTGTCGGCGACGCGTTCCTCAGAGCGTACCTGCCGATCATCGAAAAGCGCCGCAACATTCCGTACGGTCAAGCTGAGCGCGATTTCCAGGCGTACCGGCGCGGGCGTTACGTCGAGTTCAATCTGGTCTTCGACCGTGGCACACTGTTCGGGCTGCAGAGCGGCGGGCGCACGGAATCGATCCTGATGTCCATGCCGCCTGTGGTGAACTGGCGCTACAACTGGCAGCCCGAGCCGGGCACGCCGGAAGCGCGTCTTTATAGCGATTTTCTCGTGCCGCGCGAGTGGGTGTGAGGCTCTGGCCCGCACCGCGCCGCGCATCGTCACGACAAAGGATCTTCACCTGAAGCCGAACGCTCATCCTGTTGCCCTGCCTCGCCGGATCGGACTGCTCGGCGGCACTTTCGATCCGATCCACGACGGCCACCTCGCGCTCGCGCGGCGTTTCGCGCACGTGCTGCAACTGACCGAACTCGTGCTGTTGCCGGCCGGCCAGCCTTGGCAGAAATCGGACGTCTCGCCGGCCGTGCATCGCCTGGCCATGACGCGCGCGGCGGCGAGCGAACTGGTGCTGCCGGGCGCGACCGTGCGCGTCGCGACCGACGAAATCGATCACGACGGCCCGACTTACACGATCGACACGCTGCAACGCTGGCGTGAACGCGAAGGTGAGGACGCCTCGATTGCGCTCCTGATCGGCGCGGATCAACTGGTGCATCTCGACACATGGCGCGACTGGCGGCGCCTGTTCGACTTTGCGCATATTTGCGCGGCCACGCGGCCCGGTTTCGACCTCGCGTCGATTCCTCCCGTGGTCGCAAAAGAAATCGACGCGCGCCGTGCCCGCGCCGACGTTCTGCAAGCCACGCCCTGCGGCCACTTGCTGATCGATACGACGCTTGCGTTCAACGTTTCGGCCACCGACATTCGCGCGCATCTGCGCGAGCAGGTGAGCCAGCGGCTCGCCCTCGCGGGCGGTGAACAGCAAGACCAGGCGGCGAGCCATGTCCCCACTGCGGTGTGGGACTATATTCTTCAACATCATCTGTACCACCGGTAAATCCATGGATATTCGCAAACTGCAACGCGTGATCGTCGACGCTCTCGAAGACGTCAAGGCGCAAGACATCAAGGTGTTCAACACCAGCCACCTGACCGCGCTGTTCGATCGCGTGATCGTCGCGAGCGGCACCTCCAACCGCCAGACCAAGGCACTCGCTTCGAGCGTGCGCGAGAGCGTCAAGGAAGCCGGCGGCGACATCATCAGCACCGAGGGCGAGGACATCGGCGAATGGGTGCTGGTGGATTGCGGCGACGCGATCGTGCACATCCTGCAACCGGCCCTGCGCCAGTACTACAACCTCGAGGAAATCTGGGGCGACAAGCCGGTGCGCATCAAGCTGTCCACGCCGGACCCGTTCGGCGGCGCGCGTTCGAGCGAACCCGATGAAGACGAGGACGAAGACGAAGCAGCGCCGGTGGTGAAGAAGCCCGCGCGCAAGACGGCTGCACGTCGCAAGTAAGTAGGCGGCCTTTGGGCGACGCACACTGTCCTGGTCCGCAATTAAATTCGCGATTCGATCCGTCATGAAACTGCATATTCTCGCCGTCGGCCACAAGATGCCGGACTGGATCGCCATCGGCTTCGACGAATACGCGAAGCGCATGCCGCCCGAGCTGCGCATCGAGTTGCGCGAAATCAAACCCGAGCAGCGTTCGTCGGGACGGCCGGCGGAAAGCGTAATGGCCGCCGAGCGGTTGAGAATTGAAGCCGCGTTGCCGAAGAACGCGCGCATTGTCGCGCTCGATGAACGCGGCAAGGACTGGACCACCATGCAGCTCGCCGGCGCCCTGCCCGGCTGGCAGCAGGACGGCCGCGACGTGGCATTCCTGATCGGCGGCGCCGACGGGCTCGACCCCGATCTGAAAGCGCGCGCCGATATGCTGCTGCGCGTCTCCAGCCTCACTTTGCCGCACGCGATGGTCCGCGTGCTGCTTGCCGAACAGCTTTACCGCGCGTGGACCATCACGCAAAATCATCCCTATCATCGCGTGTGAGTGAGCGAGGCGGTGGCTGGAAGCGCGACTGCGGCGCCGGTTGCCGGTTGCCGGTTGCCGGTTGCCGGTTGCGACTTCATGTTGCGCCTTGTGGTCGCGCCTTGAATCGCGCCCTGTTGCCGTGCTTTTTGGGTCGCATTGCCGGCGCTGTGTGACGTGCAGGTTGGCGTGCACAACGGCACGCGCGTAGTACGCGTTGTGATGCTCACGTCCAAGGCTTCCCCAACCGCACTGATCGACATTCGACCGGGACGCCCGCCGAACCCTCATACAATCCGCTTCATCGAGACCTGTACATGTCCACGTCTGCCGCTTCGCTGCATCCGTTTGTCTATCTCGCTTCGCAAAGTCCGCGCCGCCAGGAACTGCTGCAACAGCTCGGCGTGCGTTTCGAGCTGCTGCTGCCGCGCCCTGATGAAGATGCCGAAGCGCTCGAAGCCGAGCTGCCCGGCGAGCGCGCGCACGACTATGTGCAGCGTGTGTGCGTCGCCAAGGCGCATGCGGCACGCGCGCGCCTCGTCGCCGGCGGCCACGTCGCGCGGCCGATTCTGGTTGCGGATACAACCGTCACGATCGACGACGCGATTCTCGGCAAGCCCGTCGATGCCGACGACGCCGTCGCAATGCTCGAGCGACTCGCCGGCCGCGACCACGAAGTGCTGACGGCCGTGGCCGTGGTCGATGCCGAGGGCGCGTTGCTGCCGGCCGCGCTATCCGTGTCGAAGGTGCGTTTTGCTGCACTGCACGCAGACGCCATCCGCCGCTATGCGGCGAGCGGCGAGCCTCTCGGCAAGGCGGGCGCGTATGGTGTGCAGGGGCGCGCCGCGGAGTTTATCGAGCATATCGACGGGTCCTATTCAGGTATCATGGGTTTGCCGCTTTTTGAATGTGCTGCCCTCCTGCGTGCAGCGCGCATCGACTTCTAAAATAACACCATGAATGAAGAAATCCTGATCAATGTCACGCCGCAGGAAACGCGCGTCGCGCTGGTCCAGCAAGGCGCCGTCCAGGAACTTCACGTCGAGCGAACACTGTCGCGTGGCCGCGTCGGCAACGTCTATCTCGGCAAGGTCGTACGCGTGTTGCCGGGCATGCAATCCGCGTTCATCGACATCGGTCTCGAACGCGCCGCGTTCCTTCATGTGGCCGACATCTGGCATCCGCGCATTGCCGGCGAACCGCAGCATCAGACGCCGCATCAGCCAATCGAAAAAATCGTCTTCGAAGGCCAGACGCTGATGGTGCAGGTCGTGAAGGATCCGATCGGCACCAAGGGTGCGCGCCTGTCCACGCAAGTGAGCATTGCCGGGCGCACGCTCGTGTATCTGCCGCAGGAGCCGCACATCGGCATCTCGCAGAAGATCGAAAGCGAAGCCGAACGTGAAGCCGTGCGCGCGCGTCTGACCGCCGTGCTGCCCGCCGACGAGAAAGGCGGCTACATCGTGCGCACCATCGCGGAAGATGCGACCAGCGAAGAGCTGGCCGGCGACGTCGCGTATTTGCGCAAGACGTGGGCGACGATTCTCTCGCAAGGGCAGCGTATGCCGCCGACGAGCCTGCTGTATCAGGATCTGAATCTTGCGCAACGCGTGCTACGCGATTTCGTCAACGATGAAAGCTCGCGCATTCAGGTCGACTCACGCGAGACGTATCAGATGCTGGCCGATTTCGCGGCCGAGTTCACGCCGGCCGTGTCATCGAAACTGCATCACTACACCGGCGAGCGGCCGCTCTTCGACCTGTACAACATCGAGGCGGAAATTCAGCGCGCGTTGTCGCGCCGCGTGGATCTGAAGTCGGGCGGCTATCTCGTGATCGACCAGACCGAAGCGATGACGACTATCGACGTGAACACCGGCGGTTACGTCGGCGCGCGCAACTTCGACGATACGATCTTCAAGACCAACCTCGAAGCCGCGCACACCATTGCGCGGCAATTACGTCTGCGCAATCTGGGCGGCGTGATCATTATCGACTTCATCGATATGGAAAACGTCGAGCATCGCGATCAGGTGCTCGGCGAATTGAAGAAGGCTTTGTCGCGCGATCGCACGCGTGTCACGGTGAATGGGTTCTCGCAGCTCGGGCTTGTCGAGATGACGCGCAAGCGTACGCGTGAGTCTCTGGCGCATGTGCTGTGCGAGCCTTGTCCGGTTTGTCAGGGGAAGGGGCAGGTCAAGACGCCGCGCACGGTGTGTTACGACGTGCTGCGGGAGATTCTGCGTGAGTCACGGCAGTTCAATCCGCGCGAGTTTCGCGTGGTGGCGTCGCAGCAGGTGATCGATCTGTTTCTCGAGGAAGAGTCGCAGCATCTGGCGATGCTGATTGATTTTATTGGCAAGCCGGTGTCACTGCAGGTGGAGTCGAATCTGAGCCAGGAGCAGTACGATATCGTGCTGATGTAAGTTGGTTACGCCGCAGGGTATCGTGCGCCGGACGCGGTTGCCGATACCCCCAATGATGGAAACGACCGCCGAGCAACTCGGCGGAGCCTTGTCCCAACAAGGCAATTCATTGGTTGCGTCGAGGTGATCGATCGAAATAACTCCGCAGCGCGACAAAGGTCTGCTGCCAGGTTCACTCCGTCACGAACAATAGATCCTGACAATGGGCCGCGCAGACCTGAAAACAGACTCGCGTACTCGTTGGATGCTGTTCGCGCCGATACCCCTGCCAGGCGCTTCTCACCGTCCGGAACCCCGAACGAACCCCCAATTTCCCCATTGACCGCATCCCGCCAAGAGGCGTATAACCATCCCACTGGATGTTAATTGGATGGCCTCCAGATGCCTAGCGGAGTGCAAATGCCCAAACTCAACCTCGTTGCCACCTCCCGCCCCAAAGGCGGCGAGACCGAAAAAATCACCATCAACCTGGGCCCGATCGACCTCGGCCAGATCGATCTACTGGTCGAAGAAGGCTTTTACTCGAACCGCACCGACCTGATCCGCACGGCGATCCGCAATCAGCTCGCGGTGCATGCCCAGGTCGTCACGGAGACGGTGACCCGGCGCGCCATGGTGCTCGGCATGCAGCACTTCTCGCGGCAGGATCTCGAGGCGGCTCAGGCCGCGCACGAACAACTCGACATTCATGTGCTCGGCCTCGCCAGCATCGCAGCCGATGTGCCGCCGGAACTCGCGGCGGCCACGATTGCATCGGTGGTGGTCCTTGGCGCCTTTCACGCGTCGCCCGCGGTCAAGGCAGCGCTTGCCGGCCGCATCAGCTAGGCGCGACGCTCGCCTCATTGCCGTGGCTGAAGCAGTGACTCATCAGTCGACTCGCTCACCCACGCCCCACACAGGTCAATGCGAACCATCATGAAGATGAACGAAGATTTCCTGAAATCGATGACAGATGCCTTCGAGCTATTGCGCACGAAGGGCCCGCAGGAAGCCACTGCGGCGGTTCAGCGCGCGCTCTCGGGCGGCAAAGCGAACGAGACCCGCGCGGACCACGTACAAACACCGAACACGCCGTCGAATGCCAGCGAATGGGCGCAAGCGTGGACGCAGATGCAAACCCAAACGCAGGCCCAGGCGCGCCCCGCGCCGCACGCCCCTGCCGCGCCGACTCTCGACGCCGACACGCCGGGCACCTTCAGCACGCACATGTTCAGCAACGCAGCCGGACAACGCCAGTACAAGCTCTACGTGCCGGCTGTCTACAACAGCGAACCATTGCCGCTGATCGTGATGCTGCACGGCTGCACGCAGAACGCCGACGACTTTGCCGCCGGCACGCGCATGAACGAAATGGCCGAGCGTCATGGCTTCATCGTCGTGTATCCGAATCAGGCGCAAGCGGCCAATCATTCGAAATGCTGGAACTGGTTCAAGCCTGTCGATCAACTACGCGACCAGGGCGAGCCGTCGCTAATCGCCGGCATCACGCGAGAGGTGATGGGACGCTATCGTGTGGATCCGGCGCGCGTGTATGTCGCGGGTCTGTCGGCGGGCGGCGCGATGGCGGACATCATGCTGAAGACGTCGCCCGATCTCTACGCGGCGGCTGGCGTGCATTCGGGCCTCGCCTACGGTAGCGCGAAGGACTTGCCTTCGGCGCTCGGCGCGATGAAGGGTGGCAAGGCGCAACGCAAACGCACGCATGGCACGCCGCAACGTCCGCTGATCGTGTTTCATGGCGACGCTGACTCGACGGTCCACCCGTCGAATGCGGCCGGGATCCTCGCGCCCTTCGACGCCGGCACCACCACCGTCAGCGCGCAATCAGGCGTGGCAAGCGGCCAGCGTGCATATACGCAGCAACGGCACGTCGCGGCGAACGGCGTCGAAGCGGAGTCGTGGTCGATTCATGGCGCGGGTCACGCGTGGGCCGGCGGCAGTCAGCACGGTTCCTACACGGACCCGTCCGGCCCCGATGCCGCCGCGGAAATGGTGCGATTTTTCCTCGCCCATCCGCGTGCGCATTGAATCGACACATCGGCGTCGAATCAAACGGGTCCGTCCAACATGAATGACCGGAGGCTGGCTATAGACGCGGTGCCGTGATCGCACGAGCCTCGTTCTGCACGAGGCGCCTCGTGCGCTATACCAGCGCACACGGGCAGCAACAGGCCCGCTGACGATCGCAAGGTGGCCTACTACGCCGCGACCGGGCAGCCGGCCTGTTCGAGCGCGGCCTGCGCGTGCTCGTGCAGGTCGCCGCTGGTCAGCGACGCGTCCGGCGTGCGCACCCATGCCGCGATGCGAAGGGTCGCGCCGCCGTCGTCTGGATAGTCCGCTACCGTCACGATCGGCGCGAGCGTGGCGCCGCTCAGCACGCGCGGCTCGTCGGCGACCAGCTTCTTCAATTCGCCGATCGCGGCGTCGATGTCCTTGCGCTGCGCGAGGCCCACTTCGACCTCGATGCGCTGCGTGCCGCCGCTGCTGTAGTTGATCACCGGATTACTCCAGATCTGGCTGTTCGGCACGAACACAGCGTTGCCGTCGCCACGCTCGATACGCGTGGTGAAGAGCCCCACTTCGCGCACGATGCCCGCGGCCGCGCCGCTGCCTTCGATCACGTCGCCGACGCGAAATGGCCGCAGCATCAACAGCATCATGCCGGCCGCGATATTTTGCAGCGTGCCTTGCAACGCGAGGCCGATCGCGAGGCCGGCGGCGCCGAGCACCGCCAGCACGCTCGCGGTCGCGATGCCAACTTCGCTGAGTGCCGCGATGAACACGAGCACTCGCAAAGCCCAGGTGCTCATCGCTGCCAGCATCGGCGCGAGCGTCGGGTCCGCATGCGTGCGCGCAAGCGCGCGGGCGAACATCGTGCCGACGCGATTCGAGAGCCACCAGCCGACCACGAGGATGAGTACGGCCAGCACGATATGAAGGGCGTCGTGCGTCAGCGTGACGAGCAACGACGGCTGGAAGTGAAAGAGTCGGGCGAGGAGATCGTTCATCTTGAGTCTTCGTTCCGTTACGGTATAGGTGTCTTGACGCAACGAAGCAGGATACGTTCCCGCCCTTTACATTTCATGCGCAGAGGCACGCTGCTTGCTTGAACATGCGAACAGCCGCAGTGCAACCATGCAAAGCCTCACCAGCGAGGCGCTTTACGCCGTCCCTGGTCCGGGCAAAGGAGCGTCTAATGTCCCAACAATTGAAGCCTGGAGATCGCGTCAGTTGGAACACGCCGCAAGGCGTCACGCACGGCAAGGTCGTGCGTGTCATTTCTACCCATACGACCGTGGACGGTAAAACCGTCGATGCGTCTGCATCCGATCCACATTACGAAGTACAAAGCGAAAAGAGCGGCAAGCATGCCGTTCATCGCGGCGATGCGCTGCAAAAGATCCAGCATTGATATGGATGGCTAAGCATGCGCGTGAGCATGGGATCCGTGCCGCCGGCAAAACTGCGCGTCAGGGAGCGCCCAACGGCCTCAGCAAATTACGCAGTGCGGCGACGGTAATCGGACGCGAGAACCAGAAACCTTGCGCTTCATCGCACCCGAGCGCTTCCAGTTGCGCGGCCTGCTCGGCCGTTTCGACGCCTTCGGCCGTCACGCGCAATTTGAGCGCATGCGCCATCGCGATGATGGCGCCGACCAGCGCCGCGCACTGCGGATCGGTGCTCATGCGCATCACAAACGAGCGGTCGATTTTCAGGCGATTCAGCGGAAAACGCGTGAGATACGCGAGGCTCGAATAGCCGGTGCCGAAGTCGTCCACCGCCACCTCCACGCCGAGATCGCGCAACGCAAAGAGTGTTTGCAAAGCCTGTTCGGTGTCGCCGAGCAGCACACCCTCGGTGATTTCCACCTCGAGGTACGAAGGGTCGAGCGCAGCATCTTCCAACGCCTCGCGGATCGTCTCGAACAGATTCTGCCGCTGGAACTGCTGCGGCGACACGTTCACCGCGAAGCGCGGCAACGTGCCCGTCAGCCGCAACAATTTGCCGGCGTCGCGGCACGCGGTTCGGATCACCCATTCGCCGATCTGCTCGATCAACCCCGCCTCCTCCGCGACCGGCACGAATTCGACGGGACTGATCAAGCCGCGCTGCGGATGGTTCCAGCGCAGCAACGTCTCCACTTGCGCGATGCGGCCGTTGGAGAGCGTCACCTGCGGTTGATACACGAGATGCAGTTGCTGGCGCTCGATCGCATCGCGCAGCATGGTCTCCAGTTCGAAGCGGCGCGCCGCCTGACCTTCGAGCGCGGCGGAAAACCGCCGCACCGCATTGCCGCTCACGGCCGAAGCCGCCGACAACGCCACGCCCGCACGACGCATCAGCGTAGGCGCATCGCCGCCGTCGGCCGGATAAGCTACGATGCCGATGCTCGCGGTAATGTTCAACGTGGTGCCGGCGTAGTCGATCGCCTCGGCGATGCGGCCCAGCGCTTCGGCGGCGAAGGCATCGGCGGCCGCGCCGGTTTCGTTGACCAGCAAGGCGAACTGCGTGCCGCCGATCGAGGCGATCGTGCCGTCGTTCGGAAAGAGTCCGCGCAATCGCTCACCGACGATCTGCAGTACAAGTTCGGCCGCATGCAACCCGAGCGCATCGCGCAGCTTGCGCAGATGATCGAGTTCGGCGATCAGCACGGTAAAACCGCTGCCGCTACGCTGGCAACGCGCGATCGTCAGTTCCAGGCGTTCAGTAAAAAGCGTTTGATTCGGCAGGCGGGTCACGCCGTCGTGATGCGCGACGTACCAGAGGCGCGCTTCCGATTGCGCGTAACGCGTCATGTCGATGGCGATGCCCACGTAGAGCGCAGGTGTGATGGCGAGACCACCCGGATCCGCGGGCTCGGCGATGAGCGGCGCCAACGCCAGCACCACGCGAACCGGCGTACCGTTGCGCCGCAAAAAGCTCCATTCGGCTTCATAGCGAGAAGTCACCGCGGCAAGCGGCAGCAGTTCGGCGCGGCGCTTCGCGAGTTCGGCGGGATCGAACAAAGACTCGAAAGTACGCCGGCCAATCAGTTCTGCCGCTGCAAATCCAGTCAGCTTTTCGAAAGCGGCGTTGACGGCGTCGAACGTGCCGTTCGCGTTGCAGATGAACATGCCGTAAGGCGCCGAGGCAAGCGCGGCATCGCGCGTACGCATTTCGGCGTGGAGGGGGACTTGCATCGCGCCGGCCTTTTGTTTTTTCCTGAGTAGTGAAAGCGATCGGATGTGTTATTGACGCGTGGGCGCAAACAGCAAAGCCCCGAAATCCGGTCCGATGTTTCGGGCAACCGTGCGTATGATAACGGCTTTCGCGCCCCCACCGAATTCGCTGCCCCGCATTCTTCGCGCCAATCGTTTCCCTTGGTGTAATCCCCAATCCTCCCAACCGACGCGCTCGCGCATCCGCGCGTCATACGCGTCTCGCTATTGCCGGGATATTCGAACTTTCATGAGCCCTTGCGCAATGGCGTTCGGATACCTAGGGCAGGGCTGCGCCGGATTGACGACCGCTATATCCGTGGATATATTTCGCTGACGATCCCCCCGATAAAACACGCCGTTTCGCGGCACCGTTCCACACGGATCCCCACGAGACAGCGTCCCGCATTTCATGTCCAAGGAAGTCATCGACTCGCACCTTCTCAAGGTGCTGCACACGCTGCTGACCGAATCGAGCGTCTCACGCACGGCGGCGTTGCTCGGACAATCGCAGCCGACCGTGAGCGTGGCGCTGCGCAAATTGCGGGACATGACGGGCGATCCGCTGCTGGTGCGCAGCGGCAGCCGGATGGTGCTCACGGCACACGCGCTGACCTTGATCGAACCCACCGCGCAGGCGCTGAACAGCATCGCCGCCATTCTGCATCCCACCACGACGTTCAATCCGGCGACCACCAATCAGACCTTTCGCATCGGCTCACCGGACTATCTCGACGCGTTCTTCGTTCCCGCCGTAGTCGACGCGTTTCATCGCGAAGCGCCGCACGCCAAGCTCGAGTTCAGGCATCTGATGATGGTGGACGGCGGCTACGAACACGGCCTGGAAAGCGGCTTTCTCGATCTGGTGATCGGCAACTGGGGCACGCCGCCGGAGCATCTGCATTTGCAACCGCTGTGCAAGGACGAACTGGTGTGCCTGATGCGCAACGGCCACCCGATCAAACCCGGCCGCCTGAGCAAGCCGGTCTACGAAGAAGCCGACCATCTGGCCGTGACGACCTACAACACCACGGCGTGGGGCACCGTCGATATCGAACTCGCGCGCAACGGCCTGTCGCGCACCGTCACGACGACGCTACCCTACTTCGGCATGGCGCCCTACGTGCTTGCGCGCTCCAATCTGCTGTTCACCACCACGCGCGCGCTCGCCACCCATTACACGAAACTCCTGCCGCTGCGCATCGAGCCGGTTCCCGGCGAACCGCGCGCGCTCACCTACTATCAGCTCTGGCACGACCGCACGCATCGCAGCGTGGCGGCGGTATGGTTGCGCAGGCTGATTGCCAGCGTCGCTAAAGATCTGGCTTCCTAAGTAAACTGCAAGGCCACGTCATCCCGCCTTTTTCCGCCCATAAAAAAACGCCGCAAGCGAGAGAGCTTGCGGCGCGAATGCAATCATCGGATACCTTCGAGGTGACAGGCCCCTTTCAGACACCGAGCGATCACAAAGTAAGGTCGGTCAGACGGAAGATTGTTATGGGTTAGTTCGCGCCTCCCGCGGCCATCGCCTTGACAAGCGCCGCTTTGCCTTCCACCGCCGCGCCGAGTAGAGCAAAGCCGAGAGGCCGTTCGCTCGAGGCGTCCTTGCAGACGGCGCGCGCCGCGTGCGCGGCCGCATCGACGCCGGTCTCAATCGACCAGGCGCCCTCGCCTTCAGGCGTGACGACGACGGCCGGCGTCGCCGGTGTCTTCACTGTGATCGGCATCACCGGGAAAGCGACGCGCGTCGGCTCGCCGGCCAAGGTTCGCGCTAGAGCACGCGCGGCGTGCATGATCGGCAAGACATAAGGCTGCACTTTGCCGTCGATCGCGGCACAGTCGCCGAGCGCGTAAATGTCCGGCGCGCTGGTGCGGCACCACGCGTCGGTGCGGATACCCTGATCGATTTCGAGGCCCGCCGCAGCGGCCAGCGACGTGCGCGGCGCGAGCCCGATCGCCGACACGACGAGGTCGGCGTCGATCGGTTCAGCGTCAGCGAAACTCAGCCGGTAACCGTCCGACAGGCGATCGATCCGGTTCACGCTGCGGCCCGCATGAAAGCGGATACCACCGGTGCCGAGGCCGCGCGCGAAAATTTCGCCGACTTCCTGCGGCAGCAGACGCGCCAGCGGCGTTGCGGCAGGATCGATCAGATCGACCGTATATCCGGCGGCCGCCAGATCATTCGCGAACTCGCAGCCGATCAGCCCCGCGCCGAGGATCGCCACCGAACGGCAACGCATGAGCGCGAGGCGAAAGCGCACGTAATCGTCGAGATCGTTGATCGACAACACATCATTCGCGCCGTCGCCCGCCACGCGCAAGCGGCGCGGATCGGCGCCGGTGGCCAGCACCAGTTTGCTGTAGCCCACCAATGCGTTATCCACGACCAACGTATGCTCGGCCGGCAGAATGCGCTCGACCTTCTGGCGCACGCGAATCCATGCACCCAGTTGCGCCGCCATCGCCAGCGCGTCGAAACTGGCCAGCGTATGCGGCTCTTTCTTCATCGCCAGCGCGTTCGACAACATCGGCTTCGAATAGAAGCTGCCGTCGTCGCGGCTGATCATCACGATCGGCACGCTGCTGTCGAGCTTGCGCAACTCGCGCGCAACCGTATAGCCCGCCATGCCGGTGCCGACGATCACCACCGGCGGCGCGTTGTTCTCCTGCTGGGCGGCCGTCATGCAATCACCTGCATTTCGAAATCGTGCTTGCCGGTGGCACAGTCCGGACACAGCCAGTCGTCCGGCACGTCTTCCCCCTTCGTGCGCGGCGCGATGCCCGCTTCGGGCAGGCCAAGCGCTTCGTCATAGCGAAAGCCGCAGATCACACATTCCCATACTTTCATGGCTTGTCTCCCGAATCGCGGCGCGCTTCAGCGCACATAGGCCTGGCCGAGACCGATCTCGGCCAGCGCACGCCGATACGCACCCGACGAACGATCGGCCAGAATCGGCGCTTCCGCCGCGCGGTCGATCGGCAGGTCTTCCGGACGCTGCTGCTCGACGATCGCGCGATCTTCTTCGAACACCTGACGATTGAACGCGTAGACGTCGTCGAGCGGCAGGTCCTTGTCGAAGTTGCGCACGATCGGCACGAACAGACGCGTCTTGCGCGCGGATATCGGGCTCGCGGCGTTCAGAATCGACAGACGCCCTTCCTCGGGAAAATGCACCGTGAGACGCGCGAAGAACGGCACGTCAACTTCGAAAATCCGGCGCCACAGATAGCCGTCAGGCGCGCGATGCTGCATCGATTTCGGAAAGTTGCTGACGCTGCTCACATACTCCGCATGCATGCCGCGCTCGCGCCGCTCGACGGAATACTGCGGCACCACCGGGTTATGCCGGTCCGCGAAACTGTCGTGGTGAATCCACGCAAAATGCGCGACGTCGATGAAGCCTTCGGTCTGGCGTCCGGCCGATGCGTTGATGTCGATCGAAGGCGGCAGGATCTGCTGGAAGTCGGGATCGTTCCAGTTCGGAAACGCAGGCAAGGCTTCCGTGCCGCCGCCCAGCGACACCCACACGAGCCCGTACGCTTCCTGCGTCGCATACGTGACGAGATGCAGGCGTTCGGGAATCGGGCAGTCCGTTTGCGACGGAATGTGCTTGCACTTGCCTTCGCTGTTATAGGCGAGACCGTGGTACGGGCACACGATATTGCCGTTCTCGACCCAACCCTGGCTGAGCGGCGCGCCGCGGTGCGGACAGATATCGCGCGCGCTCACCAGTTGGCCGTTCGAGCGGAACACCACGAGCGGTTCGTCGAGCAGCGTCACGCTGATGGGTTTGTCGCTAACTTCGGCGGCGAACGCCACCGGATGCCAGTAGCGGCTGAGAATCTCCCAGTCGTGGCTATCGAACGTGCAATTGCGGGGTAACGCGGGGGAGCGTTGAAATGTCAGCGGGCTGGTGGTGGCAGTGGCGGAACTCATGCGTGTCTCCAAAACCTGGTGGGGTTCGTCGCGCTCATGAGCTGTCTCGAGCGCGTTGGAGAGAACGATAGCGGGATGAGGTCCGCCGACCCATCCCCTGAACTGCATTGACTCTATGTACGGAAAAGCATACGGTGCCGCCGCGCCGCTACTGTGCTTTTTACGCGGCGCGCGGCAGCGCCGCTTCGATGAACACCGCGCACAGCGCTTCCATGCCCTTCGCGTCTTCTTCGTCGAAGCGCGCGACGACCGGGCTGTCCACATCCCACACGCCGATCAGCGTGCCGTCCGGCGCGACGAGCGGCACGACGATTTCCGATTGCGATGCCGAATCGCAGGCAATATGCCCGGGAAACTCGTGCACGTCGCGCACGACCTGCGTCTTCCGGGTTTGCGCGGCCGTGCCGCAGACACCCTTGCCGAGGGCGATACGCACGCACGCGGGCTTGCCCTGGAATGGTCCGACGACCAGTTCCTGGCCGTCGTGGAAATAGAAGCCGGCCCAGTTCAGATCGGTCAGGGAATGAAACACGAAGGCGGAAAAATTCGCGGCGTTGGCGATCCAGTCGGTTTCGCCAGCGAGCAGCGAGCGCGCCTGGGCGACCAGTTCTTCGTAATGCGCGGCTTTGGGCAGATGCGAGGCGGAGGAGACTTCGAACATGACGGCGTCCGTGATGAAAGCGGAAAGAGGAACAGCGAGTCGTGCAGTTTAAAGCATGCCGCCGTTCCCTTCACGGCGCGCGCTGGCGCCGCGCGGCGACGGGCACACAGCAAAGCCCTCTTTCCTTCCGGTTCCGTCAGACCCGTCGGCCTCCGCGCAAAGCGGAAACCACCGGGAAAAACCACACGACGATTACCGATCGACGCCGATGATCACGCTCGATGCCTTGAAAATCGCCGTCGCGGCTTTGCCGTTCGCGAGGCCGAGGCGATCGACGCTCTCGTTGGTGATGATTGCCGCGATCTGCGCGCCGCCGGCGCTGATCGACACTTCGGAATTCACCGCGCCCTTCGTGACCGCCGACACCGTACCGGCGATGCAATTGCGCGCCGACACCTGCTCCTTCGTAATGTCGACCATGATGATCACCGACGACGCCTTGACCAGCGCGAAGGCTTGCTTGCCCACCGCGAGGCCGAGCGACGTCGCGCTGCCGTGCGTGATGATCGACACGATCTCGAGACCGTCCTGGGTGCGCAGCGTGACTTCGTCGTTCACGGCGCCATGTTTCAGTCCGGTGACTTCGCCGGCGAATTGATTGCGTGCGCTGGTTTGCATGTAGTTCTCCTTGGTTAGACGGCCTCGTACGAGCGTTTTTTCGAGGCCATGCGTTGGGTTGAGCAGTGAGCGTAGTGGAACGCTCGCCGGCTGCGGCAGCCTGCGCGTGAAACGCGGTATCGCGCAGCCTCTATTGACGATGCGAACCCCAATGAAACCACATAAGCGTTGTGTTTGGGTGGGCACAACGGGTGCGTACGACACGGCGCCGGTACGACGTGCCGCACAATGCGCCAACACCGTATCATCGTGCCCTGGACCTTCTTCGCCGAACCTCATGCCCGTTGCCGTTCTGTCCCGCCTCGCCGCCGCCTGGCCAAACGCTTGCCGCGCCGCCGCGCTGTGTGCCGCGCTCGCGGCGATTACCGCCTGCAGCAATCCGTCGCCGGCGCACGACGCGCACGCGCCGGTCGACACCGTCACGCTGTTCCCCATCGCACACTACGATCAGGACGTCGATCACTGGCTCGAGCCGGACAGCCCGGACTACGACCAGCCATTCCTGAGTCTCGCGGACCAGCAGGCGCACTTCAAGGCCCTGTACGCGCGCTACTTCGGTACCGGCACATCGGCGCCTTCGCCGTGGAATGCCAACTTCGTGACGATGCGCGTCTATCGCCAGCAAGGCGCGGACATTGCGGCATTGCAGCAGCGGCGCATCGGCAAGTTCGATAACACGGGCAAGAGCGGCGCGGACATCGGTTACGGCGAAAATTTCCGGCCGCACGACAAGGCGTGGATCGACGCCATCGCGCAAAACATGAACGTCGCGCAGTTCACGCAGCTGGCCGTTTATCAGCCGCAGCGCCGCGCAATCGCCACCAGCAACCTGATGGTGCGCGAACTGCCGACCACCGACCCATCGTTCTACGACCATCATCTGGCCGGCGAAGGCTATCCGTTCGACAACCTGCAGATTTCGGCCGCGCGGCCCGGCACGCCACTGTATGTGCTCGGCAGCAGCGTCGACGGCGCGTGGCACTACGTGCAGACGCCCGACGTGCAGGGCTGGGTGCGCAGCGACGGCGTCGGCATGGCCAACGACCGCTTCGTGGATACATGGCGCGCAGCCACGGGTAAATCACTCGGTGCGGTGATCGTGGCGTCGGCGCCGGTGCGCGACAGCCGCGGCGTGTTCCGCTTCGACGCGCCGGCCGGCACGCTGCTGCCGATCGTGCCTGCCAACGCCGCGCAGCCGACGCAGGCAAAGCCTGCCGCGAGCGACGCCGGCGGCTCGGTCAACGCTGTAGTTACGCGTCAAGTGCTCGTGCCAGCGCGCGACGCCGACGGCCAGGCGCTGATCCGCACCGCCGCCCTGAGCGACGCGCAAATCGCGCCGGCGCCGTTCGCCGCGACGCCGCGCCATCTGGCGATGCTGATGAAAACGCTGATCGGCCGCCCCTACGGGTGGGGCAACAGCGGCTTCTACAACGACTGTTCGTCGGAACTGCAAAGCATCTTCGCCGCGTTCGGGGTCTGGCTGCCGCGCCATTCGTCCACGCAGATGAACGCCGGCCGCATGATCGACCTGTCGTCGTCCACGCCCGCGCAGCGGCTTGACTATCTCGCTCAGCACGGCGAGCCGTTGCGCACGCTGATCTACATCGGCGGCCATGTGATGCTGTATATCGGCAACACCACCCGCAACGGCAGCGCGGTGCCGGTCGTCTATCAGGACGTATGGGGCTTGCGGCCCGCCGATGACAGCCGGCGCGCGGTGATCGGCGGCTCGGTGATTCTGCCGCTGTTCGAACACATTCCCGAAGACGCCACGCTGCAATCGCTCGCGGCGACGCCGACGTTCCAGATCGCCATCCTCGGCGCGCCGCGTGGCGGCACGCCGGCGCCGTCCGCCGCGCCGCCGGAAGAGGACAATCCGGCCGGTTGAAACACGCGCCCCGGCCGCTCGCCGTACGCCCGGCCAAAAATATTTTTTCCGGAGTGTCGATTCACAGATGGCGTACTCGTCGTAACGTTGAAGGCCTGGCTCGCACAGTCGGTCTTTCAACTCACGAACCTGTTACTTCAAGGAGTCGCCGTCATGTCCAGCAACGCTGTCAAACCGATCCCCGACGGGATGCACTCGCTCACCCCGTATCTGATCTGCGCCAACGCCGCGGACGCCATCGCGTTCTACACCAAGGCCTTCAACGCCGTCGAACAGGTCCGCCTGCCGGGCCCCGGCGGCAAGGTCATGCACGCCACGCTGAAGATCGGCGATTCCATGCTGATGCTGACCGACGAATGGCCCGAGCACCAGTCGTTCGGCCCGAATACGCTAAAAGGCACGCCGGTCACCATTCACTACTATGTGGAAGATGTCGACGCCAGCTTCAAGCAGGCCGTCGACGCCGGCGCGACCGTCGTGATGCCGGTCACCGATATGTTCTGGGGCGACCGTTACGGCCAGGTGAAAGACCCGTTCGGCCATAGCTGGTCTTTGGCCACGCACAAGCGCGACCTGAGCCCGGAAGAAATCCAGCAAGCCATGGACTGCATGAAGTAAGGCGCGGTCCGTCCGGTGAGAAGGAGGAGAAACGTCATGCAAAAGATTGCGCCGTGCCTGTGGTTCGACGGCAATGCCGAAGATGCGGCACGCTTCTATACGTCCGTGTTTTCCGATTCCCGCATCGCCACCACGATGCACTACACGGACGCCGGACCCGGGCCAGAGGGCGACGTGCTGGCCATCACGTTCGAGATCGAGGGCCAGGAGTTCATGGCCCTGAACGGCGGCCCGCAGTTCCCCTTCACGCCGGCGATTTCGCTGTTCGTGCACTGCAATTCACAGGAGGAAATCGACCGTTACTGGACGAGACTCCTGGACGGCGGCAAGGAGTGGCAGTGCGGCTGGCTTCAGGACCGGTTCGGCGTCTCGTGGCAGATCGCGCCCGACGTACTCGGCGAGATGCTGCGCGACCCGGACACCGTCAAGGCGAGCCGCGTGATGAAGCAGATGATGAGCATGATCAAGCTCGATATCGCGCCGCTCGAAACGGCTTATCGCGGCGATTGAAGTGTGGCGGCCCTGCACACGCGTCGCCGTCGGCGCGCGGGCTGCTTGCAGTTGCGTTGAGAATCCACGGCGCAGCAAGCGGGCTAGGGGCGGGGGCGCTCTATCTTTGATAGGATCGGTCTCGACCCATAAACGGCGGGACATGAACGGTGCGCGTCAACCATCAGGCTTTCTTCTGCTCGCTGTTTGTCGCGCGTCTCGCCGATCAGGTCCTGCTGTTTCTCGTGCCGCTCGTCGTCTTCCAGACCACGCATCAAGTCTCGTGGTCGGGCCTCGCGTTCTTTATCGAAACGCTGCCGCGCTATCTGGTGTTTCCTTTCTTCGGCGCCCTGTGCGACCGCATCTCGCCGCTCAGGTTGATGCGCGTGAGCCAGACCGTGCGGGCGCTGGCATGTTTCGGCGGCATACTCGCTTATGCGCTGTTCGGCGGTATCGGCTGGTTGATCGCACTCTCGGCCGTATGCGGCGTGTTGACGAGCCAAGGCCTCGTCGCGCGTGAAGTCATGCTGCCGCAGATTTTCAGCACACAGCAGTTTCAGCGCGTGCTCGCCTACTCGCAGTTGGCCGACCAGTTGGGGTTCGTGCTCGGCCCGATGCTCGCCGCGCTGCTGCTCGGCCTGTGGCGTTGGGAATGGGTCGTCGGCGCAACCGGCGTGCTGTTTCTCCTCGCCGATGGCGCGCTGCTGCTGTGGCAACGCGCGAGCGGTTTTCGCGCCGCCAAGCCGTCGGCCCTGGCTCCGGGTCACTGGACACTGCCGTTGCGCATCGCGCTACGGCATGTGCTGGTGCTGCCTGGCCTGAAGAAAGTCGTGCTGCTCGCCGCCGCCGAAAATCTGGTGATCGGCGTGACGCTCGCCACGTCCGCGGCCATGGTGACCGGCCTTCACGCGCAATCGAATCACTACTATGCCGGACTGCAAACAGCCGGCGCCGTGGCCACGGTGCTGATTCTGTTGACGATCGCACGCGCCGCCTGGCCGGCGCGCACCCTGGGACTGGTTGCCTTCGTCTCGATCTGCGCCGGCGGTGTGATCGCTGGTGCAAGCGCGGCGCCGTGGGGCTATGCGCTCGGCTTCCTGCTGATCGTCGGCTTCGACAAGATGTTCAACGTCTACATCCGCAGCGCGCGGCAACAAATCATTCCGCCGCAGGACTACGGCAAGACGACCGGCGTGGTGATCCTTCTCAACAACATCACGCAGCCGCTCGCCGGCCTGCTGGTCAGTGTGTTCTCCGCGCGCACGCAAACCGGTCCGCTGATCGTGATCCTGTCGCTGACGATGGGCGGCATCGGCGCGGCGGTGTCAGTCGGCGCGGCGTTGGTGCGAAGGAAGCGCGCGCTGGCGCTCGGGGAATGACGCCGAGCCGGATTGCGTGAATGCCGTTGTTAATATCGAGTGCGGGCTGCGCAGCGCTCGGGCGGCTTCAGGTCGGTATCCGCAACGCAGCTAGACGGCCTCGCACACCACCGCGAACTTCAACAACTGCGTCGGCCCGAACGCATTGCTGAGTGCCACGTCCGCCGCGTCGCGCCCTCGCGCCATCAGCACACGCCCCGTACGCGGCGCGTTGTTGCGTGGGTCGAAGGTCTGCCAGCATCCGCCGATATAGGCCTCGAACCACGCGGCGAAATCCATCGTGGCGTACGGCGGCGGCAGGCCGACATCGCTGATATAGCCTGTGCAATAGCGCGCCGGAATATTCATGGCCCGGCATAGCGCCACGGCCAGATGCGCGAAGTCCCGGCACACGCCTTTGCGCTCCTGCCAGGCCTGCCATGCGGTCTTGGTCGGCCGCGCAAAGTCGTAGCCGAACACGATGTGGTTGTGCACGTAATTGCAGATCGCATCCACGCGCCCGCGCCCGAGCGGCAGCTTGCCAAAGGTCTGCCACGCGAATTCGGAGAGCAGATCGGTTTCGCAATAGCGGCTGCCGAGCAGAAACACCAGCGTATCGTCGGGCAGCATTTCCACCGGATGCTGCTCCGTGTACGGCGGCCGCATCTCCGGCTCGGACGACACCTCCAGCACCGCGCTCGTCGAAAAGGCAATTTTTCCCGGCGGCGCCACCAGCCGGCTGCACAGATTGCCGAACGAATCGCGATACTGGCTGATCGGCACCGGCGGATCGACCACCAGCAAATCAGGATTCAGCACCTCTTTCGCATGCGAATAGTGGGTGTTCAACATCAGCATCATCGGCGTCGGTTGCACGCACTCATAGACCAGCTCGTAGCCAACGCGCAGTTTCATCGCGGCGCCCTCTTCCAGTTGAAACGTTCAATTGACGCGCACGACGAGCCGCCCGAAGCGGCACTCCCCGCATACACGTTTCGATTCGACACGCCGCGACATTCGGCGCGCGTTCATTCGCCCTTATCCGCCTCGTTTCACCGTCATTCGCCTTCTGTCACGCTCACATCCACCTGCAAGCCGCGAAACGAATGCGGCGCGCCATGCCACGTGCCCCACAACGGCAGCGCCTGATAGGCGTTCCACGCCACCGCCACGCGAATCAGATGGCGGTTGCCGACGATACTGTTGGTCGGATCGAAATCGACCCAGCCGGCGCCCGGCAAATAGATCTGCAACCATGCGTGCGTCGCGCCGCCGCCTTGCGTCGCGTCGTGCTCGGGCACGAACAGATAGCCACTCACGAAGCGCGCCGCGAGGCCGAGCGAGCGCACCGCGTCCATCATCAGCACGGCAAAATCGCGGCAACTGCCGCTGCGGCTGCGCAAGGTGTCGCCGGGACGGTTCACGCCTTTTTCCGTGCGGCGCACATAGAAAAACGTGCTCTTGATTTCGAGCGTCATGGCTCGCAGCAGCGCCATCGTGCCGCTGCTACCCGCGCTGCTTTTGCCACCTTTGCCGCTGGCCTTTGCAGCACCGCCCAGGGTCGGCACGAAACGGCGCGCCCACTCATCCACATCGCTGTCCGGATACTGGCGGCTGCGCGCGTTCACGAGATCGGACGCCTCCTCGTTCGTGTACGCGAACGGCCAGTTCACCGCGTACGGTTCCAGCGCGTAATCGGGCATGGGCGCTTCGAAGTGCTCGAGTGTCACTTCGCTGTCGAAGCGCAATTCGCTCGCCTTGTCCGCGAAACTCGCGACCGCCACCGAGTTGTCGAATACGTCGTGCAGCCAATGCAACCGCGACGGCGCGGGTGTGATCACCAGCTTGTTCGTGACGAGGCGCAAATCGTGACTCGCGCGCGGCCGGAACATCATGCGATGTTCACCGAAGCGCACGGGTTCCGAGTAACGGTAGACGCTGACATGGCGCACCGTGAAGCGCTGCGGCTCATTCATCTGACCGCCCGATGGATGCCGCTGGGTTCATCCTGTCCATCGCGTTCACGCTTGTAAAAAGCCGCGGCCACAGCGGGCAAAAAGCGCGCAGCGCGGTTTTGATCCTCAATGAGCCACGGCCGGGTTGCGGTGTGGTCGAGTGCTCTCAAACACAAACTGACGGGTTGAGCATACACCCGCCATATTGGTTGAAAGCACTCATTTGGCCGCGGCGTCGCGCGGGAGAAGTTATCAACAGAATCTGTTCGCAAATCTGTGCATAACTATCCGGCAAAAACTGCAAGCTGTTGATGCGATTGTTATTTTTACCGTGACGCCGAAGTTGGGCAGCGCTCGCGCCGGGCGTGCGTCATTCGCGCACCGTGCCGCGTGCCGCGTCGTCGGCAACGTGCGCGTGACGAGCCTCCTCGCGCCATTGCTGGCGCGAGCGAACCATTCTGCGCACCGCGAGGCGCGCCATCTTGACCCAGCCCGAAGGCCGCGGGTCGGCCAGCATGCTCAGCGCCCGCGCGTAATCGAGCGTGAGGCCGGGTGTCCACGCCATCGTCGCGGCTCGCTTGCGCACTTGCGCGGCGACCCACAGTTCCGGTGTCGAGATCACGCGCAGAAATGGCTGCCAGCCGCCGAGGTCGCCCCACACACGCGCCGAGGCGCCCTCGATCGCGGCCTCCAGGGCGCGCGAGACACTGCTTGAACAGTTGCGATGCGTGAGGTTGTAAGTCGTGTCCTGTCGATACGTGTCCCAGAAGCGGCGCAGACGGACCGGATCGTAGTTGCGGATGCGCACCTGAACCGTCGACGGACACCACGCTTTGGATTCAGTCGGGTAATCGGGCTGAAATAGCCCAGGCACGTCGTTCTCGCGCGTGGCGCGCAGAAGCCGCGCGAAGTCGTCGGGCGAGCGATCGATCTCGACACCCGGATACAGGCTGATGTAGACGCCCTCGGGCGATTCGAGCGCGGCATGGCCGGTCGATATCACGCCGTTGCGGTCCACCGCCGCGATATAGCGATCCACGATCAATTGCCGCCGTGCTTCGCCCTTGGCGGAGCCGACCGGTGTCCACACGTGCACGGTCAAAGCGGCTTCGTCGGCGGCGGGCGGGCCGTCCCATTCGTGCGCAATCAGACGGCTGGCGGCCAGCGCGCTCGCGGCGGCGATGCCGGCATCCGCCGGGGAATCGCCCGCGACGACCGCGGGGTTCGACGCGAGCAGCCGCACCCGCGCGCTCAGCAGGATCATGTTCCATCCGCCAAAGATCAGGCCGAGTCCGACACAGTACGGCACCGTGCCCACGTAGTGAGTCGGATAGGGCTGATAGAAGAAAATCGCCAGCGCGATTTCGACAGCGCCGCCGATCATCGCGAGCCGCCACGTGCGAAAGCGGACCACTTTGGCCGAGACGATCTGCAAGAGGCCATCGGCGAGAAAGAGCGTGCCGAAGATCATCGACAGAATGAAATTGCCGTGCTCGTGGCCGACCAGAATCAGCGCGGCCGCGGTGGTGAACCCGATGCCCTTCACATAGCGCAGCGTGCGTTGCCCGCCCATGCCGGTCCAGGCGACGGCCAGCGTGGCGAGGCCTTCGAGCAACAGCAACGAGACGAACGGGGTGATGGGAAAATAGAGCGCGCCATCGAGCGCATCAATGAACACGGAGACGCCGAACAGCAGACTGATGCAGCCGACGATCCGCAACGATCGCCAGCGCGTGCGCAAGTAATCGACGCCCAACAGAATCATGACCAGACGAACCATTGCAAGTCCTCCGTGACTGATGCGTTCTGCTGATCGCCATCTTAACCATTTTCGCGGCGTGGGCGCGCAACGGTCCGACGTGAACCACGAAGCGAAAGCGCACATTCGCCGCGCCTCGCTCGAGCATCTTTGTACCGCTCATGCCGATGCGTTTTCGCGCCCGATCGATCCGGCATGAAAAAGGCCGGCGCGGAAAGACTTCAACGCGCCGGCCTGCAACAAACCAGAAAACCAGACGGTGCTTACGCCGCCCTGGCTTGCGGCATCGCTTCGCCGCCCTGCTCGCCACCCAACGCATCGAGCAGATCGCTCAGCAGGCGGTCGAGTTCGGCGGTCATCAGCGTGACGTCGGAGTCGAAGCGTTCGTCGTCGTTTTGCGCGGTGGGATCGCTCGCTTCCTTCAGCACGTCGAGCGGCGCAATGCGCTTGATCGTCAGCGACGGCGTCAGCACGAACGACACGCGATCGTTCCACGTCATCGCGAGCCGCATGCATTGCTTGCCGGCTTCGATATGACGGCGCATATCTTCGGCGTCCAAAGTATGTCCCACATAGCGCACGGTCGCGTTGCCCTCGGTGGGCGAACGCAACTCGGTGTCCTGGTCGAGCGTAAAGCCAGCGGGGCCCTCGCCTGACAGCAGCCATTCGGTCATGGCCGCGACCGGCGAGTGCGTGACGCGCACCGTGCCGAGCGGCAATTGATCGATCGACTTGACCAGCAGGCCGCGCACTTCATCGGCGACCGCTTGTGAAGCGGCGTCGATCACTAGCCAGCCGTTCTTGCAATCGATCCACACGCGCGTGTCGCGGCGAATGCTGAAGGCGCGCGGCAACAGTTCGTCGGTGACCTGTTCCTTGAGTTCGCGCATCTGCTTGCGGCCGGGTTTGAAGCCTTGCTGATCCTCGAGTTCGAGCGCGCGCTCCTTGGTCACCTGCGTGACGACCGAGGCCGGCAGCAGTTTCTTTTCGGCGCGAAACACCAGCAACATCTGGCCATTGAGCGCGTACACCAGCGAGTCGTTATCGCGCGGCGACGCCCAGCCGTGGCTTTGCATCTCGACGCTATTGCCGGGCGCGAACGCGTGCGGCGCGAGCCACTTCTGCATTTGTTCTGGGGTGACGGACCACGGAGCGGGAAGACGGTGAAGCTGAAGGTTTTTGAACCACATGGGCAGTGTCGTGTACGGGCAAAGCGCACCATTCTATCTGACGATAGACGTCGCGCGGTCGGCCGGAACGACTCTGTTACTTCGTCGTCCGAGCGTTCACGCTGCGGCAGTTATTTTCAAATAAAAACAGAAAATCCTTTAAGCGACAGACCGATTATCAAACACAGCCTTACGCCGGAGAATGCGCTTCATCCACTTCAACTCTCTCCGGAGCGCGCCATGTCCACCTCGTCAATCGCCCGAATCGCCCGTCATATGCTGGTCGCCGCGAGCCTCACCGGCGCCTTGGGCGCCCATGCCGCAAGCGACGCAGACCTGCCCGTGCCGCACCACGTCGCCGTCGCGTCGAACTCGGCGCAAAGCGCCGAAGTCGCCCGGACTGCCCGTCGCTACGCCGCCTTCTGGAACACCGGCGACGAGGCCTACGCGAAGCTCGCGTTGTCGCCTGCTTTCGTGGATCGCACCTTGCCGGACGGACGCCCGCAGGGTCCTGAGGGTCCGCTGCAGGCGTCGAAGGGCTTTCGCGCAGCGGTGCCCGACCTGCACGCGGAAATCGACGATCTCGTGGTGGCCGGCGATCGCGCCTCGGTGCATCTGCATTTCCATGGTCACTTCACCGGGCAGTTCCAGAACCTCAAGGCACCGGCCAGACCGTGGACTTCCAGGCCTTCGACCTGTATCGCGTGAAGGACGGCCGCATCGTCGAAAACTGGCACCTCGAAGACAATCTGACGCTGCTCAAGCAGCTCGGCGCGATCAAACCGTAGTGGTTTTGCCGTATCCGTTTTGAGCGCGCTTTACGTTGAAATCACCTAGACTTTTTGACAAGCGCGCGACTAGACGGAGGCGGCCATGGCCGATGAAACCGCACCCTGGCAGATGGTGGAATACGAGGGTTTCGAAATTCACGTAGCGCCGTTTCTGAAAAACCCGCCCAGCGAAGGGCACATGCCGACCGCGGCGAATAAACGCTACACGTATATCGGCTACGTTTGCCATCCGGGCGCGGATCCGGCCATTCCCGGCCACGCAGTGCCATTTCACCCCGACGGCGAAGAGAGCTTCGCCGGCGAAGACGAAGCGCTCTATGAAGGCGTACACGTGGGACGCAGCATCGTGGAAGGCACGCATCCTGATCTGACGGTGCTGCCGCTGGTGACCGGCGGCGTGTGAATCTCTGGCTTGCGCTTCAGTGAGCTTTCAGTGAACTGTTTGCACGCCCGACGGCGAGTCGTGTTTCGCCAGCAGGCGCAACGCCAGTTCCAGCATCCGCTGATTGGCGCGAGGGGGCGTGAAGGTCTCGACCTTTTGCAGCGCGGCTTGCGCGAGACTCCGACGTAGCTCGGTGTCCGTCAGCAGGCGCTCGATGGCGAGCGCCATGGCGTCCACGTCGCCGACCGGCACCAGCAGGCCGGCCTTGCCACCTTCCAGCATATCTCGCGGACCGGTCGGGCAATCCGCCGACAGCACCGGCGTGCCGAGCGCCATCGCCTCGCCGAGCACCACGGCGCAACCCTCGTAGCGGCTGCTCAAGACGAGCATTTCTGCCTGCCGGATATAGGGCAGCGGATTGGCACAGAAGCCAAGAAACTGCACCGATGCACCGATCCCCAGTGCCTCGGCGAGCTGCTCGAGTTCGCGCCGGTCCCGCCCTTCGCCAATCAGGACGAGCGCCGCCTCGCAGCGGCCGCGCTCACGCAACTGGGCGTAGGCTCGCAGCAAGGTCTTGTGGTCCTTCTGACCTTCGTCGAGACGCGCCACGGAAACGATGAATGATTCAGCCGGACGTTTGATCTCCGCGCGCGCTGCGTGTCGCAGCGCGTCGACGTCGATCACATTCGGCAATTCGACAATGTCCATGTCCTGGCCGGTTGCCGAAAAGAGTTCCCTTGCCTCGTTCAGCATGGCGGGGATCAGCACGGTGATTGCCGAGTAACGCGCGTAATGCCTCACGCGCCGGGCGATGTACCGCTCGCTCTTGCCGCCGAGCCGTGCCGCGAGGCTGAAATGGTTCACCCCGAACCAGGGCACATTGCAACTGCCCGCCATATGGCGCAGGGAAAAATCGAAATCGCAGACCAGATCGTGTTGCTTGACGAGATGCCGCATACGCAGCGCCAGCAGCGGCCGGATCGCGCCGTAGGTCAACAGCTTGTGCAATAACTTCTCGCCGGTGCCCAGCTTGCGCCGGCGCGCCGCCTGATGCAGCGCGTACATCCATTTCGACGAGGCGAGCACATGGACGGGCACGTCATCGGGAATCGACTGCGCGCGCCAGAACGCCAGGTCGTCGGTCGGATACGCCACCGACAGGCTCGGCGCGAACAGCCGCCGGTCGAGCGTCTTCAGCCAGGATAGCAACGCGGTCTCAGTGCCGCCTTTGCCGAAATCGTTGATATGAAACAGGATGCGCAGCGGGGTGCGGTCAGCTTCAGTAGAGTGAGGGTTCACGTTCGTCATCCTGGTTATTCGCCCAACTCTGCCGTTGGCGCTTCGCGCCGCTGTTCACTGCGCGCCACCGTGGATTGCCCACGTGCAGTCTCGGTCGACGTTCCGCCTGGCGCGCGAGCCTGTTCCGCGCAGCCCAGCAGCAGGCCCGCGAAAGCCCAGAACGCGAGCATGGTGGTCTGCCACATGAAGTCATCGGTCGTATTTTTCGCGATCATGCCGGCCACCAGCGCAACGCCCGCGGCGCACAACCAGGGCTTGACCCGCCGCAGCCGCCAGAATCGCACGACGAGGCACAGCAACAGCACGGTCTGCAACACGACCCCGATGAATCCCGTCTGCAACCACGTGTTGATGAACAGGTTGTGCGCGTGCGTCAGCGCTTGCGGTTCGACCGCCAGCAGACTGGCCGGCATTTCACTGCGATAGACGATACCCGGCAGCGGCTTGCCGAAGCCCACGCCGACCCACGCGTGGCGCTCGGCTTCACCGACATAAAACGCCCACAGCTTCGGACGCGTGTCGGCCGATACCGTGTCGCCGATCGCGGACAGCGAGCCTGGCACGTAGACCTGATGACCGTCGATCGCCAGATCGTGTAACTGCGTGGCAGGGGGCATGGCGGCCGTGCGCAGGCGGGAACTGAGCTCGAGTGTGCCGACGCCGGCCGCGCCCACCACGGCGATGACCAGCAACGCCAGCAGCAGGCGCCGCCGGTACAGCGGGAACAACGCGACCAGCAGCGTCGCGGCGGCCGCCGGCCAGAAGAACCGGTTGAGCGTTGCCAATCCGATAAAGAGGCACAGCACGATGCCGCTCGCGCCGATCACGCGCCAACGCGGCCGCAGCATGAAGCCCGCGAAGAGCGCCATCGAAAATACCGCGAGCGTGCTGGTGTGGCCGACGCGGTTATAGAAATGCATTGGGAAGGTATTGGGAGTGGGCGGTTGCAAATGCCCCCAGTGGAGCGCGCTGATCACGGCCACCGCCACGCAGGCGATCCAGTTGACAAGCACCACGGGCTCGGGCCGCCGCAGTTGGGTGCCGAATAGCCAGAAGCCCCAGAACGACACCAGCGGATACAGCACTTCGTCGCACCACGCGTGCACACTGATCATCGGATACATGGACCACGCGACCGAGGCGAGGCTCCAGGCGGCCCAGCCCGCAATGGGCAGCGCCAACGGCCAGTGCCGCAGCGAGGGCCGGTCCGGCGACCAGGCCGCCGCCGCCACGCCGAGCGCCATCAGGGCGAGCGCATTGAAGACGATCGCCGTCATGTGGCCAAACATCACCACAAACAGAATGACCGGACAGGCAACCCAGAACACGCGCTCCATTCGCGCAGCCGTGTGAGTCATTACACTTTCACCAGAACATTTTGCAATGCGTTGTATACCGACTCAACCGACAGCCGACCCATACAGTCGGCATGGTCGCCGCGCCACGCCACGCAGGTCGTCTCGTTGCGATCACAGCGTCGCACCCATGCTACCTCGCGGCGGAAAATAAACGGCTGATCGCGGCACGGCATATCGGCGATCGTAATCGGCACGAAGGGCACCTCGCTCCAATAGCGGCCCGCGCCATGAATCAGCGCGTTGCCCGGCCCGAACAGCGCGAGGGTGGGCACCCCAATCAGACGCCCCAGATGCGCGACGCCGGTATCGGGACAAACCACGGCTTGCGCGCCGGCAAACAGATGCCACAACTCGCCGAGACCGAGCCGCGCCGCCAGGTTCGGATGATGCGGGTCCGGGTCGATTGCGCGAATCAGTTCTGCTTCGCCCGGACCGCCGGTCCATACCGGCAGATAGCCGAGTGCTTCCACGCGTTGCGCAAGCTCGCGCCAGCGCGCGTTGGGCCAGCGCTTGACACTCGTGCTCGCGCCCGGATGCAACACGACATAAGGCTTCGTCAACAGCGACGGTTCGGGCAGCGCCGCGTGTTGCGGCGCGCTCCAGTCGCTGGGTCGATAGGCGCGCGGCGGCGGCCCGTCGATCAGTTCCGTGGCGAGGTCGGCCCAGGCCGCCGCCGTATCGGGATACGGCACGCTGCGGTTGAGCGGCCAGTTCTTCCAGGCCGGCCGATCGCCCGCATGCCCGACGATCCAGCGGCAGCCCGCGCCCAACGCAAGCCAGCTATGACGATTGTCGCCGAGCACCATGCCGAGGTCGTAAGGTCCGGAAAGCAAAACGTCCCGCACCGACTTCGGATCACGCGGATCGAACGGCAACGCGGTGATATCGAAAGGCCGCCCGGCATACAGCGGCACAATCGCCTTCGGACAGGCGAGAACGATCTGCGCTTGCGGATGTTGCGCGCGCAACTTGGCGACGAGCGGCGTGAGCAGCAGCGTGTCGCCCAGCAACAGATGATGCGCAATCAGGATACGGCGCGGGTGCCTTGGCTCGCGGCGCAATGGTTTGATCAGCAGTCGCGGGATGGCCCGCGCAAAAATACGAAGACGCCCGGCAAGCCGACTCATAGGCTCGTCGGCGCGTTGGTTCCCGCCGCGATCTTGCTGTACGCCGATACCCGGCGTGAGGTCGCGTTCGCCATGCACAATCTCCAGCGGTATTCTTCCCGAAGGCCTCCAGTGCAGCGGCTACGCCCCGTCACGGCGGGCTGGCGCGGCTCGGGACGCGGCGCCTCTCGCCCGCCGGCCTGTCCAGGCCGGCATGGAAAGCTCGATGAAATAAGTGGGTGTTCGGCTCGAATTGAGTTCGAGCGTCGATAGAGCAAAATTATAACATGCGACCCTGCCGTCGAACGACGCAAAACCGCGCCAGGCGGCCCGCCCGCCCCTTCTGTGACAAGGGTGTGGCGGTCCTAACGCGCGGCGTCGATCTGCCGCGCCAGCGTCAACAGCGCGCTCACGTGAGCGGCCACGCTTGCGTCATAAAGCACCGCGTCGCGGGCCAGTTCCGGTGGCGCGCGACGCGTGCCGCCGCGATGCTCGCGCACCGCCCGTTCGAGGGTTGCGCGCAGATCGGCCACGTCATTCGGCGCGAAGACGAATTTCGCGTGTGGGGCGATCGCATCGCAACAACCAATGCTCGACGGGAAAATGACCGGCGTGCCGCACATCACCGATTCGATACCCACCAGCCCGAACGGCTCGTACGTCGATGCGAGGATCGTAAAGTCCGCAGCCTGGTAACACTCCGCGAGCTCTTTCACATAGCCGATATACCGCAGCCGTTCAGAGGTGCGCGCGGGCGGCCGCCCGGCCACGGCCACCACCACGGGCAGCGACGTGTCGCGCAGCGCGGCTTCGATGAGCGGCAAACCCTTGCGCTCGTGGCTGCTCGACGGGAACAGCAGGACGATCTCGTTGTCGGCGAAACCATATTTGCGACGCAAGGTGGAACGCGTCGCGGCATCGGTCGGCGCGAAGCGCGTGCCATCCACGGGCGGATACAGCACACGGATCTTCGCTTCGTCGACACCGTACAGTTCGCGTAGTTCGTCGTGCATCAGCCGCGAATGCGCCACTACGACTTCCGCGCGCTCGTACTGGCGGCGCTCGAGCGCAATCTGCCAGCGATCCGAACGCTTCTGCGCGCGCCCCGTCGCCCGCAAGAAACCGAGATGCGTGCCGCCGCAGATCGCTACCTCGGACGAGTCGACGCGGTTGCAGCCGATCAGCACATCGACGCTCGCCGCGCGCCGCGCCGCGCGCAAGCGCCACGAAAACCAGCGGTCGCGCAGCTTGCCCGGCAGGAACGAGACGTTGATGCGATGCGGCTCGACCAACTTGCATTCCGGCAGCGACGCGTCGAACCGACGCGCGAAGAAAGCCGGCTCGACGCCGAGCGCGGCGAGGCCGCGCACCAGGTCCATGGCGTAGCGCTCGAGGCCGCCGCTGTGCTGCAAGGCGTTACTGGACAGTCCAAGTTTCTTCATTCAGACAGCGCGCGCCTGCGCCTCGTCAAATGTTAAGGGGTAAGTCATGCGCGGTCCGGGCTAGCGGACCGCGTGAATGGAGAGGCGAATGGCGGATTGACGTGTGTTGCGTTTCAGGCCGCGGTCTGCTGGAACTGGATGCGGTGCAGATGCGCGTACAGCCCGTCTTGCGCCAGCAGTTCACGATGGCTGCCGCTCTCGACGATCCGCCCCGCTTCCATCACCAGGATGCGGTTCGCGCGCTCGATGGTCGACAGACGGTGCGCGATGACGAGTGTCGTGCGGCCCTTCATCAAGGTTTCCAGCGCGGCCTGCACATGGCGCTCGGACTCGGAGTCCAGCGCCGAGGTCGCCTCATCGAGGATCAGGATCGGCGCGTCCTTGTAGATCGCGCGCGCGATCGCCAGACGCTGCCGCTGGCCGCCCGAGAGCATCAGGCCGTTGTCGCCGACCAGCGTGTCGATGCCTTTCGGCATGGCCTCGACGGTGTCCCACAGGTTGGCCGCGCGCAGCGCCGCCTTGACCTTGTCGGGATCGGCGGCCTGGCCGTACGCGACGTTATTGGCGACGGTGTCGTTGAACAGCACCACGTCCTGGCTCACCATCGCGATCTGGCCGCGCAGCGCGTGCAGATCGTATTCGGGGATCGCCACGCCGTCGACCAGAATCTGGCCGGCGGTCGGATCGAAAAAGCGCGGCAGCAGATTCACCAGCGTGGTCTTGCCGCTGCCCGACGGGCCCGCCAGCGCGACCATTTCGCCCGGCGCCACCCTGAACGAGACCTGGTCGAGCGTGTGGCGATTATGCGTGGCGTTGGCGCTGTAGTTGAACGAGACGCCGCGGAATTCCACTTCGCCGCGCGCGCGCTCGAGCGGTTTGCCGCCGCCTTCCGGTTCGGACGGCTCGTCGATCAAACCGAAGATCAGTTCGCACGCCGTCATGCCGCGTTGCAGCGGCTGGTTCACGTCCATCAAATGCTTGAGCGGCGAGATGATCAGCAGCATCGACGTGACGAAGGCGACGAAGCCGCCGACCGTGGTCTGATCCGACGACGACTGCACCACCGCGATCGTGATCACGACGGCGAGCGCGATCGACGCGAGGAACTGCGTCAACGGCTGCGCGAGGCCGCCGGACACGGTCATGCGCATGGCGTAGCCGCGCAGACGCTTGCTCATCGACTCGAAGCGCTCCATCTCGTACTGCTCGCCGTTGTGTACTTTGACGACCTTGTAGCCGCCCACCGACTCTTCGACGATGTACGAAAGCTCATTGGTCAGCAGCTGATGCTCGCGGTTCAAACGACGCAAGCGGCGGTTGATCTTGCCGACCAGCCAGCCGATCGCCGGCAGCAGCACCGCGACGATCAGC
Source organism: Paraburkholderia dipogonis (assembly GCF_046027395.1). GTDB lineage: Bacteria > Pseudomonadota > Gammaproteobacteria > Burkholderiales > Burkholderiaceae > Paraburkholderia > Paraburkholderia dipogonis_A. The sequence goes on along the minus strand of NZ_JAQQEG010000020.1, from coordinate 87,044 downwards.
GTCAGGCGCCAGTTCAGATAGAACAGATAGCCGAGCAGGAAGACGACGGTGAGCGAATCGCGCACCAGCGTGACCAGCACACTCAGCAGCACGTTGAGAATCTGGTTCACCTCGAAGACGATCGCGTTGATCACCGTGCTCGCGGTTTCGCGCTGGAAGAACGCGACGCTCGTGTGGATCATGCGGTCGAACATCTTCAGGCGCAGATCGAGCAGGATCTTGTTGGTCACGTAGGCAAGCAGATAACCGGACGCGTATTGCGACAGGCTGCGAACCAGTGCGAGGCCGATCACCGCGGCCGGAACGAACCACTTCGTCTTGTCGTTGGCATGCGCGCCGAAGCCCTTGTCCAGCAGAGGCTTGAGCAAGGCGGGGATCGCCGCGTCGGTCGCGGCGCTGACCGCCATCGCGACGATTGCGCCGAGGAGAACCCAGATCAGCGGCTGAATATACGGCCATAGCCGTTTAAAGACGACGGCGGCCGACGACGCCTCGCCTGAACCGATGGGTTTGCTTAACGTTGGCTTCGCGCTCAAGGAATCCTCTGAGAAGGCGGGACTGCAGCCACGCGGCGGACAGAATGCCTGCCGTGCGGAATATCAAAAAAGAGCATTGTAAACGGTTGAGGGTGAGCGTCGGCGGATAGAGGCCGGCTGTGTATACTCCTCGTGCCGGTCGCCTGCCGCCACCCGCTTGCGCGATTCGTTCCGTCATTCCGCCCTCACGCTACTCAGGTATGCAAGAAACCACCCTCGGCGTCGCCATCATCACCAAAAACGCGGCGGCGCGGCTGGCTGAATGCCTGCAAGCCGTGGCCTTCGCCGACCAGATCGTCGTGATCGACGGCGGCAGCACCGACGGCACCGCCGGGATCGCCCGAGCCCACGGCGCCCGCGTGATCGAGCAGACCGACTGGCCGGGCTTCGGCCCGCAAAAGAATCGCGCGGTCGACGCCCTCAGCACCAGCTGGATTCTTTCGATCGACGCCGACGAGATCGTTTCGCCTGAACTGGCGACAGCGATCCGCGCGGCGCTTACGGCCCCCACCGCCAATGTCTACGCGGTAGACCGGTTGTCGAGTTTTTGTGGCCACTGGATTCACCACAGTGGCTGGTATCCGGACTGGATTCCGCGCCTCTTCAAGCGCGGCGCCGCGCGTTTCTCCGACGACCTGGTGCATGAGCGGCTGGTGTTCGATACACCGGCGCAGCGCCTCACCGGCAAGCTGATGCATTACTCCTACGAGGACTTCGAAGGCGTGTTGCGCAAGCTCGATGCGTATTCGACAGCGGGCGCCCAGCAACGTCATGCGGCAGGTCAGCGCGGCAGCTTCGGCAAGGCGCTCGGGCGCGGCGCATGGGCGTTCGTGCGGACTTACTTGCTGCGTCGTGGATTTCTGGACGGCCGCGCCGGGTTCATGATCGCGGTGTTCAATGCAGAGACGGTGTATTACCGGTTTTTGAAGCTGGCGCGGCTGGGGGCGAAGACGCGTCGCTGAACGCAGATCGGTTTGCCCGCGCCAGTGGCACGGGCAAACGCAACGTCAATAGACGATCTCGATCGAGCTTCCCGCGAACTCGCCGCGCAGCGCCGCGAGCAGTTCGTCGGTCGGCTTCACGCGCCATGCGTCGCCCAGACGCATTTCACCTTCCGCATTCTGGCTGCGATAGACCACCTGCACGGCGAGCCCGTTCGGGATCTGTACCGCCTGACGCTGGCCACCACCATAGCCGCCACCATTACGGCCACCGCCGTTCCCACCACCGTTTCCGCCGCGCGATGAAGCCGCCGGCGCCGCTGCCGCTTGCGGTTCGTCCTTGCCCGCGCTATGCGCTTCGAGCACGCGACGCAGCGCCAACGCGTCCGCATTGCCGTTCATCTGCACCTTCACCGCTTCCGCGTAACGGCAGCGCGCGCGGCCGAGATCCATGACCGTGTCGACGGTGAAGCGGATGCCGCCCGTGAACGCGTCGTTACGCGCCTGGCCTTGCACGACCAGCAGTTCGTCTTCCTTGAACAGTTGCTTGTGCGCTTCGAACGTCTCGTTGAACACCGTGACTTCGCATTGGCCGGTGCCGTCGTCGAGCAACGCGATCAGCATCTTGCCGCGCTGGGTCATCTGCGTGCGCAGCGACGCGATCACGCCCGCGACCAGCTTGTCGCGCCCTTCCTTCAACTCGCCGATCTTCTGGCGCACGAAGCGGCGCACTTCGTCCTTGTAGGCGTCGAACAGATGGCCCGACAGGTAGAAGCCGAGCGCGGCCTTCTCTTCCTGCAGCTTTTTCTTTTCTGGCCACTCGGGCTCGTCGACCAGTTCGTGACCTTGCGAGGGCGCGTCGCCCATGTCGAACAGACCCGCCTGCAGCGCGTTGGCGCTCGCCTGCTCGGCGGCTTCCATGGCGAGCGAGACGGACGCGATCAGCTGCGCGCGATTCGCATGCAAGGTGTCGAACGCGCCGGCGCGGATCAAGGCTTCGACCGTACGGCGATTGACGATACGGCGATCGACCCGGTTGCAGAAATCAAAGATGTCGATGAACGGCCCTTCTTCACGCGCGCGCAGGATTTCCTCGATCGCGTTCTGGCCGCTGCCCTTGATGGCGCCGAGGCCGTAGCGGATGGTTCGGGAACGCTTGCCTTCGGCTTCCGCCACCGGTTCGAAGCGGTACGCGGACAGATTGACGTCCGGCGGCAGCACCGCCATCTTGTTCGTGAGACAGTCTTCGAACAGGATCTTGACCTTGTCCGTGTCGTCCATGGCGAGCGACATATTCGCCGCCATGAATTCCGCCGGATGGTGCGCCTTCAGCCACGCGGTGTAGTACGCGAGCAGTGCATACGCCGCCGCGTGCGACTTGTTGAAGCCGTAGCCCGCGAACTTCTCCATCAAGTCGAAGATTTCGTCGGCCTTCTCGCCGGCCAGCCCGTTCTTCGCGGCGCCCTGACGGAACAGCTCGCGATGCTCGGCCATTTCCTCGGCCTTCTTCTTACCCATCGCGCGACGCAGCAAGTCGGCGCCGCCCAGCGAGTAGCCGCCGATGATCTGCGCCATCTGCATCACCTGCTCCTGGTAGACCATGATGCCGTAGGTCTCTTTCAGAACAGATTCGACACGCGGATCCGGATACTCCACCACTTCGCGGCCATGCTTACGGGCGCAGAAGCTCGGGATCAGGTCCATTGGGCCCGGACGGTACAACGCGACCAGCGCGATGATGTCCTCGAAGCGGTCAGGCTGCGCATCTTTCAGCATGCCTTGCATGCCGCGGCTTTCCAGCTGGAACACAGCGACCGTATTCGCTTTCTTCAGGATCGAGAACGACGCCGGGTCGTCGAGCGGCACCTGCGCGAGCGACCAGTCCTGCTTGGACGGATCGAGGCGGCGGATATAGCGCTCGGCCCAGTCGAGAATCGTCAGCGTGGTCAGACCCAGGAAGTCGAACTTCACGAGGCCGACGGCTTCGACGTCGTCCTTGTCGTACTGGCTCACGACGCCGCTTTCATCGCCCTGCGTATACAGCGGACAGAAATCGGTCAACTTGCCGGGCGCGATCAGCACGCCGCCCGCGTGCATGCCGACGTTACGCGTGAGGCCTTCCACGCGCTGCGCGAGTTCGAGCAGCTGATGCACTTCGTCTTCGTTGTCGAAGCGCTCCTGGAGGAGCGGCTCTTCTTTCATCGCGTCCGCGATGGTGACATGCTTGCCCGGCTTGAACGGAATCAGCTTGGCGATACCGTCCGTGAACATGTAGCCGAGATCGAGCACCCGGCCGATGTCGCGCACCGCCGCCTTCGCCGCCATCGTGCCGAATGTGGCGATCTGCGACACGGCGTCCGCACCGTACTTTTCCTTCACGTACTGGATCACGCGATCGCGGCCGTGCTGGCAGAAGTCGATGTCGAAGTCGGGCATGGACACCCGTTCCGGATTCAGGAAACGTTCGAACAGCAGGTTGTAGCGCAGCGGATCGAGGTCGGTCACGCCGAGCGCGTACGCGACCAGCGAACCCGCGCCCGAGCCCCGGCCCGGACCGACCGGCACGCCGTTGTTCTTCGCCCAGTTGATGAAGTCCGCCACGATCAGGAAGTAGCCGGGAAAGCCCATCTTGATGATCGTGCCGCACTCGAATTCGAGGCGCGCGTAATACGTTTCGCGTTGCGCTTCGCGCTCGGCCGCGTCTGGATACAACTGCTCGAGACGCTTTTCGAGGCCCTCTTTCGACAACTGCACGAGGTAGTCGTCGAGCGACATGCCGTCGGGCGTGGGGAACAGCGGCAGCTTCGGCTTGCCGAGTTCGAGCGTGAGGTTGCAACGCTTGGCGATTTCCACCGAGTTGGCGAGCGCCGACGGAATGTCCGCGAACAGCGCCGCCATCTCTTCCTGCGTGCGGAAGTACTGCTCGGACGTAAAGCGCTTCGAGCGGCGCGGATTCGCCAGAATGTCGCCTTCGGAAATGCACACGCGCGCTTCGTGCGCGGTGAAGTCGTCCGGCGTCATGAACTGCATGGGATGTGTGGCGACCACCGGCAGTTTCAGCGACGCCGCGAGCGCGACCGCCTGCTGCACATACTGCTCGCCGCCAGGCAGACCACAGCGCTGCAACTCGATATAAAAGCCGCCCGGGAACACCTTCGCCCAATGCAACGCGTTGCGTTTGGCCGCTTCTTCGTTACCCGCCGCGAGCGCAAGGCCGATGTCGCCCTGCTGCGCGCCGGACAAGGCGAGGAGCCCGACGCCCAGGCCGGATTCGAGCCAGCCGGCTTCGATTTCCGCGCGACCGCGATACTGATTCGTGAGCGACGCCTTGCTGAGCAGTTCGCACAGGTTCAGATAGCCGAGCCGGTCTTTCACCAGCAGCAACAAACGGGAAGGCTTGTCGCGGTCGTCCGGATTGGTGATCCAGACGTCGCAGCCGGCAATGGGTTTGACCCCTTTGCCGCGGGCTTCCTTGTAGAAACGGACGAGGCCGAATGCGTTGCCGAGATCGGTGAGGGCGAGCGCGCCCTGGCCGTCTTTGGCCGCGGCCTTGACAATGTCGTCAAGACGCACGATGCCATCGGCAATCGAGAATTCGGAGTGAACGCGGAGATGAACGAAGCGGGGATCTGACATGGGCGACATTGTAACTCCACCCTTCCGGAGTTTTCAGGCCAAAACCGCGCGTTAGCCGATCGGCTTAGGACGCAAACGCGCGAGCCGCGTGCGCAGGCGTTCCTGGGCCGGCGGAGCATGCGGACGGCCACCTGAGTGCAGCGAATCGACAGCAAGTTCACGAACGATTTGCGCTACCGCAATCCGTTGGCCATTCGGCCGAGTCGGGCAAAGCGCCGGGTTGAGGGATAATACGGGTTTCGCCTATTCGACGTGGCCGCGCCGTATGGCGTTTGAAGGCGGGCAGCCCAACGCGCCCCGTTTTCCGCAAGGCCGGTCACTTCTTACCGCTGGACACTCATGAGTATCGTCAACCTCTCTTCGTATCATTTCGCGACCATCGAAGACACCGCCGCATGGCGCCCGCTCGTGACGGAACGCTGCAATGCGCTGGGCCTGAAAGGCACCATTCTGCTGGCGCCGGAAGGCATCAACCTGTTCGTCGCCGGCACGCGCGAGAACGCCGACGCGTTCATCGACTACATCCGTCACGACGCGCTGTTCGACGGCAAGTTCGTGAATCTGCAGTTCAAGGAAAGCCTGTCGGACAAGCAGCCGTTCACCCGCATGCTGGTCAAGCTCAAGCGCGAGATCATCACGATGAAAAAGCCGGCCATCCGGCCGGAACTCGGCCGCGCGCCGTTCGTCGACGCGCCCACGCTGAAACACTGGCTGGACCGCGGTCACGACGATCAGGGCCGTCCGGTCGTGATGCTCGACACGCGCAACGCGTTCGAAGTCGACGTCGGCACGTTCGACAACGCGCTCGACTACCGCATTACGAAATTCAGCGAGTTTCCCGAAGTGATCGAGCAAAATCGCGCCGACCTGGAAGGCAAGACGGTGGTGTCGTTCTGCACGGGCGGGATTCGCTGCGAGAAGGCCGCGATCCACATGAAGGAAGTCGGCATCGAGAACGTGTACCAGCTCGAAGGCGGCATTCTGAAGTACTTCGAGGAAGTGGGCGGCGCGCATTATCACGGCGACTGCTTCGTGTTCGACTACCGCACCGCGCTCAATCCGCAACTCGAGCCTAGCAAGACCACGCAATGCTTCGGCTGCCGCGCGGTAGTCCCGCCGGAAGCGCAAGAATCGCCGATGTACGTGGCGGGCAAGACGTGTCCGGAATGTCATCCGGACAGCAAGGCGGCGCGCGCCGCGTGATGGTGGCGGCGCAGAACGCCACCACTCAACCATGACTTACCGCGGACGTTTCGCACCCTCGCCCACCGGGCCGTTGCACTTCGGCTCGCTGGTGAGCGCGCTCGCGAGCTGGTTGGACGCACGCGCGCATCGGGGCGCATGGCTCGTTCGCATTGAAGACATCGACGGTCCGCGCACCGTGCCGGGCGCCGCAGAAGACATCCTCGCCACCCTCGAGCACTTCGGCATGCATGCCGACGAACCGCCCGTCTGGCAAAGCACGCGGCCGGCGCGCTACCAGCAAGCGCTGGAGCAATTGAAGGCTGCCGGCATGATCTATCCGTGTGGCTGCACTCGCAAGGAAATCGCCGACTCGCTGCTCAACGCGCACGCGCGCAACACGACCCTCGCCTATCCCGGCACCTGTCGCGACGGCCTGCACGGCAAACCGGCGCGCGCATGGCGCCTGCGCGTGCCCGACGGCGACAGCGCGATCATCACGTTCGAGGACCGCTGGCAGGGCAAGCAGACACAGAATCTCGCCACCGAAGTCGGCGACTTCGTGCTGAAGCGCGCGGACGACCAATGGGCGTATCAACTGGCGGTGGTCGTCGACGACACGGACGCGGGCATCACGCACATCGTGCGCGGCGCGGATTTGATGGATTCAACGGCACGGCAGATCTATCTGCAGCGTTGCCTGGGTGTGCCGACGCCGGAGTATTTGCATGTGCCCGTCGTCACGAATGAACAGGGCGAAAAACTCAGCAAGCAGAACGGAGCCACGGCGCTGGATAGCGACAAGCCGCTTGAAGCGCTAAGCACAGCGGCACAGCATCTTGGGCTCGACCTGGAAAGCGCTGCGGCCCATACGACGCTGGACGGCTTTTATGCTGCCGCCACGGCGGCATGGGCAAAACGGATGGGCTTACCAGCAACGTGAACGCGATTCACGCCTGAAAATGATCTCGCCTTGCGCGGCGTGCATTGCGCAGATTGGCTACGGCACCCGGCGCGCTTGCACGGTGCGAGGCGAACTTTCGAAGCGCCCCAAATTTTTGCCGCGCTGCCTGCGGCCCCACTACGGGCCGAGCCCAGCCCGCGCCGCGGCTAACCGAACCGAGCCGCGCCCGCGAACCAAAAATCAGGAAGACGACGACTTCCGCGGCATCCCAAACCCGCCTAACAACGCTGCCAACGGCTGCTTGGAAGCCGCCTTTTGTGGCGCAGCGGAAGCAGCAGCGGCCTCCTCGATTTTGCGAACCGAAGACGGCGACGGCTCATAAGGCTTCAGGAAGAAATCATCCACGGGCTGCGCGCGATGATGATGCGGCCGGTCGTACGAACCCGACGACGACGCACCCGTGCGACGACGGCTGCCGCGATCCTCACGGCCCTCGCTGCTGCGCTCGCGACGCGGCGCGCGTTCTTCATGGTGATGCCGCACCGGCGCTTCCACCGTCAGACGTTGCACATCCAGCGGACGCTTGATCAGCTTCTCGATATCGGCCAACTGCTTGCGCTCGTTCGGGCTGCACAGCGACAACGCGTCGCCCGAAGCACCCGCACGGCCGGTACGGCCGATCCGGTGCACGTAATCTTCCGCATTGAACGGCAGATCGAAGTTGATCACCGCTGGCAGTTCGGCGATGTCCAGACCGCGCGCGGCGACATCCGTCGCCACCAGCGCTTCGATCTCGCCGCGCTTGAATGCGTCGAGCGCCTGCATCCGTTCATTCTGCGTGCGGTCGCCGTGAATCGCGGTCGCGACCACGCCGTCGCGCTCGAGGCTGCGCGCCAGCCGGCTCGCGCCGATCTTGCTGTTGCAGAACACGATCACCTGCTTGAGGCCGCGCTCGCGAATCAGTTGCACGACCGCGCCGGTCTTGTCGCCCTCGGCCACTTCGTACACGACCTGCGTCACGTTGGTCGCGGTCGAGTTGCTGCGCGCGACTTCGATGGTCTGCGGGTTGCGCAGATACGTGGCGGCAAGCTTCTTGATTTCGCCCGAGAACGTGGCCGAAAACAGCAGCGTCTGACGCTCTTTCGGCAGCAGGTTCAGGATGCGCTGCAGATCCGGCAGGAAGCCCATGTCGAGCATCCGGTCGGCTTCGTCGAGCACGAGGATCTGCACCTGGCCGAGATTCGCCGTTTTCTGTTGCACGTGATCGAGCAGACGGCCCGGCGTGGCGATCAGAATCTCGACGCCGCGGCGCAGTTGCTCGGATTGCGGATTCATGTCCACGCCGCCGAACACCACGGCGCTGCGCAGCGCCGTGTGCTTCGCGTACGCCTGCACGTTCGCGGCGACCTGGTCGGCCAGTTCGCGGGTCGGCGTGAGGATCAGCGCGCGCACCGGATGGCGGGCGGGCGAAGCGCTCGTGCTCGCCTGCGGCAACAGACGCTGGATGATCGGCAGCGAGAAGCTCGCGGTCTTGCCGGTGCCGGTTTGCGCGGCGCCCATCATGTCACGGCCGGCCAGCACGACAGGGATCGCCTGCTCCTGGATCGGCGTAGGGATGGTGTAGCCCGACTCTTTGACGGCTTTCAGGATGTCGGGCGCGAGGCCGAATTGATCAAAAGTCGCAGTGCTGGGCGTGACGGCTGTGTCGGACATGGTGGCTTTCGCTAAAAATGCGCTTGGCGCGTGCGCGCGGCAGCGGTCGGAACCGCAGAGAGCATTGTGATGAAGGCGGAGCCACGGCGTTCCGCACGGGACCCGTTGGTATTGCAGGAAAAAATGCGGCCGGCTCCGGCCGGCGGAAACACCCGCCGGAAAGGCCGGTATTGTAGCACTTCAGCAAAAACACTCATGGCGCATGTGCCGGCTTTCTGCTTACGGTGGCGAAAGCCCGGCGCCAGCAGGCGGCGCACCCGCCGGCGAATCGCGGCAAAGCACCGGCGCGCCTCGCTCGCAGCGTAGTTCGTGGAGACGACAGTTGCGTGACAGCACGTCGGTTCGGCGGCGCCGCGATCAGCGCGCCGCCCGGCCTGCGGCGGCGCGGGCGGCGCTGGCGCGTCTCAGCCGTCTCGCGGCTACGTCGCGTCACCACCTCACCGCTTGACCGCCTCACAGTCCCGGCCGTCTCACCACGTCTCGCGCATCACCATCAACCGCAGTTCAGTCATGTCCTCGATCGCGTAGCGCACGCCTTCACGCCCCAGCCCGGAATCCTTCACGCCACCATACGGCATGTTGTCGACCCGGAACGACGGCACGTCGTTGATCACCACGCCGCCCACGTCGAGTTCGTCCCACGCGCGATGCGCATGCGCGAGCGAATCCGTGAACACGCCCGCTTGCAGGCCGAAGTCGCTGTCGTTGACGGTCGCGAGCGCGGCCCCGAAATCGTCGAAGCGCTCCAGAATCGCCACCGGCCCGAAGGCTTCCTTGCGATACAGATCCGTGTCGCGCTTCACGCCTTCGAGCAGCGTCGCCTCGAACATCGCGCCGTCGACCTTGCCGCCCGCGACGATTTTCGCGCCCGCCTGCACCGCGCTTTCCATCCAGCCGGCGAGGCGTTTGGACTCCGATTCGGAGATCATCGGTCCGACGAAGGTCTTTTCGTCTTTCGGATCGCCCATCACCAGCGACTTCGTCTTGGCGATCAGCTTTTCGCGCAGCGCATCATAGACCTTTGCATGAACCAGAATCCGCTGCACCCCGATGCAGCTCTGTCCCGACTGATAGAACGCGCCGAACGCCAGCCGATCAACCACATAGTCGAGCTTCTCACCCTGATCGCCGTCGACGATCGCGGCCGCGTTGCCGCCCAGCTCCAGAATCACTTTCTTCTTGCCGGCCTTCTTCTTCAGCTCCCAACCCACAGCGGGCGAGCCGGTGAAGGACAGCAATTTGAAGCGCTCGTCGGTGGTGAAGAGATCCGCGCCGTCGCGATGCGCGGGAAGAATCGAGAATGCGCCTTTCGGCAGGTCGGTCTCCGCCAGAATCTCGCCCATGATGAGCGCGCCGACCGGCGTGCGGCTCGCCGGCTTCAACACGAACGGCACACCCGCCGCAATGGCCGGCGCGACCTTGTGCGCGGTCAGGTTCAGCGGAAAATTGAACGGCGAAATAAACGAGCACGGCCCGATCGGCACACGCTTCACATAGCCGTGGTAGCCCTTGGCGCGTGGCGAAATCTCCAGATTGACGATCTCGCCGTCGATGCGCACCGACTCCTCCGCGGCCACCTTGAACGTATCGATCAGGCGCGTGACCTCGCCTTTCGAGTCGTTGATCGGCTTGCCGGCTTCGATACACAGCGCGAGCGCCAGTTCGTCGTAGCGCTCGCGAAAGCGTTTCACGCAATGTTCGAGCACCGCCTGACGCTTGAACGGGGGAAAGACGCGCATGGCGGGCATGGCGTCGACGGCATGCCCGATCGCTTTGTCGATCGCGGTGGCGTCGGCCATCGCGACGCGGGTAGCGACTTCGCCGCTGAATTTATCGGTGACTTCGAGATCGGTGTTGGCAGCCACCGCAACGTTCGCGAGGTAGTACGGGTAAGTCTTTTGCAACATGACGCGTCTCCTTGATCCGATGCCTGACAATCTGACAATGAAAAAGCTGCCAGCAAGGGCCATGCCCCGCGGCCGCTCCTCTGCCATTCACCTGCGGTTCACAGTTGCGCCGAAAGCCGCTTGATTTCGCGATTCAGCACGCGCTCGTTGTCCGAATAGTCGATCGGCAGATCGATCACATGCACGCCCGGCGTCGCGAAACATTCGCGCAGCAACGGTGCGAATTCGGCCGCCGATTCGATGCGGTGTCCCTTCGCCCCATAGCTCTCTGCATACGCGACGAAGTCCGGATTGCTCAGCGTCATGCCGTAGTCCGGGAAATTCATGTTTTCCTGCTTCCAGCGGATCATGCCGAACGCGTCGTCGCGCACAATCAGGATCACCAGATCCAGTTTCAGACGCACCGCCGTTTCCAGTTCCTGCGAGTTCATCATGAAGCCGCCGTCGCCGCACACGGCCATGACCTTGCGGTCCGGATGCACGATCTTGGTTGCGATCGCGGACGGCAGCCCCGCGCCCATCGACGCCAGCGCGTTGTCGAGCAGCAGCGAATTCGGTTCGTGCGCGCGGTAGTAGCGCGCGAACCAGATCTTGTACATGCCGTTGTCCAGACACACGATGCCGTCGACTGGCGTGGTCTCGTACACGTCGTTGACGACGCGCACCGGATACATGGGAAAGCGGTCGTCATGCTGGCCTTTGGCCAGATGCGCCTCGAAGTGCTCCTTGATCTCCTTGAAGCGCGTGAAGTCCCAATGCTTCTGGCGCTCCTTGAGACTTTCCTTGAGCTGCCACACGGCGTTGGCAATATCGCCGACCACTTCGATCTGCGGGAAATACACGGTATCGACTTCCGCGCCGAGGAAGTTGACGTGAATCACCGTCTTCTCGCCGGCCTCGCCGCTGCGCATGAAAAACGGCGGCTTCTCGATCACGTCGTGACCCACGTTGATGATGCAGTCCGCGTGGTCGATCGCGCGGTGCACGAAGTCGCCGTCGGACAGCGTCGCGTTGCCGAGCCACATGGGATGCGATTCGTCGATCACGCCTTTGCCCATCTGCGTCGTGAAGAATGGAATGCCGATCTGGTCGACGAACTCGCGCAGCATCTTGGTGGTGGTCTTGCGATTGCCGCCCGCGCCGATCATCAATAGCGGATGCTTCGCGCTGGTGATCGCCTCGACTGCGCGCGCCACGGCTTTTTCCTCGGCGACGGGACGGCGACTAAAGCTCTTCGGAATCGGCTTGCCATCGCCCTCCTCATGCGCGACGTCTTCGGGCAGTTCGAGGTGCGTGGCGCCGGGCCGTTCTTCTTCCGCTTGACGCACCGCCTCGCGCACCGCCGCCGGAATATTGGCGACCGACACGATCTGCCGCGTGTATTTGGTGAGCGGCTCCATCATGCGCACCACGTCGACGATCTGGAAATGCCCCTGCTTGCTCGACTTGATCGGCTTTTGCCCGGTGACCATCAGCATGGGCATGCCGCCGAGCTGCGCGTACGCCGCGGCGGTCACGAAGTTGGTCGCGCCCGGCCCGAGGGTGGCCAGACACACGCCGATGCGGCCGGTGAGACGGCCGTACGTGGCGGCCATGAAACCGGCCGCCTGTTCATGGCGCGTGAGGATCAGGCGGATTTTCGAGCGCCGCAGCGATTCGAGCAGATCGAGATTTTCTTCACCGGGAATGCCGAACACGTACTCGATACCTTCGGCTTCCAGCGATTTGACGAACAGGTCCGATGCTTTCATTGAGGGTCTCGCTTGATGATACGGACGCGGGCCGTGAGCCCAACGCTCGGGCTCCGGAAACGGACGATCGAAAACGACGACGGCCGCGCCGGCAGTGCCCGGCATGGCTTGATGGCATGACACGACAGCACGGCGGCGAATGCCATGCCGGACAGCTTACTACTCGACTGGAAACGGTGTGCGCTGGCGGGCAGCGCCGCAAGGCAGGGGTCGGAAGAGGAAGCGGCGGCATGGGTAGAGAATGCCGCCACATCGCGCTCAGCGATTGATGGTGATGCAGTCGGAGAGCATGGGTGGCGCGTTTTCGCCGGCCATCGCGTCATACAGATCGGCGCGCGGCCCCTTGGTCCACCATGTGTAGCTGCCGGCCTGATATTTCGCGCCGGACGCCGACAGCGTGTTGACGAACAGCAGTTGTTTGCCCTTCACCGGCACGAGCGCGAAGCTTTGGCCGTTCGCCGTGTTCCAGTAAGTGACATGCAGGATCTTGCCGGTCGCGCAGGTGTATTTGTGCGTCTGACGGTTTTTGGCCTGAATCTCGGAGAACTGCAAAGGCGCGGCCCACGCCTGGCCGTATAGCGCCGCGAGACCCGCCGCCGTGGTGACTGCAACAAGCCATTTCTTCATGAGATGCCTCGATCGTTGCTACCAATCAAACACGGGGGACGCGCCGCACGTTGCGCCTGGAGTTGCGGCCAAAAGACGGATGACGGATCGATTATGGATCGATCACGTCGGCGCACGCGTCGGTCGGCGCGGCGGCGACGTGCCCGACCAGCGGCACGATCTTCAAGCCTGCCGATGCGACCCGGCACGGCGCAGCCGCGAGGCCGCACCCCGTCAACCCGGCGCACAGCGCGAGCAGCACGCCGAGTGCGCCGAGACGGCCGGTCCAACCGCGCCGCGTGGTGTTGCGGATTTCCAGCGCCATACGTACCTCTACTCCGATGAGCTCGACGAGCCCAAGCATTCAGATTGCGCGCACGGCGAGGGTGCCGGGCGCGCGAGTCGGGCGACTCACGGCGAAATCGCTTCAGCTATAGCGATTCACGCTGCGCCGCGCCGTCACTTACTTCGCCGACACCGGCCGCACCGCTGCCGCGGCCTGCTTCGCACGCGAGCGCGCTTCGTCCGTATTTTCGCCGGTGGCAAGCGCCACGCCCATGCGGCGCTTGACGAAACTCTCCGGCTTGCCGAACAAACGCAAGTCCGCGTTCGGCACCGCCAACGCCGCGGCGACGCCTTCGAAGGCAATGCCAGCCTCATCGAGACCGCCGTAAATCACCGCAGACGCACCCGGCGCCCGCAGCGACGTATCCACCGGCAAACCGAGGATCGCGCGCGCGTGCAATTCGAATTCCGAAAAGCGCTGCGAGCACAGCGTGACGAGACCCGTGTCGTGCGGACGCGGACTCACTTCCGAAAACCATACGTCATCGCCGCGCACGAAAAGTTCCACGCCGAACAGGCCCCGGCCGCCGAGCGCGGCCGTCACCTTGTGCGCGACCTCGCGCGACCGTTCGAGCGCAAGCGGGCTCATGGGCTGCGGCTGCCATGATTCGACGTAGTCGCCCGCCACCTGCACGTGGCCGATCGGGTCGCAGAAATAGGTGCTGACTTGACCGCTCGTCGGGTGGATGGCGCGCACGGTCAACTGGGTGATTTCGTATTCGAAGTCGATAAAGCCTTCGACGATCACGCGCCCATGATTCACGCGGCCGCCGGCCAGCGCGTATTGCCATGCGGGTTCGACGTCGGCATCGCTTCTGAGCACCGACTGCCCCTTGCCCGACGACGACATGACCGGCTTCACCACGCACGGATAGCCAACTTGGGCGATGCCCGCGCGCAGTTCGTCGAGCGAATCGGCGAACGCGTACGGCGAGGTCGGCAAGCCGAGTTCTTCAGCGGCGAGGCGGCGGATGCCTTCGCGGTTCATGGTGAGCTGCGTGGCGCGCGCGGTCGGGATCACCTCGGCGAGACCGTCGCTTTCGATGGCGGCGAGCGCGTCGGTGGCGATCGCTTCGATCTCGGGGACGATCAGATGCGGCCGCTCCTGTTCGACCAGCGCGCGCAACGCGGCGCGGTCGGTCATGTCGATCACGTGCGCGCGGTGCGCCACCTGGTGGCCCGGTGCATTCGGGTAACGGTCGACGGCGATCACTTCGACGCCCAGCCGCTGCAGCGCGATGATCACTTCCTTGCCCAGCTCGCCGGCGCCGAGCAGCATGACACGCGTGGCGGATTCAGAAAGGGGCGTGCCGATCCGTTGGCCGATCTGCATGAGGTCTCCAGATAAAAGTCGGATGAGGGTGGGATTGGGTAGAACACGATGTTAACATGCGGGCCCCTCGCCGCGCCTTGCTCGCGGCGACCGCACCATGATCCGCGCGAAGGGCAATGGCCTGGCACGACGATGGCGCGTAAGGGCGCCGCGGCGCTCCGAATCAGCGCTTTCGCGTGCCGTTGCTCTCGCGTGCGGCGAGCTTAGTGCGTTACCCTTACGCCTTCGCCAGTTTGAAGAGGAACGACGTCATGCTCCAAAGCTCCTCCGCGCGACGTGTTGCGCGCTTCACCCCGTATCTGCGCACCGCCCTCGCCGCGTTGAGCGTCGCCGCGCTGTTGAGCGCCTGCGCGATCCCGAAACATCCCGACTCGGCAGCCGCCGCGCCCGATCCATTCAATCCCGCTGCCGCTCAACTGCTCGACGACACCAGCTGGGTGCTGAGCGCCTGGAAACAGGCCGACGGCACGGCGCGCGCGATTCCGGCCGCGGACCAGGACGCGCCGATCACGCTCACGCTCTCCACCTCGACCGGCCAGCGCCACGCCAGCGGCTTTTCCGGCTGCAACCGCTATATGGGCTCGTATGCGCTGAAAGACGGCAAGCTGAGCTTCGGCACGCTGGGCGGCACGCGCATGGCGTGCATGACGCCGGGCGGACAGATCGAAGGCGCATATCTGAACGCGCTCACACACATCGACCGCACCGGCGTGCAGATGCGCGCACCGCAGCAGATGCAACTTGTGCTCGACAACGGCGACACGCTGACCTTCGACCGCAGCACGAAATGAACGAGTCGCGGACCGCCCGGTCGATGCCCAGGCACGCTGATGAGCGAACCGGACTGCGGAGCGGAGCGCCTCGATCGGGACGGTCCGCATGACGGATGAAGGCTGTCCCGACAGCCGTTGTTTTTCACCGACGGCAGGCCGCGCGCCGGTCTGCTTTCCAATTGACGCAAGCATACTTGCGTCTGCCTTCGAAGCATCGGGCTTCGCCGGTTTAAACTCGACGGATTGCGTTTTTGCGCGTCCGTCATTCGTTGATGTCTAGTATGCACACGGTAGTTTTCGGCTGGTTCGGCGGGTCAGCCGTCTGGTTCATTCCTCTTTTCTGGCGTCTCGTGAGGTCGGCACTGCCGGGCGGCGCGGGTCTGCGCGGCCCCGGCACGATCCGGCTGTGGCTCGGCTTCGTCTGCGTGCTGGTGGCGAGCTGCACGCTGGAGGCGTCGCTGATCGGTGTGGCCGGCGTGAATGGCTTCGGCCATGCGCTGGCCGCGGGATTCGGCCATCTGCTCGGGCATATCGGCACGCCCCTGGCAGCGCTCGCGCTGCTTTTTATCAGTCTGCCGTGGCTGATCGACTTCCGCTGGCGCGACTTCGCCGCCTGGGCCGACGGCGCGTTCGGCCTCGGCCTGTCGCGCGGCCTCGCCAAACGCGACGAGGAAGCGCGCCGTCATCGCAGCGTCGATGATGGTTTGCCGACGCATGTTTCGCCGGCCACCAATACGATGGCGCCGAAAACCAATGGTCGATATGCGCGCCCGACGGTCTGGCGTCCGCCGGCGCGTGGACGCGACGCGGCTGCGGCTGGCGCCGCGGCGAGCGCAGCGGGTAAGGATGCGGCGGCGCGTGGCGCTGCGGCGAGCTGGCGCGCGGGCACGGCCACGCCGCGCAGCCAGGCGGCACAGGCTGAGCCGGTGCTGCGCACGGGCGCCGCGACGACGCCGCCGCGACACGTGCCGATGCAGACGCAGCCACTTAAAGCGGACAAAGCGGCATGGATGCCGGCAGAGCCGGTCGCGCCAGCTGGCTGGTTGCGCGAGTCCGGGCTGCGCGAGTCCGGGCCGCGCGCGGCTGCGCCGGTAGCGGGTTCGGGTGCGTCCGGTGCGGCGGCTCGCGATGGCGCATTGCAGGTTGGACGTCGCTCGGCGGGTGAACAGCGGCCGGTGGGAGCGTTGGGGGGCGGCGCGGGTTTGGCCGCGGGTGCTGCCTCTGCTCCGGTTGCGGCGGGTGCGGCCGGTGCGGCGGCGAAAGTGGCTCAAGCGGCGGTGCACACGACAGCGACGGCGCGTACCGTGTCCGGCGGCGCAGGCTCTCATGCGGCCGCGGGTTCCGCAGGAAATGCAACATCCGGCGCAAGTCGCCCTTCGACAATGGCTCAAGGCACGGCGGCCCCGGCGGCTTCCGTCAGTCGCGCGCCGACGCCCCGGCAAGCTTTCTCGCCTGCCCCGCGCTCGAACGATGCCATGCCGACGCCGGCCACGCGCCGTCCGCCGCCCAGCTACACGCGGCCGATGCCGGCGACGCAGAAAGTCACGCCGCCCGCCAGCGTCCAGGAGACGCTTCGCAGCATCGCGGAAAACGCCGCACGCTGGACCGACATTGCGGGTGTCAGCCTCGCGCGCAGCACCGGCACGGAAAACGCGAAGGTGGTGAGTGCGCCGAACGCCGCGCCGTCGGTCGAGGCTGAGCGGTCGAGTGTGGATGTGTCGCAGACGGATGCAGTTGAACCGGCTTTGACGCCGGATGAGAATGTGCCTTCGCTGGGAGTTGCCGGCAATGCTGCGGCTGATCACGCGATAGAACCGCCGACCGATGCGCCGCGCATGGAAGCCGCGTTCGAAGTGCCGCCTGAAGTCAGCCTCGAGCCCGTCGTGCAGTGGCCGATCGAGCCGCCGATTATTCAAGCTCCGTTGACGGCGGCTCCGGTGGTCGAGCGCGCGTCGGTGAGTGCACCTGCACCTGCACCTTCACCTGCCTCGCAGGATGTGCCGCCGGTCGCTACGCCGACGCCGTTCCAGATATTTGCTGCACAGTTGCAGGCAAGCGAATCGCACGAGGATGAACCGCCGTCCGAAGACGATTCGACGGCGTCAACAATTCACGCCGACAGCCACGCAAGCCCGAGCATTGAAATCGCGCAGACGCTCAGCCAGCCTGCGGACCATTCAGAACTCATCGCGCCGAACGTCGTCGAGCAGATTATTACGCCGGCAATCGCCGAACACGTGGAAGAAGCCGCACCGTTTGTCGAACCGCAACCCGCCGTGCCCGCGCCGGTTGCTGAACTCGTGATCGATAAAACGCTCGCGCCTTGGGAAGCCGAACTCGATGCGGTACTAGCGCAACACGCGGCTACGTCATCGAGTGCGCCGGCTGTCAGCAGCGTCGTTGCGTCGAGCGCGGCCGTGCCGACACGTGACGTCACCCCATCGCTGAGTATTGCGCGCCAAGGTGAATCCGCGGTGCCAGTCGAAACGGAAACGTCGGACTCCCCTGCCCTCTCGCACGCACTTGAAGCATCCGGCTCGTCAATCGCCGCGCACGCTGCAAACGTAACCACCGCAGTACCGCCGCAAACCATCACACCACGAGCATCGAACGTGGTTCGCTTTCCGGGCTTCGCGGTTCAAACCGCGCCCGTGGCATCCGACGTCATCGCCGACGAACCCGTCGCCATCGAAGACCGTACGAACGAAGCCGCCATCCCGCCGCTAGCGCCACCAGCACCGGCAACATCGGCACCGCTCGCGACACCTTACCCAACCGCGGCCCCGTCCACGGAGCCCACAGGGCCCAGCGAAGCTCCCGAACTCGCCGCCCAATCACGCCCGCCGCTGCGCGGCCACAGCCCCGCCAACGGCTTCGAGTTCCGCGCGCCCGCGGCATCGATGGTGGAATTGCCCACGCTCGACCTGCTCGCGCCCGCGGACATCGACGTCGAACCGGTCTCCGAAGAAAAGCTTATCGAAACCGGCCTGCTGATCGAACAGCGTCTACAGGAATTCAAGGTGCCGGTCACCGTCGTCGGCGCGTCGGCCGGGCCGGTCATCACGCGCTTCGAGGTCGAGCCGGCGCTCGGCGTGCGCGGCAGTCAGATCGTCGGTTTGATGAAGGACCTGTCGCGCGGCCTCGGCCTCACGTCCATCCGCGTGGTCGAGACGATTCCCGGCAAGACTTGCATGGGCCTCGAATTGCCGAACGCCAAGCGTCAGACGATCCGCCTGTCCGAAATCCTCGAAGCCAGCGTCTATCAGAACTCGCATTCGCAGTTGACGCTCGCCATGGGCAAGGACATCACCGGCCATCCGGTAGTCGCCGATCTGGCGAAGGCGCCGCACATGCTGGTCGCCGGCACGACCGGTTCGGGCAAGTCGGTGGCGATCAACGCGATGATCTGCTCGCTGCTCTACAAGGCGACGCCCGAAGAAGTGCGCCTCATCATGATCGACCCGAAGATGCTGGAGCTGTCGGTCTACGAAGGCATTCCACATCTGCTCGCGCCGGTCGTCACCGATATGAAGCTGGCCGCCAACGCGCTCAACTGGTGTGTCGGCGAAATGGAAAAGCGCTACCGTCTGATGTCGGCGGTCGGCGTGCGTAATCTGGCCGGCTTCAACCAGAAAATCCGCGACACCGAAGCCAAGGGCAAGAAGCTCGGCAACCCATTCTCGTTGACGCCGGAAGCGCCCGAACCGCTCGCGCCACTGCCGCTGATCGTAGTCGTAATCGACGAGCTCGCCGACCTGATGATGGTGGCCGGCAAGAAGATCGAAGAGCTGATTGCGCGGCTGGCGCAGAAGGCGCGCGCCGCCGGCATCCATTTGATTCTGGCGACGCAGCGTCCTTCGGTGGACGTGATCACCGGCCTCATCAAGGCGAACATTCCGACGCGCGTGGCCTTCCAGGTATCGTCGAAAATCGACTCGCGCACGATTCTCGACCAGATGGGCGCCGAGTCGCTGCTCGGCCAGGGCGACATGCTGTTCCTGCCACCCGGCACAGGCTATCCGCAACGGGTGCACGGCGCATTCGTCGCCGACGAGGAAGTGCACCGGATCGTCGAGTATCTGAAACAGTTCGGCGAGCCGCAGTACGAGGAAGGCATTCTCGACGGCCCGGCCACCGATGGCGGCGCGGCACAGGATCTGTTCGGCGAATCGCCAGATGCGGAAGCCGATCCGCTCTACGACGAAGCCGTCGCCTTCGTCGTACGCACGCGGCGCGCGTCGATCTCGTCGGTGCAGCGGCAGTTGCGCATCGGTTATAACCGCGCGGCGCGTCTCGTCGAACAGATGGAAACGGCGGGCCTCGTGTCGGCTATGGGCATCAACGGCAGCCGCGAAGTGCTGGCGCCCGGGCCGGCGGAATAAGCGACTATTGCTGGTCATCGCCAGGGCAAAACCACCCGCCGCAAGAAAATGGGCCGCTTGAAAAAGCGGCCCATTTTTTCATCCAGCGCGCGCCATCACATCACGCGCTTCGCCCTCACTCACGATGGCGAGACCAGCTTGAAATCGACCGGCGAGCCGAGTTCGAAACGCTTCGGATTCGCTTCAAGCAGACCGCTCTGCTGATCGCGCTTGAACACATACACGGTATCGCTGTTCTGATTGCCGACGATCAGCCAGTTGCCGGTCGGGTCGATCGCGAATTCACGCGGCGACTTGCCCATGCTCGATTGATGGCCGATCTTCTTCAGGTGCCCGTTGGTTGGGTCAACCGAAAAGATCACGATGTCGTTCGCGTCGCCGCGATTGGATGCGTACAGGAAACGCCCGTCCGGCGACAAATGGATTGCCGAGCCGCCCACCGCACCCTTGAAGCCCGGCTCGGTGAGGGGTAGCGTTTGCACCTGCGTGAGCTTGCCGTCGTTGTAATTGAACGTGCTGACCGTGGCGGCCAGTTCGCTCGTCAGATACGCGTGTTTGCCGTCCGCGCCGAACACCAGATGGCGCGGACCCGTGCCGGCTTTCTCCTGGGTGTAGCGCCAGTCGGTGGGGCCGAACAGGCCGCGGCTGCCGTCGGGCGTGTAGCGGTACGAGTACAGCTTGTCCGCGCCGAGATCCTGCGCGAACAGATAGTGGCCGTCCAGCGAAAACACGGTGGAGTGAACGTGCGAGTTGTCCTGACGGCCCTTCACCGGACCGCCGCCTTCGTGATGCACCGTGAGCACCGACGGGCCGACCTGACCGTCGGCTTGCAACGGAAACACCGCGAAGCTGCCGCCCGGATCGGCGGCCACCGAGTAGTTCGCGGTCAGTAGATATTTGCCGTCCGGCGACAGGCTCAGATAGCACGGATCGTTGCCGTCCGAGGAGACCTTGTTGAGGAACGTCAGCTGGCCGCTCGCGGCGTCGAAACGAAACGCGCTGATGCCGCCGCGCTGCGTGGCCGGGCCGTTGTCACCGGGCATTTCGTTGACCGCATAGACGAAGCGGCGGTCGCGGCTCACCACGAGATAAGACGGGTTGACCGTCTGCGCGACCGAGACGCGCGTCGCTTCACCCGTCTTCGTGTCGAAGCGATAGACGTACAGGCCTTCGCTCTTTGGGCCGGTATAGGTGCCGACCAGCATGTCATAAACGCCGTCGGCGGGAGCCGGGCCGGAATCTTGCGCGAACGCATGCGAAGCAACAATCGAGACCATGAGCACGAAACCTTTTATTATCGAGCGAGCGGCGCGCGATGGAGCAGGCTGCGCCGCGCGCCACGAGGTGGAATCAGCAGCAGAAGGCAGATGGGAATTTGCAACGGCAGGCATCGCGGCCCGGTGACGACGAAGCATATGACCTCCTGGACATCGGTTATTTGGTTGAATCGGTTGTCATGGTGTCGCTGGTCTGCCGCGCAATCGGTCGAGCGTTGTTCTTATCGAAAGAAGTATAAAAGCGTTGTGTCGGATCATGCAGCGAATCCGTTGACCGGCATCCGGCTGGGCGGCATTCGGCAGCATGCGCAGCAATTGTCCCGCCTGACGGGGCGTTTTTTCAATCGCGTCTCACACTACGGAGTCTTCATGAACGTCACACTCAGCCTGGGCCCGCTGGTTTCGTTGATCGCCGGTATTCTGATTCTCATCATGCCGCGCCTGTTGAACTACATCGTCGCGCTCTATCTGATCATCATCGGCATCATTGGGATCTTCGGCGTGGGGTCGTCGCACTTCTGAGCGGCGGCGGCAAGCGGTTACGCAAGCATGGGACGCCGGACCGGGCGCCGCGCCGGCCCGGCGGCGCCCCGCATCGAGGCAGGACATAAGACGTGCCGAAGCTTCACACGCCGATGGCCGTGAAGTCCAGGCAAGCGATAAAACCGGACGGCGCGGCGAAGCGGTGTGCGCTCGCCCGAAGCGCGGCGTGTGTGCGACCAGTGCGCGCTCAGTGCGGTGCGGCAAGCATCCGGCGTGCGCGAAGCGCCGTCAGTCAGCCGTTCGAAAGCTGGTCGAGACGCAAGCGTCCCTGCAGCGACAACGCGCCGACGGCATAATGGCCGTCGCCTTCCTGATAACGCCGGAAGCAGGCCCGTTCGACCAGAAAGGCGGCGGCGGCCAGCATGCCGTTGCGGCTCAGCCCTAGCCGGCCATAATCGAGCGGTAACATCGAATCGTCGGCAAGTTCGCTGGCGGCCGAGAGAATCGTGATGCAATCGGATTTCGACGGGTTCAGCATAGCTCTGGTCCTCGGAAACGGCGTCTGTATACGCCATGGGCGGGGCCGGTTCACAATCCGGAAAGCTCCGGGCGTCGGCGTGACATCTGATTGTAGGCAGTGGTTTGACAATTACCAACTCGCGTTTTGCTGCGTCGCGTGATGAACCAAAGCGCATCGCGCGAGTCGGGTAAAGGCAACGACACTTCAACGACACCACGCGCGGCGGCGCTCGCCGCGCGCCACACTGACTCGCTCCCCATGCCCGCACTCATCGAAGACTATGCGCTCATCGGCGACGGCCACACGGCCGCGCTCGTCTCCCGCGAAGGTTCCGTCGACTGGCTCTGCTGGCCGCGTTTCGATTCCGGCGCCTGCTTCGCCGCCCTGCTCGGCACGCCCGAGAACGGCCGCTGGCTGATCTCGCCGGTCTCGGACACGCCGCCGACTGTCACCCGCCGGTATCGCGGCGAAACGCTGATCCTCGAAACCGACTTCGAGACGCCCGAGGGCGCCGTCACGCTGATCGATTTCATGCCGCCGGGTAACGGCTGGTCCGAAATGGTGCGGCTCGTGGTCGGCAAACGCGGCACGGTGCGCATGAAAATGGAATTGGTGCTGCGCTTCGATTACGGTTTCTCGGTGCCGTGGGTCGACCGCCTGAAGCACGACAGCGGCATCAAGGCGATCGTCGGACCGGACACCGCCGTGTTGCGCACGCCGGTCGAGTTGCGTGGCGAAGACATGAAGACGGTCGCCGAGTTCACCGTCAGCGAAGGCGAACGGGTACCGTTCTCCCTCGCCTACTCGCCCTCGCATCTGCGCATTCCACCGGCGCGCGATCCGCACACGTCGCTCGCGCGCACCGAGAATCACTGGCTCGAATGGTCGGCGCGCAGCACAGTCGAAGGACGCTGGGCCGAGCCGATCCGCCGTTCGCTGATCACCCTGAAGGCGCTCGCCTACGAACCGACCGGCGGCATCGTCGCGGCGCCCACGACTTCGCTGCCGGAGCAGCTCGGCGGCACGCGCAACTGGGATTACCGCTACTGCTGGCTGCGCGACGCCACGATCACGCTGCTCGCGATGATGCGCGGCGGCTACTACGACGAAGCACGCGCGTGGCGAAGCTGGCTCGGCCGCGTGATGGCCGGTGCGCCGGATCAGTTGCAGATCATGTACGGCATTGCGGGCGAGCGCCGTTTGCCGGAATTCGAAATCGACTGGCTGCCGGGCTATCAGGACGCGAAACCGGTGCGGATCGGCAATAACGCGGTCGGCCAACGCCAGCTCGACGTCTATGGCGAAGTGATGAATGCGCTGCATCTGGCGCGCGTCGGCGGCCTGCAGGCAGACGACACCGCGTGGAACGTGCAGCGCGCGCTGCTCTCTCACCTCGACACGATCTGGCAGGAACCCGACGAAGGCATCTGGGAAACGCGCGGCGGCCGCCAGCATTTCACCTTCTCGAAGGTGATGGCGTGGGTCGCCTACGACCGCGCCATCAAGTCGGCGGAAATGTTCAAGCTCGACGGGCCGCTCGACGAATGGCGCGCCACCCGCGCGCAAATCCACGCGGAAGTCTGCGAGAAGGCATGGAATCCCGCGCTCAACGCGTTCTCGCAGTGCTACGGCACCGACCAGCTCGACGCGAGCGTGCTGCTGATGCCGCTGGTCGCCTTCCTGCCGCCGAACGATCCGCGCGTCAAAGGCACCGTGGCGGCGATCGAGCGGGACCTGATGCGCGACGGTTTCGTGATGCGCTATCGCACCACCGAATACGACGACGGCTTACCGCCGGGGGAAGGCACGTTTCTGGCGTGCTCGTTCTGGATGGTGGACAACCTGGCGTTGCAAGGCCGCCTCGACGAAGCGATCGCGATGTACGAACGGCTGCTCGCGCTGTGCAACGATGTCGGTTTGCTCGCGGAAGAGTACGATCCGGCTGCGAAGCGCCTCGTCGGCAATTTCCCGCAGGCGTTTTCGCATGTGGCGCTCGTGCACACCGGCCTGAACCTGATGAAACATGAACAGGCCATGGCGCAGGCGACCGGTCAACCGCCCCATGACGGCACCGGAGAACCGGAACTTGATGCTGCTGCAACCCCGGATAGCGGCGCGGCAACATCGCCAGTAGCATGATTTAATGACAGTTTGCGTGCTAGCCGCACGCAAAATGCTGCATTGCACAAGTACGCTTTGTTCGATATGATCGACTAGACTGTCGGCCGAAAAACAATGTGCCCACAACCAGAATGGCCTGCCGCAACGCCACACGCGTGTTTGCGAAGCCCCATGCGAACCGCTTAAAACGGAGCACCCATGCTCTACCAACTGCACGAATTCCAGCGGGCGATGTTGAGCCCCCTTACCGCCTGGGCCCAGGCCGCGTCGAAATCCTTCGCGAATCCCGCCAGCCCTTTGGCCTACGTGCCCGGCGCCACGCGCCTCTCAGCCGGTTACGAACTGCTCTACCGGCTTGGCAAAGATTACGAAAAGCCTGAGTTCAATCTTCATCAGATTGTCAAAGACGGTCATAACATTCCGATCATTGAACAGACGATCATCGAGAAGCCGTTTTGCCGTCTGATGCGCTTCAAGCGTTTCGCCGACGACAGCGACGCTGTCATCCAATTGAAAGATGAGCCGGTCGTGCTGGTATGCGCACCGTTGTCAGGACACCACGCCACGCTGCTGCGCGACACCGTGCGCACGTTGTTGCAAGACCACAAGGTTTACCTGACCGACTGGATCGACGCACGCATGGTGCCGCTCGAAGCCGGCGAGTTTCGTCTGGACGACTACGTCGCCTACATTCAGGAATTCATCCGCCACATTGGCGCGAAGAATCTGCACGTGATCTCGGTGTGCCAACCGACTGTGCCGGTGCTCGCCGCCATTTCGCTGCTGGCGAGCCGCGGCGAAGACACGCCGCGCACCATGACGATGATGGGTGGCCCGATCGACGCCCGGAAGAGCCCGACTTCGGTCAACTCGCTCGCCACCCAGCACTCGTACGAGTGGTTCGAGAACAACGTGATCTTCACGGTGCCGCCGAATTATCCGGGCGTGGGCCGTAAGGTCTACCCGGGCTTTTTGCAGCACACCGGTTTTGTGGCGATGAATCCGGAACGTCACGCGGCGTCCCACTGGGATTACTACCAGAGCCTGCTGCGCGGCGACGAAGACGACGCGGAAGCACACCGCCGCTTCTACGACGAGTACAACGCCGTGCTCGACATGGACGCTGACTATTACCTCGACACGATCCGCGTGGTGTTCCAGGAATTCCGCCTTGCCGAAGGCACGTGGGACGTTTCCGGCGAACGGGTGAAACCGCAGGACATCACGAAGACCGCGCTCTTCACGATCGAAGGCGAGTTGGACGATATCTCCGGCGACGGCCAGACCTATGCCGCACACGATCTGTGCACAGGCATTCCGGAAGAGCACAAGCGTCACTTCACCGCGGAAAAGTGCGGACACTACGGCATTTTCTCGGGACGCCGCTGGCGCACCATCATCTATCCGCAGTTGCGCGACTTCATCCTCGAGCACAACAAAGCGCCGAAGGCAGCGAAGGAAAAAGTCGAAGCCTGAGCGTCGCACGCGTAGTCGATAAACAACGGCCTCTTTGGAGGCCGTTGTCGTTTATGAGGATCCCGAAGCCTCAGTGCGCCGCTTTTGACGCGGCCTACTTCCGCAACAGATACGCGAGCAGCAACTCGGTGTTCATCTGAATGACTTCACTGCGCTCGCTCGCGCTGCTGAAATCGCGGCCGAGTGTGGCTTCGAGCGTGAAGCGGTTCGACACGATGTAGTAGCCCATGCCGGAGAGCGTGACATAGAAGCGCAGCGGATCGACGTTGGTGCGAAACAGCCCCGCGCGTTGACCGCGCTCCAGAATGCCGCCGAGCGTGGCGACGATCGGCGAGATCATTTCGCGGATGCGCGTCGACTTCTGCATATAGCGTGCTTCATGCAGGTTCTCGTTATTGATGAGACGCAGCAACTCGGGATGATCGCGGTAGTAATCCCAAACAAAATGCGCGAGACGCGTGATCGCCTCGACCGGGGCGATGCCATTGAGTTCGAGCGTGCGCTCCGCTTCATTGAGCGCGCTGAACGCGTGCTCGAGTACGGCGGTAAAAAGCTGCTCCTTGCTACCGAAGTAGTAGTAGAGCATGCGCTCATTCGTTTCCGCGCGGCGGGCAATCTGATCGACGCGCGCGCCGAATAGCCCACCATTTGCAAACTCTTCGGCCGCCGCAAGCAGAATGCGGCGCCGTGTGCCTTCAGGATCTCTTTTGATTTTCGGCTGATTCATGGTGGCATCGTCTTCGTGAGCCGCGTTATCCGGATCGCACCGCCGGCCTCTCCTCGGGCCTTGCACCGACAGCACTGAACGGGCTGGTTGGGGGAATACCCTTCTGCGGTCTTTCGAAAAAAGCGCTTCGATTATGGCACATGGATTGCGGATGGCAATTGGGGAAATCGGCGATAATGTGCTATTTAGTTCAAGCTGTGCGGCCGCAAGCCAAAGCCCCACGTCGTGACCGTGACAGATACCAAAACACTCGCAGACCGCATCGAAGATCTGCTCCCCCAGACGCAATGCACCAAGTGCGGTTACCCCGCATGCCGTCCCTATGCGCAAGCCGTTGCAAGCGGCGAGGCCAATTACAATCAATGCCCGCCGGGCGGCGCCGAAGGCATCGCCCGGCTCGCCGCTTTGCTCGGCAAGCCGGTGATCCCGCTCAATTCCGCCAACGGCGTCGAACGGCCGCGTCCGTTGGCGGTTATCGACGAACAAGTTTGCATCGGCTGCACGTTGTGCATGCAGGCCTGTCCGGTCGATGCAATAGTTGGCGCACCGAAACAGATGCATACGGTCATCGCCGAACTCTGCACCGGTTGCGACTTGTGCGTGCCGCCCTGCCCCGTCGACTGCATTGCCTTGCCGCCGGTCACGGGTGAAGCGACCGGTTGGGACGCATGGAGCCAGGCTCAGGCCGACGCCGCGCGCGCACGCCACGACCGGCGCGAAGCGCGTCTCGCACGCGAGCGCGAGGCTGCCGAAGCACGTGCTGCAGCGCGGCGGGCCGGCAGCGCGCCCGCTGCTCAGGTTACCGAAACAACGCAAGCCAACGCCGCGGCGCCATCGGCCGCGCCCGCCATGGACGACGCCGAAGCCAGGAAACGCGCGATCATCCAGGCCGCGCTCGAACGTGCTCGCAAGAAGAAAGAGGAACTGGCCGCCAAGGGCCAAGGCCCGCTGAACACCGAGCGCGTGAGCGCGGACGTGCAGGCGCAGATCGACGCCGCCGAAGCACGCCGCCGCCGTCTCGGCCTCGCCGCGGACGACACCAACACGCCGTCCGATAAGCGCTAACCGCACCGTCACGCCCAGCATGAACGCGAACAAACGCCGCGCCATCTACGAGACGTTTCAAAGTCTCACTCCTCATCCGACAACCGAACTCGAGTACACCACTCCGTTCGAACTGCTGATCGCCGTGCTGCTGTCGGCGCAGGCCACCGACGTGTCGGTCAACAAGGCCATGCGCAAGATGTTCCCGGTCGCGAACACGCCGCAGCAGGTTTTCGATCTCGGCGAAGAAGGCGTGACCGGCTACATCAAGACGATCGGTCTCTATCGCACCAAGGCGAAGAACGTCATTGCGACCTGCCGCATTCTGCTCGACCAATACGGCGGTGAAGTGCCCGAGGATCGCGAAGCGCTCGAAAGTTTGCCGGGCGTCGGCCGGAAAACGGCCAATGTGATTCTGAACACCGCGTTCGGTCATCCGACCATCGCGGTCGACACGCACATCTTTCGGGTTGCGAATCGAACCGGTCTCGCGCCCGGCAAGGACGTTCGCGCGGTCGAAGCGGCGCTGGAGAAATTCACGCCCGCCGAGTTCAAGCAGGACGCGCACCACTGGTTGATCCTGCACGGCCGTTATGTGTGCAAGGCGCGCCGGCCTGAATGCTGGCATTGCGTGATCGAGCCGCTGTGCGAGTTCCGGCCGAAAACGCCGCCGCCGGATCTGTGAGCGGAACCGGCACCTCATGCAACGCCGTGGTGCCGCCAGCAGCCCGCGCCGCCCCGGCGTAAAATGACGCCCTGCCTCGTCCGCTTCACAGGCTGACGTTTTACAGGCTCACGTCACACGCCCTACTCAACGCACCGGTCTCACGATGTTCAATCCCAGCCGCGACGAAGTCCGTCTCTTCTTCACCGACACCTGGCGCAAACAGCGCAAAGGCGAAATTCTGACGCCGCTGGAGGCAATCGCCGCCGACTGGATCGTCGAACACCCCGAATACCACGCCGACCTGACCGACGGCGACGCCGCCCAGGCGCAGGACTACTCGCCCGAACGCGGCCAGACCAACCCGTTCCTGCATCTGTCGATGCATCTGGCGATCACCGAACAGTTGTCGATCGACCAGCCGCCCGGCATACGCGCGGCGCACGAACGGCTCGCCGCGCGCCTCGGTTCGACCCACGAGGCGCAGCACGCCATCATGGACTGCCTGGGCGAAACCATCTGGGAAGCGCAGCGCACCGGCACGCCGCCCGACACGGACGCGTACCTGCAGCGCATCGAGCGGCGCGCCACGCGCGACTGAAGCTGGCACATCCGGCGACCAGAACCGAGCGCCCAAAAGCACAACACCCCGCCGAAGCGGGGTGCTGTGCAATCTGGAAACCGCGCAAGCTCGTTTACTTCTTCTGCACCAGATCGCCGTTCAGCGATTCGACATAAGCGGCGATGTCTTTCATGTCGCTTTGCGACAGGCTTTGCACCTGCGCCTGCATGATCGGGTTGTTGCGACCGAGGTGCGGGTTGCCGTTGCCCATCTGGTACTGACGCAGCGCCCAGTAGACGTAGTCGGAATGCTGACCCGCGAGCTTCGGATATTCCGGGCTCACCGGCTTGTTCAGGTTCACGCCGTGGCAGGCCGCGCAGTTGTGGCTGTCGGACAGCACCTTGCCGTTGCCGGCGTCGGCGGCATGCGCGACGTTCGCTGCAACCAGACCGATCACTGCCGCCGACGCGCATGCGGCCTTGAACACCGTGTGGAGTGCCTGTTGGGGCTTATTCATGAATTCTCCTATCCCGCGAATTTATTTGCCGAGTGACTGGATGGACGACCGCGGCCGGTCACTTGTCGGGATTGCTCTTCGAAGAGGAATTTTGCGCTGCGTAGTAGGCAGCGATGTCGGCGATGTCCTGATCCGACAGCGACGCGGTGATGGCGCGCATTGTTTCGAAATGGCGGTCGCCCTTCTTGTAGCCATGCAGGGCGTTCTCGAGGTACGCCTGGTTCTGCCCGCCGAGCATCGGCACGCGGTAGACCTCAGGGTAAGCCGTGCGGTATTCAGGGATGCCGTGGCAGCCAATACACATCGCGACCTTGCCTTGGCCCGCCTTCGCGTTGCCGACGACATCCGCTGCCTGCGCACCGGCCGTATAGCCCGCGAGCACCGACAGCGCTGCGATCACGACGTGTTTGCCAACGAATTTATTCATAGCATGTAACCTGGCTTGAGGGGAAACGGGCGACCAAAAAGGCAACGGCCCGCGCCGTTATTCTTATAGGGAGCCACGCAGGCCAAAAAAATCGGGCTAATTGTACCGCGACGCCGCGCCGAACGTCCACCGCGCGGGGCCGCGGCGCTTCCGGCCACCGCAAAGCCACGGCTAGCGCCGCTTTGCTCCGCCGCGCCCGATCCGCAAGGCATGGCGGCCGCCGTCGCATGCAGGCCGCTCGCGCCGGTTCGACAGGGCATCCGACACCGCACCCACGCTGCATTCGGCCCGCTGCGCCCGGCGCGCCCGCCCACCGGGCCCGCCGGGCGAGCGTTCGGACCGCTCGCCAGCGCCGCCTGCGCACTCGCTTCGCGCTACGGCACCGCGGGTGACACCTTACGCGAGGCGGTTTCAGGCCAACAGGCCTTCTGACTTATACTGGGTTTTTTCCCGAAAAAGAGCATCTCGCCATGCGTTTCGAAGGCTCATCGCAGTACGTCGCCACCGACGACCTCAAGCTCGCGGTCAACGCCGCGATGACCCTCAAGCGCCCGTTGCTGATCAAGGGCGAACCCGGCACGGGCAAAACCATGCTCGCCGAAGAGGTCGCCGCCGCGCTCGGCATGCCGCTCCTGCAGTGGCACATCAAGTCCACCACCAAGGCGCAGCAAGGTCTGTACGAGTACGACGCGGTGTCGCGCCTGCGCGATTCGCAACTCGGCGACGAGCGCGTCAAGGACATCGGCAACTATATCGTCAAAGGCGTGCTGTGGCAGGCGTTCGAGTCTGACGAGCAAACCGTGCTGCTGATCGACGAGATCGACAAGGCCGACATCGAATTCCCCAACGACCTGCTGCGCGAACTCGACCGCATGGAGTTCTACGTGTACGAGACGCACGAGCTGATCCGCGCGAAGCAGCGCCCGCTCGTGATCATCACCTCGAATAACGAGAAGGAGCTGCCCGACGCGTTCCTGCGCCGCTGCTTCTTCCACTACATCAAGTTCCCCGACCCGGTCACCATGCAGCAGATTGTCGAGGTGCACTATCCGGGCATCAAGAAAGAACTGCTCGCGGCCGCCATGCAGAGCTTTTTCGAACTGCGCAACGTCGCCGGATTGAAGAAAAAGCCGTCCACCTCGGAACTGCTCGACTGGCTCAAGCTGCTGCTCGCCGAAGACATTCCGCCCGAAGCGCTGCGTTCGTCCGACCAGAAGCAGATCATTCCGCCGTTGCACGGCGCGCTGCTGAAGAACGAGCAGGACGTGAGCCTGTTTGAGCGGCTGATCTTCATGAATCGCAACAACCGTTGATTGATCGTTGATTGATCGTTGATTGATCGTGACTGAGCGCCGGATGGTCGCCGACCGGCCGCCAGGCCGCCATTGAAGCGCGCGCCGCCCCGACCATCCGCCGCCGCAGAGGACCCAGCATGCTGATCGACTTTTTCTACTCGCTGCGCGCCGCCAAACTGCCGGTGTCGGTGAAGGAATACCTGACGCTGCTCGAGGCGCTCAAAGCCAACGTGATCGCGCCGTCGCTCGACGAGTTCTACTATCTAGCGCGCATCACGCTGGTCAAGGACGAACAGTATTTCGACAAGTTCGACCAGGCGTTCGGCGCGTATTTCAAGGGCGTCGCGCAGGCCTCGGAGCTCGCCTTCGACGTCCCGCTCGACTGGCTGAAGAAGAAGCTGCAACGCGATCTTTCGCCGGAAGAAAAAGCGCAAATCGAGGCGATGGGCGGCCTCGACAAGCTCATGGAGCGCCTGAAGGAGCTGTTCGACGAACAGAAGGAGCGCCACGAAGGCGGCAACAAGTGGATCGGCACGGGCGGCACGTCGCCGTTCGGCAATGGCGGCTACAACCCGGAAGGCGTGCGCATCGGCGGCGACGCGGCGGGCAACCGCACCGCCGTCAAGGTCTGGGAAGCGCGCGCCTACCGCGACTACGACGACCAGGTCGAAATCGGCACGCGCAACATCAAGATCGCGCTGCGCCGCCTGCGCCGGTTCGCCCGCGAAGGCGCCGCCGAAGAGCTCGATCTGCCCGACACGATCCGCAGCACCGCCGCGAACGCCGGCTGGCTCGACCTGAAGATGGTGCCCGAGCGGCACAACAAGGTGAAAGTGCTGATGCTGCTCGACGTGGGCGGCTCGATGGACGATCACATCAAGCGCACCGAGGAGCTGTTCTCCGCCGCCAAAGCCGAGTTCAAGCACCTGGAGTTCTACTACTTCCACAACTGCGTGTACGACTTCCTGTGGAAGAACAACCGCCGCCGTCACGCCGAGCGCATGCCGACGTGGGACGTGCTGCACAAATTCACGTCCGACTACAAGCTGATCTTCGTCGGCGACGCGACGATGAGCCCGTACGAAGTGCTGCAGCCGGGCGGCTCGGTGGAGTACAACAACGCCGAAGCCGGCGCGGTATGGCTGCGCCGGCTCGCCGATCATTTCCCGCACCACGCGTGGCTCAATCCCGAACCGGAAGGGCTGTGGGCGTACCGGCAGTCGGTCAGCGCGATCCGCGAGGTGCTCGGCCACCGCATGTACCCGCTCACGCTCGCCGGCCT
Source organism: Paraburkholderia dipogonis (assembly GCF_046027395.1). Lineage (GTDB taxonomy): Bacteria > Pseudomonadota > Gammaproteobacteria > Burkholderiales > Burkholderiaceae > Paraburkholderia > Paraburkholderia dipogonis_A. The sequence continues at coordinate 54,640 of NZ_JAQQEG010000020.1, read as the reverse complement.
CGAGACCGCCATGCGCATGCTGAGCAAATAGTCGGGTCACGTTTCACCTTTAACGATAAGAAAGCATCTGCATGAGTCCGTCTTCCACGCCCGATTTGTCCCCTGCCGCCACTCCGCCCGGGCGCCTCAATCCTTTCGCCGACACTTCGCTGTCCGCTGTCGTCGCCGGTTTCGTCGCGATGATGACCGGCTACACCAGTTCGCTCGTGCTGATGTTCCAGGCGGGCCAGGCCGCGCATCTGAGCGACGCGCAGATTTCGTCGTGGATCTGGGCCTTGTCGATCGGCATGGCGGTCTGCACGATCGGCCTCTCGCTGCGCTTTCGCGCGCCGATCGTGATCGCCTGGTCGACGCCCGGCGCGGCGCTGCTGGTGTCGTCGCTGCCGCATGTGGCGTATGCGGACGCGATCGGCGCGTTTATCGTCTGCGCGCTGCTGTTGACCCTGGTCGGCCTCACCGGCTGGTTCGATGCGCTGATGCAAAAGATTCCGGCGGGCATCGCCTCGGCCTTGCTGGCGGGCATCCTGTTCGAGATCGGCATCGAGATTTTCCGCGCCGCGCAATTCCAGACCGCGCTCGTGCTGACCATGTTCTTCACCTACCTGATCGTCAAACGGCTCGCGCCGCGCTATGCGATCGTCACGACGCTGATCGTCGGCACGGCGGCCGCCGGCGGGCTCGGGCTGCTCGACTTCAGCCGCTTCCACGTCGCGCTGGCGCATCCGGTGTTCACGATGCCGGCGTTCTCGGTGGCGGCCAGCGTCAGCATCGGGATTCCGCTTTTCGTTGTGGCGATGGCGTCGCAGAACGTGCCGGGCATCGCCGTGCTGCGCGCCGACGGCTATACCACGCCCTCCGCGCCGCTGATTTCGACCACCGGCATCGCCTCGCTCCTGCTCGCGCCGTTCGGCTCGCACGGCATCAATCTTGCGGCGATTACCGCGGCGATCTGCACCGGACCCGAAGCGCATGAAAACCGCAACAAGCGCTATACGGCGGCGGTGTGGTGCGGCATGTTCTACCTGATCGCCGGCGTTTTCGGCGCGACAATCGCCGCGTTGTTCGCGGCCTTGCCGAAGGCACTGGTGGTCTCCGTCGCGGCGCTGGCGCTGTTCGGCTCGATCATGAGCGGCCTCGCCAACGCCATGCAGGACCTGAAACAGCGCGAGGCGGCGCTGGTCACGTTCATGGTGACTGCGTCCGGGCTGACTTTGCTGTCCATCGGCTCGGCTTTCTGGGGGCTGGTGGCGGGCGTGCTCACGCAAGTGGTGTTGAATGCGCGGCGCGGCTGACGAGGCAGCCGGGCGAGGCGACGACGGCTCGATGTCCAACCGCCTGGTGTAGGTAACGGCGTTTGGCAACCGCGATTGGCAAAGGCGGTTGGCCAACGCAGTTGACAAATCAGTCGGCAAAAAGCGCTCGGCAGAATCTGTCAGCGCCAGATCGGCCCGCCGAAAATGCCGCCTGAAATCCGTGTGAACGGATCGCCGGGGGCAAGTGTCAATACTGCATCAGCCGATCCGCCATAGAATAGAAGCATCCGGCAGCGCTTTCCGTCAAAATTCCCCGGCAAGATGGCGGGTAGCGCTGCAGCGTGACCCGCGGCCGCCGGATCCGGTTTGCGTTTCAGGCCGGTGGCAACCTCATTTCTCCTGAACCACGGCGCGCACGCGCCCTGAAGGCTCGAACATGACAACCGCACTCGATCAACTCAAGCAATACACCACCGTCGTGGCCGATACCGGCGACTTCCAGCAGCTTGCCCAGTACAAGCCGCAGGACGCGACCACCAATCCGTCGCTGATTCTGAAAGCGGTGCAGAAAGACGACTACAAGCCGCTGCTCGAAAAGACCGTCAAGGCGCACGCGTCGAAGCCGGTCGGCGCGATCATCGACCAGTTGCTGATCGCCTTCGGCACCGAAATTCTCAAGATCATTCCGGGCCGCGTGTCGACGGAAGTGGACGCGCGCCTCTCGTTCGACACGGAAGCCTCGATCGCCAAGGGCCGCGAACTGATCTCGCTGTACAAGGAGCACGGCATCGGCCGCGAACGCGTGCTGATCAAGCTGGCTTCCACGTGGGAAGGCGTCCGCGCGGCGGAAGTGCTGCAGAAGGAAGGCATCCACTGCAACATGACGCTGCTGTTCTCGCTCGCCCAGGCGGCTGCCTGCGCCGAAGCGGGCGCGCAACTGATCTCGCCGTTCGTCGGCCGGATTTACGACTGGTACAAGAAGAACGCCGGCAGTGCGTGGGACGAAGCGAAAGATGGCGGCGCCAACGACCCGGGCGTCAAATCGGTGCGTCGCATTTACGCGTACTACAAGAAGTTCGGCTACAAGACAGAGGTGATGGGCGCGAGCTTCCGCACGCCGGGTCAGATTCTGGAACTGGCCGGCTGCGATCTGCTGACCATCAGCCCGGATCTACTGCAAAAGTTGCATGACAGCACCGATAAGGTGGAACGCAAGCTGTCGCCGGATATCGCCAAAGATGCGGATATCGAACGCGTGCCAGTTGATGAATCGTCGTTCCGGTTTCTTGTCAATGACGAAGCCATGGCGACTGAAAAGCTCTCTGAGGGGATTCGCGCTTTCGCTGCGGACGCGGTTAAGCTGGAAAAGCTGATCGAAGCGTTGCGGTAAGCGTCGCTCGCGCTGCTTCAGGCCGGCGCTTCACACACGCGGCCTTGGACTTCACGGTTCAGGGCCGTGTGCCGTTTACGAACCTGCGGCGCTTGCGGTTGCATTTGATCTGCGTCGAGCACCGCCGCGCCTACGACATATAGTCACAATTGCCGCCTGACAGGCGACTAGAATCTTCTGCAAGGGCGTTTCACGGTGGTCTATTAGCGTTGCCCCTGTGCGGGGCGGCACCTACTTTCTTTGCCGCGGCAAAGAAAGTAGGCAAAGAAAGCCGCTTCACACCGCTAATTCTTAAGCGGGACCCCCGCGCAGCCACGGTAGTGGTGCATCTGGAATCCGTGCCCTCGCACATTCCGCGCTTGTGACAAAGCGCTCATTCTTCCGGCGGCGCTGCGCGCGCCGTCGCGGTACTTCTTCAAACCATGCGCGCTTGCGTGGCTTTTTTGCGGGGGATGTCGCGCTGCTTACCCTTTCCGGAGACGATCATGCTGGTTCAACCTTACGTATTTTTCAACGGACGTTGCGAAGAAGCGCTCGACTATTACTGCGCGAAACTCGGCGCTCAGGTGACCTTCAAGATGCGCTATAAGGAGGCGCCGCCCGATCCGCAAAATCAGCCGCGGCCGGGTCTCGAAGAAAAGATCATGCACGCCAACGTGCGGATGGGTTCGACCGACTGGATGGCCTCCGACGGCCATTGCGATCCCGCTGCCACGATGAACGGCTTCAGCCTGTCACTGACCGCCGACGACGCCGCGTCCGCCGAAAAGTACTTCAATGCGCTCGCCGACGGCGGCCAGGTGACGCTACCGTTTCAGCCGACTTTCTGGAGCAAGGGCTTCGGCATGGTGGTCGACCGCTTCGGTCTCATGTGGATGGTGACGGTGCCGGAAGGTTGAGCGTGGCGGGCGTGGCAGACGCAGAAGCAAGCGCAATCCCACCCCGCCCTAAACCTTCCCCAGAATCCCCGAACGCCGTTCGATGTTCCAGTTCGGCTCGGTTTCCAGCAATCGCTCGCGCAGCCGGTCCACCTGTTCGGCAAGCCGCTGTCCGAGCCAATACGGCCCCTGCAATTCGGGCGGCAGCTTGAGCGCCGCGTCGCCGTGCCTCTGCGCGAGCGGCGACGCGGCCGGAATGCCGAAGTGGGTCGCCCGCCCAAAGCGCAGGCCACGCGCCATCGCCAGCAGAATCGAGCGCACGGTGCGCACCTCCACGCCGCAGTGCGCGGCATACGCGGCGCGCGCCACGGCGTCGGCGTGCATCAGCGGACCCGTGGCGAGCAACTCCAGCGAACTGAGCACCGAGCGGTGCAGCCGCTGAATCTCTTCGAGCTTCGACTGCGGCACGTCGATTTCCTTCGCCACCGATGGCATCAGCGAACGCAATTGCACAAGCCGCTTGTTGATCGCCAGAAAGCGCTTGACCTGCTCTTCCTCGCTGATCGTCTCGCCTTCCAGCAGCCGCGTGTAGACGCGCGCGCATTCGCGAAGATTCGTCGCGAGCCCATAGCGCCACGAATAGGTGGCATGCAGCGGCAGCGCAAACGAAAACGCCAGCGCGATCACGATGCCGATCAGCACGTTCAGCGTGCGCCACAATCCGACGTCGATCAGGTTGTCGCCGTGGCCCGCGACGATACACATGGTGATGGCCGTCAACAGCCCGATATAGCCAGACGAGCCGATCGCGAACCACGCGCAGATGCCCGCGACGATCGACATCAGCACATAGGTGAGCGGCGCCGACCCAGTGAGGTTCTGCAACACGATCAGCGCGAGCCCGATCGACGCTCCCAGCAATGTGCCCGCCGCCCGCTCGGCCGCCTTCTTGCGGATATTGCCGTGATGCTGCAAGCCGCCGATCACCACCAGCAAAGTGACCGACGACCAGATGCCGTGCGGAATGTCGATGCCGGTGGTCGCCAGAATCGAAACCAGCATGGCCAGCCCGACACGCAAACTGTGCAGCACCTTGGCATGGCGATAGCGGTAGTAGGGCGACGTAACCGCGCGAACCATCCGGCTGAGCGCCGAGCGGCGTGGAATCACAGTGTGGGAATCGGCAGAAGCCATGGCGGCGCGCTCGATGCGGTGAAGGTCGGTCCCGCTATCCTGCCCTGGAGTGGCGCTATAAGACAAACGCCCGCACACCTTCGTGTGCGGGCGTTGCAGTCTTCAAGCCGTCAAACAACGTGAAGCGGCGCGACGTAAAGCGGTCGTGATCAGCTTTCGACCACGTCCAGATAGTCTTCCGGACGGGTACGGTCTTCGGCGCGCTGCATACCGGCCGCGCGCACCAGCAGGCTCACCACCACCGCCACCACCAGGTTCACGATCAGCGACCACACCGCCGCGTAGCCCGGAATCGCCATGCCGAACAGGTGGATCGTGAAGATCGAGCCGGCCAGCTTCAGCGAAATCGCCATCCATGTGCCGGTTGCGATGCCGACCGCCCAGCCAATCAGCAGGCCGCGGTAGTCGAGCACGCGCGTGTACAGACCCAGCACGATCGCCGGCAAGGTCTGGATGATCCAGATACCGCCGAGCAACTGCAACTGGATCGCGTACGTGAGCGGCAGGCCGAGAATGAACGCCACCGCGCCGACCTTGACGATCAGCGAGACCAGCTTCGCGACGTTGGTCTCCTGCTCGTTCGTCATGTTGCGATTGACGAACTCCTTGTGGATGTTGCGCGTATACAGATTTGCAGCCGCGATCGACATGATCGCCGCCGGCACCAGCGCGCCGATGCCGATCGCCGCGAACGCCACGCCGACGAACCACGACGGGAAGTAATGCAGGAACAGCGCCGGCACCGCGAAGTTCGGGCCGAACGCCTTGAAGTACGGCGCGAACTCCGGCATGTCCTTCACACCCGAGGCCAAAGCCATGAAGCCGAGCAGCGCGAGCAGGCCGAGCACCAGCGAGTACGCCGGCAGCATCGCCATATTGCGGCGGATCGTGTTACCCGACTTCGACGACAACACCGCTGTGATCGAGTGCGGGTACAGGAACAGCGCGAGCGCCGAACCCACCGCGAGCGTCGCGTACGCGCTGTAGCCATTCAGGCTCGAGACATCCGGCGCCTTCAGCAGCAGCTTGGCCGGCGGCACCACGCTGAAGATATGACCGAAGCCGCCCAGTTGCGGCGGAATCACGATGATCGCGGCGAAGATCGTGATGTAGATCAGCACGTCCTTGACCACCGCGATCATGGCCGGCGCGCGCAGACCCGAGGTGTACGTGTACGCCGCCAGGATCGCGAACGCGATGATCAGCGGCAGATCGCCGACGAAGCCCTTGGTGTCGAAACCGAGCGCGCCGATCACCACTTCGATACCGACCAGTTGCAGCGCGATGTACGGCATGGTCGCGACGATGCCGGTCACGGCGATCGCCAGAGCGAGCATACGGCTGCCATAGCGCGCCGACACGAAGTCGGCCGACGTCACGTAGCCCTGACGTTTGGCGATGCTCCACAGTTTCGGGAACACGACGAACGCGAACGGATAGATCAGGATCGTGTACGGCAGCGCGAAGAAACCGGTTGCGCCCGCACCGAATACCAGCGCCGGCACGGCGATGAAGGTGTACGCGGTGTACAGGTCGCCGCCCAGCAGGAACCAGGTGACGACGGTGCCGAAGCGCCGCCCGCCAAGGCCCCACTCTTCCAGATGCGCGAGATCGCCGCGCCGCCAGTGGGCCGCGATAAAGCCGAGAATCGTGACGCCGATGAAAAACAGAACGAAGACGAAAGTTGCAATCGCGTTCATTATCGTGCGCCCCCCTGCGAACGGCCGCTGGAGCGCGTCTTGGTCTTGAAGTACACGAGCGCCGTGATGATCGCGCTGATCAGCACCCACAGGAGCTGATACCAGTAGAAGAACGGAAAGTCGAACAGCACCGGTTCGACCTTGTTATATGACGGCACCCAGATCATCGCGATCCAGGGCAACAGCAGCAACCAGAGCCAGTGTTTGCTGGCCTTGTTCGCGTCGGCGTCGTGAGCCATGACGTCTCCTCTTCCCTATTATTGAAATGTTGGCCCGTGTTTGACGGGAGGTGGATCCCATAGCGGATGGCCACGGGCGCCCCGAAAGCTTCGAAAGAGTATAGGAGCGGCGAACGCGCGGTCAAGCAGGGACGACCCCAGCACGACCGTGCGTTCAGGGGCCGGCGGGACGCTGTTTCAACGGGCGTATTGGAAGCGCTGCAGCGGGACGCCTAAGGCCGCGCGGCTTGGGTCTGACAGGCCGGCCCGCTTCGCGAGGAAGAGGACCGGCTGTTCAATGCGCGATGGATGTCGCGGCGAACGTCGCGTGGGCGCAACGGCAAGTGGCGCGTTGGCCCGGACATTCAGTCCATGCACCGCTTTGGATCGGACCGGCTTGCGCGGCCCGACCGCTTAGGTCGTCGCAATCAGACCGAGAACGAGGCGCCGGTCTGCCCGGTCGATTCCTGCAGACCCTTGATCCACTTGCGCGCCGGCAAGCCGAGTTCCGCTTCGATCAGCTTGGCGCGCGCTTGCAGCGCCGTGAACGGCACGTCGAGCGCCGGACCCGAGAACGCGATCGCGATGCGGTTGCCGTCGTGTACTTCCGGCAGCGCGACCACGCGGCCATCGAAGGTTTCGTTCAGACGCTTCATATTGCGCACGAAGCTCGGGTGATCGCCGAACAGGTTCACCGTCACCACGCCCGCGTCGGTCAGGCACGCGCGCACCGCACGATAGAAGCCGACGCTGTCGAGCACCGGGCCGCGCGCGGTCGCGTCATAGACGTCGATCTGCAGTGCGCCGATCGTGCCGTGGTTGGCGCGGTCGTTGACGAAGTCCCATGCGTCGGTTTCGTGCACCGTCAAACGGGCGTCGTCGTGCGGCAGTTCGAACATCGTGCGCGCGGCCACCACGACCGCCGGATTCACTTCCACTGCCTCGACCTTCGCGCGCTTCAGGAACCGGTGCGCGAACTTGGTCAACGCAGCGGCGCCCAGACCGAGCTGGACGATGCGCTTGGGCGTTTCGATGAACAGCAGCCAGGCCATCATCTGCTGCGCGTATTCGAGTTCGATGTGATCCGGCTTGCGCAGACGCATCGCGCCTTGCACCCACTCCGTGCCGAAATGCAGAAAGCGCACGCCGCCCTCTTCCGAGAACGTCACCGGCGCAAAACGCGGCTTGCGCGGCGCTTCGATTTGCGGCGCGTCGTACAGATCGTCGTCGTGCGAAACGCGCTTTTTGGTGCGCGTGGTTTTCTGTTCTCTTTGTTTACCGCCGGCGACGTCAGCGTCGCGGTTGCGGAAGGCACGCGCTTCAGCCGAAGCGCGCTTGATCAATGTCGTCATGTAAGGATGTCGCGCCAAAGACGCAATTTTTGGTCGAACGAGAGCATAGCATTCGCCGGACTCGACGAAGGCAATACCAGGGTGACGTAGCCCGCCGCGCCGATCACCGGCGCGAAGCGGCCCGCCGTCTTGCCGTTGAAGCAGACTTTGGCGAGCTTCGGCGCGTGGGCGCGCAACGAAGCAAAATCATTGGGGCTGGCATTGCGGATCGCCGCGTCGAGACTGCCCTCGCGCGTGCAGGCGGCGAGCACGTCCCACACGCCGATGCCGTGCGCAAGCACGCGACGCAGACGCTCTTCGTACGTCAGTTCGGCGAGCGGCTCGTCGAGCACGGTGCCGAGCAGGCGCCAGAACTGGTTGCGCGGATGCGCGTAGTACTGCGTCGCGGCAAGCGACGCCTCGCCGGGAAAGCTGCCAAGAATCAGCGTGTGCGTATCCGCGGCGACGACGGGAGGAAAGCCGCGCAGCATCAACGGCTCCGTTCGTCGGACGCGCGCGTTGCGGGATGCGCGCGCGATGCGGTGTGATCGAGCGGACGGCCGTGTTCGCGCACCCGCGGATGCGCCAGCCACTCGTCCGATCGGCTCGCCTCGGACAAACTCGCCAGATGCGTCCATAGCGCCGGCAACATGCATTCGGTCACCATCAACGGCGCGTCGTGGCGCTCGAACACCGAGCGGCGCGCGAGTAGCGCGTGCGGCGGCGGCCCGTCGACCTCACGTGCCGCGAGGTGATAGAGCGGATGCCGGGCGGTCAACCTGCGGCTCACCAGCGACGAACGCGCCACGCTGCTATCGCTATACAGGAGTTCGGCCAGCGGCCGCGTGCGCAGGCGCCGCATGGCCTGCCACACACCCGCGCTCGCGGCGAGCGGCGCGACGCTATGCGCCGCCACGAACGGCACGCCGTCGACCGACAGCACCACTTCCCGGACCCAAACCGGCGCACGCGGCGCGAGGCCGAGCGCGGCACTCTCGTCGGCCCACGGCAGCGCGACGCCTTCGCGCGTCACGCGCACCGCCACCGCGCCGAGCGCGCGCAGATGCGCGGTCAGTGAACCACCTCGGGTCAGCCAGTCTTTCTGGGCGGCGCTAAAGCCGGCTAAGGGAGCGACGCGCCAGTGGGCGTCGGCGGCATCGAAACGGATAGACATGGTGTCGGATTATAACGGCGTGGCTGTCGGACCATTCCCTGGCGCGCAGGCTCTTCCCTTCATCAGATTCCATCGAATACGACACCGGTCGTGAAGCACCTCCACCGGCGTGTCGATTTCAGATAGTTCCGATTCTCGGCGGCTCGCGTCGCGCGATAAAACCTCCGTGCTTTGCAAAGCCGGCCGCCCACGCTCGAATGGCGCGCCACGTGAACGAATAATCAAGGAGAAAACACGAAGATGAAGAACATTCTGGGCACAACCGCATGCGCGATCTCTGTCCTGCTGGTGGCAGGTTGCGCGGCTCCGCTGAACCGCGATACGGAGACATCGTTGAACAAGGCCGTTGGCATCGAGGTGGCACCGGTCGCCGGCGGTGTCGCGGTCAAGCTGCCCGAAACCGCGCTGTTCGATTTCAACAAATCCGACGTGCGCAGCGACGCGGCCGCGGTCATCGATCGTTCGGCCGTGCTGCTCAAGCGCAGCAAGAAACCGATTGTCGTCGAGGGCTACACCGACAATGTCGGCACGCTCGAATACAACCAGCAACTGTCCGAAGCGCGCGCGACCGCGGTGGGTTATGCGCTGGTGGCGCGTGGCATCGCGATGAACCGTATTCGCACGAAGGGCAACGCGTACAACGATCCGGTGGCGAGCAACGATACGCCCGAAGGCCGCGCGCTGAATCGCCGCACCGAGATCGTCGTGCGTGGTGAGACGATGGATACGTTGATGGGGAAGAAATAGCCAACGGCCATTTCGCGGCCGCCTTCAAATAGAAACCCGGGCGCGCATGAGGCCGCCCGGTTTTCAATCAGCGACAAAATCGCGCAATGCCCGTGCGACCTCGTCGAGCACCGTGTCCCACCGCCCCAACTCGCGCTGCCTGAACAGACGCGCCGACGGATACCAAGGACTATCGTCGCGCTCCGTCATCCAGCGCCAGTCGGTGAACGTGGGCACCAGCACCCAGACCGGCGTGCCGCATGCGCCGGCCAGATGGGCAACCGCCGTGTCCACCGTAATGACCAGATCGAGCAACTGCACGATCGCCAGCGTGTCGGCGAACGTGCCGATCTCCGGCCCGAGCCTGTGCATGCCGATATCCTCGCGCCACGCCACTGCCTCGTTCTGTGCCTCGCCCTTTTGCAGCGCGAACCATTGCACGCCCGTCTGCTGCAAAACCGACAGCCATTGAGGCAACGGAATCGACCGATAGCGATCGAGCCCATATGCCGGATTGCCGGCCCAGACAATACCGATGCGCCTTCCAGGCGGATTGCGCGCGTCGGCCGCACAAATCGCGTCGAGCCGGTTCTGCCAGCGTTGCACCTGCGCCGGTTCCGCTCGCAGATAAGACGTCGCGAGCGGCAGCATCGGCAGATCCAGCTTCATATGCTCCGGCATTCTGAGCATGCGGCACCAGTAGTCGTACGGTCCGGGCGGCGCGGTGGTCCACGCGGCATGCACGCCGGCCGTTCTTCGCGCCACGTCGCCCAGCGGAGCCTCGACCCAGACGTCGACCTGCGCGCCGCGCCGATGCAACCACTCGGCCATGCGCAAGAACTGCAGTTGATCGCCCAGCCCCTGCTCGCCGACGAGCAGAAAGCGACGGCCCGTCACCCGCTCGCCTTGCCACTCCGGATAAGGCGGCCGAACCAGATCGTGATTTTCCGGCAGGGCCTCATGCCAGCGGTACTGCTTCCAACCGTTTTCGTGGTCACCGGCGCGCAGTTGTGCGGCTGCGAGATTGAATTGCATCTGCGGATGATCGGGCATCAGCCGCGCTGCTTCGACGGCATGCGCGTGCATGGACGGAAAGTCGCCCAGCATATTGAACGCAAATGACGCGTTGTGATGCAGCCAGCCGTTGTGCGGATCGACGCCGAGGCCGTCGATGGCGACGCTGATTGCATCCCTGAAGCGCTCCACGCCGTTCAATGCAAAGGCCACCTGTTGTAACGCGGATGCGTCGCCGGCGAATCGAGCGCGCAGTTCGGCGAGCACGCCGTCGATCCCCGCACCGCGCTGCGCTCCCGACAACGCCGCAATCAGTTCGAGCGCGTCCGTCAGATGCGTCGAGTCGAGCGTCCACGCACGCAGCCAGTAGTCCACGGCGTCCTGATAGCGTTCAAGCTCCATACTGATCTGTGCGAGCGCGCGGACGGCATGATGCAATGTCGGCTCGAGTTCGAGCGCCTCGAGGTAGTGCCCGCGCGCTTCGACGAGACGCTTCGCAAGCTTCAGGCAATCGCCGAGATTCCGATGCAGGCTCGCGGTGCCGCCACTCAGAGCCATCGTGCGATGGTAGAACGCTTCGGCCGCGATCAGCTCGCCGCCCAGCGCGGCGATCAAGCCGCGATGCTCCCAGATATCCGCGCGCTCGGGCGTGAGGCTCAATGCCTGATCGAGATACTCGCGCGAACGATCGGGCCGATCGACGCGAAATGATGCGAGGCCAAGACGATGGAGCGCGTGCACGTTGTGCGGTTGTTTGACGAGAAGGCGCTCGTAGTCGGCAATCGCCTGGTGATGGCACCCCGCGGCGAAGCAGGCGTCGGCACGCGCGGTGATCGCGCCGACATCGTTGGAGACACTGGTCTGAAGTAGGAATTCTGGTTCGTGCATCAAAGTCGATCAGTTGCGTGAGTTGCTCAACCTGCGGTGGCTTGCGCCGCTCAGGCTGTCCGGTCCGGCGCCATCATCATCTTCAGACGCGCGACCACCCGCTCGGCCACCGGCGCCCACTGTGCGGGCTGTGGCTGTCGGAATAGCTCGACCGAGTCATACCAGGGCTGCGCCTCTTCGTCGCCCCACGACCAGTGCGAGACGTGATCGAGCATCGCGAGCACGCGATGCCCTAACGCGCCGCCGAGATGCAACGGTGCGCTGTCGATCGTCACCAGCGCGTCCAATGCGGTGAGATGCGCCGCCACATCGTCGAAGCCGTCTTCGTAACCGCCGGTCAGATCGCACAGGCGAAAACCCTGCGCGGCGAGCGCCGTCACATCGGCATGGCGCCCGGGCGTGAGCGGATGGAATACGACATCCGGCAGCGTCAGCAGCGGCGTCAGCGTCGCTAGTGGAATAGACCGCTTGGCGTCGCGCCGATGTGTCGGGCTGCCCGACCAGACGAGACCGACGTGCCACATCGCATCGGGCGCGTGCGCGCGGATCCGGGCGCGCCACGCCGCGACTTTCGACGCATCGGCCTGCAGGTAGGGCGCGCCGCGAACCTGCTCCGGTTCGAGACCGAGCACGAGTGGCAAGCTCATCAGCGGCAAAGCGTAATCCGGTGAGCCGAGCGGACCTTCTTCGATCGACAGGCAATCCGCGTAAAAACGCGCAAACAGCGGTTGCAACGCGCGACGCACGGCAAGCACCAGCCGGCCGCCTTCGTCACGCACGCGTGCCGCCAGATGCGGAACGAAGCGGACCATCTGAATGTCGTCGCCGCTGCCCTGCTCGCTGTGCACGACCAAGGTCTTGCCGGCCAGCGCCTCGCCATGCCAGCGCGGACACAAACGCCTCATCACGCTCACGACGTTGTTCTGTTCGCGGTCATCGCGCGCGAGACGCGCCTCGAAACCCGGCCACGCGCTCGACCAATCGCCGCGCCGTAGTTCCAGGTCCGCGAGATCGACCGCTGCCTGCACCGCCGACGGGTCGATCGCGAGCGCCGCACGCAGCGCCGACTCGCTGTCCTCGTAGCGCGCCTGCTCGTTCAGATACATGCCGATGGCCGCCAGCACGTCCGCATTGCCGGGCGCGACGGCGTCCACGGCGCGCATGGTGGCCTCCGCCGCTGCCGCGTCGTTGCACTGCCATTGCGCGTGGCTGAGTTGCCACGCCATTTCCACATCGGCGGGATTGCGCGCAAGACTTTCGCGGCAGATACGCTCGACCGCCGGCCAATCGCGCATCTCGCGCAACGCCAGCACGAGTTGCAGCGGCAACGCCGGATCGACCGCGGGGTCGAGCGCATACGCCCGCAACAACGCCGCGCGACGCTCGTCCCGCGCGCTCGTCTCGGGCAGCGCCGCCAACGCGATCGACAACCACCACGGCGCGCGCGCGTCCTGCGCCGCTCGACGTTCATAGGCACGCAAGATTCGCGCGGCCGCCGACTGCGCGCCGCATGTGTCGATCAACCACACGACCCAGTCGATCGTTGTTTCGACCGGCTGCGCGGCCACGGCCCGCTCGCTGTCGCGCTGCGCAGCGCTGGTGTAGCCGAGCGCGTCGGCGAACAGCGCGACCCGCGCATGGCGCGCTCCGTTCGCGCACGCTTGCGCCTGCGACGCGCTGTGATACGCCTCTTCGAAACGCCCCGCGCTCGCGCACAAGTCGGCGTGCAACTGCGGCGTCGCGCCGGCCACAGCGAATTCGACCGCGCGACGCGCGGCGGCATCGAAGCCTTGCTCACGCAGGATCGACCACAGGAGATGAACGGAATCGAGAGGTACTGCCAGGGCGGAATCGGACATGGGAATTCAGAGCGTTGTTGTTGTCATGCGCGAAGGCGTAATCACAAAAATAGGACCGGTGCTTTCAATGCTTAGAAATTGAAAATAATGCTTCAAGCCTCCGAATAGAAATCGCGCGAGCATAAGACAAAGCCGAGTTTTTATATCTCATAAACCAATCTCAATTTAATGACGTTGATTCTGTTTAGTTAGTTAACCATAATTAATTTCGGTCGACTACGAACGGCATCCCGCTAGTCGATCCAGGTTGACTCACTACAACAAAGGAGCATCGTTTGAATACGGCAAATCAGAAGGAAACGTCCGACCGCATCGCTCATCTGGCTGCGGTCGTTTTACGGCGCGTAGGTGTCGCGCAATTGGAAAAAGAACTGGCAGGCTCGGCGCTGGCGCAACACCACACGTCGAAACAGACCAGCAAGGCCATCGGCAGTCTCGCGGCGAAAGTGCTCGCCGATCACGCTTCGTGTCACGAGGCAAAAGAGTTGGCCGGCTGCGTGCTCTCGCAAGTGCGTCATCTGGACGGACCAGCGCCCGCGCGTTAAGCACTCGGCCTGAGGCGGCCGAAGCGGAGTCAACTGCACTTCACTCCGTGACGCCGCGTCACGCAAAAAAAATGCGCTGCCGAAGCAGCGCATTTTTCAACCCGGCAACGTCAGTCCGACGCTGCTGATCAGGTTCGACCCACGCTCAATTCGCGCGCGCCAGCAGCAGCGCATTGGTGCGCTTCACAAAGCTCGCCGGATCGTCCAGCGCGCCGCCTTCAGCGAGCAAGGCCTGATCGAACAGCAGATGGCACCAGTCGTCGAAGTTCGCACTGTCCGCGTGCAGACCCTTCACCAGCGCGTGCTCCGGATTCACTTCGAGAATCGGATGGAACGACGGCGCTTCCTGCCCCGCGGCCTTCAGCATGCGTTGCAGATAGCCGCTCATTTCACCGTCGTCGGCAACGAGGCAGGACGGCGAATCGGTCAGGCGGAACGTGAGACGCACGTCCTTGGCCTTGTCCTTCAGCGCTTCCTTCATCTTCTCGACGAGCGGCTTGAACTCTTCGCCGACCTTTTCCTGCGCCTGCTTTTCCTCGTCGTTCAACGCGCCCAGATCGAGGTCGCCGCGCGCCACGCTTTGCAGCGGCTTGCCTTCGAATTCGTTCAGGAACGACAGGATCCACTCATCCACACGATCGGTCAGCAGCAGCACTTCCACGCCCTTCTTGCGGAACACTTCGAGATGCGGGCTGTGGGTCGCGGCCTGCCAGGTGTCGGCGGTCACGTAGTAGATCTTGGTCTGCTCGGGTTTCATGCGTGCGACGTAGTCGGCCAGCGACACAGTCTGCTCGGGCGTGTCCGTATGCGTCGACGCAAAACGCACGAGCTTCGCAATCCGCTCGCGATTGGCGAAGTCTTCGCCGATGCCTTCCTTCAGCACCTGGCCGAATTCCTTCCAGAAACCGGCGTACTTTTCCTTGTCCGCCTCGTTATCCGAGTTGGCCAGCTCTTCGAGCATGGACAGCGAACGCTTGGTCACGCCTTCGCGGATCGCCTTGACATCGCGGCTTTCCTGGAGGATTTCGCGCGACACGTTCAGCGGCAGATCCGCCGAATCGACCACGCCCTTCACGAAACGCAGGTAGGCCGGCAGCAGTTGCTCGGCGTCGTCCATGATGAACACGCGCTTCACGTACAGCTTCAGGCCGCCGCGATGATCGCGGTTGAACATGTCGAACGGCGCGTGGGTCGGCACGTACAGCAATTGCGTGTACTCGCTGCGGCCTTCCACGCGGTTATGCGTCCACGTGAGCGGATCCTGATGATCGTGCGAGAGGTGCTGATAGAACTGCTTGTACTGTTCTTCGGTGATGTCGTTCTTCGCGCGGGTCCACAACGCGCTGGCCTGGTTGACGGTCTCGTCCTCGTCTTTCGTGACCATCTCGCTCTTTTCCGCGTCCCACTCTTCCTTCTGCATCAGGATCGGCAGCGCGACGTGGTCGGAGTACTTCTGGATGATCGATTTCAGACGATGCGACGACAGCAGGTCGTCTTCATCGGCACGCAGATGCAGCGTGATGGTCGTGCCGCGCGCGGCGCGCTCGATCTGCTCGACGGCGAAATCGCCCTCGCCCGCGCTTTTCCAGCGCACGCCTTCCGAGGCCGGCAAACCGGCGCGGCGGGTCTCGACCGTGATCTTGTCCGCGACGATGAAGCCCGAATAGAAGCCCACGCCGAACTGACCGATCAGCGTCGCATCTTTCTGCTGGTCGCCGGAGAGCTTGCCGAAGAATTCCTTGGTGCCCGAACGCGCGATCGTGCCGAGGTTGGCGATCGCTTCGTCGCGGCTCATGCCGATGCCGTTGTCGTCGAGCGTGATGGTGCGCGCGGCCTTGTCGTACGACACGCGAATCCGCAGGTTCGGATCGTTTTCGTACAACGCGCTGTTTTCGATCGCTTCGAAGCGCAGCTTGTCGGCCGCGTCGGACGCGTTCGAAATCAGCTCGCGCAGGAAAATTTCCTTGTTGCTGTACAGCGAATGGATCATCAGGTGCAGAAGTTGTTTCACTTCTGCCTGAAAGCTCATGGTTTCTTGTGCCATGGTCGGACTTCCTCTCTGTTGCGAATGGGGTTCAAGTCGGGTGCGGCGCCGTTCGTTGCGGTCGGCCCTGCCGGCTCGCCGCCGGCGTAACGCCCGCGGGCCGACCTTGCGCCGACGCGGCTACCGCCGGCGGCCGCAAAGCGCCCGGGGCTCCCGAGCGGCGGCTTGCCGGATTGTCCGCGTAATTGGGGGCAAGCCGGCGCGGTTTCAAGAGGCGCGGCGCGCCACGCTGTCGAGATAACGGCACAAAAAGCTTGCCAGCTCCGGATCGCCGCAGTTGGAGATATTGAAGCGCATCCAGGTGGTCGACGATTGCTGCGGGGAAAACAGACTGCCGGGCGTTAGCAGAAAGCCGGCTTCGTGGCCGGCGGCCGCCAGCGCGTCGGCGTCGACGCCCGTGTCGGCCCACAGGAACATGCCGGCCATGGGCGTCAGGAACAGCTTCAGGCCAGTCTTCTCCAGCATCCGCACGGATTTCTCACGCACGCCGTCGAGCCGCACGCGCAGCCGTTCGACATGCCGCCGGTAGTGGCCTTCGGTCAGAATCTTGTACAGCACACGCTCGTTCAGTTCCGGGCTCGTCATGCCGATCAGCATCTTCTGGTCGCTGACCGCCGTGGCCACTTCAGGCGCGCAGGCAACGAAACCGACCCGCAGATTCGGCGCGAGCGTCTTCGAAAAACTGCCGAGGTAGATCACGCGCTTCAACTGGTCGAGGCTCGCGAGCCGCGTGCCGGGATAGCTCGGCGGACACAGATCGCCATAAATATCATCTTCGACGACAATGAAATCGTACGCTTCGGCAAGGCGCAGAATCCGGAACGCCTGGGCCGCCGTGAGCGACGTGCCGGTCGGGTTCTGCAGCACCGAGTTGATCACCAGCATTTTCGGCCGCCACGTCTGCACGAGCGACTCGAGCGCGTCGAGGTCCGGGCCGTCCGGCGTGTACGGCATGCCCACGAGGCGCGCGCCCTGCGACGCGAAACGCCCGAACATCTGAAACCACGCCGGATCGCCGACGATCACGGCATCGCCCGGCTTCACGTAGATGCGCGAGATCAGGTCGATGGCCTGCGTGATGCCGGACACCATCACGATCTGATCCGGCGACGCGCCGATCTCCAGTTCCTCGAGCCGCGTCTGCAACTGCTGGCGCAGCGGCAAAAAACCCTGCGGCGTGCCAATGCCGAGCATCTGCGCGCCGCTTTGCCGGCCGAGCGTGCGCAGCGCGTTGGTGATCAAATCGCCGTCGAGCCAGCGCGCCGGCAGATAACCGAGGCCGGGACTGCGTTCGGGCCGCGCGCCGGTGTGCAGCATGTTGCGCAGCAGCCAGACCACATCGATCGTCGCGGGCGCCGGCGCCGCTGCGGTGAGCGGATGAATCTCGGCGGTGGTGCTGGCCGCGGCGCCCAACCGCTCGCGCACATAGAACCCCGAGCCGCGCCGCGACTCCAGAAAACCCTGCGCCACCAGCCGTTCGTACGCCTCGACCACGGTGAAGCGCGACACGCCCTTGTCGAGCGCGAGCTTGCGGATCGACGGCATGCGCATGCCGGGGCGGAACACGCGCTCCTCGATGCGGCGGCGCGCCCACTGGACGAGCTGCTCGACCAGCGTTAGCGAGGCAGTGTCGTGCGGGGCGGGAATCTGGGCGAGCGGGACGGACATGACGGGCTCCAACTGTACCGAACAGTATCGAACCGATTGTACCGTTACTGTGCCGGTCGGCATCGCTACATTTGAGATAAGTAAAGGATGGAATGCGGCACGGCAAGCCTTACGACGCCCACGTGCTCTCCGGCAAAACCCTGCCGAACACCCATCCGCATGGCCCGCCGATCCGGCAAACGGTTATGCTTACGGCCCCGGCAGCGTTGCCGCGACACCCGGCGCGCTCCGGTTTACCGCAGAAACCGTTTCCCCGATCCGTCATGACTGCTCATCCGCTCCGCCTCGATCACCTCGTGATTTCCGCCCGCACCCTCGACGAGGGCACTCAGTACGTCGCCGATACGCTCGGCGTCGCACCGGCCGGCGGCGGCGCGCATCCGCTGATGCGCACGCACAACCGCCTGTTGAACCTGTGGGGCGGCGTGTATCTGGAAGTGATCGCGGTCGATCCGCAGGTCGTGTCGCTGGCCAGTGCGCCGGCCGACGGCAGCGCGCCGCGCCCCCGCCTGTTCGCCCTCGACGACCCGGCGACGCACGCGCGGCTCGAAAACGGACCGTATCTGTCGCACTGGGTCGCGCGGGTCGAGCGGCCGAAACATCTGCCGACGTGGCAGGCGCAGTATCCGCAGCGCATTCCTCCTGTCGTGCCGATGACGCGCGGCGATTTCACGTGGGGCCTGACGGTGCCCGACAACGGCGCGTTCCCCGCCTGGCAAGGCATTGGCGACGGTGTGCTGCCCTCGCTGATCCAGTGGGACACGACGAAGCATCCGTCGACGGCCTTGCCGGAAACGGAGATCTCGCTGAAAGCCTTGAGAGGCGCGCATCCGCAAGCCGACACGGTGGCCGCGCAATTGCGCTGGCTCGGCGCGGCGCATCTGATCGCGTTGCAGCCTACGGAAGGCGCACCGGCGCTCGTCGCCGAGTTTGAAACACCCGACGGTCTACGGACCCTTAAATAAGCAGCGCGCGCGGGTCGCCGACTCGCGCGATAATTGAAGTTTTGACCGGTTCCAGTACCAGCAGAGGAGACCATGGACCAAAGCGACTTGAAAGCCCCCATGTGGCAATTGTCCGAACGTGCACGCAAGCTCACGAGCTCGGCGATTCGCGAGATTCTGAAGGTCACGGAGCGGCCCGAAGTCATTTCGTTCGCGGGCGGCCTGCCCTCGCCGGCTACCTTCCCGGCCGAACGCATGCGCGCGGCAGCGGACCGCATTCTGCGCGACGAACCCGCCGCGGCGCTGCAATACAGCGCGACCGAAGGCTTTCTGCCGCTGCGTGAATGGATCGCGAAGCGCTATTCAGTGAACGGCGCGCAGATTCGTCCGACTCAGGTGCTGATCACGACCGGCTCGCAGCAGGCGCTCGACCTGCTCGGCAAGGTGCTGGTGTGCCCGGACAGCCCGGTGCTGGTCGAAACGCCGACCTACCTCGGCGCGCTGCAATCGTTTTCGATGTACGAGCCGCGCTACGTGCAAGTGCCGACCGACGAACAAGGCCTCGTTCCCGAAAGCCTCACGCCCGACCTGACGGCCGGCGCCCGCCTGTTGTACGCGCAACCCAACTTCCAGAATCCGACGGGCCGCCGCCTGCCGATCGAACGCCGCCGAGCGCTCGCCGAATTCGCGAAGACCGCGCCGTTCCCGGTGATCGAAGACGATCCGTACGGCGCACTCGACTATGCGGGCGAACCGCTGCCCACCATGCTGTCGATGGCGCCGGACCACATCGTCCATCTCGGTTCGTTCTCGAAGGTGCTGGCGCCGGGCCTGCGGGTCGGCTACATCATCGCGCCCGAAGAGTTGATCTTCAAACTCGTGCAAGCCAAGCAAGCTACGGATCTACACACGCCGAGCTTCACGCAGCGCATCGTGTACGAAGTGATCAAGGACGGCTTCCTCGACACCCACGTGCCGACCATCCGCGAACTGTATCGCGATCAATGCGCGGCCATGCTGGCCTCGCTCGAACGCTACATGCCGGAAGGCGTAAGCTGGAACCGCCCGGAAGGCGGCATGTTCGTGTGGGTGAATCTGCCCGCGCAGATCGACAGCATGAAGCTGCTGGAAGAAGCTGTCGCGCAGAACGTCGCGTTCGTGCCGGGTGGTCCGTTCTTCGCGAACGAAGCGCAACACAACACGCTGCGCCTGTCGTTCGTGACGGTGCCGCCGGCCAAAATCGACGAAGGCGTGTCGCGTCTCGGCGCGCTGATCCGCGCGAAAATCTGAACGCTGCCGCGCGCTTTTTTGCGCGCGGGTTGCGCGATTTTTTGCGCGCGGGTTGCGCGATTTTCGCCCGGCCCGCATTCACCGAATTCCACTACTGACGAAGGACACACCATGGCTCAAACGAATGTGTACGACAAGCTCGAGGAACTGGGCATCGAACTGCCGAGCGCCGGCGCGCCGGCTGCCGCGTATGTGATGAGCGCGCAAAGCGGCAACACGGTGTATCTCTCCGGACATATCGCCAAGAAGGACGGCAAGGTATGGACCGGCAAGCTCGGCGCCACCCTCACCACCGAGGAAGGCAAAGCCGCCGCACGCTCGATCGCCATCGACCTGCTCGCCACGCTGCACGCGCATGTCGGCGATCTGAACCGCGTCACGCGCATCGTCAAGCTGATGAGTCTCGTCAACTCGACGCTCGAATTCACCGAACAGCATCTGGTCACCAACGGCGCGTCCGAACTGGTCGCCGACGTGTTCGGCGAACGCGGCAAGCATGCGCGTTCGGCGTTCGGCGTCGCGCAGATTCCGCTTGGCGCGTGCGTCGAGATCGAGATGATCGCCGAAGTCGAGTAACGCAGTAACGCAGTCGAAGCCGCCGGTTCGTCCGGCGCAGCGGGACAGGAACGCGTCGCGAGGTGTCAGCCACCCGCGGCGCGTTTTGCATTTGTGGCGAGGTAGATCGTTCCGTCGTCAACGGATAGAATCCGCCAACCCTATCCATCCGTTTGATTCGCTGGACCGCGCCCGATGCCCGCCCACACTGTCCGTTTCAAACAAGTCGACGTGTTCACGTCGGTGCCGTTCAAAGGCAATCCGCTTGCCGTCGTGTTCGATGCCGATGCACTCGATACGAATCAGATGCAGGCCATCGCCCACTGGACCAATCTGTCCGAAACGACGTTCCTGTTGAAGCCGACCGACCCGGCCGCCGACTATCGTGTGCGCATCTTCACCACGCATGGCGAGCTACCGTTTGCGGGCCATCCGACGCTCGGCAGCGCGCACGCGCTGCTCGAAAGCGGCTATCAGCCGAAGCAGGCCGGCAAACTCGTGCAGCAATGCGGCGTGGGACTCGTCGAACTCGAGGCGTTGCCTGAATCGGAGGGCGCATGGGCCTTCGCCGCGCCACCCGCGCGAGTTACACCGCTTGCCGAGGATCGCTACGCGGCACTCTCTACGGCTTTACGTAGCGACGCAATCGATTTCAGCGCGGCGCCCTGCGCGGTCGACAATGGTGCGCCGTGGCTCGTGGTGCGCGTCAATTCGGCGCGTGAATGCCTCACGCTCGAACCCGACGTAGCCGCGCTCGCCGCCATCGCGCGTTCGGTCAATACGTTTGGCCTCGCCGTCTACGGTCCGCACGAGGCCGGCGGCCCGGCCACTTTCGAGGTGCGCTGCCTGATGGCCGGCGGTAGTTTCGGCGTCGGTGAAGACCCTGTGACAGGCAGCGCCAATGCGGCGCTCGCCGGCCTGCTGAGCGCCCAGCAGTTGCGCCCGGGCACGCACTATTCAGCCCGTCAAGGCACCGCGCTGGGCCGTGCCGGCCAGGTTTCCGTGCACTATGACGACGCGCGCCGCAAGACATGGATTGGCGGCTCGTCGGTGACGATTGTCGACGGCACGTTTCGCTTGCCCTGATCGGCACGCCCCTTGCCTCGTTCATGTGTCAGGCACGCAACCGGAAGCGGCATAGGGTTCGCCCTGCCTGGCCGCGCTTGACCACAAAACGCCGCAGCGTTCGCCCTATTAAAATGCGCCTTGCATTGGAAGAGGCCTGTTAAAGGCCTGGCACACCTGAATGCTGGCGCGCCTTGCCGCTGATTTCCGATGAAATATTCGAACACGACCGCGCTGGGGCGGCCTCAACACTGGCCGCACAGGGTGCCAAAATCGCCGCACCAGGCAGCTTGCCGCGCCCTCGTATACCCGATGCCCGGCCCCTTCCTTAATCCAGTGGCATTAAGTAATATCGAGACGTACCCGATGACCTGCGGATGGTCAGGCACGGCGCCACGCTTATCTCTTCTGCGCAGCAGTTCCGGCACCTTGGTCACCATGCAGCCACTCATGAAATCAGCGCAGTCGACGCTCGCTCGTTTGCAACCGGCCGGCACCCAGGCACGGGCCGCCCGATGAGTCAATCCCGCTTCTCCGACCAGCGCGAAGCCAAAGCCCGACGCGATCCCGCAGTGTCGCGCCGACGCGCTTTGCTCGCGATTCCCGCGCTGGGCGTGTTGGTCCTGATCCTGCTTTGGACGGTGATCTTCGCGCGTCTGTCGGTCGAGAAAGAAGCCACTTATCGTGAAGCCATGGCCTCTGCTGCGATTCTCTCCGCGGCGCTGGAGCAGCACACGGTCAAGGCGATTCACCAGGTCGATCAGATCACCCGCTTCGTCAAATTCGAGTTCGAGAAAACGCCGAATCATTTCGATCTCGCCAGCACAGTGGAAAAAGGCGTCGTGCAAAGCGAGACGCTGGTGCAGGTATCGTTGATCGATGAACACGGCACGCTGATCGCCAACACGGCCGAACTCAATCCCAAGCGCATCGATCTATCCGACCGCGAACACTTCAAGGTCCACGAACACGAGAACGACGACCAGTTGTATATCAGCAAGCCGGTGCTCGGCCGCGTGTCCGGCCACTGGACGTTGCAGATGACGCGGCGTCTGAATCATCCGGACGGCTCGTTCGCGGGCGTCGTGGTGGTCTCCGAAGATCCCAGCTATTTCACCACCGACTTCTACAACAACGCGGCCATCGGCCACGAAGGCGTGATCGCGGTGATCTCGGACAACGGCACCGTGCTCGCGCGGCGCACCGGCAGCGCCGAAACCGCCAACGGCGCATTCTCGGCGAGCGGCTCGTATCCGACCTCGGAGCATGTGTCGGGCACCTACGTCGATTCGATCGACAACGTTACGCGCATCGTGTCGTACCGGCATATCGACGGTTATCCGCTCGGCGTGCTGGTGGGTCTGTCGCAAGCGGAAGAATTCGCCGACTACAACCACACGCGCAACGTCTATCTGCTGATGGCGGGCTTCATCTCGCTCGCCATGCTGAGCTTCTTTGCCGTGGCCACCGGCCTGATCGGCAAACTGCTCGGCCGCGAGCGCGAGATGACGCATCTGGTCGAATACGATCTGCTCACCGGCCTGCGCAACCGCTACGCGACATTGCAAACCCTGCGGCACGACGTGGCGCTGCCGGCCAACCTCGGCCGCCTCGCGATTCTCTTTATCGATCTCGACAACTTCAAGACCGTCAACGACACGCTCGGCCACAACGCCGGTGACATCGTGCTGCAAATGACGGCCTCGCGGCTCGCCACCGCGGTCGGTGAAGGCGGCGCGCTGAGCCGCATCGGCGGCGACGAGTTCGTCGTCGTGATCAAGGGCGACGACGTCGAAAAGCGCGCCGTCGCGCTCGCCGAAGCCGCGGCCGAAGCATTCGCCAAGCCGTTCGAAGTACGCGGCAGTTCGTTCGTGCTGCACGCGAGCATCGGCATTGCGCTCTACTCGGTCGCCAATGAAAACGAGATCGACTTGCTGAAAAAAGCCGACCTCGCCATGTACAGTGCGAAGGACGCGGGCAAGAACTGCTATCAGTTCTATTCGCCGCAACTGTCGCATCGCGCGGATCACTTGATGAAGTGGGAGCAGCAGTTGCGCGTGGCGCTCGCCGAAGGGCAACTGTTCCTAGCCTATCAGCCGAAGATCGATCTGACGCGCCGCTGCATTACGGGCTTCGAGGCGCTGGTGCGCTGGAATCATCCGCAGCACGGTTTGATTCCGGCCAACGAGTTCATTCCGGTTGCCGAATCGACCGGCCTGATCGTGCCGATCGGCGACTTCGTGATCGAGACCGCCTGCCGTCAACTCGCGCTGTGGCAGCAGCAGGGTTACGACACGCTGTCGCTCGCGGTGAATATCTCGGCGGTGCAGTTCTGGCGCGGCGACCTGTACGAAACGATCTCGCACGCCATCGAGGAAAGCGGCATCTCCGCGCGCCGCCTCGAGCTCGAAATCACCGAAACGGCGATGATGGAATATCCCGAACTCGTCTCGGAGAAGATCTTCGCGTTGAAGCGCCTCGGCGTGCGCATCGCACTCGACGATTTCGGCACTGGCTATTCGTCGCTGTCCTACCTGAACCGCTTCTCGGTGGACACGCTGAAGGTGGACCGTTCGTTCATCCAGGCAATTCCGGGCGACCGCAGCGTCTGTGTGATGGTCACGGCGATCGTCAATCTGGCGCGTTCGCTCGGGCTCACGGTGGTGGTCGAAGGCACGGAGACCGAAGAGCAGATTGCGTGGCTCGCCGCGCTCGGCCATATCGAGGCGCAAGGCTTTCTGTTCTCGCGTCCCGTGCCGGTGGACGCGATTCCGGCGCTGCTGGAACGCTTCGGCGTCTGCGGGATGACGGGCCGCCGCAGCGCGCACGAAGCCGACAGCACCAGCAGCGTATCCAGCACCAACACCTGAGCGCGGCGCCCGTTGCGGGCCATCACGGGTCATCTACCCGCAGCGCCGCAAAAACCGGCTACATTCTCGCAGTACTGCATCACAGCGCGATGCCGCCCGACGGCCGCGTCAAAACCACTAAACGATGATCTCAAAGGACGAGCGCCCGCGTACCGGGCGCGCGTGGCGCCATGCAGACGATCACGAGCCAGGATGCTGCCAGACGAGGTGAACGGGAACCGCTATGGACGCTGTTTCGGGTCGTATTCGGCCTGTCCGCGTTGTCATGGGGCGGCCTCGCGCTCATGGCGCAACTCGAAAACCATTATGTCGAGCGCGAAGGACGCCTCTCGCGCGTCGCTTTCTCCGATCTGATCGCGCTCGCCTGGATGGTGCCCGGCCCGGTAGGCTGCAACGTCGCCGTGCAACTCGGGCACGCGTTGCGCGGACGCGCCGGCGCCTGGGTCGCGGGCATTGCCAGCGTCCTGCCCTTCTTCGTGCTGATGACGCTGTTCGCGATCTTCTACCGCACGCCGTTCGTGCGCGCCGCCGCCTCGCAAACCTTGCTCAATCACTTCAGCGTTGTGCTGGCGACGCTGATCGCGCTCACCTGGTACAAACAGACGCGTGCCCTGGTGCGCGGCAAACTCGAATGGGGCGCGGCGGTGCTGGGTTGCATCGCGCTCTTCTATGCGCGCAGTCCGGCCGCTTACGTCGTCATGCTCGGGGCGGCCTTCGGCACCGGTTGGCTGGTGAGTCCGGTTCGGAACTCGCGCGTCGTCGTGTCGTTCGCGCGCGGCGACTGGCAGATGCTGACCGCCCTGAGCGTGTTTCTCGTGTTGTTCGCGATGCCGTTGCCGCATCGCTATGAACTGGCGCTGTTGTGGCCGCGGCTTGCGGGTGCCGGCATGACGTTGTTCGGCGGCGGCTTCTCGGCGTTGCCGGTGCTCAAGACGCTGTTCGTCACGCCGGCGATCGGCGTCTCCGATAACGACTTCACGTTGGCGTTCTCGCTGTCGCCGCTGTCGCCCGGACCGCTGTTGAACGTGGTGCCGTTCTTCGGCTATCTGGTGGACGGCTGGGTGGGCGCGCTGATTGCCACGCTCGCGTTATTCGTGCCGTCGGGGTGTCTCGTCGTGCTGGCGCAGCGGCATTTGCATCAGTTGAAGGCCGATCCGCGATTCGAGCACGGCATGCGGATTCTGCGCGCCGTCACCACCGCGTTTCTCGCGGTGGCCGTGCTGCGCATTGCCGCGCATGTGCCGTTCAAACCGGTCTATCTGCTGACCGCGCTGTTCTCCGCCATGTGCTTTGCCAAGCTGAAGGTACCGGTGTACGTGGTGTACGGGACGGTGGCGGTGGTGTGCGGGCTGTGGCTCGCGTATGGCGCGCTGATTTAGACGACAGCGGCGCTTCGCTCAATGATGACGAGGCTTCAAGGGTGCGCCGCGCGGCGGTGTCACCACGCGGCTATCGGATTTCAAACGGGCAATTGCAATATTTCAGAAGCCGCGCGACAGTACCGCGACACCGATCGTCACCACACCGAGCACGATATTGATGAGCACCAGTCGACGAATCGTGCCGACGGCCCGCGCGCCATCCGGCCATTTTTGCGCCTGCACCGCGCGGCGGATGCGCGGGAACACGGCAAAACGAATGTGCCCGAAGATCAGCATCATCACAATGCCGAGGCCGGCCATGGCATGCAGCGGCCAGGTGGCATGCCCGCCGCCGAATTGCATCAGCAGGAAGCCGCCGGTAAGGAGAATCACCAGCACGGAGGCGGCGACCCAATTGAAGAAGCGGCCGAACACCGATTCCCACAGCGGCAAGCGTAATTGAGGCGAGAGATCGGCAATGGCCGGGCGCAGACAGAAATGCGCGAACACCATCCCACCTACCCACACCGCGACCGCGAGCAGATGGAGAAAGAGCGCGAGTTCGATAGCCTTGTTCATGTTGTTTTCCTCTCTCGACGACGCCACACCGCTTATAACAAGCGGCTATTGAGCGCATTCGACCGCATGCCATGCACGCAGTTCCATCGCACTCGAGGCTTTCACGCCGTTTTTGTAGTTGTTATCGCAGCATATCCACCGTAATGGCGATGCTGCTCCCCGGTTTTGTACCACGCACGACAAGTGCCTCGCATGCTAGCAGACGCTTGCCGTGTTCCAGCGTCAAGCTTTGTTAAGCGGCCAGCACCGGACGCATGCCTTCGAGCTTCATCTTGCTCTCAGGCGTACGGCCCTTGCGCGCCCGCTTGCCGATATGCGGCGCGAGCGCGGCGCCGCTCACCTTCTCTTCGTCGACGCGGCCGCCGCGGCGCGTGCCGATCAACACGACACCCGCGTTATTGATGGCCAGCGCCTGCACCAGCGTTTCCTTGTCGTCGAGACCCATCAGCGTGACGCCGCGGCCGCCGCCCGAGAGCGTCTTCATCTCGTCGAGGCCGAACACCAGCAGACGCCCGCCCGAGGAGAGACACGCAATGTGCGTCGCATCCGGCAGCATCGGCATCGGCGCGAGCGGCGCGGCGCCGGCGTCGATCGTCATGAACGACTTGCCGGCCTTCACGCGGCTCACCATGTCGCCGACCTTGGCGACAAAGCCGAAGCCGTTGCTCGACGCAAGTAGCAACGCCTGATCCGCAGACGCCGCGTAGTAATGCATCAGATGGCTGCCCGATTCCAGCTCGATCAGCGATGTAACCGGCACGCCGTCACCGCGGCCGCCCGGCAGCATCGCCACCGCGACCGAATAGACGCGGCCGTTGCTGCCCCACGCGACCAGCGTGTCCGGCGTGCGGCACTGGAAGGCCGCATAGAGCCCGTCGCCGGCTTTAAACGTGAAGCCCGCCGCGTCGAGCCCGTGGCCCTTCAGCGCGCGCACCCAGCCCTTCTGCGACACCACGACCGTCACCGGTTCGTCGACCACGCGCGCTTCGAACGTCGCGCGCTTTTCCTGCTGGATCAGTGTGCGACGCTCGTCGCCGTACTGCTTGGCGTCGCCTTCGATTTCCTTGATGAGCAGACGCTTCATCGCCGATTCGCTGCCGAGCAGTTCTTCGAGCTTGGCCTTCTCGTCTTTCAGTTCGGCGAGTTCCTTCTCAATCTTGATCTTCTCGAGCCGCGCCAACTGACGCAGACGAATTTCAAGAATGTCCTCGGCCTGACGGTCGGACAAGCCGAATGCGGCCATCAACGCGACCTTCGGTTCGTCCGATTCGCGAATGATGCGGATGACTTCGTCAATATTCAAAAAGACGATCATCCGGCCTTCGAGGATGTGAATCCGGTCGTCGACCTTCGACAAACGATGCCGCGTGCGGCGCGTCACCGTGGCGAAGCGGAACGCGATCCACTCGTGCAGGATCTCGCTCAAGCCCTTCTGACGCGGCCGGCCGTCGCCACCGACCATGACCA
This sequence comes from Paraburkholderia dipogonis, assembly GCF_046027395.1. Lineage (GTDB taxonomy): Bacteria > Pseudomonadota > Gammaproteobacteria > Burkholderiales > Burkholderiaceae > Paraburkholderia > Paraburkholderia dipogonis_A. The sequence goes on along the minus strand of NZ_JAQQEG010000020.1, from coordinate 26,627 downwards.
TATTGAGCGACGCATTCGATTCGAGGCTCGTGTGCGCGAGCAGCGTGTTCACGAAATCGGTCTGATCGATACGGCTCGACTTCGGCTCGAACACGAGCCGCACGGGCGCGTCCCGGCCAGACTCGTCACGCACGGCATCGAGCAGCGCCAGCATGGTCTGCTTGGTTTGCAGTTGTTCGGGGGTGAGCGCCTTTTTGCCGAGCTTGATCTTCGGGTTGGTCTGCTCCTCGATTTCTTCGAGCACCTTCTGCGCTGCGGTGTTCGGCGGCAGTTCGGTGATCACCAGTTGCCACTGACCACGAGCGAGTTCTTCGATCTTCCAGCGTGCCCGCACCTTCAGGCTGCCGCGGCCGCTTTCGTACGCAGCGGAAATCTCGGCGTCGCTCGAAATGATCTGACCGCCGCCCGGAAAATCCGGCCCGGCGATGTGTTGCATCAATTCCGCGTGTTCGATCTTCGGATTGCGGATCATCGCGACCGTCGCTGCCGCGACCTCGCGCAAATTGTGCGACGGAATTTCCGTGGCCAATCCGACCGCAATACCCGATGCGCCGTTTAGCAACACGAACGGCAAGCGCGCGGGCAACAGCTTCGGTTCCTCGGACGAGCCGTCATAGTTCGGCATGAAATCGACCGTACCCTGGTTGATTTCATCGAGCAGCAGCTTCGAGATCGGCGTGAGGCGCGCTTCCGTGTACCGCATCGCCGCTGCGCCGTCGCCGTCGCGCGAACCGAAATTGCCTTGGCCGTCGATCAGCGGATAGCGCATCGAAAAGTCTTGCGCGAGACGCACGAGCGCGTCGTACGCGGACTGGTCGCCGTGCGGGTGATACTTACCGAGCACGTCGCCGACCACGCGCGCCGACTTGACCGGCTTCGCGTTGTCGGACAGACCCATGTCGTTCATCGCGAACAGGATGCGGCGCTGCACCGGCTTCTGGCCGTCGCACACATCCGGCAGCGCGCGGCCCTTGACCACGCTCACCGCATAGTCGAGGTACGCGCGTTCCGCGTAGTTGCCGAGCGTGAGAAAGTCGCCTTCGGGAGGCGGCGGCTCGGTGAAAAGGTCGAGAGTGTTATCGTCGTCCATCTAGATTCCGTATCCGTGTTTGGCGTGAAGTTGCTGTGCGTTTTCAATATCCAATGCGCGCGCTTTGTTCGCTATGAGCGCGCTCAGATATCCGCTTCCACTTCGTTGCCCTTTTCTTCCAGCCAGCTGCGGCGCGACGCCGCTTCGCCCTTGCCCATCAGCATCGTCATGCGCGCGACCGTGGCGTCGTAGTCGAGTTCGCCGAGCGCCACCGGGGAGAGGCGCCGCGTGTCGGGGTTCATCGTGGTGTCCCACAACTGTTCCGCGCTCATTTCGCCGAGGCCCTTGAAGCGGCTGATGGACCACTGCGTATCGCGCACGCCGTCCTTGCGCAGCTTGTCGAGAATCGCTTCGAGTTCGCCTTCGTCGAGCGCATACAGCTTCTGCGCCGGCTTCTTGCCGCGCGCGGGCGCGTCGACCCGGAACAGCGGCGGACGCGCCACGCACACATGGCCGCGTTCAATCAATTGCGGGAAATGCTTGAAGAACAGCGTGAGCAGCAGCACCTGAATGTGCGAGCCGTCGACGTCAGCGTCCGACAGAATGCAGATCTTGCCGTAGCGCAGATTCGACAGATCGACCTTGTCGTCCGGGCTATGCGGATCGACGCCGATCGCCACCGAGATGTCGTGCACCTCGTTGTTGGCGAACAGGCGGTCACGCTCGGTTTCCCACGTGTTCAGCACCTTGCCGCGCAGCGGCAGGATGGCCTGGTATTCCTTGTCGCGGCCCATCTTCGCAGAGCCGCCCGCCGAATCGCCCTCGACGAGGAACAGTTCGTTGCGGCCGATTTCCGTCGATTCGCAATCGGTCAGCTTGCCCGGCAACACAGCGACGCCCGAGCTCTTGCGCTTCTCGACCTTCTGGCCTGCGCGGGTACGCGCCTGCGCCTGCTTGATGACGAGGTCGGCGAGCTTCTTGCCGTGCTCGACGTGCTGATTCAGCCACAACTCCAACGCCGGTCGCGCGAACGACGACACCAGCTTGACCGCGTCGCGGCTATTCAGGCGTTCCTTGATCTGCCCTTGGAATTGCGGATCGAGCACCTTCGCCGACAGCACGAACGACACGCGCGCGAACACGTCTTCCGCCAAAAGTTTGACGCCCTTCGGCTGCAGGTTATGCAGTTCGACGAAGCTCTTCACCGCCTGATACAGACCGTCGCGCAAACCCGATTCGTGGGTGCCGCCCGCGGGCGTCGGAATCAGGTTGACGTACGACTCGCGCGTGAGCGTACCTTCCTCGCTCCACGCGACGACCCACGCGGCGCCCTCGCCCTCAGCGAACGTCTCTTCGCTCGCGCGCGAGTTTTCGGCGTAGCGCTCGCCCTCGAACAGCGGAATCAGCAGATCGCTGCCGTTCATGCCTTCGAGCAGATAGCCGCGCAGACCGTCTTCGTATTTCCAGCTTTGCTGTTCGCCGGTTTTCTCGTTGATCAGCGTGACTTCGACGCCGGGCAGCAGCACCGCTTTCGAGCGCAGCAGACGTTGCAGTTCGCCGAGCGGCAGGTTCGGCGAATCGAAGTACTTGGGATTGGCCCACGCGGTGACGCGCGTGCCGGATTTCTTGTCGCCTTTCGCGGCGGGCCGCACTTCGAGTTCCTTGGCGACGTCGCCATTGGCGAAACTCAGTTCGGCGATCCTGCCGTCGCGCCACACGGTGACGTCGAGGCGCGTGGACAGCGCGTTGGTGACGGACACGCCGACGCCGTGCAAGCCGCCCGAGAACGTGTACGCGCCGCCGGCGGCTTTGTCGAACTTGCCGCCCGCGTGCAGGCGCGTGAAAACGATCTCGACGACCGGCACGCCTTCTTCCGGGTGCAGACCGAACGGAATGCCGCGGCCGTCGTCTTCGACGGAGACCGAATGGTCCGCGTGCAGCGTGACCGTGATTTGCCGGCCGTGGCCGCCGAGGGCCTCGTCCGACGCGTTGTCGATGACTTCCTGAATGATGTGCAGCGGATTCTCGGTGCGGGTGTACATCCCGGGCCGTTGCTTGACCGGCTCCAGGCCCTTCAACACCTTGATCGACGCTTCGCTATACGCGGCGTTTGGCTTTTTCGTAGACATGGTTGACTCGGTGCGTCGGTTCATCGTTGTCCACAGGTCCTGTTCACAGGTCTGTGGACAATGCGTTGAGTTTTCAAAAAAAGCGAAACGAAACAACGGGGTTAGGTGGGGTGCCCGCAGTGCGGGCAAGCTGTTTTGTCGCATGGCTTCCCGTTGGCGCGCTCGACGGCGGCTCGAAGCCTGTCCTGCATGCAGCAGGGCGGGCAACGTCGACGCTGGTGCGAACGCCGGGGAAGCCTGTTCGCGGGGTATTTTACTGATTTCGATACGCGCGGCAATTCACGATGCACGGGATTGGCCGTCTGGATAAGGGACGGCGGTGGCTAGGCCCAATCCCGCGCCGTCCCCGTGCCTCATTTGCGCCGCTTTTCCAGCTCGTCCCAGCGTTCGAGCGCGACCAGCAGTTCTTCGTCGATCGCGCCATAGCGCTCCGTCAAACGCGTGCCTTCCTGCGCGTCTTTGGCGAACACGGAGCCGTCTTCGAGTTGTGCGCCTATCGCTTTCTGCTCGGCTTCGAGCGCGGCGATCTTCTCCGGCAGCGCGTCCAGTTCGCGCTGCTCCTTGAACGACAACTTCGCGGCGCGTTGCGGCGTGTTGCGGCCCGCGGAACTGTCTTTTGCCGCGGCCGTTTCTTTGCCTGCGTCCTTGCCGGCTTCCTTCTGCGCGTCCAGCGCCATTTGCTGTGAACGGTCGCGCTGGATCTGCCAATCGGTAAAGCCGCCGACATACTCGCGCCACTTGCCACCGCCTTCCGACGCGATCACCGACGTCGCGACGTTATCGAGGAACGCGCGATCATGGCTGACCAGCAGTACCGTGCCGTCGTATTCCGTGAGCAGTTCTTCGAGCAGTTCGAGCGTGGGAATGTCGAGGTCGTTGGTCGGTTCGTCGAGCACCAGCACGTTGGCTGGACGCGCGAACAGGCGTGCGAGCAGCAGGCGGTTACGCTCGCCGCCCGACAGCGACTTGACCGGCGAACGCGCGCGTTCCGGCGCGAACAGGAAGTCGCCGAGATAGCTCATGACGTGCTTCTTCTGGCCGTTGACTTCGACCCACTCGCTGCCCGGGCTGATGGTATCGGCGAGGCTCTTTTCCAGATCGAGCTGCGCGCGCATCTGGTCGAAATACGCGACCTGCAGATTCGTGCCGATGCGCACCGTGCCCTCGTCCGGCGCCAGTTCGCCGAGAATCAGCTTGAGCAGCGTGGTTTTGCCCGCGCCGTTCGGACCGACAAAGCCGATCTTGTCGCCGCGCATGACCGTGGCCGTGAAGCTGTCGACCACCGTGCGCGAACCGTAGCGCTTGGTGACGTCGGTCAATTCGGCGACGATCTTGCCGGACTTTTCGCCCTGCCCGACGTCGAGCTTGACGTTGCCCAGCACGTTGCGGCGTTCCGCGCGCTCGTTGCGCATCTCCACTAGCCGCGCGATCCGGCCGACGCTGCGCGTGCGGCGCGCCTCGACGCCCTTACGGATCCACACTTCCTCCTGCGCGAGCAGCTTGTCGAACTTGGCGGCTTCCACTTGCTCGATTTCGAGCTGCTGCGCCTTCCTGGTCTGGTAAGCGCTGAAATTGCCCGGATACGAGAGCAGACGCCCGCGATCCAGTTCGACGATGCGCGTGGCGACGCGATCGAGAAACGCGCGGTCGTGGGTAATGAAGAGCAGGCCCGCGCGCAGCGAGACCAGCAGGTCTTCGAGCCAGCGGATGCCGTCGAAGTCGAGGTGGTTGGTCGGCTCGTCGAGCAGCAGCACGTCGGGCTGCACGACCAGCGCGCGCGCCAGCGCGACGCGCTTTTGCATGCCGCCCGACAGCGAGCCCACGCGCGCCTCGCCGTTCAGGCCGATCTGTTGCAGCGTGGTAGCCACGCGCGTGCTCCAGTTCCAGGCGTCCGAATGGTCAAGCGCCGATTGCAGCGTGTTCATGCGCGACATCAGCGCGTCGTGCTCCGGACCTTCCGGTTCGTCGGCGAGCTGGTTGGCGACCGCGTCGTATTCGTCCAGCAGCGCGCGGGCGTGCGTGAGGCCGGCGGCGACCGCGTCGAACACCGTGTCGTCCGTGTCGAACTCCGGCTCCTGTGGCACGTAGACCGAAGTCAGGCCCTGCTGACGCGTGACGAGGCCGTCGTCAGGCTTGGTCAGATCGGCGACGATCTTCAGCAGCGACGACTTGCCCGCGCCGTTGCGGCCAATCAGCCCGACGCGTTCGCCCGCTTCGAGAGAGAAATCCGCGTGATCGAGCAACGCGACGTGACCGAACGCCAGTTGGGCTCCGGTAATGGTGTAAAGCGACATGGAGAATTGGAGAAGACAGCGATGAGTCGGAACTGCCCATTGTACCGGGCGCGCGGGCGGGTGCCTGTATGCCGGAAGAGATAGGCCAAATGGCCGGCTTGCCAAACGCGGACAAGCCCGGTGCGCATGATGAAGAAGCCGGACGGCGTTTGCACGCGCCCGGCTGTGTCGCGCGGCGGATTACTTCACGTGCACGGTGATGGTCTTGCTCATTTCCGGACCGTACGAACGATGCGCGCCATCGCCGAATTGCAGCGTCAGCGTGTGGTCGCCCGGCGGCAGCGTCAGATCGGTTTCGGTCTGGCCCTTGCCGAAGTGCAGCGACTTGTCGTTCGCGGGAATGACCTCGCCCTTGGGCAGCGGCTTGCCGTCCACCAGCAGATGATGGTGACCCGTGCCTTCCGTCATCGTACCGGCCGGCGCGATCTTCATCCCGTCGACGCCGAATACCACGTGGACGGGATTGCTGACGGTCGCGCCGTCCGCCGGCTGCACGAACGACACGCTCGCGGCCTGCGCCGCGCCGGATACGGCGAGCAATCCGGCCAATGCCGCACCGACCAACCATTTGTTTTTGAACATCGTTTTTCTCCTTTTTTGGGAAACGAGAGTCTGCGCGGGCCATGTCGGCGACGACGGCACCTCAATGGCCTGAGGCCGATCGTCGCAGTTCATGCCAGGCGCCCCGGCGCGCCGGTCCAAAAGATCAACTGCGGATCAGAGCATACACGCTGTGTGTGACGCGGTCCGCCGAGTGGGTTCGGCGTTGTCGCGGGCGCTTTGCGGCGCTGCCACATCAGTGGTTTTCAGCAGAATTGGCAAATTCCGGTAATATTGCAGGTCGCCGCTGTGCCCAAAAAAGGGGCAGACTGGGCGGATCTTGCATTGAACTAGAGAAGAGTGCGTCGTGAGCGAAGTAATTGAAGTGACTGAATATAAGAGCTGGGTCTGCCTGATTTGCGGCTGGATCTACAACGAGGAAGAAGGCCTGCCCGAAGAAGGCATCGCGCCGGGCACGCGCTTCGCCGCGATTCCCGAAGACTGGCGCTGCCCGCTGTGCGACGTGGGCAAGGCTGAGTTCGCGGTTGTGGAGTTCTGAGGCGGGTTTGTCGGGTTGCGGGGGCGATGCGTTAGTTTGTTGCGCGCCCCGTGCGCTCGTTGACGTGGTTCGCATGGCCCAGCAGGCTTTGACTGCTGGGCCGTTTGCTTTGTGGGACAGGCTTCTGCGCTCTTGCGCGGCACTCCTCGCGTTTGGGCGTGTTTGATATACTCTGCGCTCGCTGGCGAATTTGGACTCGCCCGATCCCCGCAGACCTTGTTCGATAGCGGGATTGCGGCGATGATTTTGGTTTGGTCCTCTCCCTGTAGTTCAATGGATAGAACAAGTGCCTCCTAAGCGCTAGATACAGGTTCGATTCCTGTCAGGGGGACCAACTAGCTTCCCAGCATCTCCCAAGTTTTACCAGAAAAGCCTCGTACGCCTTGCGCTGCGGGGCTTTTTGCTGCCGTCATTGTCCGCGTTTGCCCAACACAAGCCAGATTCGTTGGGGGAATCGACGGGGAGTAGGGACGAATACCCCAGATCGCGAACGGCAACGCATGCATGCCTTCGCCCTTCCCGATGTGATGCGCCTTGCAAAGCAACATGTCGTTGACCGTCATGTCGTCGACGAACTGGGTCCAGTCAGTGAAGTGGTCCCAGTCGGATTCCTTGATCGCCTCACCCCACACGCCAGCCTGCGCGTCGAACTTGAAGCGCTACCAGTCGATCATCTCGGCGAACTATCGCTCGATCGGGTAGTGATGCGCCTCAAGCGGATGACCGCTCTCCTCTGCCGTCGCGTTGCAAATGAAGCAGCGCCCACCGTCGCGCGCGATCAGCACCTTCCGCGTGCGTTCGAACAGTGCCGTTGTCTTGCGTCGCTCGTGGCCGGGGATGTTGACGTCGACGGTAAACGTCTCTTTCTCTTCGTGGATTTGGGTAGCGTCGGTCACGGCCCGTAAACCGATAAAGCCGCTTGAAGCGGCTGGTCGCAAATGACTCAAAAAACGAACAAACATCAAATGTTTGTGTAACCGTTAAACGATGCCAAGCGCATCCTTCGCGGCGCCGTATAACGCCAGCCGTTCCGAGTAACCGTTCGGTGTCGCCTTCGACGCCGCACTGCCCGCGATACGCCAAGGAAGTCGCCAGCATCAGCGATTCCATTGAGCTTGCGGTTGAACGAATACCGGCCCGCAGACATCGCGGCGTTGGTCGGTTGCTCAAGTAGCTCGGAGGGATTGCGGAGATCGAGATCAAGGCCGATCGCCGCGAGCGTGTAATTGCGCCGGCCGGTTACTTGAATCAGCCCGCGGCCGCAGAATCGGAGACCGTCGCCAGGCTGCGTGTTACCCGGCTCACTCGCCTTCTTCGACGGCGGCTCGTACCAACGTTGAGTGGGCGTCGGCCCCCAGGTCTCTTTCGTGAAGACCAGCCGGGCCGATTCGAGGCCAACGGTTGTAAGGAACGCGGCGACGCTCAGCGGCGTGGTGATCGCCCACAAGCGATGGAACTGCGTGTAGAACCAGAATCCGTAGAGCCCGAGCAGCGGCAGGACGATGAGAATGAACGCCTGTCTCTGGAAGAAGCGCCACGAGGCCGCGAGACGACACACGAACCGCGCGCCGGCGGCGACGTCGCTCAGAATGCCGCGAATGAGTGCAGTGTCCTCGGCGACCTGATCGGCCGCCGCCTCTACCTTCCGAGCGACCTCGGTGTTCTCTGCAATCGCCGCATCGTATGCAACGAGCTATTCGACAACGTGCGCGCGGAATTCCGGATCGGGCATCGTCAACATGTCTTTGGCTTCCATCAATCCCCGGAAACAAAAAAACCTCTGGAGAGGGCTTGCGGTCTTAGTTTCAGGCGAAAAAAAACCGCCCTGCGGGCGGTTTGTGCTGCGTCATTGTCGCTTCTGTCCGGTGGATCGCTTGTCCTGGAAGACTCTAAGCGGACAACTCCACCTTTTTGACAAGACCGAATCGCTTGCGAAGTTTAAGCACCGGTTTCTCCACGTATGTCCACGAAAACGCTGCGAAGAAAAAAGCGATAAGCAGACTCAGAGCAAAATTCGCAAAAAAACCAAAGGCGCCGCCAATCGCCATTCCTTTATTGATTATCTGCTGAAATGGGAAGCAGTAAATATAAAGTCCATACGAGTAGTCCCCCTTGGGAGAAAGTTTTTCCAAATTGGAGCAACCAATCTGCAACATCAGGCCGACGGAAGCGATGCATAAAACCAAGGCGCAAATAAAATTAGAGAACACCTCGCTTACATTGCCCGCAATTCCGAGGCCCATCACTATCGCCACGCACAACATCGTGACAATCCTGCTAAACGGAATTGAGTACCTTAGGTTGTAGGCCGCGACTCCGAACAGAAACGACGGCAACAACGTTTTTCCGCGAGCGCTATTCAGGAAACTCAAGTGGTGCGAACTTGCAAAAAACGAACTGAGTTGCTGCATGTTGAACTGATTGATCAAGTGAGGAATTGCGAGAAGGAAAATTCCGACGCCAATGATCAGTCCCCAACGGCGCTGTAAACCCGAAACAATCAGAAGGCCCATCACGAGATAGCAGGCAAGTTCGATAGGAACGGTCCAAATCACGCCATTGACAATCTCCGGGTAAGGCGGCAGAAAGGTAACGCCGGGCAGGACATATACCACCGCCCCATACATGTTTCTGAAATACTCAAAAAAACCTGGTTGCGTAAAGTAATCGCCCAACGGCAATGACGTTATTGCTGAACCAATAATAATTGCGGATATTATTGTTTCGACAGCAAGGGCGGGAAATATTCTGGCAACTCTGTTGATGTAAAAATCAAATATGCTGAGACGTTGCGCGCTGCCGGCAATGAGAAAACCGCTCAAACCAAAAAACATTGGCAACAAGAAATAATTCAAAGACCAAATATATCTTTGGTCGAAATAAATACGATCACCCTGAGAAATGACCAGGCTGTGCCAACCAATGATAGTGACTGCTAGCGCTATCCGCAAAAAGCCGAATCCTTTACCCAATCCTCCGCTCTGATCTAGAACTTCCCCGATACTTTTCAAATGTTCCCCCGTGATAGTTGAGCCATGCCTGCCCCACCAGTTGGCTTGCGGAACGCATTCTATAGCAAGGATGAGCCTTATCACTTGATTCCGCACCGCGCGACCTCGGGGCCTGAGCCCATGTTGCGATGGTGATATAGCGATTTGCCATGCGGCCGCAACGACACTGGTAAGATCTCCAAATCTTTCGGAGCCTTACCAGTGCCAGCCCAAAAAATCAATTCGCTGACGTCGTTGCGGTTTTTCGCTGCAGCAATGGTGGTCGTTTTTCACACGCGGCGCGAGTTCGGTTATTTCGGCCTCGCCAACCACCTGGCGCTCACGCAAGCCGTATCCCTCTTCTTCGTTCTATCCGGGTACATTCTCGCCCACACCCATCGAACGATCACCTCGAGGTCGGATCTCTTCATCTTCTATCTCAAGAGGTTCGCCCGGATTTGGCCGCTCCATCTCGCTGGCGCTGCCGCGGCGTTGTGGCTGATCCATTTTGAAGGTGGCTCGGTGAGGGACGCAGACGCTATCCTCAACGTGCTTCTGTTGCATGCCTGGTCATGGGACATCACCACGTATTTCTCATTGAACGGGATCTCGTGGAGCTTGTCCGATGAGGCCTTTTTCTATGCGGTTTTCCCATTACTAATTTGGCGGGTAAATGCCACCTGGGCAGCCAAACTAGCAGGAACAGCAATCGTCACGGCTGCAATGCTGTTTGCCTTTAAGAACATGGGGCGCCCGTTAATGCTGTGGTCCGCGTACATTTCGCCCATCACCAGGCTGAGTGAATTCATGATGGGCATTGCAGCCTATCAATTGCGAGACAAACTTCGGAACGCCATTAAAGGCGGTTGGCGCGCGAGCGCGCTCGAGATCGGTACCGCGCTGATTGTCGCGTCAGCGATCTGGGCGGCCGATCTCAAATTCGTCTCGGATCTACCCTTCCATCCGATCAAGCCCGTTGCAATCTGGCTCTCTAATTGTGGCGCCGGCGTTTTGTTTACTCTGTTGATAGCCGTCTTCGCACTTGAAGGGGGCGCCCTGTCTCGCCTGCTTCAAGCTCGGCCTCTCATTTACCTTGGCGAGATCAGTTTTGCTCTATACATGGTGCATCAACTCGTCTTGCGGTATGCGGAGGACCACGGCTATATGACGCCAGACTATCCGATTGCAGCCAAATTTTCCTTGTACTGGTTGGCGGCAATCGCGGTCGCAGCAGCAGCCCACCATCTGATAGAGATTCCCGCGCAGAGACTAATCTTGTCGCGTCTCACTCCCCGGCGTGGCGCAATTGCCTAGCCCACTGGCAGCGCAATTTAAGCGGTTGCGATGTTCTGGACGATCGTTGCCATTCGACAAAGACGTGTCGATCTCGCCCGCTAACTATGCGTCATAGAGTCTCGCAACCGATCGGAAAAGCCGACTAGGCGGCTGTTGATTAAATTGTTGTGGTGTTGCTTGACATATAGGACCGATGGTCCTGCTCTGATCGTACTGGCACCTCGCCTTCCGCGCGGTCCGACATCCCCATAGGAACGATCATGAAAGCCTGCTTTCGTGCGCCTTTTCGCGCACCTGGAAATCTCCGGACATGCATTACAAGCCCCCTCAGCCGGAAGACATCGAGCGTCTCAAGAAGGAACTCGGTCTGCACGGCACGCAGATGACGGAACTGTTCGGCGTCGCTGGGAACCGCGCATTTCGCCGGTACACATCCAAATCCGACGACACCAAGAACAAGCGCGAGCTCGGCGCACATATGCTGTTCTTTGCGATGGCGCGCTTGGAACTGGACACCCAGACCATCGAACGAGTGCTACAGCGCACGCGCCGAGTCGGAGCAACAATCGACTTGGACACCGACACCCCGGCGCCCGATGGAGAACAGCAGCCGTAGCAATGTCGCTCGGCCGTCCCGCTGCGGCCGCGCACGCTGACAGCATCACCGACTATGTGCGTCTCGAGCTTGGCGCCGGCGTTTCCAGAGACGGTACCCAAGGCGATAACCCGTGATATCAGCAAGGCATGCAGCATCAACTCGGATTTGAGCGCGCCTGTGCTGCCCGCGGGCTTCACTCGGCCGCTCTACACACGTGAAAGATGGGGCATCGACTGGCACGTCAGCTACGTCAGCCTCGTACATGTCTCATCGCAGTGCGAATGCACTCCAGTCGACGTGAACTACAGCACGCAGACCCAAACTGATCAACCCGATGCCGGTCAACGTTCCGAATGCGAATTTTGTCGGCAATGGCAATGCACAGGGCGTCTCGATCACCGTTGAGCCGTATTTCGGATACCAAGGCTGGCGCATAGGTGCTGAAGCGGGGTTGTTCTGTATCGCTCGGATTGGGACGTGACTGTCTATAACTGGTCGCCCGGTCCGGGAGTGCCCACCTCAACCATCCATTCCGATGCGCCCCACGCTTGGCAGATCGGCAAGGTTGCCGGGGTGTCGGTCGGGCGCGGACGTGCGTATGGTGAAGTATCGGTTTTGAGGATGATGCAGCGGCGCTTGAAAAAGACGCCCACTGGCTGCTTTGTAGCAGGGGAAGGTCGGCAGCATGTCACTGAACAGCAACGACCTTTTCGAAAGAATCCGCAGTGGAATCCTGCTTCGAAAATTTCCAACCAAGCCTATCAGCGATCGCTCGCCCCTTTCGTCTCAAGGGGATTTCGACAATTCTGTAGTTAAACTCGACAAAGATAATCAGAATCGCGAGACCCGTGAGGCCAAAACGCACTGTGTATGTCCCGTTCAGTTCGGTGCCAGCCGGGAGGATGTGGTACCAGATCTCTTTAGCCGTTATAAATGCCGGAATGTGCACGACATACAAGGTATACGATCGAGATCCAATATAAGCCGCGATCCCACGAAGCGGTGCATATGGAACGAAGTAACCTTGATTCCAGCTGCATATGAACACCATCAGGCCCGATAGCACTGCGACGATCCCGGTCGAAAATGGGATCATCGTTATTTCGTAGGCACCCAAATGCCCCCAGGAAGACGGTCAAGATAACGGCCGTCAACAAGGCCAATTTTTTGTTAGCTAGAAAATTCGGCTGAAACGCGGCATATGACGCACGACTTTGCCATAGCCCAATGATTACGCCAATCGCCAATGCGTCGCACCGCACGAATCCAAGAAGCGAGCCGCCCCTATTCAGCGGGATTTGCACCAGAACTATCGCGGCAAAGGCGTGAAACCACCATTTCCGCGGGATGGCAAAAAGCAGGAAAGGAAAGAGCAGGTAGAACTGCTCTTCCAGACTCAGGCTCCAATACACGGTATTGATGCCGCATGAATTGCTAAGCGTGCAATACCATCCATAAAGGTTTGCAAGGTGCAACATCGAATAAACCTGATAGAGGAAGTTCCTGCCTCCTCCGCCAAAATAGCCGCTTGCGTGGAATAATATCGATCCTGCCAGCAGGTAGGTCAGCCACAGCCATGCCGTTGGCCAAAGGCGCCACGCGCGCCTTACCCAGAATGGAACTGCGAATTTCGCAAAATCACCCCAGCCGTTGCAATTCCTGAGTTCAAACAAAACCGATCGCGTGATGATGTACCCAGAAACGCAAAAAAACAGGTCAACTCCAGTCCACGTAAAAAAAACCGGCGAAAGCCTCGAAACGTAATCAACTTTCCATGGGAAAATATTGTGCGAGTGAGGGTATAGAACAAACAAAATGCCAATCGATCGCAATGCTTCCAGATCAATATTTTTCGTTCGGGGCTTGTGGGCGGGCAACGCTTGCATGTGAACTCGTCTGCGTGGGCGAGCCGGGATTATGCATCAAACCATCTGACGCTACCCGGCGGGGCGAACGTCTTCTTCCGAAGAGGAGGGAATAAGTTGAAGAATAAGGCTTGCGGTCCCGGGAGTAGGTCAATAACCGCCCGGCCGCGACTCGGCCGACCGAGCGCCGCAACGTGATCCGTCAGCGGCTGTCTGCCAATCGTATTGGCAATTTCCCGGGTACGGTCGACCGTAGTTAGAGCTTTGACTCCCGTCGTCAACACCACCGCCGCCAGATTTCTTCGCGACGAGCACAACCGCGGTCACCACGAGCGCCACCGCGCCGACCGCCTGGGCAGCATGTACGCGATTCATACATTTTTGAACGTCGGAACTGTGATCGCACCAGCTCGCGCAGCCGGTCAGCGACGCCACCAGCATCCAGACCGGTATTTGTCGTTTCATGGGCGTCTTTACGGCCATAGGCGGCTTTTCTTTAGGCTTTCACCTACAGCCGGCCTTACCATCCACCGAGCGCGTTTCACCGTACGCTGAAGGCAGAAGTACCGTATGGCAACCAACATTCACGCTCGCGGATAGCCCGCTAGCTTCTTTGTTAAATTGTCAGGTTGAATCACGCGCGTGATTGAAACCAAAGACATCCTCGATGTGGTGCATCGTACTCAGTTGATTCTGGGAGCTTATGGGTTTTTGTTTCGTCTACGTCACCTCGATCAACACGATGAAGACGCCGCCGAACGCGATCCTGTTCCTGCGGCAATTCTGCTGGGTGCTTACTGGGACAATAGGGCCACAGCTTTCGCCGCGGACACGCTGACGGGAGCATCTGAGGAAGACAGAGCAGGCTCCCATGCGTGCGCTCGTCTAGATTCCGCACGGGTTGAGAAGGCTTTTTCGGCCTATAACATTCGTTCAGGCAGGTGATGGCACGACATTTTGTGATGGCCATGGATCATGAGCCCCAAGCGGCCGTGGAATGGGTGCCCGCCTTCAGCGACTAACGGTGATGTAACAATCGTCGCTGTTCGGTCGAGACCTATCCCCGTTCGGCGTTTATGTTCACTACAACGCTCCATGGAAATGGCACCTGTACTTTCTCAGGAGACGGATTTAGGGGCTTGGCGGGGGTATAAAAATTGCAAAGCGAGCGGAAACCCTATCAGCCCTTGACGTATGAATTCTGTCAGGGACGAACTAAATTTTTCAGCTTGCCATGATTGCCCGAGAAGCTCCTTAGCCTAAAACGCCGCCGGACTTTTTGTTGATGTCGTCACCCAAGACTGCCAAGGCGGAATCGCCCGATCACCGCAAGACACGAGCAGACGCGTACAACGCAGCGCCGGGCACGTCGACCACACAGGCATCGCCCAACCATCCCCCTTCACATCCGAGGCGCTTCCTCCCGCCCACCCCCACCATCACGAAGGGAATAAATGGCGGAGTCTTCCGAGTGCATGCAGTCGATAAACGTATGCGCTCGCTTCTCGGCGTATCTGAACGCGTCTTGCTCAGAGATGAATTCCAGTTGCTCTGGAAAACTTGCAACCTTTTGTGCAGGTTGGCTGGGCGAACTGATAGTCCAGGACACCTTGTACCGGCGTCCGACATTGTGCAAACACAACGTCTTCCCGGTCGTGACCTGAACGTCGATTCTGAACCCGCGATACGGAGCATAGGACTGGCATGCCATGATCACTCTCCTGACGCGATGGTCCGCGTATGCAGCCAGTATGCGCAACCGCCATGCCCCAGGGTGAGCCGCCAGGGAAACTACTACCCCGGCTCAGAAAAGCCGGGTAAAAAAAAGCCGCAGGCAACGCCGCGGCTCAAAACACACACCGCGCTCGGGGCGCTGGTGAATCGCTATCTTACAGACCCCTGTCGACGAATATAACCAGGGATTTCGTACGATGTTTTCACAAAGCGCTTGCCGACGGCACATGGCTCCTCCGGATCAATCGCAAAGCGACCTTCTGACCACTATCCCGGCGCATCGAGCCATGATCCCCTACTGCTCGATGTACATCCGCCATTCCGGGAACTGCTCGAAGAAGCTTTGGCTCACGTAGATCTGGTACAGGACCGGTGCGCTACTGTCGGTCGCGGCACCGGGCTCGCTCAATACAGTCAGTCCCGGATCAACGCCAGAGAGGCTCGCCCACGCGGTGAGATCGTCCGGCAGGTCGGCGGCTTCCTCGCGCGGCACACGCAATTTGATCGGTTTCATGGGATCTCCGACAAATGGTGAAGGGCATCTGACGAATATCATACAAAGAAGCGGTGTGGCCGTGTAGGCAGCGCCTGGGTGCAGGAGAGTTTTTCTCGAGATGGCCTGTTCAGGCTGCCGCCCTTGGTCCCAAATCGGCTATCTACGCCCATTGCGACGCGGTGGCCAGATACACCGGAGTAAGTAGCGGGTTCGACGCGCGCACTCAATACGATACGTTTCGCCCCCTCGCACCGAGTCCGCGCAGCTTCGTCACCGCGGCGCGCAGCGGCGCCGTGATTCGCCAGGATGTCGATGACTCCAGCGCCCTGATCGTCGAAGTTCTCGATGTAATCTCCTCTTGCATCACTGCCACCTTGGCTCGGATTTCGGCAAGGGCTTTTTCGGCCTCGGCGAGCCGCTCCGCCGGGTCGGCGCTCGCGTTCACCGCCTTCTCCGTACCCACCGGAGCACCGTAGAACTCCTCGGTCGTGAGTTCCACGCGAGGACGTTCCTTGCGAAAAACAATGATCATCTCCCCGCCAGTTTCTCCGCGCGCAGGCACGAAGTCGACGAGATTGAACTCCACGAAACCCATCTTCAGGATCGGCTTCAAGACCTTCGACACGATCGTGCCGCTCTCGAAAACGTGGCTGTGAATACCGACATGCGGAGGTGCCTGCAGCTTCTGCCTGATACGGTTCATATCCAGCTTGTCGGCCACATGCATCGGCTTGTTGACGAATGCTTCGTCGTAATAGATCTCGCATTCGATTTGATGTTCGCGCGGGATTTCCTCGACGCCCGCCAGATACTCGGCCACGAAATGGCTCAGCGCCGTGTCCTGCCTATATTTGTCGAAACTGAATTTCTTGTCGGGCAAGGCAAGAAACAGAATTCCGCCCGGCTGCATCATGTCGCACAGATCGGACAGCCATTGAATCATGTTGGGCGCGTGTTCCATCACATGATTCGCGATGATGTAATCAAACTTATCGCTGATGTAGTCGCCGTACCGGTTCGAATGAACCACGTAGTCGATTTCAGGTATGTCGACGATCATGTCCGGGTGCGTGCACTCCCGAACCAGTTGCTCTTTATCTTTCCAGTCCAGATATCGCACATCGGCTTCCGACTTGAACACGGTCGGCTGATCGTACGGCCCTATCTCGAGACCGACTCCCGACAGATTGGCATGTTTCAGAAGATGTCCGCGGCGCAGCGTCGTGACCAGATTCATGAACTACCTCTCGCGTGGGGACTGGCAGTGTGCAACTTACCATGTCTTGCACGGCAAGCCGAACAAATCAATTACCTATCGACTGACACGAAAACTAAACAATTGATGGCGACGCCCTCGACTATTCGGTGTCGCAGACGCGGCAAACGTCGCCCATCACGCTAATGAGCGTTTTCGTCGGCCGCGTACCTCGCGCAGCGGCTTCGGCCCGGACCATCACCGCGTCGCCGCCAGGGGAATCGCAATCCCATCGCCGGTTTTTCGACGACAAACCATGAGAATAAGGTCAGTACCATCGATATGACGAAAGTGATCGTCACCATGGCGATATCCGGGTGCGAGAAACCACCGAAAAATGCGCCCAGCGTGTCATGCCCACCGTAGAGCATCGACTGCAGGACAACGTAGTGCCACAGGTAAAAGCCGTACGAAACTCGCCCCAGTCCCACCAGCGGCGCGATATTGAGCACACGAACCAAGCCGGAACGCTGATCCCTCACGACCTTCGCAATGATGAGTGCTGCGGCTAACGGCGTCAGCGGATAGCCCAACGCCTGCAACGAAAACTCGACGCCGGTCTCGCTCAGCAGCACGAAACAGATATAGGCAGCAGCAATCGGCCACAACTTGCCGGCCCGGGAGATCCAACTGCGAGGCGCCGCCGCCAGCAACGCACCGATCAGAAGACCGTCGGAGTGGGTATCGAAACCACAATAAACGCGGACCATTGGGAAGTCATGCGAGATCAGAAACGAACGCCACCCAATCACCGCGACTGTGAGAAGCGCGACCGCGATCAGGATGCGACGTGGCCAAAATTTCAACACGCCCAGCAGGATCAGGGGCCAAACGAGGTAAAACTGCTCCTCGATCGCAAGCGTCCATGTATGTCCGGTGAGATGCGCGTCGTAGATCTCGAACGCACGCACCCAATTCATCGCATAGAAGAAAGCCGGCAGGACTTCCAGAGCCCATCTCAACGGGGCAGGAAATATCAGACAATAGACCGTGACGCCGGCAAGCATCAGCAATAGGGCCGGGTACAGCCTCCGGGCGCGGCGCCAAAAAAACGCCGGCAAATCGATCCGCCCGGTGCGCAATTGTTCCGCTACCAGCAGGCTCGTGATCAGGTAGCCGCTCAAAACGAAAAATACGTCGACACCGACATACCCGCCCCCCACAACGCCTGCAAGACCGGTATGCGCAAGAAATACCGCTATGACAGAAAGCGCACGTAAGCCGTCGAGGCCAGCAATCCGGACGTGCTGAGGTGGATTCATTACCTATTCCGGGGACGCGTGGCGAGTATCCCACCACGCGGATGAGATGTTTGGTAAGGATCAGGCTACGACAGTTCAACAAGTCGTCTAGTGCCCTAAACATGCAGAACCTCTCGCGATGGTCGCTCTTGCGTAACACGCAAGCCGCCGCACGAGAAAACCACTCCGGCGGCATCGATCTGTGCAAATCACGCACAGACTTTGTCTCGCCCGTAGCGTTGTTGCGACGCTTCGCTGACCGTAGACTCGGTTCCTCTCCAATACTTCCGAAGAGAACCATGTCTAGCCCCACACTTCGTAGCATCCTCGGTGCCTGCTTACCCGCGTCGCTGCCGGCTCGCACCACCGCGTTGCTGCTGATCGACTTTCAGAACGAATATTTCACGGGTTCGCTGCCCATTCCTGATGGCGCGGCTGCATTGCAAAACGCGCGCCGGCTTGTCGAATGCGCCGACCGCCATGGGTGGCGTGTCGTCCACGTGCAGCACGTTGCGCCGGCCGGCTCGCCTCTGTTTGCTGCCGGTAGCCGGCAAGTCGAAATTCACGCCGACATGCAGCCGAAGCCCGTCCATCGCGTGGTCGAGAAAAGCTCCGTGAGCGTATTTGCCAGCACGGATCTCGCGCAGACGCTGAAAGACGATGGCATCACGCATCTCGTCATTGGTGGCCTCATGACGCACGCCTGCGTAGCCGGTGCCGCCCGAGATGCGGTACCGGCAGGCTTTGAAGTTGTCGTAGCCGCCGATGCATGCGCGACCCGCGACATCGTCGTCGATAGCGAGTTGCGCGTCGGGCACGATATGCTGCATCGGTCGGCGCTGGCTGAAATTGCCGACACCTTCGGCTCCGTGATGAGCACCGCCGACGTACTGTCGCTGACAGCCTAACGGACGACACGAAGCTCATTAGGCCAATCAGATAATCCGCGATCCTAACGATTATCGGCCGAGGTGATTCGCTGGTGGCTGCCTGGATCGTGTTAACATCGGACGCCTCGGCGGTGCACTGCATGCATCGTGCGTCACTGGCCGAAATCGAAGGACCGTTTGGCGACGTGATGAGCACGTCGGAAATCATTCACTTACCGCTGCGCTAAGCATTGGCCCGATTCACTTCGTGGTGACGCCGCGTAGCGCCAATCTCGCCCATGGACCAGTTGCTTGCAATGCGCGCCTTCCGCTTCATCGTCGAAGCGCAAGGGTTTTCGGCTGCGGCCGAGCGGCTCGACACCACGCATTCGAGCGTGTCGCGTCAATTGAAGCAGCTCGAGATTTCGCTTGGTGTTCAGTTGCTCAACCGTAACACGCGACGCTTTACGCTGACGGCCGCGGGTGAACGCTACTACAAAGCCAGCGTCGATATTCTCGATCGCGTGGAAGCAGCGGCGCAGGCCATGACGAACGAACATCAACAGGCGGCCGGCTTGCTGCGCGTCACCGCGCCGCTTGCCATCGGCACACTGGAACTGGCTGACTGGCTTCCGGCGTTCCAGAAGCGTTATCCCGACATTGAGCTGGAGTTGTCGTGCAGCGACCAGTTCGTCGACCTCGTTGCAGAGGGCATTGACGTAGCGCTACGCATCAGCGGACCATTGGCGGACACGACATTGGTTGCGAAGACCTTGACCGTCTCGGACGTCGTTCTGGTCGCATCGCCGACCTATCTGGCTCGACACGGACTCCCACACACAGCCGGCCAATTCGCCGAGCACGAGTTACTGTCTTTTACCGGCGCGCTCGAAGCGACAGAATGGGTGCTGACATCCGAGCAAGGCGCGCCAATCCATGTCTTGCCACGCAGCCGGCTGAGAACGGACGCTATCACTGCGCTCTACTGCGCGGCGCTCGCGGGCGCAGGTATTGCCGCCTTTACGCGGCAGACGGTTCAGACAGACATCCGAAGCGGCCGTCTCGTTCAGGTCTTGCCGGGCTACGCGCTCGGAAGCCGCCATTACTACGCGCTGTATCCGCAAACGCGTTATGTGGCGCCCAAGGTACGGGCGTTCGTCGATCACATGGCTGAGCACTATCGCGGACGATGATGATGCAGTCGAAGCGGCGTTAAGCGAACGCAAATAGAAGAGAGACAACCCAAGATCCACGCAGAGAGCGCGGCGGGCGCAAGGTGAAGACGGCCGGCCGACGAAATCCGCCGCCCGGCCGTATGAATCGACTACGACGGACGCTTCGGAATATCCAGTCCCTTCGCCACAGCCGGGCGCGCGACGAACGCAGCCAGTGCGCGCGTCACGTTCGGGAAGTCCTGAATGCCGACGAGATCGCCCGCTTCATAGAAGCCGATCAGATTGCGCACCCAAGGAAACGTGGCGATATCGGCGATCGAATACGTATCACCCAGAATCCAGTCACGTCCTTCGAGCTGCCGATCCAACACGCCGAGCAACCGTTTCGATTCACCGATATAGCGATCGCGCGGACGCTTGTCTTCGTACTCCTTGCCGGCGAACTTGTGGAAGAAACCCACCTGGCCGAACATCGGCCCGATGCCGCCCATCTGGAACATCACCCATTGGATCGCTTCATAGCGGCCGACGGCATCCTGCGGAATGAACTGGCCGCTCTTGTCCGCGAGATAAATCAGGATCGCGCCGGATTCGAACAACGGCAACGGCTTGCCGTCAGGCCCGTTCGGATCGATGATCGCCGGAATCTTGTTGTTCGGATTGAGCGACAGAAACTCCGGCGTCATCTGATCGTTGGCATCGAAGCGCACGAGATGCGGCTCGTACGGCAAACCCGTTTCTTCGAGCATGATCGACACCTTCACGCCATTCGGTGTCGGCAACGAGTAGAGCTGAATCCGGTCCGGATGCTCGGCAGGCCATTTCTTCGTGATCGGAAAAGCGGATAGTTCGGTCATGTGGCGGTGTAACCTTTTGCGAAAGTGGCGGCTTGATACGAAAATCGGGCCTCGTCAGCCGGCCAGACGACCGGCAGCGAAGATCCCGACGCAAGATCGCCAAATATAAACCGACTCGGCGCAACGCGTGCGCGCGCAACTCAACGGTCCTATGGGCGCGCAAGTTTTACAGTCGACATGCGTGTAAGCGGCGGCCCGCTAACAAAAACGCACACTAGCCCGCACTCACCACAAATCCTTGGTCGCCGTGCCGGCGCGCAAGTTATAACCTTCGCGCCACAAGGACGCGCCGACCGTCAGCAGCAGCGTCTTCTGCTCGCCATCGAGCAGCTCCCACGCCGCCGCCAGCCAACTGGCGAAGCTCGCGCAGGTCTGTTCCAGGTCGACGGGCGTTTTGCCCTCAAGGTATTGCCGTTCGAACATCGAAAGAATTTTTTCGGGTGTCATGGGCGCCGTCTCCGTGTTGGATGCGCCAAGTCTAAAGGCGGCGCACCGCGTGCGGAATGCTCTGGACGCCAACCCCGGGTTACTCCCAGGCAAAATCCGCCATCGGTCGAAAAAGTCCGTTTGCACAACGCAAAAGCGTCGGCAAAAAGAAAAGGCGCCGAAGCGCCTTTTCCGTCCAACCCCGTCGCAAGCCGAATTACGGCGCGTTGCGCTTGGCGTTGTCCTTGGCGTCTTCCTTGGCGTCGCCATAGGCCTTCTGCACCTTGCCCGCGCCCTGTTGCAGATCGCCCTTTATTTCCTTGCCCGGGTTGTTCGTGGCCTTGCCGACCGCTTCATTGACCTTGCCCTTGACCTGCTCGGTCACACCCTTCACCTGGTCCTTGTTCATGTTCGGCTCCACTATTTGGAATGCCGGCGCGACATTACGCCAGTATCCGTACTCAGCAACGGGTGTGCCCGTGCCTGCGCCCGGCCTGGTTTCGCCAGCGCGCGTCGCGAAAAATATTTTCAGAAAGGCCTAAAGTCCCGCCACAGCCTGCCGTAAAGGTGCGAAGGAGGAGTCATGGACCGCACACTCATTACGCTTTCGGGATCATCCCAAGCCGCACTGATCGACCGGGACATCGCGCACATTGCGCGTGTGATGCGGCCGGCTTTACACGGCGATCTGGGCGGCCCGATCCTGCCGGCCGCGTATTGGCGCAAGCGTCTGTACCAGTTGCTCGACGCCGGCAACCTGTCCCACGCGCAACTGTGCACGGTCGACAGTCTCCTGCTCCAGCTCGATCAGTACGAAGCCGAACCTCAGCTGGCCTGGGATGAATTGGCGCCGGCCTCCGCCGCCCTGTTCCCACCGCCGTATCCGGCCAACGCCAGCCACCCGGGCTGACGCGCTGCGAGCCTGAACCCCGGCCCTTTTCCGGACCGGCGGCAGCCCATTTGCGCGAGTTAAAAAAAGGCCGCGAAACACTTCGCGGCCTCAACACGTCGCAACGCGGGGAATTCGCGTCACCCTGGAAGCGTACACGCGCAACTGTGACAGCCACATTTAGCGGTGGACTTGCGCTGTCCCGGTGTGCCGAACCTGGAAACTTTCTGCCCAAGCTACGCAAAAAATAGGGAAATGGGACGACCTTAGGTCATAATGTCCGCAAAAATTCCCAGCAAGGACGCCCGTGACCCTCGCCGCACCGCTCGCACTGCTCAAGCAAGCGCGCGCCCGCTTCACTCAACGCGAAATCGCCGCGCATGTCGGCAAGGACATCAAGACGGTGCGCCGCTGGGAAAAAGGCGAAACGCAGTGCCCGGCGATGCTGGAACCGGCCTTGCGCGATCTGCTGCAAAACCGCGCGCGGGCCAAACGCAGCGCGGCTGGCGACGCCCAGTTCCGCTTCATCGATCTGTTCGCCGGCATCGGCGGGATTCGCATGGGCTTCGAAGCGCATGGCGGCGACTGCGTCTTCACGAGCGAGTGGAACGATTTTTCGACCAAGACCTATCGCGAGAATTACCCCGGCGGCGGCGAGCACGCACTGATCGGCGACATCGTCTCGTTTCCGGCTGAAGAGGTGCCGAGCCACGACGTGCTGCTCGGCGGCTTCCCGTGCCAGCCGTTTTCGATCGCCGGCGTGAGCAAGAAGAACGCGTTGGGCCGGCCACACGGTTTCGAATGCACGACCCAGGGCACGCTCTTTTTCGACGTCGCGCGGATCATCGAGGCGAAGCGCCCCGCCGCGTTCCTGCTGGAGAACGTGAAGAACCTGCTCTCGCACGACAAGGGTCGCACCTTCGACGTGATCCTGCAAACCTTGCGCGACGAACTCGGCTACGAAGTGCACTATCGCGTGGTCGACGGCCAGCATTTCACGCCGCAGCATCGGGAACGGATCATTATCGTCGGCTTTCGCGGCAAGACTTCGTTCTCCTGGGACGACCTGCATCTGCCGGAAGACGGGCCGCGCCTGGGCTCGATCCTGCATCGCACGGACGGGAGCGAACCGGTGCTGCCGTGGGACCACGACCGCTTCTTCGACCACGCGAGCCGACGCGTGCAGCCCAAGTACACGCTCACGCCGAACCTCTGGACTTACCTGCAGAACTACGCGGAGAAACACCGCGCGGCGGGCAACGGTTTCGGCTTCGGCATGGCTTATCCGAACAGTGTGACGCGCACGCTGTCGGCGCGTTATCACAAGGACGGCTCCGAGATCCTTGTCTATCAGGGCGAGGCACTGCGTCCACGCCGCCTTACGCCACGTGAATGCGCGCGCCTGATGGGCTTTCCCGATACCTTCCGGATCCCCGTGAGCGACACGCAGGCCTACCGGCAATTCGGCAACAGCGTCGTGATGCCGGTGATGCGCGAAGTGGCGCGCATCATGCTGCCGCATGTGCAAACCCTGCTTGCCGAGGAGACGCGCCATGGTTCGAAGCAAACGCTCTCGCTCTACGCGTGAGCGGTCAGCGACTCGCGGTGGCCGCCGCGTCGAAACACTAGCCAAGCGTTAAAGATGGTCGATATCGTCGACAGCGCGACGCGCAGCCGGATGATGTCCGGCATTCGCGGCCGCAATACCAAACCGGAAATCCTGATCCGCAGCCTGCTGCACCGGCAGGGCTTTCGCTTTCGCCTCGATGCGCGCGATCTGCCGGGGCGCCCAGACATCGTCTTGCCGCGCTACCGCGCCGTCGTGCTGGTGCACGGCTGTTTCTGGCACGGCCACGACTGTCGTCTTTTCAAATGGCCGCAAACGCGGCCGGAGTTCTGGCGCGACAAGATCGGCCGCAATCGCAGCAACGACGACAAGGTTCGCGCGGCGCTGCTCGCCAACGGCTGGCGCGTCGCGGTGGTATGGGAATGCGCTTTGCGTGGCGCCAATCGCGATATCGAAGGTGTCTTGCAGCGGCTCGTCGAGTGGCTGAAGAGCGACGCGCCCAGCTTCGAGGAGCGTGGCTGAAAGCCGCCTGTAGCCTGCCCGGCTAGCACGAATTCTTCAGGCCGCTGGTGATACACTCGATTGGCTAACTCGGGGTACTTCCGCGCGGCGCCCTGCCCTGCAAACCGGTTGCAAAACCGCACGCCCCGACCATCCCAGAACCACTCAAGAAGGGAGGCACATCATGGCAGATTTCCGTCTCTGGTCCGACGAATTTCCCACTAACGGCTTCATGCCGAAAGCCCACGAATACCACGACAAGGCCTTCGGCGTGGACGGCGAGAACATCTCGCCCGCGTTGCAGTGGGAGGGACCGCCGCCCGACACGCAGAGCTTCGCGCTCACCGTTCACGATCCCGACGCGCCCACCGGCAGCGGCTTCTGGCACTGGGTCGTGGTGAATATTCCGGGTGACGCCCGCTCGCTGCCGCGCAACGCCGGCAAGGCGGACGGCTCGTTGCTGCCGCAAGGCGCGCTGCAGGTGCGCAACGACTACGGCACGGTCGGCTTCGGCGGCGCCGCGCCGCCGCGCGGCGACAAGGCACATCGCTATATCTTCCGTCTGCATGCGCTGCGCGTGCCGCATCTGCCGATCAACGCGGACACGACCAACGCGGTGGCGCGTTTCATGACGCATCTGAACGAACTCGACTCGACCACTCACACCGGCTTGTACGAACTCAAATAACGCGGGAGACGCGATGGCCGGCGTGCGCAAAGAGCGCCGGCCATCGTCGCTGCGCCTGCCGGCTCTTTCACGGCGGCACTCGGCACGCGCGAGCGGCGAGCCGCCCCACTACAACTCGAACAATCGATGCACGCACAACCACCGCGCAAGGACGGCGCCATACCCGCCGAAGCGGCCGACACGCTCGCCCCCGACACCTCGTTCTCCGACAGCACCGAACAAGGCTTGCCGATTCCGCAGCGCTATTGGGCGATGCTGGTCATCGCACTCGCCCTCACGCTGGCGGTGCTCGACAGCGCGATTGCCAACGTGGCGCTGCCGACTATCGCACGCAACCTGCACGCCAGCGCCGCCGGCTCGATCTGGGTCGTCAACGCCTATCAACTGGCGATCACCATCTCGCTGCTGCCGCTCGCCTCGCTCGGCGACCGCATCGGCTACCGGCGTATCTATCTGGCCGGGCTGATCCTGTTCACGGTGGCGTCGTTCGGTTGCGCATTGTCGACTTCGCTGCCGACTCTCGCGCTCGCTCGCGTGATTCAAGGCTTCGGCGCGGCGGGCATCATGAGCGTGAACACGGCGCTGGTGCGCATGATCTATCCGCCCGCGCAGCTCGGGCGTGGCATCTCGATCAACGCGATGGTGGTCGCGGTGTCGTCGGCGGTCGGGCCGACCGTCGCTTCCGGCGTGCTCGCCGTCGCCTCGTGGCCGTGGCTGTTCGCCATCAACGTGCCGATCGGCATCGCGGCAATCGTCGGCGGCTTCAAGGCGCTGCCGATGAACCCCGGCCACGAATCGCCCTACGACTACCTGAGCGCGGTGATGAACGCGTTCGTCTTCGGCCTGCTGATTTTTGCCGTCGACGGACTCGGCCACGGCGAGGGATTCGGCTACGTCGCGATCGAAGCGCTCGCTGCAGCGGTGATCGGCTATTTCTTCGTGCGCCGTCAATTGACGCAGCCGGCGCCCTTGCTGCCGATCGATTTGCTCAGGATTCCCATCTTCGCGCTTTCCATCGGCACCTCGGTCTGTTCGTTCTGCGCGCAGATGCTCGCCTTCGTGTCGCTGCCCTTTCTGTTGCAGGAGACGCTGGGTTTATCGCAGGTGGAAACCGGACTGCTCATGACACCCTGGCCCGCCGTCATCATCATCGCGGCGCCGATTGCGGGCGTGCTGTCGGACAAGGTGTCGTCGGGATGGCTGGGCGGCGTCGGACTTGTCGCGATGACGGCCGGGCTGTTGCTGCTCGCCACGCTCGGCGCGCATCCGGACGCCATGCAGATCGCGTGGCGCATGGCCTTATGCGGCGCCGGCTTTGGCATCTTCCAGTCGCCGAACAATCGCACCATGCTGTCCGCGGCGCCGCGCGAGCGCAGCGGCGGCGCGAGCGGCATGCTGGGCACCGCGCGCCTGACCGGCCAGACGCTCGGCGCGGCGCTGGTCGCGCTGATCTTCGGCATTGCGCCACAACACGGGCCGACCATCGCGCTCTATGTAGCCGCATGCTTCTCGGCGGTCGCCGCGGTGGTCAGCACGATGCGCGTCATGCAACGGGTCAACGCGCAACCGGCCTGAACGCTTGAACGACGTCTCCAGGACACAATAAAAAAGGCGGGGCGCCCCCTTGC
>NZ_JAQQEG010000002.1:0-359190 GCF_046027395.1 Paraburkholderia dipogonis | reverse complement strand
CGGGCGCGCGCGGCCCGGCTCCACACCAGCCACGCATCCCTGCGCGGGGCGGCGGGCCCCCCGCTGCCGGCGTCGCACGAAGACGTCACCGACGGCACGCCTCGCCTGCTCGGCAACAGCGAGGCGCTGCGCGACGCGCAAAAGCAGATCGGCCGCGCCGCCGCCACGGACTCGACCGTGCTGATCACGGGCGAAACCGGCACCGGCAAGGAAGTCGCGGCGCGCGTCCTGCACGACGCATCACGGCGCCGGCATGCGCCGTTCGTCGCGATCAACTGCGCGGCGATTCCCGCCGAACTTCTGGAGAGCGAACTATTCGGCCACACGCGCGGAGCTTTCACCGGCGCGGTGACGCAGCGCGCCGGGCGCATCGTCGAGGCGAACGGCGGCACGCTGTTTCTCGATGAAATCGGCGACCTGCCGTTGCCGATGCAAGCCAAGCTGCTGCGTGTGATTCAGGAGCGCACGCTAACGCCGGTGGGCAGCAACACGAGCGTCTCAATCGATGTGCGGATCGTGGCCGCGACGCACCGCGACCTCGCGGCGGAAGTCGCGGCGCGCGCGTTCCGCGAGGATCTGTTCTACCGCCTCAACGTGATTCCAATTCATCTGCCGCCGTTGCGCGATCGTCCCGACGATATTCTTCCGCTGGCCGCGCACTTTCTCGTCGCCGCCGCCAGCCTGGCCGGTCCCGCGCGGACCTTGAGCGGCGATGCCGAGCGGCGCCTGCTCGCGCACGCGTGGCCCGGCAACGTGCGCGAGTTGAAGAACGCGATGGAGCGTGTCGCCGCGCTGGCACGCGGCCCGCTCGTGACCGCCGACGATCTGGCGTTTCTCACCGCGCCGCGCGTCGGCGTGAGCGAGATTCCCGCCGCGCTGCTCGATCTGCCGCTGCCGCAATCGATCGAATGGCTGGAACGCGCCGCGATAGAACGCGCGTTGCAGCAGAGCGCGGGCAATCGCGCGGAAGCGGCGCGCCGCCTCGGCATCAGCCGTCAGTCGCTCTATACGAAAATCGCCGCGTACAAGCTCGGTTGACGCGCTTGCCGGTGTCCAACTGACTGACACCCGACGTCCACCCAGGCGACAGTGCCAACCGGACGGCACGGCGGAAAGCCTTACGCGACAATGCATAACGGCATGGCATAGCGGTTGCAAAGACTCCTGTACGACATTGCAGTCGAAGGAGTCCGACAATGAAGCGTTTCAACCCGATCGCACGCGCGGCGGCCGCGCTCGCCGTCATCGCCGCGACGGCAGCTTGCGCGGCGCAAACCGCGCCGCCGCCTCAGCAAGGCGCACCGATGCCGCCGCCTGCGCCGAACGCCGGCGCACCGATGCCACCGCCGCCGCCCTCCGGCGCGGCTTCGCGTGATGGCATTCCCACGAGTGCGAGCGGCGTGGTCCAGCGCTATGTGATCAATCCGGAAGGCGATGTCGACGGCATGCTGCTCGCCGACAACACGCTCGTCCGGTTCCCGCCGCATATCGGCACTCAGGTGGCCGCCACCTTTGCGCCGGGCGCCACGGTCAACGTGAACGGCGTCGCGCAACCAGGCGGGACGCTGCGCGCCAGCCAGATCGCCGACGCGGACAACGGCCGCAGCATCGTCGATCGACCGCCGCCGGCCGATGCCCGGCGTCTGCCGAAGTCGCTCGCCGGCGTCGGGCTCGTCAAGCTGGATGCCACGGGTCGCGTGCTGCGCGTCACCAGCGCGCCGCGCGGCGAACCCGACGGCGTGCTCCTCACCGACGGCACCGTGATCAAGCTGACGCCGTCCGCGGCCGCGCGCTTCGCGAACCTGTTGCAGCCGGGCGCGACGATCGCGGCGCAAGGCTACGGCACGCGCAACCGCTATGGCGAATCGCTGCAAGCCACCGCCTTCGGCACACCCGGCAACCTCACGGTGCTGTACGACAACCCGCCCAGGTAATCCCGACTCATCACTCGAACAAAGGAGTTTCACCATGCATTGGATCGACCCTGCCTGCCTGCCGGAAACGCGCGGCAAAGTCGTGCTGTTCCTGCTCAATCCGCACGGCGACGCCGACGGCTTCATTCTTCAGCACGCCGACGGCACGCAGCGGCAGGTGCATGTCCCGCCGCATCTGGGCAAACAGATCGTGCGTCATATCGCGCCGGGCGACACGGTACGCGTACGCGGTGTCAAACCGCGCGGCGCCGATCTGATCGCTGCCGTCTCGCTGACGAGCCGCCATGGCATTGAGATCCTCGACGAAGGCCCGTTGCCTCACGAACACGGCCCGAAACATGAACACGGCCACGGCCGTGAGCACGACGGCGAACCGATGGACGTGCAAGGCGAAGTCGTCATGCCGCTCTACGGACCGAAGGGCGAATTGCGCGGCGCGTTGCTGGAAGACGGCACGTCGCTGCGCATGCCGCCGCATGCCGCGGCCGAACTCGTCGCGTATCTGACGCCGGGCGTGCATGTGCAGGCGTGGGGCCGCGGCGTGAAAAACCGGACAGGTTGCACGGTGGACGTACATGACATCGCCGAACTGGTCGATGAGGAAGCTGGGTCGGAGGCTTGAACGCGTAGCGCCCGGCATTCACGGTGCCGGGCGCCGCTATCGTCGAACGACGGCGGAAGCGGTCACGCGCACAGCGGCTTCCTGAACCTCGATCACTTCGACGTCACCACGTGCCCCCTCGATGACGCCAATGACGCCGCCACGCACACCGCTGAAAACGGCGGCCCGTTCAGGATGACGGTGATCCGGCCATAAGCAGCGCGGATTCACGCATTCGCGCACCGCTCATCACGGATGGTTGTACATCGCATTCCAATCCGCCGCGGGGACAGGCGCACGTCCCGCGTCCGACGAACCGCTCGCGGTGCCACCGAAACCTGTCGCCGCGTGCCGTGACGCCACCCGCGCTTCGGCGGCCTGAATATCGGCCGGATAGTTCGGATCTTCGCCGCGGGCCGGGTTATAGCCGGCCTGTTCGAGTTCGATCAACTCCGCACGCACTTGCGCACGGGTCACAGGCGAATTCGATTGAGCGAACACGGCAACCGGTGCTGCAAGGGCAGCGGCAACCACAACGGCTTGAATAAGGGACTTCATGACGACGACCTCCAGACTTCGCTTTGTTCTGCTACGAACAGCCCTGTTCGTAATTCAGTGACGACAGTCTAGAAAGGTGGGCGCTTGAGAATAAGAGCCGTCCGTGGAGAGGATTGTTCTCGAATGTGGATAGACCGCGGATAGGCCCGCCCTACCTCGAGCGGACCGGCAGGTTCGGCGAAGCAACGCGTCCGCACGCAACGGGAACGAATTTCGTTGCACTCGTGAAGACACGATCAGTCGCGTCGTCTACCTCGAATCGAGGCGTTCAACAAACCGCAAATTCACGCAGATTCCAATTCCCCGCGCTATTGCGCTCGCCTTCAATCCGATTGCTATTGCCATTGCGCACGGACGGCAAAGAACACTTTGCGGCCGGCTATCAGCATGACCTTCAGCGGCAAGGTCGGCGCCACGCCCTTCGACCGCTTTACGTGACACTTGCCATCTTGCTAGAGATATGATCTCCTACCACTTACCAAATATTTCACCGTCGAGTTGTTAGCTGCCACGCTCTGCGCGGCACGCTGCATTATTGTCCGATTCGGGAGATATGCCATCGGCATAGGTGTACGAGTGACCGATAGCGGCGCGCGGCGGTGACCGCGTGGCGTAGCTGTCAGGTCGGCGGCGTTCGCTCGATTTATGTTGTCTGACGACATATGACTATTGTTGAGGGTTGACGTCACGCTCAGCAGACAGGACAAGTCACCGTGGCTTTGCCCACGGTTGCATAGCGTCGAATCCGGCCTATGAAAAATGCATTTGTTTTTACTTATCAAAGGAGAAGAAAAGACAAGTAATAGGTAACCAAAAATGTGAATCACGCATCAATCAAATAAATCCGGAGACAACATGCTTTCACCAGGAAAAACTTCGTTTGCGTTTGCGCTCAGTACGCTCACCGCTCTGCTCGTCACCGCTTGCGGTGGCAGCGTCAACGACAACCCCGGCGGTCCAGCCACGAACGATCCGTCGAAAGGCGGGGCCATCTCTCTTCACGGCATTGTCTACGGCGCGTCGGACACGAGCGTGCCGGCGGGTGCCGGCGTTCCCATCACCATGATGGGACAGATGAGAGCGCTCTTCGACCTCATCAAGAAAGCGCCTGATTTCACACAAGTGGTGATGGACCTTGGCGACGGCAGCCCCGTTCATGTGCTGGATACCAACACGGGGGATAAATTCCTGCCGGGTAAGCTGGCGCTCGGCTTGTCGTACATATTGATCGATATGAAAACGAAGGGCGATCCGAAATACGCGGACTATCTTGCGACGTACCAGAAAATAACGGCCGCAATGATGACGCAGATGAACGGCGCCGATTACGTGTATGCGAATACCTCCTGGGGCGAATACTACTATCTCGTTGCGCTGAATAATTTCAAAGCGCACGGCATGCTCAATGAAGTCTTCAGTGACGCCATGCTGACCACGCTGCAAAATCGCCTGACCTTCTGCGACATGTTCGGCGCGGACGCAAGCGGCAAAACGAATACGTGCCCGGCGGCAGGCGTGCCGATCGACGTTGCATCGCTCAATACGGCTCAAAACTACTACGCGGTTTCCTACGGCATTGCGGGCTTGCGACAAAAACTCGGCTGGAGCAATCCGGGTTTCTCGTCGAAAACCGACCCAGCCGTGGCATCGATGGGCGCGCGCGATGCGCTTCTGTACACGCTCACCAATCACATTCGAAACGATTCCTCCGGCGGCTTTTCCGACGAAGCTTCGAATACCCACACCACGTACTACGATCAGGCGCGCTTTGACCGATACAGCACGCTGCTGATCGGCGAAGTGACGGAGCGAACGCTGGAAATGGGCAACGAGGCCAATCTGACGCCGGAGCTGAAATCGTATCTGCGCAAATCGGTCGATCTGATTCTTCCGCAACTCAATGCCGATGGCCAGGGTTTCAACTACGGGCGATCCATCGGGCCATACGGCGATTCGGCCTTCATGGAAGTCCTGACGGCGGCGGCGAATGCAGGTGTACTGACCGCGCAGGAAATGCAGGTCGCCTATTCGTTTATCTACAAGGCGGCGTATCGCTTCGACACGTTCTGGTACGACCCGACGCTGCCTACGCCGTCAGTGAATATGTGGGTGAAAGGCCGCGGAACCGATACGTATCGCGGCAAACCTCGTGTCATGGGTGAGAATTTCAGCCTGCTGCACCAGTACATGTACGTGAATGCGTGGTGGGACAAGCTGGGGTTCGGCAGCAAGGCGCCCATGTCCGACACTGATCTGCAAGCGTGGCTGGATGCAAGACCGCATTACACGCTGACCTGGTACAACTTGCCGGGCGATACCGCTCATCCGTACAGCGCGGCGCTCGTTACGGTGCGCGACGGCAAACGCGTCATCAATCTCAACCTGAGCCAGGCGCCCGATTACAACTCGTACACGCCGTATTACCCGACACCGTTCTCCGACAAGCTGATCTACGGAACAACGGATCTGGGCTACGCGTTGTTGATTCCGCAGGTTACGTATAACGGGAAGACCTACATTCCGGTCACGTACTACAAAAATCTGAGTGTCCAGGAAAACAACGGCCAGGTTGTGGTGTCGTTCGACACGGCCAAATTCAGGCAAGCCGCCAAGAACGCAACGTACGCCACGGACATCGACCTGCAAGTGCATACGGTGTTGACGTTCGATCATGGCTCGATGACCCGGACCGATACGCTAAGCTCCGCCACGCTGACCGGCAACATGGCGGTCGAGACGGATTTCACGTCGTTTGCGGACTTCGGGAACACTACGGCGAATAGCGATGGGTTCTCGGTCAAGTACGCGAATAGCAGTGCGACCAGCTATGGGACCACGGGTTTCGACAGTTGCGCGCTGTCCAACTTCGAGATGGCAGCCGGCGTCACCAATCCGTTGTCCACCACGCCGATTGGGCAGTTGCATTCGAAGTTCGCTTGTACGACGCTTCCCTTTGCGCTGACGGCGGGTAGTCAACGCACGTTGGGCTGGACGCTGAAGTACGCCGATCCGAGCTGATCTCGCGGACGTGCCGGCCTTCCTGCGAGGGCCGGCAAATATGCACGCTATCGGCGCGGGAAAACACACGGATGCATCTTCACATACAGATTTGGATTCCCGCAGCGATGGCCGGCGTAGTCGATCTGCTCGCCTGGCGCGAGGTCAGTCGGCACGGGCACCTTTTGCGTGGTAGCCGGCTTATTAGAGGAAGCCGCCGGCCTGCCGCCACGGCTTGCACATCCGGCGAGGGCTGCGGCAAGGATCACCATCAGGGCAGATTTCAGCAGTAACTCTCGCACGTTCGCCGCCTCGTCATTCGTGGAAGAAGATGAGTCATCCTGCTCCACGAAGGTCGCCGCCAGCATCACGCGAATATGACACAAATCTCATGCAAGCGGCCCTCCTTGCCGCTTCGTCGATGCCGCCTGTTCTGACATTTTTCTCATGTTTCGGTCACGATGGCACACCGCTCGCGCCTCATAGTGGACACACGAATCGCCAACCGGCGGTCGCCACAAAGGAGGTTTCAACATGAATGCTGCCAGGCTCTTCGCACTCTCAGTCGCTGCCATGACGATGCTCGGCGCGATCTCACAAGCCACGCAAGCGCAAGGCAAGTCTCGCGCGCAGGTGAACCAGGAACTCGTTCAGGCCCAGCACGACGGCGTGATTCCGTCCAGCAAGACGCAGTACCCGCCGGATGCCAACACGATTGCCCGGAACAAGCAACTGCACGCGGTTTCGCGGCATGCCGGCGAAACGAAGCCCTCGATGGACCGTCATGACAGCCTCGCTGCAAATTAGCGATGCGCGCCGCCGGAAGCGACCTCTCCGGCGGCACGCTTGCGCCCGTTGCTCGTGAACGCGGCGCCCTCAATCTTTGTGTACGGCGCCGTTAGTCACGGGCATCTTGAAGCCATTAGTCGAACATTCGCGCCGGGGAAATTGCAACCAGAATCGGGTACGGACACGAGGCCGGCTTTCGCACCCGCACTGTCCCGCATGGCTGTTCATGATCGACTTCACGATGGCAAGACCCAACCCCGTGCCCGACGCCGAACCGTGCCGCGAAGGATCGACACGATAGAACCGCTCGAATATGCATTCTAGATGGCGGGCTTCGATGCCCGCTCCCGAGTCCGACACGCTCAGCGTGGTCGAGTCCGGCTCTTGCTTGCAGTCGATAGCAATGGTGCTGCCTTGCGGCGCCTGCACCAGCGCGTTCGACAGCAGGTTGCTGAGCGCGCGTTGAAAGAGCAGCAGATCGGCCTGCACGGTGCCCTCGCCCGTCACTTCGATCCTGACCTGCGCATCTTCGGCCACGGTCTCGTAGTAGCCGGCGACGCGTTCGGCCTCCGCGACCGCGTCGAGCGAACGCAAGGACAACGGCGCGTCAGGCTGATCGGAGCGCGCGAGGAAAAGCATATCCTCGATCATGCGCGACAGCCGCTGATACTCGTCCACGCTCGATTCGATCACGTCCCGGTAGTCTTCCGCGCTCCGACGTTGTGACAACGCTACTTGAGCAGCGGCGAGCAGATTGGTGAGCGGCGTGCGCATGTCGTGCGCAAGGTTGGAGGAGAATTGGCTCAGCCGGGTGAACGATTCGTCGAGCCGCGCCAGCATGCCGTTAAAGGCGTGCTCCAGTTCCTTCAACTCGCCCGACGCCTCCAGTTCGGGCAAGGGAAGCGCCAGACGGCTTGTCGACATCTCCTCTGCCCGAGCCACCAGCCTGCGCAGCGGAAGCAGGCCCAGCATGGCGATGCCGTACGCAAACGCGGCGGCGAGCACCACGCCTAATACTTCGATGACCACCGCGGTGTACGCAAACGCGCGCAACAAAGCCCGATCACTGGTTCTATCGTACTGAACGGCGACGCGCACCGGCGGCCCGATTCCGTCATTGAGCGGCACGCTTTCCACCAGGTATCGAAGATTCGAACCGGCGCGCGTGAGATCCACGGCCGCACCGCTCGCCCCGGTTGCGGGAATCGGCGCGTAGGGCCGAAACCCCGAGGTGCTCGACAGGCGCTGCCCCGTCGTATCGTAGATGGCGAGCGCCAGGTTCGGGTGCCCATGCAACAGGTCGATCCACGTCTCCGCATTGCCGGCAATGCCATCGGTGTTCGGAATCCCGGCCAGATGCGTGCGCAACGTCGCCATCGTGCCGGCCATATGCTCGATCGAGCTCGATTCGAGGCGGCTGCGCAGCGCCTCATACAGTGCAAAGCCGCTCAGCGCGAGGATCGCCGACGTCGACAGGACGATGAGAGCAGTGAGCCTCGCCCGCAGCGTTCGCGGCACCACGCGCCGGATCAATTGCCGCCGCCGCGGTTTTCCAGCACATACCCCATGCCTCTCACGGTATGAATGAGCTTGGGATCGTAGGCGTCGTCGACCTTGGAGCGCAGGCGCCTGATTGCCGAATCCACGACGTTCGTATCGCTATTGAAGTTCATGTCCCACACCTGCGAGGCGATCGTCGCACGGGGCAGGATTTCGCCTTCCTTGCGCATGAGCAGCCACAGCAACGTGAACTCCTTGGCTGTCAGCAGGATCACGTCGCCCTGACGGGTCGCCTTGCGCCGCGTCAGATCCAGTTCAAGATCCGCGACCTTCAGCGAGGTGGATTCACGTGGCTTGCCGCGCCGCAGGATCGACCGCACGCGAGCGATCAACTCGACGAAGTCGAACGGTTTCGCGAGATAGTCGTCGGCGC
Source organism: Paraburkholderia dipogonis (assembly GCF_046027395.1). Lineage (GTDB taxonomy): Bacteria > Pseudomonadota > Gammaproteobacteria > Burkholderiales > Burkholderiaceae > Paraburkholderia > Paraburkholderia dipogonis_A. The sequence continues at coordinate 350,378 of NZ_JAQQEG010000002.1, read as the reverse complement.
CGAGTTCCAGGCCCTTGACGCGATCGTCCACATCGTCGCGCGCGGTGAGAAACAGCACGGGCGTGGGCCGCGTGCGGCGAAGGTTTTGCAGCAGCGTCCAACCGTCCTGTCCCGGCAGCATCACGTCGAGGATCAGCAGGTCATAGTCTTCCGTCTCCGCCTGATGCTGGCCCGTGACCCCGTCTTCCGCCCAATCGACAACGTATCCCGCCTCCGACAGACCCTTGCGAAGATAGGCGCCGGTCTTCGGCTCGTCTTCCACTAACAAAATCCGCATTCACACTACCTCGAAAAAATGCCGAACCGGCGCAGTAACTGGCCGGGCGAAGTCTTCGCCAGCCGGCTCAATGCAACAGCGCGCCATGACGACGAATGAGCGGCCCGGTACAGCACGGGCAATACCAGCAGCGTCAGCGCCGTGGACGACAGGATGCCCCCAATGACCACCGTTGCCAGCGGCCGCTGCACTTCCGAGCCCGTGCCGGTGGCGAAGGCCATCGGCAGAAAGCCGAGCGACGCGACGAGCGCCGTCATCAGGACGGGCCGCAGCCGCGTCAGGGCGCCCTCACGGACGGCCGCGTCCAGTTCCGAGCCTTCCTCGCGCAGATTCCTGATGAAGGAAATCATGACGAGCCCGTTCAGCACCGCGACACCCGACAGCGCGATGAAACCGACCGCCGCCGTAATGGAAAGCGGAATATCCCTCAACCACAGCGACAGCACGCCGCCGCTCAACGCGAACGGAATGCCCGTGAACACCAGCAAGCCATCCTTAGCATTATTAAACATGATGAACAGCAGGACAAACACCATGAACAACGAAAGCGGCACGACCAGCTTCAGGCGCTCGCTCGCGCTTTGCAACTGCTCGAACTGTCCGCCCCACGACAACCAGTAACCCGAGGGCACCTGAACGTCCTGACGGATCTGCTCGCGCGCGTCCGCCACGAAAGAGCCGACATCGCGTCCGCGCACATTCGCGCTCACCACGACGCGCCGTTTGCCGTCTTCGCGGCTGATCTGGTTGGGACCGGGAGCGACGTCGACCGTGGCCAGCTCGGCGAGCGGCACATAAGGCGCCTGCGCGAGCGGCACGCTGCCGTTCACCGGCGCGGGAAACGGCAGCGCAATCGGCAGGCGCTTGATCGCTTCGATATCCGAGCGAAGTTCGTCCGGCAAGCGCACGACGATATCAAAGCGCCGGTCGCCCTGAAACAGCGTGCCGCTTTTCTGGCCGCCGACGGCGGCCGCGACCGTGTCCTGAATGTCACCCATCGTGACGCCGTAGCGCGCCAGCTTGTCCCGGTCCACGTTGATGGTGAGAACCGGCAAACCGCTGGTTTGTTCCATCTTCACCTCCGAAGCGCCCGGCACTTTCTGCAATGCCGCCGCGATCTTCTCGCCCGTGCCGCTGAGCACCGCCATGTCGTCGCCGAAGAGTTTCACTGCCACATCGCTGCGTACACCGGAAATCAATTCGTTGAAGCGCAGTTGAATCGGCTGCGAGAACTCGTAGCTATTGCCTGGCAGTTCCGCGAGCACCGCTTCGATTTCCTCGACGAGTTTGTCGCGCGACTTGTTCGGGTCCGGCCACTTGTCCGTCGGCTTGAGCATGATGTAGCCATCGGACAGATTGGGCGGCATCGGATCCGCCGCGATTTCCGCCGTCCCCGTGCGGGCAAACACGCGCTCGATTTCCGGGAACCGTTGCTTCAACGTTTTCTCAATAGACTTTTGCATGCTGACCGATTGGGACAGACTCGTGCCCGGAATGCGCAAGGCGGCGACGGCCAGGTCGCCCTCGTTCAGACTCGGAACGAACTCGCTGCCCAGGCGCGCCGCCAGACCGATACTCAGTGTGACGATCAGGGCCGCGCCGGCGAACACGCGTTTCGGGCGCGTCATGAAAACGGTGAGCAGCGGTTCATAGGCTCGCCTCGCCCAGCCCATCAAACGGTTTTCCTTTTCTTCGACGCGCTTGCCGATAAACAGCGCCACCGCGGCGGGGATGAAGGTGACCGTCAACACCATCGCGGCAGCCAGCGCCATCACGACCGTGACCGCCATCGGGTGAAACATTTTCGCCTCGACGCCGGTGAGCGCGAAGATCGGCAGATAGACCACCATGATGATCAGTTGACCGAATATCAGCGCGCGCCGCGCTTCCTGCGACGCGCCGAAGACTTCGGCGAAACGCTCCTCGCGGGTCAACGGCCGGCCGGCGAGCGTCTGCGCGTGAGCAAGACGCCTCACGCAGTTTTCGACGATCACCACCGCGCCGTCGACGATGATCCCGAAGTCGAGCGCGCCCAGACTCATGAGGTTGGCGCTCACCTTCGCATTGACCATGCCGGTGAAGGTCATCAGCATCGACAGCGGAATGACGAGCGCCGTGATCAGCGCCGCGCGCATGTTGCCGAGAAAGAGGAACAGCACGACGATCACGAGCACTGCTCCTTCGAGCAGGTTCTTCTTCACCGTCTGCACGGCTTTTTCGACCAGCACGGTGCGGTCGTAAACGGGAATCGCGCGCACGCCCTGCGGCAATGTGCGGTTGACCTCCTCCATCCTGACGGAGACCGCCTTGGCAACGGTGCGGCTGTTCTCTCCGATCAGCATGAACACGGTGCCGAGCACGACCTCTTCGCCATTCGACGTCGCGGCGCCCGTCCGCAATTCACGGCCGATGTCCACCTGCCCGACGTCCTTGATGCGAACCGGCACGCCGCCCACGTTGGTCAGCACGACATTGGCGATGTCTTCGACCGAGCGGGCCTGGCCGGGTACCCGCACGAGATATTGCTCGCCGCGTTTTTCGATGTAGCCCGCGCCGACATTGGCATTGTTACGGTCGATCGCGCGCACCACGTCCGCGAGCGTCAAGCCGTAGGACATGAGCTTGGCGGGATTCGGCGCGACCCGGAACTCCTTCACGAAGCCACCGATGGAATTCACCTCGGTAACACCGGGCACGTTGCGAAGCTGAGGCTTGACGACCCAGTCCTGAAGCTCGCGCAAATCCACGGGCGTATAGCGGGTTCCGTCCGGCTTGACAGCCGACGCGTCGGCTTCCACCGTCCACAGGTAAATCTCGCCGAGGCCCGTGGAGGTCGGCCCCATCGCCGGCGTCGCGCCGGGCGGCAGCTTGTCCCTGGCTTCCTGAATCCGTTCGTTGACGAGTTGACGCGCGAAATAGATGTCGGTGCCGTCCTTGAAGATCACCGTGACCTGAGAGAGGCCGTAGCGGGAGATGGAACGCGTCTGCGCCAGATTGGGAAGACCGGCCATCGCGGTCTCCACCGGATACGTGATGCGTTGCTCGGCTTCGAGCGGTGAATAGCCCGGCGCCGAGGTATTGATTTGCACCTGAACGTTGGTGATGTCGGGCACCGCGTCGATGGGCAGCTTCTGATAGCTGTACACGCCCCATCCCGCGACCGCGGCAATGGCCAGCATGACCAGCCAGCGGTGCGCGATGGCGAAGCGAATCAGTCTTTCAAACATGCGGAGGGTCCTTGGAAACCGAGGCTCGGGAAAGCGGTCTGCTTAGGGCAGGCATGGCAGGTCATGGCAGGTTCATGGCGTCGGGGCGTCAATGTTCCTCGGCACTGCCTTTCCCGAGTTCGGCCTTGAGGACGAAACTGTTCGCGGCGGCATACGTCTGTCCCGGCCGAAGTCCTTTCATCACTTCGACGACCTTGTCGTCACGGCGTCCAGTTTCAACGGCCTGAGCGACGAAGCCTTTGGGCGACTGCACGAAGACGGCGGGCGCGCCGTCGATCTCCTGCAGCGCGTCGCTCGCCACCGCGAGCGGCACGCTTTGTTTGCCGGCGTCCACCGACACATTGACGAACATGCCCGGCCGCCACGCGCCGTCGGGATTCGGTAGCACCACGCGCGCCGGCGCGGTGCGGGTTTGCTCGCCGAGCAGCGCGCCGACGTAGGCAATCGGACCGCTCGACTTCGAGTCGAACGCGGTGGCGCTGACCGTGGCTTCGCGGCCGACACGCACATCGTTCAGACGCTGTGCCGGCACCGCCATCTCGGCCCACACGGTCGAGAGGTCCGAGAGAACGAACACCTTGGCGTCCGCCGCGATCGACTCACCGGGCGTCGCGTGCTTCTCGACCAGTGTTCCGGCAAACGGCGCGCGCAATTCGTAACGGTTCAAGGCGCCGGCCGATGGCGGGGCATTCAGCGCGGCAAGCTTCGCGCGGGCGTTCTGCGTGGCGATCTCGGCTTCGCGCAACTGCACCTGCGCCTGGAGATAGTCCTGCTCGGCCGAGATGCGCTCCTGCCAGAGCGTCTTTTCGCGTTCGTACGACGTTCGAGCGGCTGCGAGCCGGCGCTCCGCGCTCAGCAGTTCACTTCGTCGATCCGCAAGATCGGTGCTGGCGATGACCGCCAGCACCTGCCCTTTCGCGACTTTCTCGCCGATCGAAACATTGACTCGTTCGACGATGCCCGCCACGCGCGGCACGACGTGGGCCGTGCGATCCTCATTGAATCTGATCTCACCGGGAAGCTGGAACGTCGTGAGAATCCGCGCGGGACCGACGCGGTCGAGGCGAATCTGAGCCGCCTCGATTTGCGCCGCGCTGAGCGCGATTGCACCATCGGCCCGCGAAAACACGAACGATGCGGATTGTCCGCGCCACTTGAGATGAATGAATGCGTCGAAGACGTGGGGCTTCGCGATCGGTTCGGCGGACGTCAGCTTCTGACCCGCCGACGCGAATCGCAATGGCTGCATCGAACCGTCGTAACGCGTAATGGAAGCCGACACGGTCATGTCCTTGTCAGCGGGCTTGCCGTCGACGAAAGGATAGACGACGAGCCGCGCGTCCCCCGGCTTCTCGGACAGCACGACTTCGACGGCCAGCGCACCGTCTCTGAACACGGTGCCGCCATGCTGGCCGGGCGAACCTGGCGCGGTTGCCGATGCTTCGACGGCGCCCGAACCACCTCCGGCATTCGACGACACTCGCGTCAACGCGAACACGGCGAGCGCGGCGCTCACGCCGCTGAGGGCCAACACAGTGGCGACGATGAGTTTTCTGCGCAGCATGAAAATTCCTTCAAGGTAGACGGGGCGTGCTGTTGCGAAGCGGGACGCCGACAAGCCGGCCGATTTCGGCGTAGGCCAGGTGCGCATCGGTCAATGCCTGGACGTATTGCGACTGGCCCTGAAACAGCGTGCGCTGCGCATCCAGGACATCGAGAAAGCCAAACTTGCCGAGCTCATAACCGCGCGACATTGCGTCGAGCGCCTCGCGCGCGGCCGGCAGGACATCGGTTTTCAGGCGCCGCGCCTCCAGGCTCGATCGCTCGTAATTGGCGTACGCCTGAGTCAACTCCAGTTGCAGGCGCGCCTTTTCACTGTCGAAGTCGGCGCTTGCCTTCTCGGCTTTGTGGACGGATTCGAGCAGCGCGCCCTTGTTGGTGTCGAAAAGCGGAAGCGGAATGGAGATGCCGACCACGGCCTGGTTGTCGGGCACCCCGCCGGTCACGACCCGCTTCATGCCCGCGCTGAACGTGATATCCGGAATGCGCTTCGCGCGCTCGACGGCAATGGCGGCATTGCTCCGCAGCGTCTCGGCCTTCGCGGCGCGCGCGAGCGGTGCGTCGGACAACTGAGGCAACAGTTCGGCAAGCGGCTCGATCGCCGGCACGCTTTCGATATCGCCCGCCACGGGGCGTCCTCGCACGAGCGGACTGCCTGTCACGTTGGCAAGCTTTTCCGCGGCAATGGTCAACCGCGAGGCCGCATTGCCCTGCTCGATCTGAACGCTGGTGGCGGCGACCCGCGCTTTGGTCGCCTCCACCGGCGACACCTTGCCCGCGCGCGCGTTTCTCCGCCAGCTCCGCGGATCTCGTCGCGATGTCGGCCGATTCACGCGCGACCTGCAACTGGCGCTGAGCCGCGAGCATTGCGTAAAACGCGGCAATGACGTCTGAGCGCAGGGCCGCGCCGCGCGCATCGAGCGACGCGAGCGCCACTTCGCGTCCATAGGAGGCGACGTCGAGCCGCGCCTGGCGCTTGCCGCCGAGTTCGACGGTCTGATTGACGAGCGCCGTCGATGTGCGCTCCGTGCGGCCGAACCCCTCCTGCAGCAGCGAGATCTGCGGATTGGGCCGGGCGCCCGCCTGCATGAACGCGCCGCGCGATGCATCGGCGTCGGCGCGGGCGCCGCGCAGCAGCGGGTTGTTCTCGGCGGCGATGCCGAGCGCCTCATCGAGCGGCAAGGCGGCGCCGTCGAACGGCGCGGCCTGTTGTGCAGTCGATGGCGAAGACCGATTGCCTTCCACGAGAGGCGCATCGGCTTGCGCAAAGGCTGGATTCACCGCAGCGATCGCAAGTACGGCAGCAAGGTTGCGGGTGAGCATGGAGGCGTGATGTGTTGACAAGGTGCGACCGATGCTACGGCGCTGCCGCAGTGCCAACATGGCAGAAGAATGAGATTTCTGTCATCTTCGGCGGCCGGCGCGGGCAGTAGCAGCGGTACAACGGAGCGTCACGGCTAAAAAACGCCAGCCTTGTCATAATGATCGCCCCACCCCCAACCCAGCCCACTCCACGGAGCCCCACAATGAATCATCCAACCGCGCAGCCCTCTGCCACCACTGTTCGCCGCGTCGCCTTTCTCGGCCTCGGCGTGATGGGCTATCCCATGGCCGGCCATCTCGCGAAAGCGGGCCTCGACGTGACCGTGTACAACCGCACGGCGTCGAAGGCGCAGCAATGGGTATCCGAGTACGGCGGCCGCGCCGCGAACACGCCGCGTGAAGCGGCAAACGGCGCCGACCTGATTCTCGCGTGCGTCGGCAACGACGACGACCTGCGCAGCATCACGCTCGGCGATGACGGTGCGTTCGCGGGCATGGCGCCCAACACCGCGTTCGTCGATCACACGACGGCGTCGGCGAACGTCGCGCGCGAACTAGCGGAAGTCGCGAGCCAGAAGGGTCTGCACTTCATCGACGCGCCCGTGTCGGGCGGCGAGTCCGGCGCGCAGAACGGCAAGCTGACGATCATGTGCGGCGGCGAGGCCGGCGTCTTCGAGCAGGCATCACCGGTCCTTGCGCACTACGCCGCGGCCGTCACGCTGATCGGTGCCGTTGGCGCCGGGCAACTGGCGAAGATGGTCAACCAGATCTGCATCGCCGGCATGGTGCAGGGATTGTCCGAGGCGATCAACTTCGGCCAGCTCGCGGGCCTCGACATGCCGCTGGTGCTGCAAGTGATCGGCAAGGGTGCGGCGGCCAGCTGGCAGATGGACAATCGCGGCAAGACCATGATCGACGGCAAGTTCGACTACGGCTTTGCCGTCGACTGGATGCGCAAGGACCTCGGATTCTGTCTCGACGAAGCGAAGCGCAATGGCGCGTCGTTGCCGGTGACGGCGCTGGTCGATCAGTTCTATGCCGACGTGCAGGCGCTCGGCGGCAAGCGATTCGACACATCGAGCCTGATCTGGCGTTTGCGGGCGCTCAAGGCGGCGAAATAACAGCGGCGGGCGCTGCATACGCGCCCGCCTTGCGTGACTTGCGTCACTTACGTCATTTGCGCCACTTGTGTCACTCGCATCACTTGCGCCACCGCAACGGCCGGCGCAAGTGATGGCGCTCCAGCCGCACTGCGGCCCCCGCGTGCAGGAATGACGGCATGCCGCCCATTTCCACGCCAGCGGCGCGCTCGCGCTCTTCATCGGCCTCGACGGTCTTGCTGGTGTCGATGAAGAGCGCCGCCAGCATACCGACCGCGAGCAGGCCCGCGGAGATATTGAACGGCACGTTGTAGCTGCCGGTCTTCTCGATCAGATAGCCGAACACCACCGGCGATACCATGCCCGCTACGCCGAAACCTGTGTTCATCATGCCGCCGGCCGTGCCCGCATACTTGCCGGCGATGTCGAGCGGCAACGTCCACAGGACAGGGTTGGTGATTTCAAGGAAGAAGAACGAAGCCGACAGGAACCACACCGCCGTGAGCGGATCGGTGGCGGACACCATCGGCAGCAGAAACACCAGCGAGCCGCCCATGCCCACCACCAGCACCGCGCAGCGTGCGAAGCGCAAGCGGCCCGTGATCTTGAAGAGCTTGTCCGATACGACGCCACCGAGCGTGTCGCCGACCACGCCCGCGAGCAGCGGCAGCGCGGTGAAGAGCGCCAGCTGCTTGAGATCGAATCCGCGCGACTCGCGCAGATAGGACGGCAACCAGGTCAGATAGACCCACAGCAACCAGCCATAGCAGAAGTCGACGAACGTGACGAGCCACATCCGCCGCACCAGTTTGCGCCACGGCGTAGCCGCATGTTTGGCGCGGTCGCAATCGCCGGCGCGATAGCCGATCTCCGCGGTTTCCTCGGCCGTGATGCGCCGGTTCTGTTCCGGCGAATTGGTGAACACGAAGAGGTAGAGCACGGTCCACGCGAGGCTCGCGATGCCGAGCAGGATGAACGCGTCGCGCCAACCGCCGGTCGCCACCACGGCCAGCACGAGCGGCGGCGTGATCGCGCCGCCCAGACGCGCGAAGCTGTGCGTGATGCCTTGCGCGAAGCCGCGCTCGGCGACCGGCATCCAGTAGGTAAAGGCGCGCGTCGCGGTAGGAAACGCGCCGCCTTCGCCGACGCCGAGCGCGAAGCGCATCACGACCAGCATGGTGACGCTGCCCGCGAAACCGGTGGCGAGGGTGGCCACGCCCCAGATCAGCGACAGCACGGTGAGCACCAGTTTCGGTCCGTACTTGTCGGCGAGCCAGCCACCGATGATCTGCATCGCCGCATACGGATAAGCAAAGGCCGAGAACACCAGGCCGAGCTGAACGGTCGTGAGTCCCATCTCGTGACGAATCAACGGGCCGGCCACCGCAATGTTCACGCGATCGATGTACGAAATGAAGTACATCAGGCACATGACCGCCAGGATGATATGGCGTGTCTTGACACGCCGGATACGCGTTTCCATGCTGTCTCCTGTCTATTTTATGTATCGACGACGGCCGCGAGCGGCCGCCCGATTTACCGGACTGCAACTGCCTGCCTGTCTCCGCCCGCGCCCTGCCCGCTCGCGGGCGGCGTCGCGTCAGGTGGACACCAGCTTGAGCCGCTGCACCTTGCCGGAAGGTCCGCGCGGCAGTTCGTCGACGAAACGGAATTCTTTCGGCGTCTTGTAGCGCCCGAGTTCGCGCACGCAGTGCTCGCGCAGATCGGCCGGGTCGGGTGCGCTGCGTCCCTCGCTCGTGCGCGGCACCACGAAAGCGACGATCTCCTGGCCGTATGCCGGATCGGGCACACCAACCGCCGCAGCATCCAGCACACCGGGATGGCGCAACAAGGCTTCGTCGATTTCGCGCGGCGCAATGTTCTCGCCACCCTTGATGATCAATTCCTTGGCGCGGCCGTTGATATAGAAGTAGCCGTCCTCGTCGCGATAACCAAGGTCGCCGGTGCGCAACCAGCCGTCCGGCGTAAAGGCGGCGGCTGTCTCCTCGGGCCGCTTGTAATAGCCGCCCATCACCTGCTCGCCGCGCAACACCAGCTCGCCGCATTCGTTGGCGGCGCATTCGCGCCCTTCGCGGTCGATCACGCGGGCCTCGCCGCCCGAAGGCAGACCGATGCTGCCGACGCGCCGCCGGTCCATTTCGTACGGATTGCTAAAAACCGGTGCGGCGGTTTCCGTCATGCCCATGGTTTCGATCACGCCGATCCCGAAACGCGCCTCGAACGCGCGATGATGATCGGCGGGCAATGCCGCCGACGCGCTGCGGCAAAACTTCAGCGCCGACAGATCGTAGGTGCACGCTTCGTCGGCATTGAGCAGATAGGCGACGATCGTCGGCACCACGTTGATCCATGTGCAGGCATGAAGCGCGACGTCGCGCCAGAACGTGCGGGCGGAGAAGCGCGATGTCATGACCGCGGAGCCGCCGTGAAACAGCGGCGCGAGCAGCGTCACGACCAGGCCGTTGATGTGATAGAGCGGCAGCGACGCGAGCACGCGATCGTCCGACGTCAGCCGGTGTTCAGCGCTGACGTTGCGCGCGTTCGCCATTAGATTGCGATGCGTCAGCAGGACGCCTTTCGGCGTGCCTGTCGTGCCCGAGGTGTACATCAGCAATGCGACGTCGTTTGCCGTAGGTTCATGCGCCGTTGCGGCATCCGCCGTGTGCCGCGGTACGCTGCGTGCAGTGGACGCGGGCGCAGCGCCATGTGCCGCGGCTTCGGCTAAAGCAGGTTCACGCTTCGCCAGCGAAGGCGGTTCGGCATCGGCCGGTTCGGTCTGGATCAACGCGATCTCGCGCGTCAAGCCGGCGGCGCGCAATTCGGCAACGGCCGTGCCGATCACAGCCTGCGTGTCATGCGCGGCGAAGATCATCCGCGTATCGGAATGGTCGACGATATAGCGCACCTGTGAGGGCTGGCACAAGAGATTGAGCGGATTGGCGACCAGCCCGCTGTACATGGCCGCGAGCAACAGACGGGCCGTCTGAATTCCGTTGCCCATGAACACGGAAATGACATCGCCCGGCCGCAGGCCGGCATCTCTGAAGCCTGTCTCAAGCACGCGGCAGTCGTCGCGCAGCTCGCGAAACGTCAACACCGTAGCGCGCCGATCAAGGACGGGCGTCTCGTCGTCGTCGAGCGCGGCCAGCAGGAAAGGCTTGTCAGGATGCAGCGCGGCGCGCTCGTCGATCAGCGCGCGAAGGGTGGCGGGCGTGTTCATCGGCCGTACCTCGCGAAGAAATCGCCGAGTAATTCGTCCGTTTCCGGCACGCGCTCTTCGATCGGATAGGCAACCCGCGTGGTGTTCAGATAGTGGCGGAAGCCCAGATTGCCCGAAAAGTTGTTGCGGCCCCACGTGCCACAGCCCATCGACAGCGAAAACGGCAAGCCGTTATCGAAGTTGCCGCCGGTGGCGAGGCAATGCGCCTGATTCACGATCACGCGCGCAACGGGCAACGTGACGCCAAGCTGAATCGCTTGCGCGGCATCCGTCGAATGCAGTCCGACCGAATGGCCCGCACCCATATATGCGTAGATGTCGCGCACTACTTCGGCTGCGGCATCGAAATCGGCGCCGCGATACACGGCGAGGACTGGCGCGAGTTTCTCGCCGGAAAACGGATAGTCGCTGCCCGCGCCGCTCTCTTCCACCATCAGGAAAGCGGGGTGACGCGCGGCCACTTCATCCAGACCCGCAACGCGGGCGATCACCTCGGCGGATTTCGCCGTGCATTGTTCGGAGAGCTTGCCGTTGACCCACATCACCGCTTGCAAGCGGGCCTTCTGCCCGGCGTCGAGGAGTACTCCGCCGCACGCGGCCAGTTCGGTCAGCATCGGCTGATAGACGGCGTCTTCGATCACGACGCTGTTTTCGGACGAGCAGCTCGTCGCGTTGTCGAAGGTTTTCGAGCGCAGAATCTTGCGCGCCGCATCATGCAGATCGGCGGATGCAGTGACGATCGAAGCGACATTACCCGCGCCCACGCCGAACGCGGGCGTTCCGCTCGCATACGCCATGCGCACGTTCGCCTGCGAGCCGGTGGCCACGACCAGATCGCACTGCCGCATCAGCGCGGCAGTCGCCGCCTTGCTGATCGGCGCGGGCAGCATCTGCACGAGGTCCGGATCGATACCGGCCTTGGCGAATTGCGCGTGAATGAACTCGATCAACAACGCGCAAGACGAGTAACCTTTGGGGGACGGCGCGACGATTACTGCATTGCCGCATTTGAGCGCGTTGATGATCTTGTTGGCCGGCGTCGCCGCCGGATTGGTCGACGGTGTGATCGCCGCCACCACGCCTACCGCGCGCGCGATCTCGACGATACCGCTTGCCCTGTCTTCCGCGATGACGCCGGTGGTCTTCTGTCCGTGCAGGTCGCGCAGCAGGCCGAGCGTTTTGCGATAGTTCTTGCGGAACTTGTCGTCGGCGTTGCCGAGACCCGTATCGTCCACGGCGCGTTCCGCCAGTTGCCGGTTGCGCTCCGGCTCCATGATGGCCCACGCGGCGGCGTCGGCGGCAGCATCGAGCGCCTGTTGTCCTGCATTCTCGAAAGCGCGCTGCGCCACGCGCGCTTTCGCAACGAGCGTGGCGACGATGCGCTCGGCTTCGCCGTCCGCATGATGGCCCGCGATTGCGGCTCCTGTGGCCCTGACGTTCATAGGGATTCGCTCCGTGTGAATAGATCGATTGCAGTGCTATCAATCTAGCCAGCCTCGCCTGACGCGAAGTCCCGTTTTTCGAGCTATCCATTGCAGTGCGCTCGCCAGCATCGGAAAGCGCAAAATTCGGTACTTTCCATAGTCCCGAAAAGCAATGAAGTCGATGCAAAATCAACGCTGTGAATACGCTGGCGAGGGAGTGGGATGTCGACGTCAAACCAGTCGAATGCAGCGGCAGTGCGCGCGTTTCGCGTTCTCGAAACGCTTGCCGAAGCGGGCGGCCCGCTTTCGATGACGGAACTCGTCAATGCGCTCGGCCTGCCCAAGCAGACCGTCCACCGGATCCTCGTGCAATTGATGGACGCGTGGCTCGTCACGCGCGGTGCGGGCGATCGTCTTTACGAATGTTCGCCACGTGTGCGCATGCTCGCGGTCAACGTGTTGATGCACGCGGGACCGGCCGCCGCGCGCCACGTGCTGCTCGAACAACTGGTGGCGAAAATCGGCGAGACCTGCAATCTGACCATGCTGTCAGGCAACGATATCGTCTACGTGGATCGTGTCGAAACCGAGTGGCCGCTGCGCATGCATTTGCAGCCGGGTTCGCATGTGCCGCTGCACTGCTCGGCGAGCGGCAAGCTGCTACTGAGTTTTCTGCCGAAGGACAGACGCGAACGCGTGATCGAGACGCTGCCGCTGCGCGGCTATTCGGAACGCACGATCACCGATCGCGACGCGTTGCGCAAGGAACTGAGCACCACGCGGCGGCGGCTTCTCGCGATCAACAACCAGGAACATCTGCAAGGGCTGATCGCGATTGCGGTGCCTGTCATGCTGGATCGCAATCGCGCCTGCGCGGCGATTGCCGTGCAGGCGCCAGTGGGCAGAGTCACGCTCGACGATCTACTCGCGTTTGTGCCTGATCTGCGCCACGCGGCGGAAGAGACGGCGAAGACGTTTCGGGAATGACGCTGCCTGAAGCCACGGTGGTTTAGCAGCGTGCGCGGCAGTGCGGTCTTCGCCGCGGCGCGCTGTGCGTCACGCGCCGCGCTTCTGCGATTCAAAGCGGGTACAGAATCACGATCGCGCATGCACCACCGCATCGAACGCACCCACCCGCTTCCTCTCTATCGCGCGCACCGACAGCGCCGATATCAAAGCCGAGAACAGCACATACGCGCACACAGTCCATGGCTTACCGCCATTCAACCGCATCAGGATCGTCGCGATGATCGGCGTGAGACCGCTCGCGAAAATACCCGAGAACTGATACACGAACGAGATGCCCGTATAGCGCACTTCGGCGTCGAACAGTTCGGCAAACAATGCCGCCTCCGGGCCGTACACCATCGCGTAGAAAATGCCGAACGGCACCACGATGGCCGCCCAGATCAAGAGCGTGTTGGCCGGCTGCATTTCGATGAGCCAGAAAGCCGGAAACACCGACACGCCGCAAATCAGCGAGCCCCAGAAATAAACGCGCGCGCGGCCGAGCTTGTCGGACAGGCTGCCGAACAGCGGGATGAAGAAGCACATCACGCCGGCCGCGATCATCACGCCGAGCAAGGCGTCGGTGCGGCTCATCGAGACATGCTGCGTGAGGTAGCCGATCGAAAACACCGCGAAGATATTGAAGAACACACCATCGATATAACGCGCGCCCATGCCGAGCACTACGGCGCCGCGATAGCGCGTGATCATGTCGACGAACGGAATCCTGGCCTCGCGCCGGTTGCGTTTGAGCGCGAGGAATTCCGGCGTCTCCATCACCTTGGCGCGAATATACAGGCCGATCAGAACGAGACCGAGCGAGGCGCCGAATGCGATCCGCCAGCCCCACGACAGGAAGGCCGTTTCGGGCAATAAGCGTGACAGGCTCGCAACCATCCCGGATGCGAGGCATAGGCCAATGGAAAGACCAATCTGCGGGAGGCTCGCGTACAGGCCTCGCTTTTCGGGTGGCGCGTACTCATACGCCATCAACACCGCGCCGCCCCATTCGCCGCCGAGCCCGATGCCCTGCAACACGCGCAGCGACAACAACAGGATCGGCGCCCAGATGCCGATCTGCGCATAGGTCGGAACGAACGCGACGCCTGCCGTCGAAATCCCCATGATGATCAGCGTCAGAATCAGCGCGGACTTGCGGCCGATCCGATCGCCGAAATGGCCGAATATCACGCCGCCCAGAGGCCGCGTCACGAAGCCCACTGCAAAGGTCGAATAAGCGAGCAGCGTCGACACGAGCGGATCGCTGGCGGGAAAATAGAGCTTGTTGAAGACGATACCGGCGACCACGCCGTAGAGAAAAAAGTCATACCATTCGACGGTTGCGCCGATCACACTGGCGAACGCAACGCGACGGATAGCGCGGGGATCGATTGCCATAGCAGCAGCTCCTCAATGGACGGCCATGCCATGCATATCGACACGCACGGCTGGCCGGTAACCCCAGTTGTCTCCTCCGGGGCAGTTTATGTGCAGTCTCCGAGGCGTCCATTCGCTGGCCGTCCCGCGACTGCGTATTGCGGCGGATAGTGCCCGCCGTCGTTTTGCACCTGCTACTTCATTTGCTGGATCAAGCGGCCACTTTCGCCGCGGGCGTCGTCGCCACACCTCGATCGACGCCGCTTGCGTCGTGCAGAATCATGTCCGACGCTTTTTCAGCCACCATCACGATCGGCACATTCGTATTACCCGACACGAGCGTTGGCATGATCGAGCAATCGACCACGCGCAGCCCCTGCGTGCCGTACACGCGCAAACGTTCATCGACCACCGCGAGCGGATCGCCCGCCGTTCCCATCTTCGCTGTACCAGAGGGATGGAAAATTGTCTGTCCGTACTCCCGGCAGAAATCGAGCAGTTCGTCGTCGGTCTGCGCGTCCGCGCCCGGCCGCACTTCGCGTTTCATTAGCCCGGCCATCGGCTCGGCCGCCGCGACGCGGCGCGCGAAACGCACCCCGGCGATGGTCGTGCGCCGGTCCAGATCCGTGTCCAGATAGTTGGGCTGAATGGACGGCGCCTCACGCGGATCGGCGCTGCGAATGCGCACCACGCCGCGCGATTCGGGGCGCAGTTGGCAGATCGAGTAAGTGCAGCCGGGAAAGTCGTGGACGTTGCCGCCTGCGGAGTCCGCCGACAACGTCGAGAAATGGAACTGGATATCCGGTGTCGCCGATTCCTCCGGCAACGCCCGGCAGAACATGCCGCCCTGGTTGATGCCGACCGCGAGCGGACCGCTGCGCATCAGCGCCCATTGCAGGCCCATCTTCGCGCGCCCCGTCCACGAGCGCAGTTGGTCGTTGGTCGTGATCGGTTTCGTTACTTCATAGATCAGACGGATTTGCAGATGGTCCTGCAAGTTCTCGCCGACGCCCGCGCGGTTGGCCACCACGGGAATGCCGAACTCGCGCAGTAGCGCCGCCGGTCCCACGCCCGACAGTTGCAGCAATTGCGGAGACTGCAGCGCCCCGGCGGTCAGGATCACTTCGCGATCGGCGCGCACTTCCCGCAGTTCACCGTGTTGGCGATACTGCACGCCGCAGGCGCGCGTGCCTTCGAACAAAATCTTCGAAGCCATCGCGTCGGTTTCCACACGCAGGTTCTGGCGTTGCCGCGCAGGCTTCAGATAAGCGACGGCCGTCGAGCAGCGGAAGCCACGGCGGGTAGTCAACTGATAGTAGCCAACGCCCTCCTGATCGCCCGTGTTGAAGTCATCGATGCTTGCCACGCCTAACGAGTTCGAGGCCGCGATAAACGCGTCGACCAGTTCATGCCGCTGCTTGATCGTCGAGGCCCACAGCGGTCCGTCGACACCGCGCGTCGGCCCTTCGCCCAGCTCGTTGTGTTCCAGCCGCGTGAAGTAAGGCAGGCAGTCTTTCCAGCTCCAGCCGCGATTGCCGAGCCGCGCCCAGTGGTCGTAATCGTCCTTCTGTCCGCGCACATAGATCAGACCGTTGATCGAACTGCTGCCACCCAGCGTGCGGCCGCGCGGCCAATAGAGCCGGCGATTGTGCATGTTCGGATCGGGATCGGTATAGAAGCCCCAGTTGTAGACCGGGTGAAACATCGTCTTGCCATAGCCGATGGGGATATGAATCCACATGAAGCGATCGGCGGGACCGGCTTCGAGTAGGCATACCGAGTAGCGGCCGCCTTCGGAAAGCCGGTTCGCCAGCACGCAACCCGCGGATCCCGCGCCGACGACGACAAAGTCGAATCGGTCTGCCATGTGACCTGTCTCCTGCATGTTTTATAAAAAACGGTATGTTTCGTTGAAATTTATGTTCAGCCCGTTTCCTGTTCAAGAAATTCCCGCTACTATCGGCTCATCTGAAACAGAAACAGCGTTTTTTGTTTCACTTTTAGAAATGACCGGCCGGCTCGCGCGGCGTACGCGGACGCTGGGCAGCCACTGATCGACAGCAAGGAAGCGTATGCAAGCACTCTGCTCGTCCCCACGCGGTGAACCTCTCGCCGAGGATTCACGGGCGCTGCGCGCCTTGGCCGTGCTCGAACAGCTCGCGGCCGCGGGACAGCCGTTTTCGCTTTCGCAACTCTCGCTGCGCCTGCACATTCCCAAGGCGACGCTGATGCGGCTGATCGAATCGCTCGAAGCGCAGGGCTATGTGACGCATCTGCCCGATTCGCGCGGCACGGACCGTGGCATCACGCTGGGCCCGAAAGCGGCGCAGCTCGCGCTGACCACGCTGTCCAACAACACGTTCGGGCGAGCCTGCCGATCGCTGTTGCGCTCGCTGGTGGACTCGCTCGGCGAAACCTGCAATCTCACCGCGCTCGACCGCGACACCGTCCTCTATCTGGAGCGCGTGGAGACCACTGAACCGCTGCGCCTCCATCTGCAGCCCGGCACGCGCGTGCCCTTGCACTGCACCGCGAGCGGCAAGCTGTTCCTGTCGCAGATGCCGCCGGCCGAGCGCCGTCCCGTGCTCGCGCGTTTGACGCTAGAGCGCAGAACGCAAGGCACGCTGACCGAATTGAATCTGCTCGAAGCGGAACTCGACCGGCTCGCCGTGCGCGGGATCGGCATCGACAACGAGGAACTGGTGCGCGGCATGGTGGCGGTTGCGGTGCCGGTGCGCGATGCCACTGCCGGGAACGTACTGGCCGCGCTCGCGATTCACGCGCCGACCGCGAGAGCAAGCCTGAACGACCTGCTGAAGGCCGTGCCGAAACTCAAGGACGCGGCGTTGAAGCTGGCTCCGCTGTTATCCGCCGGCCCTTCCACGGAGCATCCGTACCATGAGCGCTGAGGCCTTTCCCATGAGCGATCCGTTAGACACGGCAGAGTCCCCACCCCGCAGCGCCAAGGCCGGGCGGCCTGAAGCCGAGTTGTACAATGACGCCGATCCATTTTCCGGAACGGCAGGCATGACCAAAGCGGATACTCCGACGTTGCGCGCGTTTGCGTTGCTCGAACACCTCGTCAACTCGGACGGGCCGGTTTCGCTTGCCGACATCGCGCAGGACGTCGCGCTGCCCAAGGCGTCGCTGCATCGCATGCTTGCTTCGCTGGAGGCGGGCGGGCTCGTGATCCGCGAACCCGGCCAGAAGAACGCGTATGTGATCGGGCCGCGGCTCGCGCAACTCGCGTTAGGGGTCGTGATGCATTCCGGCGCGCGACGTCTGCGTCATGCGATCCTCGCGCGTCTGGTGGCCGATCTCGGCGAGACCTGCAATCTCACCATGCTGCATGAAACCGAAGTGCTGTACCTCGACCGCATGGAAGCGCCGTGGCCGTTGCGCCTCGATCTCAAACCCGGTTCGCACGTCCCCGCCTATTGCAGCGCGAGCGGCAAATTGCTGCTGTCCATGCTGCCACGCGAACAGCGCTCGGCGCTCGTGCGCGCGCTGAAGCTCGAACGCTTCACGCAGAACACCATCACCGATCCGGAACTGCTCGAGGCGGAACTCGACCGGACCGCGCACAAGCGCATTGCGATCGATAACGAGGAGTTTCTGGCCGGCATCGTGTGCGTAGCGGCGCCGATTATCGATGAGAGCGGGGCGTGCATCGCGGCGATCGCCGTGCATGCGCCGGTTTCGCGCGCGCCGCTGTCGCGCGCACTCGAATTCGTGCCGCGTCTTCAGGAAGCCGCCAAGGAACTCGCGGCAACCTTCTGACGCGAGAACCGTTGCCAGCCTTTTCAGGCGCAACGCGCGTTCACAGCGCGGGCTTCTGCTTGCGCACAAGTTCGGCCAACAGGCGTACGCCGGCGTCGATCTTGTCGAGCTTGATGGCCGAGAAGCCCATGCGGAAGCAGTTCTTCTGCTCCAGTCCATCCATGAAGAACACGCCGCCCAGTTCGATCAGAATGCCGTGCTGTTCGGCGTCGGCGGCAAGACGCACGGCGTCGAGCCACGGCGGGCCTTCGACCCAGCACGAAGCACCGCCCGTGATCGGGATGTGACGCGCTTCGGGCATATGCGTATCGAGCGCCGCCATCAGCGCCAGCGCACGCTCGCGATAAGCGTGGGCCAGCCTACGCAGCAGCGCGTCGTGATGGCCGAGCGCGAGAAACGTCGCGAACGCGCGCTGAATATACGCCGCCGGATGCCGCACCATGAGCCGGCGCAGTGCGCGCAACTCGTGCACCAGTTCGCGCGGACCCACGATATACCCGAGCCGCAAGCCGGGCGCGAACGTCTTCGACAGACTGCCGATGTAGATCACGCGGTCGGCCTTGTCCAGACTCTTGAGCGCAGGATGCGGCAGGCCCGAGAAGTTGTTTTCGCTTTCGTAGTCGTCTTCGATCAGCACGAAGTCGTGCTTCTGCGCGAGTTCGAGCAACGCATGCCGGCGTTCGATCGGCATCGTAGCCGTGGTCGGGCATTGATGGCTCGGCGTCACGTAGACGTAGTCGCACTGGGCGAACAGATGCGCGTCCTCGATGGGGCGCACGCCGCCTTCATCGACCGGCAGCGGCACCAGTTGCGCATTGCGGTTCTCGAAGATATTGCGCGCGTCCGGATAGCCGGGGTTCTCGAAGCCCACCGTGGTGCGCTGGCGCGCGAGCAGATCGGCGACCAGATATAACGCCTGCTGACAGCCGATCGTGATGACGATTTCATCCGGCATCGCGAAGACGCCGCGCCGCGGCAGCACGCGCGTGCGGATCTGCTGGATCAGCGTGTCGTCGTCGCGGCCGATCAGATCGGGCGCCCAGTTGCGGATCTCCATCACCGACAGCGCCTTCATACAACATTCGCGCCAGTCGTTGGTCGGAAACAGCGACTGGTCGAATTGCCCGTAAATAAAGGGATATTCGTAGTCCTGCCAGTTGCCCGGCTTGACGATATTGCGCTGCGCGGACGGCCGCCGTTGCACACGCTGGGCCCAATCGGGCCGCGCGGGCGCCTGGTCCTGCTCGCTGCCGGGCGCCGTCCGCGCCGGCGCCTTGAAGCCGTGGCGTCCCTCCAGCATCGCCGGATTGACGAAGTGGCCGCTGCGCTCGCGCGAAATCAGATAGCCCTCCTCCACGAGTTGCTGGTACGCCAGCACCACCGTATTTCTCGCGACGCTCAGTTGATCGGCCAGTTCCCGGCTGGACGGCAACGCGGTCTGCGGCGGCAGCTGGCCGTCCAGAATCGCGGCCACCAGCATCTGGCGGATCTGCCCCTGCAGGCTCATGTTCGAGTCGCTCGGACGCTGAAAACGCTGCGTCCAAAGGGCCGTCGCTGTACGGCTAGACATGCTTCCTCCTGAAAGTGAAAGAGCCGCGCCAGTCACGGCAACGCTGCACGTGACGGCCTTCTGCCGCATGAGCGGCGACGGCGCGGGCCGGCCAGAGCAGTTCGGCCCGCCGATGTGGACTCAACGATCGGCGCCGTCTGGCACTAACTTGCTCTATTTTTTACTGACGATACTCGACTCACCCCGTCCAAGGCGATTGGGACAAGCACCCGTCGTGGCCACACGACTTCCATGCTCCATAGACAGCCGCTGTTCAGACCCGCTGTTCAAACCTATTGTGAGACCTATTATGAAACGCCATAAAAACTCGACATTGCGGCCGTGGTTCCAATGGACGGCGCGTTGCGTCCTGTCGCTGGTTTTCGCCGCCACGGCGAGCCTCGTGGCAACGCCCGGCCACGCCGAAGACAAGGAAATCACGATCGCCTATCAGCAGATCGTCGATCCGTGGGTGGTCGGCATCGCGAACGGCTCGATCGAAAAGGCCACCGGCTACAAGATCAACTGGCGGCAGTTCGAGTCCGGCGCGAAAGTCGCGACCGCGCTCGCATCCGGCGACGTCAAGGTCGGCGTGATCGGCTCCAGCCCGCTCGCCGCCGCCGTGAGCCAGGGTCTCGATCTGCAACTCTTCTGGATTCTCGACAACATCAACCAGGCCGAAGCGATGGTGGTGCGCAACGGCTCCGGCATCACGAAGCCGGCGGACCTGAAGGGCAAGACCATCGGCGTGCCGTTCGTGTCGACGACCCACTATCACACCATGTTCGCGCTGCAGCACTGGGGCATCAATCCGTCTGACCTGAAGATCCTCAACATGCAGCCCAATCAGATCGTCGCGGCCTGGTCGCGCGGCGACATCGATGCCGCCTATGTGTGGGACCCCGCGCTCGCCGAGCTGAAGAAAAGCGGCAAGGTGCTGATCACGTCCGGCGACCTCTCGAAACTCGGCAAGCCGACCTTCGACGGCATTGCGGTCGATCGCAAATGGGGCGAGGAACACAAGGACTTCATGGCGAAACTCGTCAAGGCAATCGCGGACGCCGACCAGCAATACCGCAGCAATCCGTCGCAATGGAATGCGACCTCGCCGCAAGCCGCGGCCATTGCGAAGATGATCGGCGGCTCGCCGGCGGACGTGCCGGCGTCGCTGTCGCTCTATGCGTTCCCCACGGTCAGCGAGCAGGCGTCCGCGCAATGGCTGGGCGGCGGTACGACGAGCCGCGCCGCGCTCGCGCTGAAGGACACCTCGGAGTTCCTGAAGAGCCAGAAACAGATCGGCACTGTCTTGCCGGACTACGCGAAATTCGTGACGCCGGCTTATGCCGAAGCCGCCGCGCAACTCAAATGACGTAACCGTGATCCGCGAGATCAGGAGGCAACATGGAAAACATGACTGTCAGGAACGTGAGCGTGGTGTTTCCGGGGCGGCGTCCCGGCCAGACCGTGCAGGCGCTCGACGATATCAACCTGACTATCCGCTCGGGTGACTTCGTGGTCGCGCTGGGCGCGTCCGGCTGCGGCAAGACCACGCTGTTATCGCTGATGGCCGGCTTCATCGCGCCGAGCCGGGGCGAGTTGCTGCTCGGCGGCGAACCCATCGCGGGGCCGGGCGCGGACCGCGGCGTGGTGTTCCAGAAGCATGCGCTACTGCCGTGGCTGAACGTGATCGACAACGCGGAATTCGGCCTCAAGCTGCAAGGCGTGCCGCGCGCGCAGCGGCGCGAAATCGCCGTGCGCAATCTGGCGCTGGTCGGCTTGCAGGATTTCCACAAGCACATGATCTATCAGCTCTCCGGCGGGATGCAGCAGCGCGTCGGCATTGCCCGCGCGCTCACCTGCGATCCGGCGATGCTGCTGATGGACGAGCCGATGGCCGCGCTCGACGCGCTCACGCGCGAGACCATTCAGGAGTTGCTGCTCGACGTCTGGAAGAAGACCAACAAGATGTTCTTCTTCATCACGCACAGCGTGGAGGAAGCACTGTTCCTTGCGAGCCGCCTGATCGTGATGTCGCCGCGTCCCGGCCGCATCACGCATACCTACGAACTGGACTTCAACCGCCGTTTTCTCGAAACGCGCGACGCACGGGCGATCAAATCGAGTCCCGATTTCATCGCGATGCGCGAGCAGGTTCTCAACATCATTTACGGCGACGAGAAGCTGCACGGCGCCGAGGCCGGAGTCGCTCATGTTTAGTTCTAAATCCGCTCATGCCGTGTTGCACGGCGAGGCCGCGCCCATGGAGACGAACACGCCGATCCGCCCGCCCCGCCGACCCGGGCGCGGACCTCGTATGCTCGCGAAGAAACCCGCCCGGCCCGGCGACACGTTCGGCGTGCCGGGGCAAGGCAGCAGTGTCGTCACCAGCCTGATCACCGTCGCCGCGTTCGTCGCACTCTGGTTCGCGGCGACCAATCTGCACTGGATCAAGCCGCTGTTCCTGCCATCGCCACAGGCCGTCTACGCGAAGTTCATCTACGTCGCGAGGGAAGGCTTCGCCAATTCGACGCTCGCGCAGCACACCGGCATCAGCTTGCTGCGGGTGTTTGGTGCGTTCGCACTCGCCTGTCTCACGGCGATACCCGTCGGCGTGATGATGGGCGTGTCGCGTTTCGCGCGCGGCGCATTCGATCCGCCGATCGAGTTCTACCGGCCGTTGCCGCCGCTCGCCTATTTGCCGCTCATCATCATCTGGTTCGGTATCGGCGAATTCTCGAAGGTGCTGCTGATCTACCTGGCGATCTTCGCGCCGCTCGCCATTGCGGCGCGCGCCGGCGTGCGGTCGGTGTCGATCGAACAGATTCACGCCGCGTATTCGATGGGCGCCTCGCGCACGCAAGTGGTGCTGTACGTGATCCTGAAGTCGGCGATGCCGGAGATCTTTACCGGCATGCGAATCGGCATCGGCGTGGGCTGGACCACGCTGGTGGCCGCCGAAATGGTCGCCTCGACCAGCGGCCTCGGCTTCATGGTGCTCAACGCGGCGGAATTTCTCGCGAGCGACGTGGTGATCATGGGGATCATCGTGATCGGCTTCTTCGCGCTCTGCTTCGATTTGCTGATGCGCTATATCGAGCGCGTGCTGGTGCCCTGGAAAGGCAAAGTCTGAGATAGCGTCGCCGTACTTCGCTGACAAGGGTCCTTCTTCGGGCCCTTTCTTTTTTTGCGTCACGTCGTGACACGGCGCTGGACTCAGCGACTCCCCCAAGCTGGCTCTACCCCATTGCCGTGCCCACCGGCAATATCGACCTCAACGGTAAGACATTTACCTTCCACGATCGTCAATCCAGTCAGGGGGCCGCGTGAACGCCATCGTTAAACCGAAGCTGTCTTTTGAGGGGCGGCACGAGGCCATGCGCATCGGCGGTGAAAGGGTCACGCGCGCTGAGGTCATCGAGGTATTCAACCCTTATACGTGCGAGCGGGTCGGCACCGTTCCAAAAGCGACCGTGGACGACGTGCGCCACGCGTTCGAGTACGCGCACGCGTATCGCGCCCGACTCACCCGCTATGAGCGCGCGCAGATTTTGCGGCGCGCGGCGGATATCGTGCGCGAGCGGACCGGTGAAATCGCCGACCTGATTACAGCGGAATCCGGACTCTGCAAAAAGGATTCGCTATACGAAGCCGGCCGAGTCAGCGACGTATTGGTATTCGGCGCGAATGAAGCGCTGAAGGACGACGGGCAGATCTTCTCCTGCGATCTGACGCCGCACGGCAAACAGCGCCGCGTTTACACGCAGCGCGAGCCGCTGCTCGGCGTGATCTGCGCGATCACGCCGTTCAATCATCCGATGAACCAGGTGGCGCACAAGATCGTGCCGTCCATCGCCACCAACAACCGTATCGTCGTCAAGCCGTCGGAAAAGGTGCCACTGTCCACGTGCCTCCTCGCCGAGATTCTTTACAGCGCCGGCCTGCCGCAACAGATGCTCCAGGTGGTGACGGGCGACCCGAAGGACATCGCCGATGAACTCATCACGAACCGGCGCGTCGACCTCATTACGTTCACGGGCGGAGTGGCGATCGGCAAATACATTGCGAACAAGATGGGTTACCGCCGAGCAGTTCTGGAACTGGGCGGCAACGATCCGATCATCGTGATGGAAGACGCGGACCTCGACGAAGCGAGCACGCTGGCCGTTTCCGGCTCGTACAAAAACTCGGGGCAGCGCTGCACCGCCATCAAGCGGATGCTCGTGCATGAAGCGGTGGCGGACCGCTTCGTCGAATTGCTGGTGGAGAAGACCCGCGCGATACGCTACGGCGACCCAGCCGACCCCGCCACCGACATGGGCACCGTGATCGACGAGGACGCCGCGAAGTTCTTCGAAGCGCAGGTCAACGACGCCGTGAGCCGCGGCGCGAAGCTGCTGGTCGGCAACGTGCGCCGCGGCGCGCTCTATGCGCCGACCGTGGTCGACCACGTCACGCCGGATATGCCGCTCGTCCGCTATGAAACCTTCGGGCCGGTTTCGCCGGTCATCCGCTTCCGCGATATCGACGAAGCGATCCATATTTCCAACTCCACCGATTACGGCCTGTCCTCGTCCGTCTGCACGAACCGGCTCGACTACATCACGCGGTTTATCGCGGAGCTGGAGGTGGGCAGCGTGAACGTGCGCGAGGTGCCGGGCTACCGGCTCGAACTGACGCCGTTCGGCGGCATCAAGGATTCGGGGCTCGGCTACAAGGAAGGCGTTCAGGAAGCGATCAAGAGCTTCACCAACGTGAAGACGTACTCGTTGCCGTGGCAGTGAGGACGGAGTGACGGCCTTCGCCTCGGGGACGAAACCACCCGAACGATCTCCATACGTCGCATACGCATTTTTTGATACAAAATGTTCCATTTATTTGAATTCTGGTTGACGCGCTGAAACTGCTGGCCTACATTTCAGACACCAAGCATTTTTCGGTATTTTTTGTTCCACTTATCTCAAAGAGCTGGAGACACCCCATGAGCGAGCAGAATCCTTCCCCGCGTGACGCTACCGCCGACAACCGTGCCAGCGGCCCGCAGGCCATGACGCCGTCGGAAGCGTTTGTCGAAACCCTGGCGGCCAACGGCGTGACCGATATGTTCGGCATCATGGGCTCCGCCTTCATGGACGCCATGGATATCTTCGCGCCCGCCGGCATCCGCCTGATTCCGGTGGTGCACGAGCAAGGCGCCGGCCACATGGCCGACGGTTATTCGCGCGTCTCGGGACGTCACGGCGTGGTGATCGGCCAGAACGGCCCGGGCATCAGCAACTGCGTCACCGCCATTGCGGCGGCGTACTGGGCGCACAGCCCGGTCGTGATCGTCACGCCGGAGGCCGGCACCATGGGCATCGGTCTGGGCGGCTTCCAGGAAGCCAAGCAACTGCCCATGTTCCAGGAGTTCACCAAGTATCAAGGCCACGTCACCCATCCGGCCCGCATGGCGGAATTCACGGGCCGCTGCTTCGACCGCGCGATGGCGGAAATGGGACCGACGCAGCTCAATATCCCGCGCGATTACTTCTACGGTCAGGTCAAGGTTGAAATTCCTCAGCCGCAGCGTCTCGATCGCGGTGCGGGTGGTGAGCAAAGCCTGAACGAAGCGGCTGAACTGCTCGCGCAAGCCAAATTCCCGGTGATCATTTCCGGCGGCGGCGTGGTCATGGCCGATGCGATCGAAGAGTGCAAGGCGCTCGCCGAGCGTCTGAACGCGCCGGTGGTCAACAGCTATCTGCACAACGATTCCTTCCCCGCCAATCATCCGCTGTGGTGCGGCCCGCTCGGCTATCAGGGCTCGAAAGCCGCGATGAAACTGCTGTCGCGCGCCGACGTCGTGATCGCGCTCGGCTCACGCCTCGGCCCGTTCGGTACGCTGCCGCAGCACGGCATGGATTACTGGCCGGCCAACGCAAAAATCATCCAGATCGATGCCGACCACAAGATGCTCGGCTTGGTGAAGAAGATCTCGGTGGGCATCTGCGGCGACGCGAAAGCCGCCGCCGTCGCGCTGACCGAGCGCCTTGCGGGACGCAAGATTGCATGCGACGCCACGCGCGAGGAACGCGGCGCTCAGATCGCATCGGAGAAAGCGGCCTGGGAGAAGGAACTCGACGACTGGACGCACGAACGCGACGCCTACAGCCTCGACATGATCGAGGAGCAGAAGCAGGAACGCACGCCCGGCGGCGGCACCTATCTGCATCCGCGCCAGGTGCTGCGCGAACTGGAAAAGGCCATGCCCGAGGACGTGATGGTCTCGACCGACATCGGCAACATCAACTCGGTGGCCAATAGCTATCTGCGCTTCAACAAGCCGCGCAGCTTTTTCGCGGCGATGAGCTGGGGCAATTGCGGCTACGCGTTTCCGACCATCATCGGCGCCAAGGTCGCCGCGCCGCACCGTCCGGCCGTTTCGTATGCGGGCGATGGCGCATGGGGCATGAGCCTGATGGAAACCATGACCTGCGTGCGCCACAACATTCCGGTGACGGCAGTGGTGTTCCATAACCGTCAGTGGGGCGCCGAGAAGAAGAACCAGGTGGACTTCTACAATCGCCGCTTCGTGGCGGGCGAGCTCGACAACCAGAGCTTTGCGGCGATTGCCCGCGCGATGGGCGCCGAAGGCATCGTGGTGGACCGTCTCGAAGATGTGGGCCCGGCGCTCAAGCGCGCGATCGACGCGCAGATGAATCACGGCAAGACCACCATCATCGAGATCATGTGTACGCGTGAATTGGGTGACCCGTTCCGCCGCGACGCGCTCTCCAAGCCGGTGCGCATGCTCGACAAGTACAGGGATTACGTCTGAGCGTTTTGGGCGCGCGGCGGGCTCCATGCCAAGGCGAGTGGAGGCCGCCGCGCTGACTGGCCGGAAACAGGGCGCGCCCGCGCGGGCGCTCTGTTTCCGGCTTCTTCGTTACACCTCTCGCTGCCTCTTCGGCCATTCCTATGAAAGCCATCAACCGCATCATTGAACAAGCGCGTCGTTCGGCGATGCGCATCGTGCTGAGCGAGGCCGAGGATCCGCGCGTGTTGCAGGCGGCGCAACGCGCGAGCCGCGAAGGCATTGCCCGCATTCTGCTGGTGGGCAACGCCGCGCGCGTCCACGAAGCCGCCACCCGCTTCGACGTCGATCTGTCCGGGATGGAACTGGTGGATCCCGCCGCTTCTGCGCTCGCACCGTTATATGTCGAGGAACTGTTCGCTCTGCGCAGCAAAAAAGGCATGACGCTCGAACAGGCGCAGAAAGAAATCCTCAACCCGCTGTGCTTCGCGAACCTGATGGTGCGCCTCGGTCACGCCGACGGTTCCGTGTCCGGCGCGGTCAACACCACCGCCGACGTGGTGCGCACCGCGATCCAGATCATCGGCATCGCGCCTTCATTCAAGCTCGTGTCGAGCTTCTTTCTGATGATGCTGTGCGAGCCGTTTCACACGCTCAAGGGCGGCCTGATCTTTTCCGACTGCGCACTCGTGGTGGAACCGGATGCCGCCCAACTCGCCGAAATCGCCATCGCTGCGGCGGACAGCGCAAAAAGCCTGCTGATGGACGAACCGCGCGTGGCGATGTTGTCGTTTTCGACCAGCGGCAGCGCTCACCACGCGGCCGTCGACAAGGTGGTCAACGCAACCCACATCGTGCAGGAGCGCCGCCCGCATCTCGCGATCGACGGCGACGTGCAACTCGACGCGGCCATCGTCTCCGAAATCGCGCTGCGCAAGGTCAAACACTCGCAGGTAGAGGGCCACGCCAACGTGCTGGTGTTTCCGAGTCTCGAGGCGGGCAACATCGGCTACAAGCTGGCCGAGCGGATCGGCGGCGCGAAGGCGATCGGCCCCTTGCTGCAAGGCCTGCGCAAGCCCGCCAACGACCTGTCGCGCGGCTGCAGCGCGGACGACATCTACTACGTCACCGCCGTCACGGCGGTTCAGGCGCAAGCCGCGCTCACGCATCCCGACGCCCTCCTCACGCCGTCTCATCCATGATCGTTCAGAAGTTACTGCCTCTCCTCGCGCTGATGGGCGTCGCGAGCTATTTTCAAACCATTACCGGCTTCGGCCTGAGCATGATCGTCATCGGCGCCGCCAGCGGTTTCGAGCTGGCGCCGGTGACGAGTCTCGCCGCCTTGCTCAGCCTCGTAACACTTGCCAATAGCGCGACCGCCTTGCCCGGCAAATTCCATCACATCGACTGGCGCGCGGTGGGCGCCGCCACGCTGGGTATTCTGCCCTCCGTGGTGGCGGGCGTGCTGGTGCTGGATCTATTGAGCAATGCGGCTTCCAGCGTGTTGCAACTGCTGCTGGGCGGCGTGGTGCTGTATGGGGGCTTAAGCGCGGCGCTGCGGCCGGCGCCGCTCGCTTGCCGCTCGGGCGATCGGAGTTTCTTCGTCAGCGGCGTGTTCGGCGGCCTGCTGAGCGGCATGTTCGGCGTATCCGGGCCGCCGTTGATTTTTCAGTTCTACCGCCAGCCGCTCTCGCTCATGCAGATCCGCTATGCGCTGATTCTGATCTTCACGGTGACTTCGATCACTCGCACGCTGTTCAGCGCGTACCAGGGACAACTCGACGCCGATATCTGGATGCAGGCCGCGTTCGCGGTCCCGGTCGTCGCGTTGATGACGATCGTGGCGCGGCAGTATCCGCCGCCGCTGTCGGGTGTGATGACACGCCGCATCGCGTACGCGATTCTGGTGGTGATCGGCGGATCGCTCATCCTGCACGCGTTGCAGCAGTTGCTCCGCTGAGGCGCGTGACAACATCCCGGTCCCCCTACCGCCGCGCGCCGATCCAGCCGACGAGTTCGGCGAACAGCGACATGTCCGGTGGCGCGGATAGATCGACAGCAAGACAACGGCGGTAATACGGGCTGAGATCGAGTCCGACGCCGAGGCCCAGCAACTCGACATCGCACGCGGCTTCGTTGCGTGCGACTACTTGCTTCAGGTGATGGTCGAGGTAATAGGTATCGTTGACCTGAGCGGTGGCGCTATCCATCGGACTGCCGTCCGAGATCACGACGAGAATCCGCCGCGCCTCGGCACGCGCGCGCAGCCGCGTGCAGGCCCAGTCGACCGCCTCGCCGTCCACGCCTTCGCGGAACAGATCGGCCTTGAACAACGCGGCGATGTCGGCGCGAGCGCGCCGCCAGCTCGTCGCCGCATCCTTGAAGACGAGGTGGGCGACCTCGTTGAGCCGCCCCGGATGATGCGGCCGGCCGCCGGCCAGCCAGTCGAGCCGCGCGCGGCCGCCGTTCCAGGCGCCGGTCGAGAAACCCAGCACCTCGCTGGCGACACCGGCCTGATCGAGCGCGCGAGTGAGCACGTCCACGAGCAGCGCGACCGGCTCGATATAGGTTCGCATGGACCCCGAACAATCGATGAGAAAACTCACCACGCAATCGGCGAGCGGCTTGTGCCGTTCAAGCAGGAACAGGCGCCGCTCAGCAGGCGAGCTGACCAGTTGCGCGAGACGCCGGCCATCGATGCGGCCGTGCTCTTCACCAAACGACCAGCCGTCGCGTTGCGGCACGGCGAGCGCGGCCTTGAGCGCGTATGCGAGCCGCGGCACGTTGATGCGCTGTGCGGCGATGCGCTTGTCGAGCTGGTCACGGTATTCGGCTAGCAACTCGCTGCGTATCCGCGAGCCCGGCACGAACTCACGGTCGTAGCGCGTGGTGTACGCCAGGTAGCGATGCTCGGCGTCTCTGAGAACGCGGCTGTCGCCGGTGGCGGCGAGGCCCATGTCGACCTGCTCGCCGTCGTCGGTGTCGAACCAGAGCGCGAACATGGCGCGCACGGCTTCGTCGTCTTCCGGCGCTTGCATGTCTTCATCTTCGAGAGACTGCGCACGGGCGTCACGCATCATCTGGCTGACGAGGCGGCCCAATTCGAGCGCATGAACCGCGAACGCGCCCTGCTCCATCCGATGCCGCCGCATTGCCGCGAGCGGCACGCCCAAGGTCGGCGTGATCGCGGCGCGCGTGGCCTCGATCAGACCTTCGGTTTCTTCCAGCACGGGCCAGCCCGACAGGCGCGACCAGACGATCTGAGCCACGGTGTAAAGCAGAATGCCAAGGTGGCCGTCGATCAGTCCAGTGCGATAGAACGCTCGTGACCATGTCTCGAAGCGATGGCGCAGATTCTGCGCGAGCCCCGGCATGCTGGCCGGCGCAAGCGCTTCGCAGCGTAACTGCTCGAACAGTTCGAACAGGAGCCGCTCGACCGGCTCGGCGGGACACAGACTTGCGTGGAGATTCGCGTCGGAATGCGTGAGGCGTAATGCTGCCCCGTCCGCCGCGCCGCGCAAGGAACGCAGATCATCTAGTTGCGGGTCAGTGCGCAGATGCGGCGCATGCAGATGCACCGGACGCAGTCCACGGAATAAACGGCCGGCGCGGTAATGCAGCTCAGCGTCCCCGGTCAATGCCCGCACCGCCGCCGCGCACAGGTTCTGACGCTGTTCGGCGCGGCGTGTCGCTTGCCGCTCGGCAGGCGTCATTGCGGCACCGTCGAGCGCGCCTCGCGCTCCGCCGCGCTTTCCAGTTCCCTATCGAAGCAGCGCTGGAAATACTCGGCCACGATGGCCCGTTCGGCCTCGTCGCACTTGTTGACGAAGGTCAGCCGAAACGCCATCGCCGGATCGCGGAAGATCTGGCAGTTTTCCGCCCAGTCGATCACCGTGCGCGGCGACATCAGCGTGGAGAGATCGCCGGTGGCGAAGCCTTTGCGCGTCAATTCCGCCACGCTGATCATCGACTCGATCAGCGCGCGGCCGGCCTCGTCGGCGAGTTCCGGCACACGCGCCAGCACGATGCTGGCCTCCTCGGCGCGCGGCAGATAGTTGAGCGTGGCGACCACGTTCCAACGGTCCATCTGTGCGTGATTCAACAACTGCGTGCCGTGGTAAAGACCGTTCAGATTGCCGAGGCCGACCGTATTGGTCGTTGCGAACAGCCGGAAGTACGGATGCGGATGAATCACACGATTCTGATCGAGCAGCGTGAATTTGCCGTCGCGCTCCAGAATGCGCTGGATCACGAACATCACGTCGGGACGGCCGGCGTCGTATTCGTCGAAGATCAACGCCATGGGCCGTTGCAGCGCCCACGGCACGATACCTTCCTGGAACTCGGTGACCTGCACGTCGTCGCGCACGATGATGGCGTCTTTGCCCACCAGATCGAGACGGCTGATATGCCCGTCCAGATTCACGCGCACGCAGGGCCAGTTCAGACGCGCCGCGACCTGTTCGATGTGCGTGGATTTGCCCGTGCCGTGCAAACCCTGCACCATCACGCGGCGCTCGCGCATGAAGCCGGCGAGAATCGCCAGCGTCACTTCAGGATTGAAGCGGTACACCTTGTCGATTTCCGGAACGTGGTCGTCGCGTTCACTGAAGGCCGGCACCATCAAGCCTGAGTCGATGCCAAACAACGTGCGCACCGAGACCATCCGGTCCGGCTTGCCTGTCACGATATCGGTCACTACGGTCTCCTCCGCGCTTCGTCACGACGACGGCCGGCGCCCAGCAAGCTGGCGGCGCGGCCTCGCCGGTCCATCATACGCACTTTCTTTTTTCGATACAAATCATCTCGTTTTTTATAAACACTGCGCAACTTTCATATCAGTGATGGTGGTGCCGGTATTCCAGCGTGTCCGGTTCGCTGAACCCAGCGCCGGTTTTGCGGACGCGCAGCAGATAAGCGAGAAGCAGCACGCCGAGACTCGCGACCCCGAACCACAACGGCTGACGTTGCTCGGGAATGAACGCCATCGCCACCAGAATGCCGACCATGCCGATGATCGCAACCCACGTGAGGTACGGGTAGCACCACATCCTGACGCGCAGCGTCTGCGGCGCATCCCGTTCGATGCGGGCGCGAAGCTTCAGTTGCGATATCGCGATCAGCACGTAGACGAAAATCGCCACCGTGCCGTACGAATTCACGAGGAAGGCGAACACCGTATCCGGCGACACATAGGACATCACCACCGACGCGTAGCCGAACACGGTGCCGATCAGAATCGCGCGAACCGGCACGCCGCGGCGGTTGACCTTGGCGAGCGCGGCGGGCGCGTCGCCGTGGCGCGTCAGCGCGAAGATCATCCGCGACGCGGCGTAGAGCCCCGAGTTGAGCGCCGACAGTACCGCCGTGAGCACGATGGCGTTCATGACGCTGGCGGCCGCCGGAATACCCATGGCATCGAGCGCGCTCACATACGGCGTTGCCATCTTCGGGGAATTCCACGGCACCAACGCGACGACGAGCAGAATCGAGCCGACATAAAAAACCAGCACGCGCGTGATCACCGAGTTCGTCGCTTTGGCGACGGCCTTCGCGGGCTCCTGCGCTTCGGCCGCCGCGATCGTGACGATTTCCGCGCCGAAGTAAAAGCCCGTGGCCGCAACCGCGCCGCTCAACACGGGTCCGATTCCCTTCGGCATCAAGCCGCCGTGCGAGAGCAGTGTCGGCAGCACGGCGGTGACGTGCTTCGCCGCGGGCCACAGTCCCAGCACATACATGCCGCCGAGAAACAGAAACACCATGATCGCCGCGACCTTGATCGACGCGAACCAGAACTCGAACTCGCCATAACTGCCGACCGAGACCAGGTTGGTCGCGGTAAGTGTGACCAGCAACACGAGACTGATCGCCCACGCGGGAACGTCGGGTAGCCAGAACTGCACGAGCTTCGCCCCCGCCACGGCCTCCACCGCGACGACGATGACCCAGAAATACCAGTACATCCAGCCGGTGAGAAAGCCCGCGAGATTGCCGGAGGCGCGCTTGCCGCCGAACGCGAGCCGCGCGTATTCATAGAACGAACCGACGGCCGGCATCGCGCAGGCCATTTCGCCGAGCATCCGCATGACCAGCACGACCAGCGCGCCGGTGATCAGAAACGACAGCACCGCTGCGGGGCCGGCCTGTTGCACGACCACGCCGCTGCCGACGAAGAGCCCCGCGCCGATCACGCCGCCGAGCGCGATCATCGTCATGTGGCGCTGTTTGAGACCCGCCTTCAATTCCGTTGTGTCTGTAGATCGCTGCATGTCACCTCCAATTCCGTTATCCGATCGCGGACCGGGCCGGTCTGCTTTCGCAGCCGCCCGAGTCCTATCGTCGTCAATACTGGATGGGGCGAGGACGCCCATGCGTCTCGCCCTATGATTTTTTATGAAGCACCGCGCAACTCTCGCGCATGGTGCAAGTGTGCGCCGTTTGGTGCGCCGTTTGCACAGTGCGCGCGGCAAGTTGCGAGTTCAGCGCCGCACAGCGCGCGGGCGATTCTCCGCCCGCTGCATCAAGGCTTTTCGTCGCGGCGGAAATACAGTTGATACAGCATGCGCTGGCCGATTCGCCGGAATGGCGCAAACGGGTGTCCCGGCAACGGCGAGGTGAAGATCGGCAACGTCTGCTTCGCGCTCTTTCCCGCGATGCGTTCGGCGAGCCGCCGCCCGGCCTGCTGAGAATACGACACGCCGTTGCCGCCGTAGCCGAGCGCGTAGTACACCGTCTGCATCGGATCCGGCTGATACACGCGCGGCATCATGTCGTGGCTGACGTCCACCCAGCCCCACCATGAATAGTCGATCGGAACGCCGCGCAAAGCCGGAAACTTGCGCAGCATGCCTTCCACCAGCAGATCGTAGTGGCGCGAATTGGGCGCGTCGGCGCCGGTGATCGCGGAACGGCTGCCGATCTGCAAGCGGTTGTCCGGCAGAAAGCGATAGTAGAAGCGCAGCGTGCGCGTATCGGTCAGCACCTGGGTCGTGCGAAAGTTGCACGCGTCGATTTCCTGCTTCGTGAGCGGACGCGTGACCATTGAATTCGACAGGATCGGCATGATCCGGCTGCGCAGCGAAGCGTGCAACGTTTGCGCCGTATAGGCGCCCGTTGCAATGCCAACCGCGCGCGCACGCACGATGCCGCCAGGCGTGCGCAAATGATGCACGCCGTTGATCGTTTCCCAGCCGAGCACCGGGCTCGCCGGATGCACCTTGGCGCCCGCTTCGCGGGCCAGCCGCAGATAACCGAAGGCGAGCTTCAACGCATGAATGCCGATGCCCTCGGGCTCGTGCAGCGCGCCGGCCGCTTCGTGATCGTTGACGTACTCGCGCTGGAAGGTCTGTTTGTCGATCAGCTCGGACGGATAGCCGAACACGTCCTTCCAGACCTTGGCCTCGGCGGCGAGCTTCTGCATGATGCGCGGCCGGTGCGCGATCAGAAAGTGGCCGCCGGGTTGCGGATCGCAATCGATCTCCGCGATCAGCGACTTGAAGTTATCGAACCCTTCCTGAATCTCATCGTGCATTTTCAACGCGACGTCTTTACCCCAACGCTCGATCCATTGGGAACGCGACAGCCGCCCCGAGGCGTTCTGACCTTGCCCGCCGTTGCGGCTGCTGCAGCCCCAGCTCGTCTTGTTGGCTTCCAGCACGACCGCCTTGATGCCGTGCTCCCGCGCGAGACAGAGCGCCGTGGCGAGCCCGGTATAGCCGCCGCCGATGATCGCCACATCCACGTCGACGTCCGCCGTGATCGGACCATCGTCTTCGGGCGGCGTGCCCGCGGTCGCGACCCAGTAGGTCGGCGCGTATTGCTTGCCCCAGCCCGGTCCCGGCGACACCAGCGGGTCGTACGCCGGATCGTAGCGCGTATCGTCTTCGCGGGCGGACGGCATGCCTTGCGCGACCCGTTCGATTTCACTGTGCTCCATGTGAAGCTCCCGATCAGCGTGCGAGGTTCTGCTTCGGACGTTCCTTGCGGAAGGCCCGCTTGACCGCGATGAGACCATCGCGGAACTCGAACAGGTCGCAACCTTCCGCCTCGATCCGCCAGCCTTCCGCATGCGTTCCCGTGAACAGCCACTCGGACACGCCGCGTTCGCCGCTCACGTAGTGGCGGCCGTTGCCCCAATGCGCGTCGGGAAAGGTCTTGAAGACCGCTTCGAACGCCGCGCGGGTCGCGTCCCGGCCCACGAAGCGCGTGCCGAAGACCTCCGGACCGCCTGCTGCATCGAACACGCAATCGTCGGTCATGAAGGTCATCAACGCATCCGCGTCATGACGATTGAACGCATCGGAAAACGCGGCCAGCGTCTCGGCCGTGACGTGCTGCAGCGGGGTCTGTGTTTGAGTCATTGCTTGCTCCTCCTGGATGACTTTCGATAAGGCATGAGACGCAGCCAGCGGCTGGCGATCCGTGAGGAAATTGTAGGCAGGGGGTTTGTCTGACGGGTAGGTCCAGTGCGGTGCTTTCGCCTGGTGCAGCGAAGAGGGACGCGGGTTTCGCCGTATCTACGGCATTTGCCGAATTGGACTCATCGACTCCCGCCAACTGGCTCTATGGTTCTATTTTTTTGTTCGGCAACACTGAGGGTACTGGCCGTTATCTTCACCGATTGCCTGTCCTTGCGCGACTGCCAGAGCTGTTGGCCGCGCCCTGTCCACGACTTCACGCTGCGAGGAGTTAAGGTGCTCAAACTGTTTATCGGACTCGGCATTCCCTATCTGGGCGTAGTCGGCCTGCTGCCATGGGTGGCGTCCGTCGATCGCTTCGTATTGGGCGTGCCGTTCATCTATGCCTGGATCTTCGCGTGGTTCATCCTCACCTCCGGGTGCCTGATGATCTGCTGGCGCGTGTTCGACTGCCGCCACGACGAGTCCCACCCGCAAAACCGCTAAAGGAGTGTCCGGATGGCCACCGCAGTTTTTCTCGGCTTTCTCGCTTTCTCGCTCTACCTGGCGATCCGTTCGAACAAGGGACGTGGACCGCAAAGCGTGCATGACTTCTTCGTGGCGTCGCGGCAGTTCGGCGCCTACCTCGTGTTC
Organism: Paraburkholderia dipogonis; assembly: GCF_046027395.1. Classification (GTDB taxonomy): domain Bacteria; phylum Pseudomonadota; class Gammaproteobacteria; order Burkholderiales; family Burkholderiaceae; genus Paraburkholderia; species Paraburkholderia dipogonis_A. The sequence goes on along the minus strand of NZ_JAQQEG010000002.1, from coordinate 314,675 downwards.
TTCCTCGCGGCCGGCGAGATCTACAGCATCGGCACGATGGTCGGTTTTCCGGGCGGCATCTATGCCAAAGGCCCGACATACGGCGTCTGGTTTCTCGGCTACATTCTGCTGGCCTATCCCGTCGGCTATTTCATCGGCCCGAAGATCTGGCAAGCCGGCAAGCGCTATAACGCGATCACCCTGCCCGATCTGTTCAAGGGACATTTCCAGAGCCGCTCGCTCGAACTGATCGTCGCGGGCTCCGCGATCGTCTTTCTGCTGCCGTGGGGACAGTTGCAGTTCACCGGACTCGTCGCCGCATTGAACGGTCTGGGCTGGAACTTCAAACCGCTGTATCTGATCCTGTTTGCGGCGTTGCTCGCCTTCACCTATATCGCGATCGCCGGTGTGCGCGCGTCGGCGTATATCGCCGTGCTGAAGGATATCCTGATGGTCGTCGCGATCGTCGTCACCGGTGTCGCCGTCTCGATGGAAGTCGGCGTAACCGAGGTCTTTCATGCGGCCAGCCTGCATGTCAGCAACCGGATGAATTCGCACCAGTTGACCTTCTCGATGAGCACCATGCTGTTCCAGTCGCTCGGCTTCTACGTCATGCCGTTCGCGGTGCAGAACTTCTTTACCGCGAAAAGCGCGAACACGATTCGCCGCACGCAGGTCGCGATGCCGCTTTACATGCTGATGTATCCGTTTCTCGTGGTCGCGTCGTACTATGCGATCAGTCAGAACCTGCATCTTGCATCGCCCAATGAAGCGTTTTTCGCTGCCGCGATCCGCCTGTTACCGGGTTGGCTGCTCGGACTCGTGGCCGCCGGCGCGTCGCTCTCCGGCTTGCTCGTGCTGGCCGGCATCTGTCTCGCGATCGGCCCGATCGTCACGCGCAATCTCTTGCCGGGCATGCCGGAGGCCCGCCAGAAAACCAGCGCGAAAGTGGTGATCGTGCTGTACCTGCTGGTGTCGATCGTGATGACGCTGCTCACGCCGAATCTGATGCTCACGCTGATCAACACCACGTATTACGGCGTGACCCAGTTCTTCCCCGGCGTGATGGTCGTGCTGTTCGGACTGCGCGTGCGGCCGTCCGCCATCGCGTCCGGCATGTTGACCGGACAGGTGCTGGCGATCATCCTGTACGTGCTGCAGATCGACCTCGGCGGCTTCAATCTGGGACTGGTATGCCTCGGCGTGAACCTGCTGGTGCTTACCGCGGTGAACCTCACCGCGAAACCGAGCCGCGCGCACGCGCTCAGTTGAAACCGGTCTGAACGAACTTCAATCACTGCCCTATGACTCAACGAGAAGAGAAGCACCCGACACAAGTCTTCGTTGCGAAAAAGATCGTGACGATGAATCCCATGCAACCCTATGCGACGCATGTCGCGATTCGCGACGGCAAGATCCTCTCGGTAGGCGATGCCGACGACGTGAAGCAGTGGGGCGATGCGGAAATCGTCGATACGTTCAGCGATAAAGTGCTGATGCCCGGGTTTGTCGAAGGCCATTGCCATCTGATGGAAGGCGCGATGTGGGACGCCGTCTATGTCGGCTACTACGACCGGCGCGGCCCCGATGGCCGGCGCTGGCCGGGCCTGACGACGCTGGACGCCGTGATCGAGCGCCTGAAGGCGGCACAAGCGGAGATGACGTCGGCCGACGCTCCGCTGCTCGCGTGGGGCTTTGATCCCATCTTCTTCGGCACCCGCCGTCTGAGCGTGCGCGAACTGGACACGGTGTCGGCTGAGCGGCCCATCGTGATCCTGCATGCGAGCGTGCACCTGATGAACGTCAATTCGGCAATGCTGTCCCTCGCCGGCATCGACGAAGAAACGGATATCGACGGCATCGACAAGGACGAGAACGGACAGCCGACCGGCGAGTTGCAGGAGTTCGCCGCGATGTTCCCGGTCTACCGCGTGATCGGCGCGGGTCTCTCGATCGCGGCGAGCGAAAGCGCGAAGGCCATCTGGAATTTCGGCCGGGTCGCGCAACTCGCCGGCGTGACGACCGCCACCGATCTGGTCAACGACTTCTCCGAGCTGGGCAATCGCAACCTGCGTGAAGTGACCGGGAATGCGGATTTTCCGGTGCGCATCGTGCCCGCCTTCGCGCCGCAACGCAGTCCCGAAGGCGGTGCCCAACAGGTGCTCTCCGCGATGCAAACCGCGACGCCGAAGCTGCACTTCGGGCCGGTCAAGTTCATCGTCGACGGTTCGATTCAGGGCTTCACGGCACGCCTGAAATGGCCCGGTTATCTGAACGGCAAGCCCAATGGTTTGTGGCTGATTCCGCCGAGCCAGTTCGTCGAGGTATTCACGCCGTTTCACGAAGCCGGCCTGCAACTGCATGTGCACACCAACGGCAACGAGGCGACCGAACTCGTGCTCGATGCCTTCGAGCGGCTTCTCACGCTTCATCCGCGGCGCGATCACCGGCATACGCTGCAGCACTGCCAGATGGCGGACGCGAGCCAGCTCGCGCGGGCGGCGAGCCTCGGCCTGTGCATCAATTTCTTCTCGAACCACATCTATTACTGGGGCGACGCGCACTACACACAAACCATGGGCGCGGACCGCGCGAATCGCATGAACGCGGCAGAATCGGCGCGCCGCCTGGGCATTCCGTTCGCCTTTCATTCCGATGCGCCCATTACGCCGCTCAATCCGCTCTTCACCGCATGGTGCGCGTCGCAGCGCGAGACCGCGTCGGGTCGTGTGCTCGGTGCGAATGAACGCGTGCCGGTTGCCGACGCGTTGCGCGCGATCACGCTCGGCGCCGCCTACACGATCAAAATGGACCATCTGGTGGGCAGTATCGAAGTCGGCAAATTCGCTGACTTCGCGGTGCTCGCCGAAGATCCGGCCGAAGTCGCGCCGCAACGTCTGAAGGATCTGGAAGTGTGGGGCACGGTGCTCGGCGGCCGCATCTTCCAGGCGCCGGCGGGATGAGTGCGATTCCGCTCATCGTCATCGGCGGTTATCTCGGCGCGGGAAAGACGACGCTGCTCAACCATATTCTGAGCAACGCCGGATCGCGGCGCATCACGGTGCTCGTCAACGACTTCGGCTCGATCAATATCGATGCTTCGCTGATTCGCCAGCGCACGGACGACGTGATCAATCTGGAAAACGGCTGCGTCTGCTGTTCGATCGGCGGCCGGCTGGTCGAGGCGCTGCTTGCCGTGAGTTCGCGCAGCGACGCGCCGGATCTGCTGATCATCGAGGCGAGCGGCGTGTCCGACCCGGTGCGTATCGCGCAGATCGGCTTGCTCGATCGCGCATTTCGTCTGGACGGCATTGTTGTGCTGGTGGACGCGGAACGCGTCGAAGAAACGCTGGCCGATCCTTATGTCGGCGACATCGCGCAGCGGCAGATTGCGGGCGCCACGGCCATCGTGCTGAACAAGATGGATCTGCTTGGCGAGCCTTCGCGTGAGGCTGTAAAAGCGCGCGTTGAAGCGCTTGCGAATAGCCGCGTCATCGTGCAAGCGACGCACGCCGCCGTGCCGCTCGGCCTGATCTTCGATCGGCATGTGCTGCCCGCGCGCAACACCGGCGCACTGCCACTCTCCGTTTCTCCCACGCCGTGCGATTTGTGCAGCTTTTCGTTTGTCACCGACGCGTGCCTGAGCCGCAAGAAATTGAAGGAAGCGCTGCGGAGTTTTTCGGAGAAGCTGTTGCGCGCGAAAGGCTTCGTGCGCCTGGAAAGCGACGGCGCGTTGCATGAGTTGCATGTGGTCGGCAACCGCGTCGTGCTCAGCGCGTCCCCGGGCCGCACTTCCGCGGAATCGCAAATTGTTCTGATCGGCATGTTCGATCACGAAGACGAGTTGCACGCGCGAGCGGCGCTCAAAGCCGCTGAGATCGGGCCATGACCCCGGCCAACTGAGACGAGTACCGGGAAAGCTAGCGCCTCAATTCGGAGACAATCTTCTCCGCCAGAAAATCGCACGGCGGACGATTCGAAGCCGTGCTGCGCGCCAGCACCATTTCGAGCGCGGGGATCTCGGGCAATCCGTGCGCACGTCCAAGCAGCGTGAAGTGTGCCGGCACCGCGCATCGCGCGAGCGGAACAATCGCCAGCCCCGCTTCGGCCATCGACAGCAGGCCCAGCAGACTCGGACTCTCATACGAGGTGCGGTAGAGAATCTTCGCCCGCTCGAGGCTGCGAATCGCGTTCTCGCGCGCGACGCTGCCCGGCAGGAACACGGCGATCGGCAACGGCCGTTCGCGCCATATCTCATCGGCGCTCGGCGCGGCCGCCCATTCCATTGGTTCATGGCGAATGAATTCGCCCGACAAACCCTTGACTCGCGTCGCGCACACCAGATCGACGGAACCGTCTTTCACCATCGGCGCGAGCGCGACGCTCGGCAAACCAACCACCTGAATCTCCACCTTCGGATAGGTCGCGGAAAACTTCTTGAGGATCGGCGGCAGCAGCGACGACGCGTAATCGTCCGGCACGCCGATGCTCACGCGCCCGGTCACGTCCGGCCGGACCACCGCCGCCCACGCCTCGTCGCGTAAGGCGAGCATGCGTCGAGCGTAAGTCAGCAGGACTTCGCCGTCCTGCGTCGGGACCACGTTTCTCGGCTTGCGCACGAACAGCGGCTTGCCCAGCGCGGTCTCGAGCGTCTTGATCTGCATGCTCACCGCCGATTGCGAACGATGCACGACTTCCGCCGCCCGGCTGATGTTGCCGGTGTCGGCGACGGCGACGATCATGGTCATCACGTCCAGGTCGAGGGCTTTCAATGGGTCTGGTATCAGAAAAATAGATAGATTCGATCAATATTACGCGATTTTCTAAAGTAGCGACATGGGGCATAGTGGCCGCAAAGGAGCCAGTCCATGAACGCCCGTACCGACCTCTCAGTGCTTGCCGTACCCGAACTGTCGTTTGCGACCATCGCATCGGGCATCTGCGTGCCGTACGTCGAGTGCGGAGAAGGCGAGCCGCTCGTGTTCGTGCACGGCTCGCTGTGCGACTATCGCTACTGGAATGCACAGACCGCGGCGCTTTCGCAGCATTTCCGCTGCATCTCGGTGAGCCTGAGCCACTACTGGCCGGCGAGCGAGGCGTGCATCCAGGGCGAGTTCGGCTGGCAGACGCACGTCGCCGAGCTGGCCGAGTTCATCGAGGCGATCGACCTCGGCCCCGTCCATCTGGTCGGCCATTCGCGCGGCGGCTGCGTGGCGTTTCATGTCGCGCGCGACTATCCGCGGCTGGTGAAGACGCTGACGCTCGCGGACCCGGGCGGTCCGCTGCAGATCGACGGGATGCCGGACGCGACGCTGCCGGCCACGACCAATGTGCTGCGTGCGCGCGTCGCTGAACTCATCGAGAGCCAGCAGATCGATGCGGGTCTGGAGCTTTTCGTCGATTCGGTGAGCGTGCCCGGATCGTGGCGCAAGAGCCCGGTTGCGTTCCGCACCATGGCGATCGACAACGCGGGCACGCTGCCCAAGCAGCTCCGCGATCCGCTGCCCGCCTATTCCCGCGAAACCGCGCGCGGCGTGAAGTGCAGGACGCTGCTGATCGACGGGCAGCGCAGCCCGCGCATGTTTCGCAACAACGTCGAAAAGCTCGCGGAATGGATCGACTATGCGGAGCGGCAAACCATCGCCGGCGCGTCGCACGGCATGAATGTGTCGAACGCCAGCGCTTTTAACCGGCTCGTGCAGGCATTCGTCAGCTTCTGATTCCGGCGTTCCGGTTCAGCATTCGGCATTCCGCGGCGGGGTCGCCGAGAACGTCAGAGGTCGAAGGTGCCGCGATATTGCTCGTCGGCATCCGAACGCGTATTGATTTCGACGAGCACGCCGCCGGGCACCTCGCAGAAAAACCGCGAGCCGCGTTCATGCTTGAACACACCGGTTTTCATCACGACACCCGCGGCGGCCATCTGCTCGTAAAGCGCGCGAACCTCGTCGAGGGACGCCAGTTCGAAGCCGATATGAAAGTTGTGGGGCCACTCGACCGGATGGTCGGCGGCGTCGTCGATCACGATGTCGAAACCGGGGCGTTTCAGAAACCAGCTCGTCCCTCGCGCGGCAACCGTACAGCCTAGATGGTCCTCGAAGAAGGTGGCCGTGGCGCTCACATCGGATGAAGGGAAGCTCACGTGATTGAGCTTCATGGCGGTGGTGATATAGGTCATGTCGATCTCCGTTGAATCGGATCGCTCGTTGCGTTCCGTACGGAGGATATTACGAGTAAAAGCTCACATTCCATACTCGCATCGCCGTGCGCGTGCCATTGCCCGCTCAGGCCTGTGCTACGGGCATTTCCGGCCGCGCGATGCTGTCTTGCGCGCGGCTTGCTCACGTTTTTGCGCGGCTTTCATGCGCAATTTCACCCCAGATTCCGGTGCCGGCGCCAAAGGTCATGGCGCCGAGACAAAGGCGCGAAATGCGCAGCCCCGCCCTGCCGAGTGTGCTGTATTCCATAGCGAAGCCCTTGATACGAGTCCCTTGATGAACGATAGGCGCAAAGCGCCCGGCGACGCGGCATCCTGTACGCGTCACCGGATCGCCCGCGTTAGCCCGCCTGCGAGACGAGGTCTCGCAGAACGGTTTCCAGTTCCACCTCGCCTTTGACGATGTCGGCTTCCTCGCCTTCGAAGGCAATCCAGCCTTCATTGAACCCGTCGAGCATGCGCATACGCGGCAACGGATCCTTCGTACCTTGACTGCGAAACAGCGCGTCCCATGTTGCGCGCGGCACCACCTCCGCACGAACCGGACGACTGAGCACCCGACCAAACGCCTCGGCCAGATCGTTCGGGCTCACACGTTGCGGCCCCTCCAGTTCGACGACACGCACGCCGCGCCAGGTTTGTTGAAGCAGTTGTCCGGCAACTCGACCCACGTCCGCGGTCGCGACCATCGGAACAGCTTTGTCGAGCGGCTGCAGAAAGCTGGAGATCATCCCATTGTCCCGGGCCGGCACAACGTCCCATGCGGCGTTTTCCATGAACCAGCCGGGACGCAGGAATGTCACGGGGATCGGTAAATCGCGAAGCGCCTGCTCCATCAGCGTACGTTGCGTGAGCAGGTTGGTCTCGGTGGCCTGCGCGCCGATCGTCGACAGGCAGACCGCTTTGCCGGGTGCCGCCGACTGAAGCGCCCCGCGCACGGCGTCAATGACAGCACGCGCCTCGGGAAAGCCCGGCGCCGGATCGAACTCGGACGGCGGCAGAATGAACACGCCTTGCGCGCCCTCGAAAGCGGCGGTAAGGGACGCCACGTCGTCCATGTCGGCTGTCACCACTTCACACCCGCGCTCGGCCCACGAACGTGCCCGGGCTGCGTCGCGCACAACCGCGCGTACTGGCTGGCCCGCGGCGAGCAACGTGCGCGCCACCGCGCCGCCGACCTTTCCTGTTATCCCTGTGATTGCATACATTGCAGTTCTCCTTGCGTAGATAGATGCGGCGGGTGAGGCCGTTGGAATGCATTGTGGGCAAACGCGATGAGAAACTAAATGACACGAATGACACTTGTGAAGTGACTGATGGTCACTAATCAGTCATAGTGCGGTTTTTGACGCACTGTGCAGAGCCAGTCAATGACCAGGATGCAGCGCCCATGAGATCGTCCAGCGAGAATCTCTCTAGCGGTATCAGCGTGTTTGCCGCCGTCGTCGATGCGGGGACCTTCGCAGCCGCCTCCGAATTGATGGGTATGTCGCCGCCCGGGGTTAGCCGGGCAATCGCTCGACTCGAAAGGCGGCTGAAAACACGGCTCTTCAACCGGACGACCCGCGCCGTTTCCCTGACTGAAGAGGGCCGAAGGTTCTACGAGCAGGTCATGCCGCACTTGAGGGGAATGGAGGAAGCGGCCGCAGCCGCGGCAGGAGGCGCCGCGAGAGTGCGCGGGACGCTGCGAATCAATCTTGACCCGGTTTTCTCGCGAATCATTCTGGGCCCGAAGCTCGATGAATTCATGGATGCGCATCCTGAACTCGAGCTCGAGTTCATTGCGAGAGATCAGCTCGGCGACCTCGTCATGGACGGCTTCGATCTGGCCTTGCGATTTGGCGAACCTCGCTCATCCAGTCTGATTGCGCGAAAGCTCCTTGACACCGCGGTTGTCACGGTCGCATCGCCCTTGTACCTCGCTCGCCGGGGGCGGCCGGCGGAACCTCAAGAGCTGGGTCGTGGCGTGCACAGGTGTCTTGAATTCCGGAACCCGGATACCGGCAAGCCGTATCCGTGGGAGTTTCATCGCAAGCGCAAAAAGCTTGTTGTCGAAACGAATGGACGGCTTACGGTGAATGATCCGAGCGCACTCCTCAACGCGTGTCTGGCTGGCTCCGGCATCGCGCAGATGCTTCTGCTCGGAGCCGAGCATCTGCTCCGGGACGGACAGCTCGTCAACCTGTTCCCGGACTGGCCGGATGAGCGCTTCCCGCTCTATGCGTACCATCCATCACGGCATCACATGCCGGCCAAGGCAAGGGTATTTCTTGACTTTATCGTCGCTTTGACGAGTACGAGTTAGCAAGTCGAAATAGGCCCCGTTGTTCAGGTTAGCGGCCGACATGAACACTTTTTACCCCACACTTAAGAACAATTAAGGAGTCTGGAAGGACGTTTACTCCGCGCTAACCTATGATCGCTCAATCCAGGTGAGAACAAGGAGGCGCGCGTGAAATCAAGGGCTACGACCACGGATCTTGGGCTGTTGTATTTACGAGTGACCGCGAGCCTGCTCGTCCTCGCGGTTCACGGCTTGCCGAAAGCCATGCACTACGCGAGCCAGGCAGCGGCGATCGAAGATCCGTTTCACCTGGGCAGAACAGTGTCGATTACATTCGCGATTTTCGCGGAAGTCATCTGTCCGCCGCTGATGATCTTCGGGATCGCGACGCGGCTCGCTGCATTGCCGATCCTCATCGTCACGGTGGTCGCGTTGGCCTTCGTCCATCGCGACTGGTCGCTGGCGGAAGGACAGTTCGCGTGGATGCTGCTGATTCTGTTCGGCACGATCGCGATTGCCGGGCCGGGCCAGATCCGTTTTGGCGGCCGAGTGGAGCGGAGCGACGGAACAAGCCTGCAGTAAGCATTGCGCTTTGCATTTGTGCCGTTTTCCTCGTGCATCGCCGCTTTACGGCCCCAACAATCTTTTCAGCCGAGCCTCTTCGAAATCGAGTTCCGATTCGATCCGGTGCAGGGTCTTGTCCTTGATCCGGTTTTCGTCGTGCAACTGAAGCAGCGCCGCGCGGCCCGCCTGGACCGCCCGCAACCCGAGGTTCAGGCGCGTCAGCCGCAAGTGCACGAGCGTTTCGCCACCCGTGTGCGCACGCGCGTTGCTGTCGATACGATAGCTGTATTCGTCGATCAGCCGCAGTACCACGTCTTCGTTGCCTTTGCATTGCGCGAGATCGATCTGCTTCAGCGCGTCCAGCGACGCCTGAAACGTGAGGGATCGGGCCTGATATTGCGTGAGATATTTCGATTCGGCGGTCGCGCGGGCATCGTTGAAACCGACCAGGCGCGCGAGCGGCGCCAGCGTCAAACCTTGCACGAGGACCGTCACGAAGATCACCGCGAATGTCGAGAAAATCAGCAGATCGCGCTCAGCCAGCGACTCGGGCAGCGCCAGCGCAGCGGCGAGACTCACAACGCCGCGCATTCCGGCCCAACCGAGGATCGTCGCCTGCTTGAGGTCCGTTCTGGGCTGGGTGCCACGCGCGCGAGAGAGGAGGTATTCGGGCAACGCGATCGCCGCCATCACCCAGACGATCCGCGCGACGATCACAACCGCGACCGTTACGCCGGCCACCACCCACACGCGCTCGGGCAGCCACCATGAGAACGCGTGTCCCGCGTCGAGCTTTGCCAGCGTACCGGGCAGCGACACGCCGATCAGGATGAACACGAGCGCTTCCAGCACGAAGACGACGACGTCCCACGTGCCCGTGGTCTTCAGCCGCGTGGTCGCGTCGAGTGTCATGTGCTGGCACAGTCCAACGATCAGGCCGCACGCCACCACCGACAGCACACCGGAGCCGTGCAGGCGTTCACCGAGCAGATACGCGGCCCACGCGGCGAGGAAGGTCAGCACGACGGCCAGATGCGTGTCTTCGAGCCAGCCGAGCAGCTTGATCGTTGCCCAGCCGATAAGCGCGCCCGTTGCGATGCCGACGAGCGAAAGCGTCGAAAAGGTGAGGACGGCGTCGCTGGCGCTGAAGGTGCCCGCCGCCAGCGCGACCAGCGCAAAGCGATAGATCACGAGCCCTGACGCGTCGTTGACGAGGCTTTCGCCCTCGAGCACGGTGACGAGGCGCTCTGGCAACGGCAGCTCGCCGAGCAGGGCTTTGGCCGCGACCGCATCGGGCGGCGACACGATCGCGCCGAGGGCGACGCACGCGGCCCACGGTAGCTGCGGATCGACCCAATGGACGGCGCACGCGACGCACGCGGTCGTGAAGATCACCGATCCGAGCGCAAGCGATGCGATTGGCGCGGTCTCGCGGCGAAACTCTCGCCAGGCGGTATAGAACGCACTGGACATCAGCAGCGGCGGAATCAGCACGACCATGATGACGTCGGGGTCGAGCGCAATGACAGGCGCATCGGTCGCGAAGCCGATCGCCGCACCGCCGACCAGCAATACGGCAGCCGACGGCAGATTGAAACGGCTGGCGATGAGCGATAGCACGCACGCGCCGAGCAGAACGAGAAGCAGGCCTTCGAAGAATACGATGTGGTTCATCAATGGGCGCTCAAGGGTGCGATGGCGGCCGGCCGTTCCCGACGCCGTTATGCTTGCATACTGTAATGTACAAACATTTTCAGCTGCCGATGAGGCCCGCCTTTGCAACCCCGCAAAAATTCACCGCAAAACTTCGACGTTATTTCCTCAGCGCGGCGACCAGCTTGATTTCGATTAACAACTCGGGCCGCGCCAGCGATGCCACACCGAGAATCGTCCATGCAGGGAAGTCGGAGCGGATGTAACGCTCCTTCACGGCCCTGAAATCACCGAGCTGTGACGCGATGTCCACGTGATACGAAACCAGTTCGACGAGGTCGGTAAAGTCGAGACCGAGATTCTGAAGAATGACTTCGGCGCGCTTGAACGCCAAATCGATTTGCTCTTCAACCGACACCGGAATGCTCCCGTCCGCTCGCAGCCCGACCTGCCCTGCAATGAAGACCAGACCGTTCGCCGACACGGCAGGCGAATACTGGAAAAGGTCGAAAATCTTGTTACCGCCGAACGTTGCATCGTTTTCGGGCAATCGCAGGCGCTCGATCTTGCTCATTTTTAACCTCAGCGAAATTCGTGTTCTGGTGCTGCCAATTGGGCTGACGGACAGCATCACAAGTCAAGACGCAATCGTGGTCCAACTTCGACAAAACCCGCGGACAGATAGAACGCAAGCGTCCGGGTCCAACGAGGCTGGCCAGGAGCGCCCACGTCGAGTCGCTTCCATCCGCGTTCCTTGCCGAACCTCGCGGCTTCGCGGACCAGCGCCGCGGCTAATCCACCAGACCGGCATTCCGGTCGGACGTATAGCTCGGTAATCTGTCCGAAGGCCCCTCCCGCGTATATTGCCATTGCTTCCGTCATCAGAAGTACGCCCACCGGACTATCACCTTCGAGCGCCAGATACCCGAAGCTGCGACTCGTTTGGGCCAGCACAGTTTCAGCGATAGATACCCGGTTCGCGGGTTCGAGCTCGCCATGGTGAAGCTCCACGAGAAGTTCATCCACAAGGTGCGCAATGGCACCAGCATCTGTCGGTGCAATAGGGCGAATACGCATCAAGGCAATCTCCTTTGCTATCTCGCGCGGTGCTGCCAAAAAGCGGCTGACTTGACACTCATGCACGGCAATGCCTCATATAATGGCAACAAGTAGTCATCTTTGAACTGCTCCTTCATTGAAGGCACCATGCCAAAAACTCAGAGTCGGTCACCCGCTGAAGAATCCCCGGACATCGAGGTAGCAGAGAAGCAGACAGACCCTGCAGTGGAGAAAGTGTCCCGTGCTCTGGCTGCACAGATTCATGCTTTCCGAACCTCAGCAGGAATCGCTTCGGGCACGCTCGCGAAAATGGCCGGCATTTCCCATTCCATGCTCTCAAGAATCGAAAAAGGAACAGCCACTCCGTCGATAGAAACGCTTACACGGCTGGCCAATGCGTTGGGCAAACCCGTGTCGCGCTTTTTCGTCGATCAGAGTGAACGCCACGACTGCTCGTTCGTACCCGCGGGACAAGGCGTGACTGTCGACAGGGAAGGTTCGTCGTATGGCCACATCTACCGGCTCGTTGGCCACGTATTGTCGGGGAATCTTTCCGTTGAGCCGTACGTCGTTACGCTCGACGAAAAGTCCCAGCCGTGGTCAACCCACCAGACAACGGGTATTCAGTTCCTTCACGTACTCGAAGGCAAGATGAAATACCGATACGCCAATCGACTCTACGATCTGAAACCCGGCGACAGTTTGCTGTTCGACCCGAATGCGGCGCATGGTCCGGAAGAAATCGAAAGCGTACCGGTCAGGTTTCTCGCAGTGTTCTTCAACATCCGCGAATACAGCTAGAATAGAGGCCATACCCTCTCTCAACCGCCCTATCGCGCGTGTCGGTTTATCGTTGTGACCGCTGCAGCTCCGCGAATTGCTTTGCCACCGCGCTTTCCCGACTGGCGACAATCTCTCCCGCTCCAACGCGCTCCCGGCCGTACACAATCCAGGCGTCATCGGGCGAACCGATCGTGGCATCCACTCGCAGCGTCTCCGGCTGCGAATCGAAATAGTATCGATAGACCAGCGCGGAATCGCATTCTCCCTTCATCAGTCGTTCGAAAGCCACCGGAATCGAGACCGCGGGAATCAGCCTGGAATATGCACCGAGGTCTGCGTAGTCATCGGTTGCAGGGGAAACCAGCGAGATGGTTTCCGGCTTGCCGACGTCCTTGCGCGTGAGAATCGCCAATGTCTGACTCGGCGAGATGAAGGTGTCGACAACGAACCGCTCGCGGAAGTTGCTGCCCATCACTCGCGGGGTATCCGGATGAACCGCGCACTGAATCAGATAGTCGATTTCGTCGGCGTCAAACGCAGCTAGCGCGTCGTCGAAATTATCAAAGAGTTTGACTTCCGCCTCAAGTCCGTGAAATTCAATGTAACGACGAGTCACATACTCGTGGTTCGTTCCGGATGGACCGAGGGTGCCAAATCTGATTGTGGCCATGCCTTACTCCTGAAGATCTGCGGGATACCGTTTTACTGTGAGCGAAGCGCCTCGACCTCTTTGAGGAGTTCGCGTTCGCGCGCATGGTCAACATGACGCATTCATTTGTGAATCATCTGACTGAGGAATCGCCTCGCTCGCTCAGTCCTCGGCGCATCAAAGAAATGAGCGGGCTCGTTGTCTTCCACGATTTCTCCCTGGTCCATGAACAGAATGCGGTCGGCGACCGCCCTGGCGAATCCCATTTCGTGGGTGACGCAAAGCATGGTCATGCCGTCTTGCGCGAGCAGCGTCAGCGTGTCGAGCACCTCCCTGACCATCTCCGGATCGAGTGCCGATGTCGGTTCATCGAGCAGCATGATGGTCGGCGACATGCAAAGCGCTCTTGCAATCGCAACCCGCTGCTGTTGACCGCCGGAAAGCTGCGAGGGATATTTCCCGGCATGACTCGCCACGCGAACGCGTTCGAGCATTTCAAGGGCCCGTGCTTCAGCCTCCTTCCGCTTCAGACCACGAACACGCATGGGAGCCAATGTGCAGTTTGCCAGCACCGTCATGTGAGGGAACAGATTGAAATGCTGAAACACCATGCCGACATCCGCACGTACCATGCGGACGTGTTTCACATCGTCAGTGAGTTCGATTCCGTCGACGTGAACGTCTCCCGAATCATGCCTCTCCAGTCGGTTCACGCAGCGAATCAGCGTCGATTTTCCTGAGCCGGACGGTCCGCACAGAACAATCTTTTCGCCTCGCCGGACATTCAGCGAAATAGAATTGAGGACATTGAACTCGCCAAAACTCTTTGAGAGTCCGTTGATAGATATCGCGAATTCGTTGTTCGGGATCGTATTCATAGCGAAAGTCCTGTGCATATTCGTGCGACTCAGGTGTCAAGCCGCGTGAGTGTCTGAGCGTGGAATGCCTGAGCCGCCGGGCTCTCCTTCCAGGCAACAACCTGCCCGTCCGACAACCGCTCGCGGCCGTAGACAATCCAGGGGTCGTCGACCGTACCGATCTGCTCGTCGATTCTGAAGCGGGTGGGGTTCTCGGTAGCAAGGGACGAGTACGTCAGACCGCTCTCGTATTTGCCCGAGAGGAGTCCATTCGCAACCGATGCTGTCGATGTCTCCGGAATGAGCGTGAGTCCATCCGTATTGACATAGTCACGCGTGGCGGGCTGAAGTGCGAGCGTGCGCGGTGTGTCGACGTCGATACGGGTCACTACGGCCATGTCTTTGCTGGAAGAGACGAATGCATCGATAACGAAAAGTTGTTTGCGGTACTTCGCAACGATGTCAGCCGTCGAAGGATGGACTGCAACCTGAACGATATAGTCGGCCTCGCCGTCAATGACCATTCGTGCCGCCTCGTCAAAGCTCAACACCAGAGCCATCGACGCCCGCCCTTCCAGACCGTGATGTTGAATGTATCGGGCAGTCACGAACTCGTGATTGCTACCACCTGGTCCAAGTGTCAGAAAGCGAAGCAATTTGCGTTTCTCCATTAACTTTGCGTAGGGGGCTCGGGAACATGAGTCCACCTATAAAAATGCGCTGCAAGAGGACTAGGTCGCGTGAGCGTCTCCAGAATCAGAAGACTTCAACATCGCGGCTTGTTTAGGCTTTCGAGGGTTGACGACGTCGACGTCCTTCCCCGTTCTGCGGGCAATGTTCAACTCGAGAATCCGGAATGCGTGCGAGAGGAAAAACGTCAGCGCGAGATAAATCGTTCCAGCGCCGACGAAAATCTCATAGGGCGCGTAGGTCTCACTAACCAGCAGCTTCGACGTTCCCGTCAATTCCATGATGGTCACCGTCGACGCCAGCGAAGTCGCCTTCAGATTCAGAATCGTTTCGTTCGCATACGCGGGGATTGCAATACGAATGGCAATCGGTGCTTTGATGCGAACGAGTATGGAAGTTCGGCTCAAGCCGAGTGCCTCGGCAGCTTCGACAATGCCTTTCGGTACGGCAGACAGCGCCCCCATCAGAATGCGCGCCGTGTACGCGCCTGAATTGAGCCCCAAGGCAATGACCGCACAGGTGAATGGGTCACGCAAGAGCGGCCAGACGACGGAATGTCGAATAAAAGAGAACTGTCCAAATCCGTAGTAGAGAAAGAACAATTGCACGAGCGCCGGGGTGCCGCGGAATGCTCCGATGTAAATCTTCACGCAACCGCTCAGAACTTTGGACGAATTCAATCCCACAAGCGCCGTGGGCACACCCACAATGAGACCGACGACCACGATGGCGACGAACAACTCGAGCGTGTTGGGCAACGCGGCCAGCAGACGCGGAAAGCTCGAAATGAGCAATGAGAAGTCAAACATGCGTCACCTCGCCAATGCGGTCGACGTCTTGCGACGAACCGTGCTAAAACCGTTTGTCAAAGCGAAGCTGAGAACAAAGTACAGCACGCCGGCAACCAGGTAGAAGAAAAAAGGGCGATTTGTCGCCTCGACGGCGAAGCCTGTTCGTCGCATCAGGTCTTCCAGACCGACCAGCGAGACAAGCGCAGTTTCTTTCAGCAATACGGTCAACTGATTCCCGAAAGCAGGTACAGCGAGGCGCCACGCCTGCGGTGCAATGACGTGCACAAAGCCCCCTGCGCCCGACAATCCCAGCGCTGCGGAGGCTTCAAATTGGCCGCGTGGAACTTCCAGGATTGCGCCCCGGAAGATTTCCGTTGCGTAGGCGCCGAACACCAGTCCCAGCGACACAGCACCCGCACCGAACGCATTGATTTCAATGGGCCGGCTTAGGACATGAGAAAGGGTTGCGCTGCCGCCGTAGTAGACAAGGAAAATGACCAGCAGGTCCGGCACACCTCGTATTGTGGTCGTGTATGCGCCGGCGAACTGCCTGAGTATCCGCACTGAAGACAGCTTGGCCGCCGCCATCAGAACTCCGATTACCGAGCCGATGGCTGTGGCCGCGAGTGCGACCAGCAGCGTCGTCAGGGCCCCCAGCAGAATGAGTCCGCCATAACCGTTCAGAGTGAAGCTGAGCATGCTGGCCCCCGCATTACATCAGAGAGAAAGGGAAATATTTCTTTCTAATCTGGTCGTAGGTGCCGTTCGCCATGATTGTGGCCAACGCTGCGTTAATACGATTGCAGAGCTCGGTGTCGTCGAGGCGGACTGCAATGGCGTTGCCGTCCCCGAGTACGCCGCCTTTGAACTCAGGTCCGATAAAGGCGAAGTCCTTCGAGTCAGGCCGTTTGAAGAAGTCGGAATAGAACGTCGCCTTGTTGCCGATGATGAGGTCGACACGACCCGCGACGAGGTCCAGTTCCGGCTGACGGGTGTCGTCATACAGCACGAGTGACGCCGCCTTGTCGTAACCGTTGGCGACGAGCCACTGGTGCTGGGAGGAACCGCGTTGAACGCCGATGCGCTTGCCCTTCAGTGCCGCGGGCGAGACGTCCTTGATCCCGCTGTCTTTTGCCGCGATAAAACTGGACGTGGTGTCCTTGTACTTATTGGTGAACAGAACCTGTTTGCGTCGCGCAGGTGTCGTCGACATCGACGCAACGATGGCGTCATATCGATTGGCCTGAAGGCCAGGAATGATGCCGTCCCACGCTTGCGCGACGATCTGGCATTTCATCTTCATCTGCGCGCAAAGGGCATTTGCAATGTCTACGTCGAAGCCCTGAAGCTGGCCGGAGGCGTCCTTGAAGCTCCACGGCGGATAGGTGCCCTCCGTTGCGACTCTCAGCGTGTCCCCGGCCGAAAAGGCGGGCGTCGACATGACCAGTGCTGCGCCCGTCAGGGCGCTGACGACCAATCCTCGAAAACGTCGAAACAGGGTGTGTGACATGGCAACTCTCTCGTCGCGATTGCTGCGCCCCGGGTAGTCCGTCGCATTAGAGGTAAAGGTAGTCGCTCGTTAATTTAACGTCAATATTTTAATTTTATGCAAATTCCCTAATCGGGTTTACCCTTGACCGCCGTTCGCGCGGCAGCCGGGCGTCACGGCTCGTAGTCAACTGCCCGAAAATCGAATCGATTACCGCGCGTTGCGGCACGTTGCGCTGAGGCATGACCCAGTCGTAGTCGGCGAGATCAAGGAGCTCGCCAGTTTTCCGCCTGGCCAGTCGATGTCCCTTGCGCAAGGCCACGACGTAAGGATCGGCGAACAGTTCGGTCTCCTGCACGGACCCCGTGAGGCGAGGCTCGCGCAATCCACCGACGTACGCCAGGGCCTCCCCTGCCTGCGCGATTTCGTAGAGCGCGAGACTTGGACAGCGCGAATTCGATCCCCGCGGCGTATTTTATTTCTGTCGGGCCGCTCTACATGTCTGACGCATGCCGCTGGGTTCAAAAAAAGAGAGAGCCGTTCACCTTTACCTCACGCCTTGCCGGGAATACCGCGCCCGCGCAAGGAGCAGCCCGATGTCTCCGTGACGAAGATCAGCGCGACTGCGCCAATCGCACATGCGCCCATCATGTAGTACGCCGGCATCAGCGCATTGCCCGTATGTGCGATGAGCCATTCGTTCGCCATCGGCGCCGTGCCCCCGAAAATGGATGTCGAGATGTTGTAGGCAATCGCCATTCCGGCATAACGCACCTGCGTGGGGAACATCGCCGGGAACATGGCCGAGATGCTGGCAAGTTGCGGAACGTACAGCAGACCCAGCACGGAGAATCCGACGAGTGCGCCGACGATGCCATGCTTCATCAGCAGGAACATTGGAATGGCTGCGAGAAAGAGCCCCACCAGCGAAAACCACCACACGTTCTTGCGGCCGACCCGATCCGAGAACGTCCCGGCAAAAGGAAGAAAGACCATCATCGCCAACATGCCGAGCAGCGGGACGAGCAACGACATGTTATCGCTCATGCCGAGCTGTTTCTGCATGAAGGTCGGCATGTAAGCCAGCAAAACGTAATTGACGACGTTCAACGCCACCACCAAACCACCGAGCAGCAGCAGCGGCTTCCAGTATCCGGCCAGTAGAGCTTTCAGCGGCACACAGTCTTGCTTTTCCTTGTGGGTCGATTGTTCCAGTTCCAGGAAGACAGGCGTGTCCTCCAGCTTCGAACGCAGATAGAAACCGATCAGGCCAAGCGGTGCCGCGATCAGAAACGGCAGCCGCCATCCCCAGGCGTGCATCGCTGTATTGCCAAGCGCGACGGAACAACCGAGCATCAGGAACGCGCCGAGCGAGAAACCCGCAAGGGTCGCGAACTCAAGAAAACTGCCGCAGAAACCGCGCTTCTTGTCGGGCGCATATTCGGCCATGAAGGTCGCTGCACCGCCGTACTCGCCGCCAGTCGAAAAACCCTGGACCATCCGCAAGACGATCAACAGTGCCGGAGCCCACCATCCGATGCGGGCGTAACTCGGCACGAGCCCGACCAGCAGTGTTGCCACCGACATCATGATGATGGTCAGCGCCAGCACGTGCTTGCGACCCAGCCGGTCACCCAGCGGCCCCCAGAACAGCCCGCCGAGCGGACGAACCAGAAACGAAATAGCAAACGTGGCGAGTGCGAACAGCGTCGCCTGCGCCGTGCTGCCCGGGAAAAGCGCAGCCGATATATAGGTCAGACCGTATGCATAAATGCCGTAGTCAAACCATTCCGTAGCGTTGCCCAGTGCCGATGCGGCGATGGCGCGCCGCAACAGGCTCGGTGAATGGTGTTGCACGGTCTCGCCGTTCCATGGCTGTGCGTAGTTCATTGCTCCTCCTGAATTTCTGGCTTTTGCGACACGTTAAACATCGCCTCTATTCACAATACCGTTGAGGCTCGAGCAGAACGATGTTCTAGGACGATGCAGTCATTGGGGTTTTCCATGGTGTCCCACTATCGGGTGCTGACGCGTTGGACTCACGTTGCAGGCAGCGGCAGCGTCATCAACCGTCCCCGCGCGGGGTTAGGTGTGTTGTCGCCGCAAAGACGCAAACACATCCATGCGGTGGCGAGATTGCTGCTCACGACCGCCCGGCCAATTGCTGCCTCGATCCGCGCGATGACGGCCGCGGCCCGCAAAGCCGTGCAGGAGATGAAGAGCGCATCGGATTCTTCCGCCATCGCGTCACGTGCGAACGCGACGATATCGTCGTGCGAAATCCGCGCCATCTCGCGGTCATCGGTCAGGCCGATACACGTGAAGCGGTCGATGACGAAACCCTGTGCGGCGAAGTACTCGGCCATCGGCTCGCTGGTTTCAACGGTATAGGGCGTCAGCACGCTGATGCGGCGCGCACCCAGCGCTTTCAGCGCGATGACCGCGGCGGCCGTGGGCGTGACAACTTGTGCCGCGGGTTTCGCTGCATGAATCGCCCGCTCGATCGCCGCGTCTCCGATCACGACGGACGCCGACGTGCACGAATACATCACCACGTCGAGCGCTTCGTCAGGCAAGATCAACGCGGCGCCTGCGGTCAACGACGGCTGCATGGCCAGCAGGTTCTCCGGCGTAGTCGGGTTTGCGTACGGCACGCGGTTCACATAGACGCCGATGCGCTCATTCGCGACGAGCGTCGCGAAGTCCGGCTCGGACGTGTGATCGGTGGCGAGAATCACAAGGCCGATGCGTTTGTCGAACGCGCGTTCGTCCAGATGCGGCACCCTGCGTGACAGATGGATGAAAGTCAGCATGTGTCAATGCCCCGGATTGGGAAAGCGTTTTTCGAGCAGCCGCACGCCGATCACCGCAATCAGGCTGATACACAGAAACAGCACGCCAACGAGCGTCATCGGTTCGAGGTAACGGTAGTCCGTATTGGCGATGATCTTCGCCTCGTTCATCAGTTCGAGCACCGTGATCGCGGACAGCAACGGTGTTTCCTTGAACATCGAAATCAGGTAATTCGCGAGTGCGGGCAGCATCGGCGGGATCGCTTCGGGCAGGATGATGTGCTGCCACATCTGCGCCGGCCTCAGGTTGCACGCCTTGGCGGCTTCCCATTGCCCACGCGGCACGTTTTCGATACCGGTCCGATAGACCTCGGCCGCATACGTCGCGTAATGCACGCCGAGCGCGAGCACGCCGGCGGCGAGCGCCGGCATGCGAATGCCGATATCGGGCAGCACGTAAAAAACGAAGTAAAGCTGCACGAGCAAAGGTGTGCCGCGAATGAAGCTCGCCACCGCCGTGGTGGTGCGCGACACCGCGCGATTCGGCGACAGCCGCAAGATCGCGAACGCCATGCCGACCACCGCCGCCACCACCGCGCCGAGCAAGGTCGCGAGCACCGTGATTTTCAGACCCTGCAGCAGGATCGGCATGATCTCGCGCGCGAAACTCCAGTCCCATTCCATACGGTTATCTCCTCATGCCGTCGAGACCGAAAGTCATCCGGCGTTCGAGCTTGCGCACACCGAACGAAATCAGGCAGGCCATAGCGAAATACAGCGCGAGAATCGTCGCGAACGGGATCAACGTGTTGCCGGTCTGCGAGCGTACGACCTGCGCCTGGAATGTCATGTCGCCAAGCGAGATCAGCGACACGACCGCCGTGGCCTTGAGCAACTCGATCGCGTTGTTGCCGAAGGTCGGCAGCATGAGCGGCAAGGCTTGCGGCAGGATCACGTGACGCATGCGCTGATACGTGGACAGATTCAACGCGATGCAGGCACTCCTCTGCTCCTGGCCGATCGCGACGACCGCGCCACGTACGACTTCCGCGCCATACGCGCCCACGTTCAAGCCGAGTGCGAGCACTCCGGCCTGCAGCGGCGCGAGCGTGAATCCGACCATCGGCAACACGAAATATGCCCAGAACAATTGGACAAATACCGACGTGCCGCGGAAGAACTCGATATACGACGTGGCGAGCGCGCGCACCGCAAAGAATCGCGACAGCCGTCCGAGTCCGGCGACGAACGCCATCACGAGCGCAAGCGCCGTCCCCATCACAGTGAGTTCAACAGTCGCCTGCGCGCCTTTCAGAATCAGCTGCAGATAGCCGGACCAGTCGTTCATGAGCGCACCTCGCAGACAACGGAATGGCCATTTGGCGTGCTACCGCGTAGCGCGTCAAACAGGCAGGAAAGAATCAGTTCTTCGCCGCGCACAGCTTGTCGCGGCTCGTCGACATCGCCGCCTTAGCCGAGAAGCCGTACGGTTCGACGATCTTTGCGAATTCGCCGGACTCCTTCATCTTTTTCAGTTCGACGTCGAAAGCATCACGCAGTGCGGTGTCCTGCTTGCGGAACGCCACGCCGTCACACTGCACGGGTGTGCCTTGCACCGGCGCGATGGATTCCAGATTGGCATCTTTCGCTTTCGAGAGCAGATCACTGATCGACAGCAGCGGCAGCGCGAACGCGTCGATACGGCCGTCCTGCAGCATCTTCAAACCACTCTGGCCGTCCGGCACGATGACCACGCGTTCGGTCGGAATATGCGCGGCGGTCGCGAGTTTCTGTTCGGTCGTGCCGCCTTCCACGCCGATCACAGCCTTGGGATCCTTGGCGATGTCCTCGTAGGTCTTGATGCTTTTGGTGTTGCCCTTCTTGACGGCGAACGCCTCCACCGCGCACAGCACCGGCTCCGAGTACGCAACAGCGGCACAACGCTGCGGCGTCATGAAGAGACCCGCGGCAATCGCATCATGTCGCCCCACGGCGAGGCCCGGAATCATCGCGCCATACTCGGAGACCGACGCGACGATGTCGTTGACGCCCAGCTTCTTGAAGACCGCGCGTGCCACATCGGGCGCGGCGCCTGTCACCTTGCCGTCGGCGCCGACCGCGGTAAACGGCGGCTCATTGGCGATAGCGATGCGCGCGAAACCCTGCTCCCTGAGTTGCGCCAACTTGTCCTGGGCGGCGACCGCAATGCCGGTCAAGGTCAGCAGCGACAACGTCCCCGTGATCAGAATCCCCTTCAGTTTCATGATTTTTCTCTCCTAAGGCGTGGTGGTGTGCAACGGTAAGCGCGTGTGGCGTCGGGCGATCAGATCCGGTGACCCGCGGCGATGATCTTGCGCAGGAACGCCTGGGTTCGCTCATGCTCGGGATGACTGAAAATATCTTCGGGCTTGCCCTCCTCCACGATCCTGCCGCGGTCGAAAAACAGCACACGGTCCGCGAAATCGTGGGCGAAGCCCATTTCATGCGTGACGAGCAGCATCGTCATGTCGGTTTCTTTGGCGAGCCGTTGCATCACATTCAGCACTTCTTCTACAAGCTCGGGGTCGAGCGCTGACGTCACTTCGTCGAACAGCATGATTCTTGGTGCGAGGGCCAGCGCCCGCGCAATCGCCACGCGCTGCTTCTGGCCGCCGGAGAGTTGCGCCGGCCGGCTCTTTGCCTTGTCGGCCATGCCGACCATGTCGAGCAATTCCAGCGCGCGTTTTTCCGCCGACTCACGGCTCTCGCCTTTGGTCAGCATCGGCGCGAGCGTCACGTTCTCGAGCACGCTCTTGTGCGGAAACAGATTGAAATGCTGGAACACCATGCCAATCTTCTCGCGCATCTTCTGCAGGTGCCGCTCGTTCGCGGACACCATCTGGCCGCCACGCTGCATATGAAACAGTTCCTCGCCGTCCACTTCGATATGGCCACCATCGATCGATTCGAGCGTCATCAGAATGCGCAGAATCGTGGTCTTGCCGGAACCCGACGGGCCGATCAGCGCGAGCTTCTCGCCCGGCATCACATCGAGCGAGAGTTCGTCGAGTACCGTTAGTGCGCCGTAACGCTTGGTGATGCGATCGATGCTGATCAACGGCTTCGTCATCGACGCCTCCCGGCGTGGTACACGGCTGTCGGCAGGCGCCGCCGATAAGTCCGATGGAAAGGTCGCCGGGGCGGCGCCGGAAGCGCTCAGCATGTCGGTGACTCGTGCGGTGTTCATATCGATTCCGTTCCCATTCGTCATGCCTGACCTGATTGAGAGAGTGCTGCGAGAACAACTCTGCAAACCAGAATACAAAGCCATATTCGGGATCCGATTGCTCTAGAACAATTCTTTTTATGGCGCGGACGTCGGTGCGTGCGGACGGCCCACGTCCGGGTCAGGGACAACACCTATAAGCGCAGCACGCCCGAATCGTATCGGTGAGGAAGATTGAACTAGCACATTGAAAGCCCGTTTTTCGCGGCATTAGACTGCGCCCAGAAACGCCTCCAGGTGTCTCATTGCGTGCATGAGGCACTGCCTTCCGCAACGCCGTCACGCTCAAAGAGAGGGGAAGATGTCAGATACAACGCAACAGGAACGGCAAGCCACGGCGCCCGTCGTACGCCTGCCGTTCGAACGTGCCGAATACGCCGCCCGCATCGGTAAAACGCGTCAAGCGATGCAGGCAGCAGGGATCGAATTACTGATCGTGTCCGATCCGACCAACATGGCGTGGCTCACCGGTTATGACGGCTGGTCGTTCTACGTGCATCAGTGCGTGCTGCTGGCGCTGGACGGCGAGCCGGTCTGGTTCGGCCGTGGCCAGGACGCGAATGGTGCAAAGCGCACGGTGTTCATGGAGTACGAGCAGATCGTCGGCTATCCGGATCATTACGTGCAATCCACGCAGCGCCATCCAATGGATTATCTGGCCCGTGAAGTGATCGAAGCGCGCGGCTGGGGCGCGTTGAAGATCGGCGTGGAAATGGACAACTACTATTTCAGTGCCGCGGCCTATCGCTCGCTCGTCGCTCATCTTCCGAAGGCGAAATGGCTGGACGCGACGGGTCTCGTGAACTGGCAGCGCGCCGTTAAATCGCCGCGTGAGATCGAGTACATGCGCGTGGCCGCACGCATCGTCGAAAAAATGCATGCGCATATCGTCGAGCGCATCGAGCCCGGCATGCGCAAAAACGACCTCGTCGCCGAGATCTACTCGGCAGGGATTACCGGTATCGACGGTCACGGCGGCGACTATCCGGCCATCGTGCCGCTCCTGCCGACCGGCGCCGACGCCGCCGCCCCGCATCTGACCTGGGACGACACGCCATTCGCAAGAGACGCCGGCACGTTCTTCGAAATCGCCGGCTGCTTCAAGCGCTATCACTGCCCGCAGTCGCGCACCGTGTACCTCGGCAAACCGCCGAAGCATTTCATCGAAGGCGAGCGCGCCGTGGTCGAAGGCATTGAAGCCGGTCTGGCCGCGGCCAAACCCGGCAATACGTGTGAAGACATCGCCAACGCGTTCTTCGCGATGCTGCATAAATACGGCATCGAGAAAAACAGCCGCTGCGGCTATCCGATCGGTGCGAGCTATCCGCCGGACTGGGGCGAACGCACGATGAGCCTGCGGCCGGGGGACAAGACGGTCCTCGAACCTGGCATGACGTTTCACTTCATGCCAGGTCTCTGGCTCGACGATTGGGGACTCGAAATCACCGAAAGCATCCTCATTACCGAGTCCGGCGTCGAGCCGTTCTGCAACACGCCGCGCAAGCTGTTCGTCAAACCGTAAGCCCGTCAAAACCCTGTGCCGCCGCGAGCGCGGCGCGCACAGGCCTATGTGAAAAGGGGAAACATGCTTCCGACGACAATGAAGGCCGTCGTACTGACCGCGCATGGCGGTCTCGACAAACTCGTCTATCGCGACGACGTGCCGGTTCCCGCCTGCCGAGCGGGCGAAGTATTGCTCGACGTCACCGCTTGTGGGCTGAACAATACCGACGTATGGGTCCGCGAGGGCGCGTACGGTACGGACGACGACCCGCAAGCCGTCTCCACCTGGCGACGCGGACGCTCGACGCTGTCGTTCCCGCGCATTCAGGGCGCGGATATCGTCGGACGCGTGGTCGCGGTGGGCAACGGGGTGAGCGATGCGCGCATCGGCGAACGCGTGATCGTCGATGCGTCGATCTATAACCGCGACGACGACAGTCTCGCCGATATCGACTACATCGGCCACGGCCGTGATGGTGGTTACGCGGAATACACCGCAGTGCCTGCCGAGAGCGCGCATCGCGTCGAATCCGTTTATTCGGATGCTGAACTCGCGACGTTCTGGTGCGCCTATCACACCGGCGAACAGATGATCGAGCGGGCTGCGGTAAAAAGCGGCGAAACGGTGCTGATTACGGGCGCTTCCGGCGGTGTCGGCTCGGCGATCATTCAGCTATGCCGCGCGCGCGGGGCGATTCCGTACGCAGTAGTCAGCAAGGGCAAGGAAGATGCCGTGCTCAAACTCGGCGCGCAACGCGTGATGCTTCGCGACAGCGAGACTTTCGCTGCGGATGTCGAGCGGATGACCGGCGGCCAGCCAGTCGATGTGGTGGCCGATCTGGTCGGCGGCGCGCTGTTCGGCAAGTTGCTGAACGTGCTACGGCCG
Source organism: Paraburkholderia dipogonis (assembly GCF_046027395.1). Lineage (GTDB taxonomy): Bacteria > Pseudomonadota > Gammaproteobacteria > Burkholderiales > Burkholderiaceae > Paraburkholderia > Paraburkholderia dipogonis_A. The sequence continues at coordinate 289,214 of NZ_JAQQEG010000002.1, read as the reverse complement.
GAAGGTCGCTACACCACGGCGGGCGCCATTGCCGGACCGGTAGTCCAGCTGGATTTGCGCACCATGTATCTGAAGCAGTTGCAGTTGAACGGTTCTTCGCAAGGGACACGCGATGCTTTCAAACGCGTGCTTGACTATATCCAGGCCGGCACGATCAAACCGATTCTGGCCGCAGCCTATCCCTTGTCGAAGTTTCATGAAGCGCAAACGCAATTCATGGGCAAGCGCTTCGTGGGCAATATCGTCGTGATTCCGGACCGGCATTACGTGCAAGCCGCAAATCAGGCTTGAATAACAGGCATGCATGAAACACGCCGGACCAGCGGTATCCGCTGGTCCGGCTTCGTTTTATCAACTTCACAATTGATGATTGCCTACACGCACCGACCCATTACACGGAAGTCGCCGGAGCGAGAACCTGCGACGCAACTTCATCCACCGCCGCGCGCGCCAGCTTCACGATCTCGTCCACCTCGCCGCGCGACGTGACCAGTGGCGGCGCGAAGCCGAGAATGTCGCCGTGCGGCATGGCGCGCGCAATCAACCCACGCTGCAACGCCGCAGCGGAGACGCGTGGACCGACCTTCAGCGCTGCGTCGAACGGTTGACGGCCGTCCTTGTCGGCCATGAATTCGAGCGCGGCCAGCATGCCCGCACCGCGCACTTCGCCGACCAAAGGATGAGCATCGAACGCCGCGTGCAGTTGTTCGAGCAGATACGCACCGGTTTGCGCCGCGTTCTGCGTGAGGTTCTCGCGCTCCAGAATATCCAGGTTCGCGAGTGCCGCCGCCGCACAGATCGGGTGGCCGGAGTAGGTCCAGCCATGCCCCATCGCGCCCGATTCCTGCGACGCCTTATCGATCACGTCCCACACGCCTTCGCTGACGATCACCCCCGACAGCGGCGCATAAGCGCTGGTCAAACCCTTCGCCACGGTGATCAGATCCGGCGTGATGCCGTAGTGTTGCGCGCCCATCTTCGAGCCGAGACGGCCGAAGCCGCACACTACTTCGTCGCTGATCATCAGGATGTCGTGCTTCTTCAGCACCTGCTGGATCGCCGGCCAGTAACCCGCCGGCGGCGGCAGAATGCCGCCCGTGCCCATTACCGGTTCGGCGATGAACGCAGCGATCGTATCGGCGCCTTCCTGTGCAATCAGCTTCTCCAGTTCTTCCACACAGTACGCAACGAATTGCGCCTCGTTCATGCCGGCCGGCGCCTGCCGATACCAGTGCGGACATACCGTGTGTTTGACGCGCTCGATCGGCAGATCGAAAAACTGATGAAAGCTCGGCAAACCGGTCAGACTACCGGTGACGATCCCCGAACCGTGATACCCGCGCTGGCGCGAAATGATCTTCTTCTTGTTCGGGCGGCCTTTCACGTTGTTGTAGTACCAGACGAGCTTGATCTGCGTTTCGTTCGCGTCCGAGCCGGACAGGCCGTAGTACACCTTCTTCATGCCCTGCGGCGCCCAGTCGATAATGCGCGACGACAATTCGATGATCGTATCCGTCGAGTGGCCGACATACGTGTGGTAATACGCGAGTTTCTTCGCCTGCTCGTAGATCGCTTCGGCAACCTCGGTGCGGCCGTAGCCGATGTTCACGCAATACAGACCCGCGAAAGCGTCGATATACGACTTGCCTTCATGGTCTTCGATGCGAATGCCTTTGGCGCCAGTCACGATGCGGCCGGGCAACGCCCCGCTCGCATGGTCGTGAGCGTGCGTCGACGGATGCATGAAGTGCGCGCGGTCGGCGTCGAAGAGTTGGTCGAGTTGGGTCATCGGAATCTCCTTCGTATGATCGATGAATGAATGGGCTGGCTCAGGCCGTCGCGGCGGCTGCGGTCGCAGCGGCTACGCGGCGAGCGGGAAGGCTGTCGGTTACCGGCAAGCCAAGCTGGCCGAGGCAGAAATAGCGGGTTTCGACGAACGGCTCGAAACCTTCGGCCCCGCCTTCGCGGCCGAGTCCGGATGATTTGATGCCGCCGAATGGAATCGGCGCACCGGTGAATTTCGCGCCGTTGACGGACACCATCGCGAAGTCGAGCCGGCGGATCAGTTGAAACACCGTGTTGAGATCCTGAGCGCAAACATAAGCGGCGAGGCCGTATTCGGTGTCGTTCGCGCGTTCAATGACTTCGTCGAGCGAGTCGAACGGCGAGACCGCCGAGATGGGCGCGAAGTTTTCCTCGTCGTAGATGCGCATGCCGGGCGCTGCGTCCGCGACCACGGTCGGCTCGAAGAACCAGCCGCCGCGTTCATGCGCCGCGCCGCCGGCGGTGATGCGCGCGCCCTTCTCTTTCGCGTCGGCGACGCGCTGCGCGGTGGTGTCGAACGCCGCTTGATGCATCAGCGGACCGACATTCACGTTCGCCTCGAATGCGGTGCCGACCTTCAGCGCGTTCACGGCTTCGCTATATTGCGCGACGAACGCTTCGTACAGCGGCCGGGCGACGAAGATGCGATTCGCCGCGCAGCAGTCCTGACCCGAGGTCTGGAACTTTGCCGCGATCGCGACGCGTACGGCCTGATCGAGATCGGCATCTTCGGTCACGATGAAAGGCGCGTTACCGCCAAGTTCCAGCGCCGTCTTCTTGATGCCGGCCTGGGCCGCAGTCTGCATGACCAGCGCACCGACGCGCGTCGAACCCGTGAAGCTCACCGAACGCACCCGTTTGTCGCGCACCAACGTTTCCATTGCCATTTGCGGCTCGCCGAGCACGACGTTGAATACGCCTGCCGGAAAACCCGCTTCTTCCGCAAGCTGCGCGAGCGCGAGCGCGGAAAAAGGCGTTTCATGCGCGGGCTTCACGACCACCGTGCAACCCGCGGCAAGCGCGGCGGCCGCCTTGCGTGTAATCATCGCGCAGGGGAAATTCCACGGCGTGATCAGCGCTGCTACGCCGACGGGCTCGATCACCGTGCCCAGATGCGCGCCGTCGATATGCGTTGGAATCGTGCGGCCGTTCAGGCGGCGCACTTCATGCGCGAACCATTCGACGAAACTCGCGCCATAGGCGATTTCGCCGCGTGCTTCAGCGAGCGGCTTGCCCTGTTCCAGCGACAGAATCGCAGCCAGGTCATGCTGATGGCGCAGGATCAGTTCGTGCCAACGCAACAGCAGCGCGGAACGTTTGGCGACCGGCAGCCAGCGCCATGTCGAGAACGCACGCTGCGCCGCGTCCACCGCTTCGGTGATTTGCGACGCGTCGAGCATCGGCACGTGGCCGAGCACCTGCTGATCGGCGGGATTCTGCACGGCGATGCTCGCGGCGCTCGCGCTGTGCACCCAGCGTCCGTCGACGTAGCACAGCGATTTGAATAGAACCGGATGACCCAGCAACATGGCGACCTCCCTGTTTGCGATGTATGTCTGTCACTGTACGTCCGGTGACGATGCGGTTTTTTTCGTTGTCGTCTCTCAAAGCCCGTGTTTTTTCTGGAATTCACCGCGGCGCACGGCAATTTTCTGGCGAGGCCGCCGTGCGCTTCAACTGTCGTCGCCGATCGTTTGTTCCGCCCAGTCCGGCAAACCTTCCGCGCTGCTTTTCACCACCTTCGTCACGATGTACGTAAAGTACTTTTCGATGCCCAATTCGTCGGTCAACAGTGAATCGATAAACCGCTGATAGTGGTCGATGTCACGCGACATGACGTGCATCACATAGTCGACGCCACCGCCCGTCGCGTGGCATTGCACGACCTCCGGCGCGGCAGCAATCCGCTCCTCGAAGCGCCGCATGTCTTGCGCGGTGTGACGCGCCAGCGTGACTTCGACCACCACGCGACTGCCCTTGAAGGCGCGCACCCAGTCGATCTCGGCGCGGTAACCGCGAATCACACCGCTCTCTTCCAGACGCTTGACGCGCTCCCACGCCGGCGAGATCGACAGATTGATCTCTTCGGCCAGACGCGATTTGGTGATGCGTCCGTCGTACGCGAGGATGCGCAAAATCGCCAGATCGTAGCGGTCGAGTTTCATGGTGCTCAGACCGTCACCGGTATGCCGCGCTCGACGATATCGGCCACCACCGCCACCGTATCGCCGATCCGCACGAGACCCGGAAAATGCCGTGCCGCGAGCAGGCCGCCGCGGCGCGCGCGATATTCGACAGGCGCGACGCCGGTGCGCGACGCATCGTAAATTCGCGCGATCACTTCGCCGCTTTCAACCATCTCGCCGAGGTCCTTGCACAACTCCAGCAGGCCGTCGTGTTCGCTCGTCGTATAGCAGGTGCCGTCGGGCATGTCGAGCAGCGTCGTTGTACGCGCGGTTGCGTGCCCGGTTTCGTCTTGCCTGAGAATGCCCGCGTGCTGCAGAAAACCGTGCACACCACGCTCCGCCACCGCAACGCTTCGCACCGTTGCCGTCCCGCCGCCGCCGAGTTCGGTTGACACGAACACCTTGCCCGCTTCTTCAACCGCTGTGTCGTAAAGGCCGACGCTATCCAGTTCGAGCATCCGCATCGAATACGGCGCGCCGAACGCGCGCATCGCCGCTTCGCAGCGCGCCTGCTGATTAGCATCGGGCAGCAGGTGAATCGCGGCGAACGGCATGAAGTCGAGCGTGCGGCCGCCTGCGTGCAGATCGAGCACGTAATCGGCGAGCGGCAGCAGATAGCGCTGAAAATAGTCGGCGATCTTCTCGGTGACCGTGCCGTCCGGCTTGCCCGGGAAGCTGCGATTCAGATTGCCGCGATCGATCGGCGACGTGCGGCTGCCCGCGCGGAACGCGGGGAAATTCATGAATGGCACGATGATCACGCGCCCTTTCACGTCTTCGGCTTTCAACGTCGCGGCCAGCTTCGACAACGCGATCGGGCCTTCGTATTCGTCGCCGTGATTGCCGCCGGTGAGGAGCGCGGTCGGCCCCTCGCCGTTGCGGACCACGGTGATCGGAATCATCTCCGCGCCCCACGCGGACGTGTCGTGCGAATGTGGCAGTTTCAGAAAGCCGTGTTGTTCGCCGTCGGCGTTGAAATCGACCGTCGGCTGAATCGGTGTTGCCCGCATATGCATGACTCCCTCACGAACAGTTTGCGTGGCGTGTGATAGAACGTTTCGACGCCGCGCCATCTACGTTCGTATCCCATTGCAGTTGCGTTGTTTCAGACATCGTCCCCTCTCAGCGCTTCACGTCATTGCGGAAAATCATTCCGGCGCCCGCGGCATGCGCTCGCTTCAGTGCCAACGAGGCAATTGCGGTGTCCTGCGCGCCGGTGCCGGTCAGGTCGCAGATCGTCACGTCGGTTTCATTGACGCGACCCACGGCCTGTCCGGCGATCACCTGACCCAACTCCGTGATCGCGGCGTCGGCGCGCGTCACGCCTGCATTCAGCGCGTGATGCAACTCGCCCAGCACGCGCGTTTGCTGCGCGCGGTCGCAGACATAGCGCGCCGCCGCCAACGCAGCCGGCGCGATTTCATTCTTGTGCTCGGCGTCTGAACCCATCGCCGTGATATGCAAGCCTGGATGCAGGTCGGAGGCTTCGATCAACGGTGTGCGGCTTGGCGTGGTGGTGATCGCGATGTCCGCTTCGGCGACTGCGTGGTGAACATCGCGCGCAACATCGCATGGCACGCCGAGCGAGGCGGTCATCGCCGTGGCGAAACGCTGCGCGCTCGCCGGATTGCGCGCCCATACGCGCACGCGCTCGACGCGGCGCACCAGCATCAACGCCTGCAACTGCAAACGTGCCTGCTCGCCTGCGCCAAGTACCGCGACTTGCGGCGGGTGCCGTTTCGCCAGCCAGCGCGCGGCGACCGCACCAGCGGCTGCCGTGCGCACCGCGGTGAGGTAGCCGTTGTCGAGCAGCACCGCTTCGGTCAGACCCGTCTTCGCCGACAACACCAGCATCAGCCCGTTCAGACTCGCCAAACCGAGCGACGGATTGTTGAAAAAACCAGGGCTCACCTTGATCGCGAAACTATCGAAGCGCGGCAGATACGCCGTCTTGACGTCGACTTCACCGTGCTGTTCAGGCAGATCGAGACGCAGGATCGGCGGCATTGCGACGGCTTCGGTGGCGAGGGCGAGAAAGGCCGCTTCGACCTGATCGATTGCGGCAAGATCGAGGGGCACGAGTTCGCGAAGCTCAGCTTCGCCGAGGAGAGTAATGGAGGTCATAGGGCATTGTGCGAGACAGGTTGCGTCGACGCGGAATCGACGATGCGGCGATGCTGGTCCATATCGATGTTGGCGCCCGTCACGATGAGCACGAGCGGCCCGCGTTTGACGCGTCCGGCCGGCAACACGCCATCGAGCAAGGCGGCGATGCCGACCGCCGCCGCGCCTTCCAACACGAGCCGTTCATGCCAGTAGGCATGCGCGATGCCGCGTGCAATCGACGCCTCGTCGAGCAGCACGGCTTCGTCGATCAGATCGCGCGTGAGCGCAAACGTATAGCGGTTGTCGAGTCCGATGCCACCGCCGAGCGAATCGGCCAGCGTTTCGACTTCTTCGACCAGAACCGGCTGGCCGGCCGCGAGGCTCGCATGCATCGCGGCGCCACGCGCCATCGTCACGCCGGTCAGGCCGATCTTGCGATTCGCGCTCTTCGCGGCGAACGCAATACCCGCGAACAAACCGCCACCGGACAGCGGCACGACGATGTTCGCGACTTCGGGCAACGCCTCGACGATTTCGAGTCCGATCGTCGCCTGACCGGCGATCACGTGCAGATCGTCGAACGGCGGAACGTAGGCAAAGCCTTCTTCGCGTACGAGCCGCAACGCTTCCTGTTCGGCCTCGTCCTGGCTTTTACCGGTGATCCGCGCCTGCGCGCCGAGCGCTCGCACGGCTTCGACTTTGTTCGCCGGCACGAGCGTCGACATACAGACCGTCGCGTCGATACCCTGCGCGCGAGCCGCATGCGCAACCGCGCGACCGTGATTGCCCGTCGACGCGGTCACGACTTTCCGGCAGCCCTGCTCGGCGAGATGAGCGAGTGCGTTCGTCGCGCCGCGCAGCTTGAAGCTGCCGGTCGGCTGCACGGTTTCCAGTTTGAGAAAGACCGGTGTGCCTGCGATCGCCGACAAACGCTGCGATTCGACGAGCGGCGTGTGACAGACGCGTCCTGCGATACGACGACGCGCACGGTAGATATCGATCAGCGACAAATCGGCCAGCGACAGAACGGACATGAACTCGGCCCCGCACCAAAGGTTCGACTCCGATGCTGTCGCGCGTGCGCTGTCACGCTAGCGGCGGCCGCATCGTTTTCAATGCAGCCCAGTCTAATGTTCTAAAAAACGATTTCCATTGTCCTAGTTCATTCCCGCTCCATACTCGACATGGGAGCGAGGTCAGGTGAAATCGTGCACCTGCGGGTATTGCTCGAACACGTCGCGCATGGTTTCCAGCGCGCTTTTATAGGTCTCTTCACCCACTTCGGCACCGACGCAAACGCGCACCGCATTCGGCCGGTCCGCGTCGCGCACGAGGAATGGATCAGGCGACGTCACGGCGATATCGCGGTTGCGCAGCTCTCTCACCAGTCGGTCGGTACGCCAATGATCGGGCACGCGCAACCAGGCGGACAGCGCTTGCGGATGTGCGCCGAGCACGTAACTGCCCAGCGTTTGCTGCAATTGCGCCTGGCGCCGCCCCAGACGTTCGCGCTGTATCTCCACGAGCCGTGCGGCGGTCCCGTCGACGATCCAGCGCGTCGCCACCTCGGCCATCGGCGAAGTCGCCATCCAGCTGCTCACGCGCAGCACGCTTTCGGCGCGTAGCGCGAGCCGCCGCGGCGTGGCGAGATAACCGATCCGCAACCCGGTCATCACCGACTTGGTCAGGCTCGTGCAGTAGAACGACAGATCGGGAATCAGACTCGAAATCGGCGTAGAGGCTTTGGCGGGTAAGGGACCGTAGACATCGTCCTCGATCACATACACGCCGTAGCGCTGCGCGATTTTCGCAATCGCGCGGCGCCGCGAGTCGGGCATCAGCGCGACCGTAGGATTGTTCAGCGTGGGCGTGCAGACGAGTGCCGTGATGCGCTCGCTATCGCACATCTCCTCGAAGTGCTCGGGGTGGATGCCGTACTCGTCGATTTCGAGGCCTTTCAGCGTAAAGCCCAGCACGTTGGCCGAGCCGATCACGCCGTGATCCGTGAGGCTTTCACACAAGACCGTGTCGCCCGGTCCTACTAGCGAAGCGAGCGCGAGAAAGATGCCATGCGCGGCGCCGTTCGTGACCAGAAGCGTATCCGCCGAAGCCGGCATGCCCAACGACGCGAGCCACGCGATTCCGGCTTGCCGATGATGTTCGAAGCCCGCGATAGGCCGGAAAGCACGAATCCACGGCTGGTCGTCGATCGTGGAGAGTGTGGCGCACACCTTGCGCCACATGGCGTCGTGCTCCGCCGTATGGATGATGCGTGCGATCGAAAAATCGACCACCGAGCGCTCAGCGGTGTCGAGCATATAACTCGACATGGTTTCGGTGACGCGCGCCGCCACGAAGCTGCCACGCCCCACCTCGCAGCGGATCAGCCCTTGCCGCTCCAGTTCCTTGTAGGCGTTCGTGACCGTCTGCACGCTGATCGCCAGTTCCGCGGCGACGTCGCGCTGCGGCGGCAGCCGCGCGCCGGCCGGCAACGACTCGCTTTCGATGTCGCCCGCGATCGCCTTGACCAGCCGCTTGTATTTCGATTCCACGCCGTGCACCGCGCGCACGGCTTCCCGCCACTGCTCGATCACCGCTGCCCTCCGCTGCCTGTCGAGTCCCACCTTTGCCGGTGTTACCCCAATATTGCGGCCAAACAGTGCATGGAAAATATTGTCCTAGAGCATTAGCGATGCAAAAAAATCACCTTGTATCGCGCCGCTATCCTGCCACCCGTACCGGACACCATCTCATAAACCGTACCGGTACTGTACCGGCAACGCTCGCTAGAATGCTCCAACGTCCTTTCGACCGACACCGGAGCTTTCCATGTCTTATCTCAGTCTCAGCGCGCTGCCTGCCGGCATCCTGTTCGCGCTCGTCACCACCATCACGCCCGGTCCGAACAACACGATGCTGCTGGCCTCGGGGGTCAATTTCGGGTTCCGTCGCACGTTGCCGCATCTGTCCGGCATCAGCGCCGGCGTCGTGCTGTTGATGCTGTCGGTCGGGATCGGTCTGGGCGAAGCCTTCGTGCATTTCCCGGTGCTGTACACGGTGCTCGAGGTCGCGAGCGTCGCGTATCTGCTGTACCTCGCGTGGAAGATCGGCACCTCGGGCGAGTTGAAGGTAAAAAAGGGCGAGCGCCGGCCCATGAAGTTCTACGAAGCGATTGCCTTCCAGTGGGTCAATCCGAAGGCATGGATGATGGTGCTGACCGCCGCCACGACGATCCACCTCAGCGAGAGTTACAGCATGAACGCCATCGCGATGGCGGTGATCTTCTACGTGATCGGCTTTCCTTGCATCTGCCTGTGGGCAGGTTTCGGCACCGCCATGCGGCAGGTGCTGTCGGACCCGAAGCGGTTGCGCGTCTTCAATGTGGCGATGGCTTTATTGCTGGTGCTGTCGCTGTATCCGATTGCGCTGAAGCTGATCGGCCAGGGCGCGTGAACGTGACGGCGATGGTCCGCATGCCATGAAGTTGGCATGCGGACTCCCCGCTAGAAATGATCGACGGCTGCACAGCCAATCGAATTCGACCGTGACGCGCGACACGTCTCGCTCAGCTTCTCATTGTTTAGCCAGCCAAACTTCGAGCTGGCCCGCTTTGACGTTGGGCGCCTTCGCCCTGATGGCGTCTACCTTACCGTACTGCGCGCCCAGCAATTCAGCCACATGCTCCGCTCCGGCCTGGTCGGCATCCTGAAAGTACTTGACGATCGACCGGTCCGGCGTTTTGGCAAGAGACTCGACGCCGTTCGCAACCGGCAGGCCGGCCTTCTTCAGAATGTCCTTCGCCTTATCGCCCACGCTCCGATTGTCAGCCGTATTCTGCTGTATGTAGATGATGGACGGACCGTTCGTACCGGCCGGCGCCGAGGGTCGCGGCGGCGGTGCGGGGGCTGCGGGCGAGGCGCTGGCGGTAAGCGCCGGGTTTGTTGCCGGCGCGTGAACCAGTTCCAGAATCTGCAGGAATTCTATTGGCTGGGTGTCCGTAATGCCCAGCGTGGCTTTTCCCCCGTCGGCGCTGATATCGAAAGTCGCGATTTTCTTGACTCCTGCTTTCACCAGCCCGCTTGTGTCAACGGTGGTGGAAAAGGCCCGTTTCCCCGACACGTATCCACGAACAACATATAAATCGTCTCCGGCAGATGCTAGCGCACTGGCACACTTTGGCTCCGCGAGTCCCTCCTTGAAATTACTCTCCGATACCACCTGCAATTGCGCATCGAGAATGGAAAATGAAAATGACGACGCGTTCGAGAGTTTCACATCGAACGACGCGAGTGCTTGAATAAGCGAACTATCCAGCCCGACGTCCGCCGCTATCGACTTGCTGATCTGGTAGGTGGTGAAAACACTCGGCATCCCATTCTTGGGCGGCGTCGAAAACTGGCAGGACGAATCATTGTAGGGAAGCCAGGGACCATGCGTTCGATAGACGGAGCCGATGCCACTTTCCGTCGTCGTAACAAATATCTGCGTCGTGGAGCCCGTTGCGGGAACGTGCAACACATTGCGCACGCGCTCGGCTAGCCCTTCGTTCAACACATCGTAATTCGCCACGGCCGCGACATCCGAGTGCTCATTTGCCTCCTGCGTCGCGGGAGTTTTCGAGCAGGCAGTTGTTAGCAGTCCGATGGCAATGAAGACGGCGTAGCAGCATGGACTGGCTTGATTCATTGAGCGCTCCCTTCCGCTTGTCTCCGAGGGAATCATAGTCCCCGCCCGAGCAATTTTAAAGCCTTCGCGGCTCCGCCTTCGATCGACCTGCCGTGCGCAGGATCATTGCAAACTCGAATCTCCCGATTCCCACGAATCTGGGCGACGCCAGAATGGCTCCCCGAATTGGGGTTTCAGTATGTGCGCTACAGCACATAGTCCGAACACTACCGCTCGGGAAAAGTCCTTACGGCTGTCCTCTGTTTATTGACCTATCGTTCCTTTCATTCTTCTGCGGGGTCGCTGAAAAGTGGCCTAAAGTCGAGGCATGAGAGTCTGGATAGCGAACCGGACATTTGCTTCGGCATCCTGTATTCAAGATCGATGATCCGGCTGGATAGCAGTCCAGTTCGATCCAGGGTTTTCCTCTCGCAGCAAGGTCGACGCTAACCGGCTTCCACGTGAACGTTGCGCATCGTTGAACGGACGACCCTGCCTGTATCGCGGCATTTCGAATCCGGGCTGCATGGGGTGTCCAAGGTTATTTGATTGCGCTGTCCGCAGGCACCTTCCTCCAGCAGGACAGGGTTCCGGCGGTGCCAGCGCATGGAGAAACGCCATGCAAATTGTCCGTTACTTCATCCTGGCCGCGCTTGCACTGTTCTTCGTCAATCCCTGTGGGGCGCAGACCGACAAACCAGTCAGCGATGCAGCAGCGTCTCAAGCGGCAGCGTCAACGCCTGCGGCCGCCACCGTGCCCATGGTTGTCGTCAGCCGCGAGTATTTGATGAGCGTGCTCAACGCGAGCGACGTCAAGGGTGCACCATCCGATGTCACCCTGCCCCGAGATCAACTGATGCGTCTGCAAGGCAGCGCCACCGGCGTTGAGCAGAGCAGGCTCATCAAGGAACTCATTTACTGGAGCTTCCTGTTCGTCACGATAGGCCTGCTCATTATTCTCATAGTGGCCGCACTCGTGCGCACCGCATTCTGGAGGCACGCTGCTGAACTCGGTCCGCAAAAATGGCGCGATCATCTCCTGCAGCTTCCGCTGGGAGCGCCGGAAGGCAGCATCCGTGCACTGTTATCGCTCTTCGTTGTTACGTTCGGGATCATTGCATTGGCTTTGCAAAAATATCTCGACATCAGCAGCCCGGAAGCATTGACGAGTTTCGTCACGGCCGTCATAACCTTTTACTTCACTTCGCGTGCAAGCGAGCAGGCGCGCAAGGCAGCGCTCATTTCTCAGGAAACGCTGAGCGACACGGTGGACAAGAACAATGCGGCGCTCCAGCAAGCCAATAAAACCGCCGTCGACGCACAGCAAAACGCCGTCGACAAACTGCACGACGTCTCGAAAGAGGTCCTTAAAAATTCGGCCGATGCCACTAATACAGCGCTCGAAACAGTCTCGCGCTCATATGATCAGGCCGTAGGCGCAAACGTTACGGGCGACTCGGGCGACGTCGTTGCAACACTCACATCCAAACGCGATCAGTTGCAGAACATTCAGCAAATAGCTCGCGCGGTGGACGGACTCGGTCTCGGCACGGACATCCTGCCGCGTGTCGCCGACACGGTATCGTCTATACAGGGTCTGCTGGACACGATCAACCCGCTGCTGACCTCGAAGCCGGACGCCGCCACGGTCACCAAGGTCCTGGGCGACGTCAGTACGAAGCTACCCGCGCTCGAAGCAACGGGATTACCCGGCGTGCTCGCGGAAGCCACAGCGGTCCTCGGCGACGTTGCGGGTCCGATACTCGCCGGTCTGCCGGCAGGACCCGTCGGCATCGTCGGCGGCATTCTCGTTTCGGCTATTCGGCTGGCGAGCGACGCTCCCAAGATGGCGCAATTCAAAGGCGCACTGTTGGGCCAGCCCTTCGATCCCGTGCTGCTGCCGTCCACGACTGACCCGTCCGTCGCACAAGCGGCGCTGGAAAGCACGCCACTCATGTTGGAACATTTCGCCAACGCGGACGACGCGGCGAGAATGAAATTGATGGGACTTGCCATCCGGAAGAAACCGGACGGAACGCTATACACGTCGGATGAACTTGCCGCGCTTTGCGCCACGGAAGTCGGCAACGGAACATCCGCGGAATTGCCGGCAAGGAGTACGGAATTTATCTCGAACGAGGAACTGACACAGGCATTCGACCAGTATCGAGGAGCGCTCGTCCATCTGGGTGCACTCGCTCAGCTACCCGGCAGTGTGGCGATTTCTCTTCCGGACGATCCGGGCAAGCCCGTATCCATCGACTTCAAATCCATCGTCAATGCGGCGATCCAGGCGTCCTCCAATCCAAAGGCCGCGGCCCAGATCGAAAAACTCGTTTTCCTCGGCGAAGCGCTCAGCAAGGCGCATCTCGATCCGGCGAAGACGACCCAACTGGTATTCGATGCGCTCTCGCTTGCCGCCAGGGATGGCCTCGTTCAGGACAAGGAGACTGTCGAATGAGCCCGCACAACGATTCGGCAATGCCCGCTGGAAGAATGCCGCGTTGCCTCTACGCAACCCTTTGCGTGGCTGTATTGCTGACAGCCGGGTGTCCACTACCCGACAGGTCTGGCGCAAACAACGGACAGCCGGCAGCGGACACCTCCGCGACGCTACCCTGCAACGAGGCTAGCAGGACATGCACGCAACGTTATATCCAGCGCGCCAGCGGCTGCGCGAGTTCGGCCAATAGCGGTAACCAACAGAATGACGACGCCGCGCGGCAGTGCGCGTTGGAAAACTACGGTGCCGCGTTGAAGCATGTTCCGGCCACAGGCGCGGATGACCTTCGCACGGACGCTTTGATCGGCCTGGCGGACTCGCTCAAGGCGATCCGCGATAACGCCGCACCGCAAACGGACAAAACCTCCGTAGTGAAGGCGCTTGACTCGACGATCAGCACGCTCGACACGTCACCCGGAGGCCACCCCTACGCGCAGTACTTTCGTGCGGATGAACTGACGATCGCAGGACGTGACGAAAGCTTGCCACAGAATGAGGCCTGCGCTCGCCTGACCCAGGCGAGGAGCACGCTGGCGGACACCGGTACAGATCCGAAATTGAGTGGACGAGTCAATTCATTACGAGGATCCATTGACTTCTTCCTGCAAAAGCGGAGGTGCGAATAATGCCCGAACTGACCAGAAATCTGTGGTTGACCGCGCCCATGATGCGTGGCGGCGATGTTGCGCAGGTGCAAGACCGGCTGAAACATTTCGGCGCCGTGATTGCAAGTGACGGACTGTTCGGCAAAGCCACCCGAGACGCAGTATTCGCCTATCAGCGGCAGAACAAGACGCTCCAGCCAGACGGTGTCATTGGAAGACAGACGTGGGCAGCGCTGTTCGGAAATGCCGATGCGGTTCTGCCTGACCGCGTTGCGTCGGACATCCTGGATAGCTCGGCAAAGAACGCGCTTTCGTCATTTCACCGCCATTACGCGTCGAGTGTGGAATGGCGGCTCGACCCGACAGGGATCATCATCAACGGTGAAGCGGGCGCCGTATTCGGGAAGGAGGAAACCGCGACCGTCGACGCGATCATGACCAATTTCGGCACGGCTCTGGCGACCGTGCTCAGCAAGGTGCATGTGCCGATAGAACTGGTGATTGCGTGTATCTGCGCCGAGAGCAGCGGCAACCCGTCGGCGGTGAGAAAAGAGAAAGGCTGCAGCACAGTCGACCCGGCGCTGACGCCATCGCGCATTTCGGTCGGGCTCATGCAGACCTTGCTCAGCACGGCGTCGAGCGTGCTCAATCGAGACGTCGGTGTGAGCGAGCTCAAAAACCCGCTAGTCTCGATTGAAGCCGGTGCCACCTACATGTGGCGCCAATCTCGCGAGACCCATTTCGATCCGCCACTTGCCGCGTGTGCTTATAACGCGGGAAGTCTGCGTTTCAACGGCAGCCCTAACAATCGATGGAAGCTGGTGCAATACCCGATTGGCACGTCGGCGCATGCGGACCGCTTTATCAGGTTCTTCAATGCGGCAATGAATTCGCAACAGGTCACGCAAGCCGTGCAAAGCCTTGGGGACCGCATCCCAAGCATGCGTTAGCGGCAACCCGACACGCCTGCCACGCAGGCCGATCCAAGGAGCTTTTCATGAACCTGACCACAACCATTGCATCAATTCAGAAGCAACTCGGCGTGTCCGTCGACGGAAAAGCCGGACCTGAAACATGGGCAGCGATCGGTGGGAAACTCGGCGTCGGCGCGAGTCCGGATTCGACCGACAAGGTGGATGACCGGAGTGAAAAAAACATCGCAACACTGGTTCCTCAGGTGCAGGGCTACGCACGTGCTCTGATTCACGCCGCGAGTTCAGTCGGAATTGAAATAAAAGTCATCAGCGGAACACGGACGTTCGCGGAGCAAGACGCGCTCTACGCGCGTGGCCGAACGATACCTAACACCGATATCGTGACGAATGCCAGGGGCGGCCATTCGAACCACAATTTTGGCATCGCCTTCGACATCGGCGTATTCGAGAACGGCGCGTATCAGGGGCAATCGCAGAAATACAAAGCCATCGGAGCGCTGGGCACACAACTGGGGCTCACGTGGGGCGGCTCGTGGACGACGTTCCACGACGAGCCGCACTTTGAACTGAGACCCGATTGGGCGAAGAACATGTCGGAGTCGCAGATGGTCGCCGCGCTCAACGACAGACACCAAAACGGGAAAGATGTGTTTGCGTAGTGCCTGGGTGGTTGCTACAACGCGCCCTGCCCCACCCGCTCGATGAACCGCCACAACGCGTCGTCCGTCGAATACGGTGCGTTGAAGCGGAACCAGGCGCTTGGGGCATCGTCGGGACGGAAGTAGGAGCCCGGCGCGAGCCAGATACCGTGAGTGAGCGCGGCCGTCGCCACTTCGCCGGCCCGCTCCGCTTCGATCGGCAAGCGCGCCCACAGGAACAGCCCGGCGCGCGGCCGGTGAAACAGTTCAAGACCGAGGGAATCGAGCCGCTCTTCGACGGTCGCATGCGCGAGCTTGAGACGCTCGTTGACGGCTTCCACGTGGCGCGCGTAGCGCCCCTCCAGCAATACCTTGTCGACGATCCGCTCGATCGCCTCCGACGACGTCAAACCCACCGCCATTTTCGTGCGCGCCAATTCGCGCAGCACCGCGCGCTCGGCAACCACGTAGCCGCAGCGCAGCCCCGGCGTCACCGTCTTCGAAAAACCGCCGACGTACAGCACGCGCTGCAAGCCTTCCATTGCCGCGAAGAGCGGCGCGCCGGACGGCGCGAGTTCGCGGCTCACATCATCTTCGATCACCCACATGCGCTGACGCTCGGCGATCTGCAGCAAGCGGAACGCCGCCGACATGCCGAAGGTCGCGCCGGTCGGATTCTGCAGCGTCGTGTTGACGAAGATCGCCTTCGGCTTGTGCTCGGCGACCAGCGCTTCGAGCACGTCCGTGTCGACGCCCGCCGGCGTGCGCGGCACGCCATGCACCACCAGGCCGGCCAGCTTGAGGATCTGCAGCAGATTGCAATAGCCGGGATCTTCGACGATCACGGCATCTCCCGCGCGCAGCAAGGTGCGCACGATCAGGTCGAGCCCTTGCGTCGCGCCTTGCGTGAGCAGGACGTTGGACACCTCCACCGGCAGGCCGCGGCGGTCGAGTTGTTCGGCGATCCGCTCGCGCAACGGCGCGAATCCGTACGGATGCCCGTAATCCCCGAGGCGCGCCGCCGGCACCCGGCTAGTGGCCCGCAGCGCGTGCTGCAAGCCGGTCTCGTTGATCCACTCGTTCGGCAGCCAGCCGCCGCCCGCCTTGATCGGCACCGAATGGTCGGCGAACACGTCGGACAGGAGCCAGGTCGCGGTGAGGCTCGGCGGCTGCCAGTCGGTGGCGGCGACCCGCGTGGACTGCGAGCGCGCCGCCACGCGATAGCCGGAACCGCGCCGCGCGACCACGAGGCCCATCGACACCAGCCGGTTGTACGCCTCCGTGACCGTGAAGGTGCTCAGGTCGTGGCTTTGCGCCAGTTGCCGCACCGATGGCAGCAGCGCGCCCGCGCGCAGCGATTGCCCCTCGATGGCGCGCGCAAAGCCTTGCACCACCTGCTCGACAAGCGTGGGAGCGGCGCGCCGGTCGCGCTCGAGTTGTAGTTCGATCATGGTCAGGACGAAAAAGCCGGCCGCGCGGGGCGGCTGAACGTGTGAATATGTGCGAAATGCGGCGCCGGAGAGCTTGGCGACGCGCTACAGCAGGCATCGACACAGTTGGTGCAAATCCACCAACACAGTTAGCGCCACACTGCGTCAACTGTTTATGCCGCCATTAAACCGCGAACGCTACAGTTTCGCCATGCCCCGAAGGAGTCCTTTTGGGGGACTACTTCGATTCAAGGAGATATTCATGACTTCGCGCCCCGTCATCGACGACCTGTCGTCTTTCTGGATGCCTTTTACCGCCAATCGCCAGTTCAAGGCCGCGCCGCGCATGCTGGAGTCGGCCAAGGGCATGTACTACCGCAGCACGGACGGGCGTGAAGTGCTCGACGGTTGCGCGGGTCTGTGGTGCGTGAACGCCGGTCACGGCCGCGAGGAAATCGTCGCGGCGATCACGCAGCAACTCTCCACGCTCGACTTCGCGCCGACCTTCCAGATGGGTCACCCGCTTGCCTTCGAGGCGGCCACGAAAGTCGCCGAACTAATGCCGGAGGGTCTCGACCGCATCTTCTTCACGAACTCGGGTTCGGAATCAGTCGACACCGCGCTGAAAATCGCGCTCGCGTACCACCGTTCGCGCGGCGAAGGCCAGCGTACGCGCCTGATCGGCCGCGAGCGCGGCTATCACGGCGTGGGCTTCGGCGGCATCTCGGTCGGCGGCATCGCGCCGAACCGTAAGATCTTCTCGGGCGCGCTGCTGCCGGCGGTCGATCATCTGCCGCACACGCATAATCTCGAACACAACGCGTTCTCGAAAGGCCAGCCGGCTTGGGGCGCACATCTCGCCGAGGAACTGGAGCGCATCGTCACGCTGCACGACGCGTCGACCATCGCCGCGGTGATCGTCGAACCGGTGGCCGGCTCGACGGGCGTGCTGATTCCGCCGCAAGGCTATCTGCAAAAGTTGCGCGAGATCTGTACGAAGCACGGCATCCTGCTGATTTTCGACGAAGTGATCACCGCTTTTGGCCGCGTCGGCAAGGCCACGGCGAGCGAATACTTCGGCGTGACGCCGGACCTGATCACGATGGCGAAGGCCATCAACAATGCCGCGATCCCGATGGGCGCGGTGGCGGCGAGCCGCACGATCCACGACAGCATCGTGAACAGCGGCGCGCAAGGCGCAATCGAACTGTTCCACGGCTACACGTATTCGGCCCACCCGGCCGCGACGGCCGCCGCGGTCGCCACGCTCGACCTGTATAAGCGCGAAGGTCTGTTCGAACGCGCCGCGACGCTCGCGCCGACGTTCGAAGCCGCCGCCCACTCGCTGCGCGACGCGAAGCACGTAAAGGACGTGCGCAACCTCGGCATGATCGCCGGCGTGGAACTCGAATCGCGCGACGGCGCGCCGGGTGCACGGGCTTATGAAGCGTTCGTCAAATGCTTCGAGGCGGGCGTGCTGGTGCGCTTCACGGGCGACATCCTCGCGTTCTCGCCGCCGCTCATTATCAACGAAGAGCAGATCGCGCACCTCTTCAAGACCGTGGGCGACGTGCTGGCTACGGTGCAGTGACCCGTTAGGAACGAGCAGTTGGAAGAAGGCGGCGCGTCATTTGCGCCGCCTTTTTTTCGAGCGCGCTATGTGCCTCACACGCCCAAACAATGCACGCCGGGGGTGGCAGCATCGCGCAACGCGGCGCGCCCGCCGCCGGCGTGGCTCAACTCGGCTGACCGCCGCGCCGCGCGACTGCAGCGAAGCTCAATGGTGCGTACGCGAAGCCCGCGTTTGAGCGGCTTTCTTCGCAGCCGCCGAGCGGCCTGCGGCACCCTTGGTCGCTGCCGCCTTCTTTGCCGCAGCAGAACGGCTGGCCGCCGGGCGTTTGGCCGCGGCGGTCTTGGTCTGCTTCGACAGTGCCGTCCGCGATGCGCCGGCGGTACCTTCACGCTTCAGTGCATCGGTGGCGGCGCGTGAACGCTTCGCTGTCGACTCCGTACTCTTTTTCGTCGTGCTCTTGTGCTGGCCCGCGGCGTTATCCGTCGCGGCTTTCTTGCGGGTGGCTTCGCTTGCCGCGCCCTTCTTCGGTGACTTCACGGCGACGCCCGCGCGGCGCGCTTCCGAGAGGCCGATCACGATCGCCTGTTTGGCCGACCTGACGCCGTGCTTGCCGGCACGCACCTTATCGACCTGTTCCTTGACGAATTCACCTGCTTGGGTGCTCGATGCTTTGCCGGCGCGTTTGTCGGCGCGAGCACGTTCGACGGTTTTCTTTTCAGGCATGACGGTTCTCCAGTTGGCTGTGGCCTATGTCATGCAGCAACGGCTGTGCCGCGCGGCGTCGCGCGGGCGAATCCCGGTGAAAATACCGTCCACCGCGAATGTTCGCCTTCCTGACGTGACGCAAGGAATGGCCTATCCGCGCAACAAGCTTCGATGAAAATTCGACGAACGCGCTGAATTACTGCAGAACATCAGGAAACAGGCAACGGGACTCGCGCCGCTCATCTGGACGGCGTATGGTGCTGGTAAGGGTCGGCGTGTGGTCCGGCCCGACGGGAGACGTCCATGAAGATACCTACCGTACGTGCCGGCGCGCATATCGAAGGCGTGCACTGGATCGCCGAGTACGCCGAAGACGTTCATGAGATTCGCGTCTTTCGCGAAGGTCAGGAAGTGGATGTGCACAACGCACCCTCCACCCTGTTCGGCGACGAGGAAAATGCGGGCTCCAAAAGCACCGCGGATCATCGCGCGGTCGAAGCCGCCGTGCTGGCTTATCTGAAACGGTTCGTGATCGAGCACGACGCGGAGGAGTAGTTCTCCGCTTATCGCCGCGCGTTGCCGCGCGGCGGCGGCGTTCGTTGCTCTAGATGCCCGCGGCGTCGAACACCGCAGGCATCATCAAGTTCTTACTCGGCAGGCCGCAGCTTCTTGACCTCGGCATCCGACGGCTGAACGCTTGCGCCATCGATATACCGGTACGACGTCATCACGCCCTTGCCGTCCTTTAAACCCGTCACGCCGACATACGCGCCCATGGTCGACTGATTGTCCTGGGCCCGATAGGTGACCGGCCCGAACGGCGTATCCACGCCAAGGCCCTTGAAGGCGGCGGCGAGCTTGTCCGGATCGACCGACCCCGCCTTCCTGATCCCAGCGGCAATCGACATCAACGCCGAATAACCCACCACCGAGCCGAGCCGCGGATAGTCGTGATACTTGGCCTGATACGCATCGACGAACTTCTTGTTGGCCGCCGTATCGATCGAATACCACGGGTAGCCCGTGACAATCCAGCCGGTCGGCGCCTCAGCGCCTAGCGGGTCGAGATAATCCGGCTCGCCCGTCAGCAACGACACCACGCTGCGATCCTTGAACAGCCCCCGCGTATTGCCCTCACGCACGAACTTGCCGAGGTCGGCGCCGAACAGCACGTTGAAAATCGCATCCGGCTTGGCGTCAGCGATCGCCTGCGTCACCGCGCCCGCATCCACGTTGCCGAGCGGCGTGGCCTGTTCAGCGACGAACTGCACGTCGGGCTGCGCCGCCGTCAGCAGCTTCTTGAAGGTCGCCACAGCCGATTGCCCGTACTCGTAATTCGGATACACCACCGCCCAGCGCTTCTTCTTCAGTTTGACCGCCTCCGGCACGAGCATCGCCACCTGCATATACGTGGAAGGCCGCAAACGGTATGTGTATTTGTTGCCGTCGGCCCACACGATCTTGTCGGTCAGCGGTTCAGCGGCGAGGAAGAAAATCTTCTTCTGCTTCGCGAAGTCGGTCAGCGCGAGGCCGGTGTTCGACAGAAAGCCGCCGAACAGCAACTGCACCTGCTCACGCGCTATCAGTTCCTGCGCGACGCGGATCGTGTCGCCAGGGTTGCCGTTGTCGTCGCGCGACACCACTTCGAGCTGTTTGCCGAGCACGCCGCCAGCGGCATTCACCTGCTCGAGCGCAAGATTCCAGCCGTTCTTGTAAGGCCCGAGAAAGGCGGGCTGCGCCTTGTAGCTGTTGATCTCGCCGATCTTGATGGTCTGCTGTGCGCTCGCGCTCAACGCGGCGAGCGAGAACACCGTCGGCACCATGAGGCGAGAGATCCATCCTGCGCGCGTGGTCATGCGTTTCTCCGTTATCAAAAGGATTGCGGGAATGCGGTCATTGTTATCGAGCGTTCGAGCGGCTCGCGATTCAGTCGGCCCGCGGCGTCGCGCGAATCCGTGCGACGCTCGCGGCGACGTCCTGCCATGCCGGCTTGCCACCGGCGAACTGCTGACGCAGGTACGACACGAGTTCGGCGACCTGGGCATCGTTGAAACTGTCGCGGTAAGCCGGCATCGTACCGAGTTCGGGCCGCGCAGGCGAGCCGATGCCGTCGAGAATCACGCGAATCAGGTTATCAGGCGTCGTGCTGTGCAGATTCGTGTTAAGCGCCAGCGAAGGATGCGCGCCGAACAGTTGCGGCCCGCTGCCCGTGTGATGACAGGCGGCGCACGCGCCGTCGAAGAGCCGCGCGCCGAGGCCCGCAGGTGCGCCCGAAATCGCGCTGGCCTGTTCGTACTGACGCGCCACCGCTGCGGGATCCGCGTTCGGTTCCAACGGATTGAGCGACGCCAGATACGTGGCCATCGCGCGAATATCGCTGTCGGGCAGCGCCGCCAGATCGCCGACGACCGGCGCCATCGGCCCGGCCGCGACGCCATGCAGCGGCGCGTGGCCGTTGCGCAGATAACTGAAGAGTTCGCCCTCGCTCCACGGCACGGGCGCGCTCGAGAGGCTCGACAACGCGGGCGCTTCCCAGCCGTCCGCCATGCCGCCGCCCATGAACGCCGCGCCGGTTTTCTCGGCGCCGAATGCGTTGCGCGGCGTGTGGCACGCGCCGCAATGACCGAGTCCGTTCACCAGATACGCGCCGCGATTCCATTGCGCGCTGTGCGTCGCGCTGGCTGTGAAGGCCGTGCGTCCGAGGAAGAGTCCGTTCCATGCGGCCATCAGCGGACGCACGCTGAACGGATACGCCAGCTTCGTTTCCGGCGGACGCGAGCGCACCGGCGTTTGCGCCATCAGGTAGGCGTAGAGCGCTTTCAGATCGTCATCGGAGGTGTTCTGAAACGATGTGTATGGGAAAGCCGGATAGAGGCGATGTCCATCGCGGCTGATGCCTTGCCGCATCGCCCGCACGAAGGCTTCGAGCGACCAGTTGCCGATGCCGGTCTGGCCGTCCGGCGTGATGTTGGTGCTGTACACGGTGCCGAAAGGCGTGTCGAGCGGTTTGCCGCCGGCGTTCGGCACGCCGTTGTGCGCGGTATGGCAAACCGCGCAATTGCCGAGCGACGCCAGCAGCTTGCCGCGCGCCACGAGATCCGGCGCAAACGCACTCGCGAGCGGCGGCGTGATCGGTGCGATAGCGTGCGGCGCGAGCGACAATGCACCGAGCCAACCCGCCGCTCCTGCTGCCAACGCGCCGAGAAACCCAAACTGCCAACGCTTCCTTTTACGCGCCGCCTTGTCTTCGGCTTGCGCATCGGCAAGCGCGGCGCGGATCGTTTCGGGCGTGAACGGCGGCCGGCGAAATCGCACGCCCGTGGCATCGAAGAGCGCATTGGCAATCGCCGCCGCGCCTGGCAGCGACGCGGATTCGCCCGCACCCATCGGCGGCTCGCCGTGGCGCGGCATCATCACCACGTCGATCACCGGTACTTCACGGAAGGTCAGGATCGGATACGCGCCCCACTCCTGGCTCGTCACCGCGTTCTCGCCGAACGTCACGCGCTCTTTCAGCGCACGGCTGGTCGTCTGGATCACGTTGCCGTGTATCTGATGACGCACGCCATCGGGATTCACCATCGTGCCGGTGTCCTGGCCGACTACCACGCGCGTCACAGCGAGCTCGCCGCTCTTGCGATTGACTTCGACGTCGGCGACCCACGCGGACCATGCCGCGCCGAAGCCGGGGAATTTGCTATGCACGTAGCGGGCATACGCGATGCCGCGGCCGCGTGCGACGTCGCCTTCTTCATCATTGCGCTCGGCGTTGCGCGGTTCCCAGCCAGCTTTTTCCGCCACGGCTTTGACCAGTTCAATCGCGCGTGGATCGGTCAAATGTTTCAGGCGAAACTCGACCGGATCGACACCCGCTTGCGCCGCGAGTTCGTCGATGAAGGACTCGTGCGCGAACGTATTCGGCAATGCCGACACGCCGCGTAGCCAGGACGCCCGCACGATCGGCGGCGTGTCGTCGCAGACGATGCGCATGGTGCGGTAGTCGTACGGCGGCACGGCCGTGCGGTCGCCCATTTCGAACACTTGCGGCTGCGCGGAGATCGTGCCGGTCAGGAGCAGCGCCAGCGTCGGCGCATCGTTCGACGGATAGCGCGTCGCAAAGTCGTACGCGGCCAGTTCGCCCTCGGCATTCAACGCGCCGCGCACGTCCATCAATTGCGCGGCGCCTTTCGGTTCCCACGCATGCTCGTCTTCGCGCGAGAGTTGCACACGCACCGGACTGCCGGCGGCACGCGAAAGCAGCGCGGCGTCGGCGGCGACATCGTCCGCGCAATTGCGGCCGTAGCAGCCCGCCGCTTCCATCCGCACGATCTCGATGTGCGCTTCGTCCATGCTCATCAGCAACGCGAGATCGGCGCGCAGCGAATGCGGATTCTGCGTGCCCGACCAGACCTTCAACGCGCCTTCGCGATAGTCGGCCACGGCGCACGACGGTCCGATCGACGCATGCATCTGAAACGGCCACACGTAGGTGCGTTCCAGCGCGCGAGCGGGGTTTTGCGTCAGTGCTGCATCGACATCCCCGTCGATCAGCAGATCGCGCCGCCTGGCCGGATTCGCGCGCAGAGCAGCTTCGACTTCTTCGCTGGTTTCGAGCGATGGTAAGCCTTCGACCGCTTTCCATTGCACGCGAAGCCGCTTCACGGCCTGCTGCGCGACTTCCTCACGCTCCGCCACGATGCCGACAAAATCGCGAATCACCACTACTTTGACGATACCGGGCAACTCGCTGACAGAGTCTTCATCCACGTGCAGCAAACTGTTGCCCATGAACTCGCCCTGCGCGACACCGGCGTACGGCGGCCGCACCACGCGGCCATGCAACATGCCCGGCACGCGCACGTCGTGCACGAAACTCAATTCGCCAGTGGCCTTCCCGGGAATGTCGACGCGCGGCGCGCTCTTGCCGACGATCTTGTACGTGTCCGGCGACTTCAACGGCGCATCGGTGGCGAGCTGCAATTCGACACGTTTTCCACTAATCAGCTCGCCGTAGCCAATGCCTTTCGCAGCCGCGCTGCCGTCACGTTGATAAACGACGCCATCACGCACATCGAGTTGCTCGACGCTCACATTGAAGCGCGCCGCCGCTTCCTTTAGCAGAAATTGCCGCGCCTGCGCCGCAGCGTGCCTTAATGGCACCGCCGATATCTGGATCGTCGCGCTGGCAATCGTCGGCCCCTGATTCGGCGCTTCGCGTGTGTGGCCGAGCACGATCGACACGCGCGTCAACGGTACATCCAACTCTTCCGCGACGATCTGCGCGAGCGCCGTCCCGATGCCCGTGCCGAGATCGACGTGACCGTTGAACGCGACCACACTGCCGTCGTCGCGCACGACGAGGAACATGTCCGCCTCGGTCGGCACGAACGATGATCGCGAGCCCGGCTGACCGATCGCCGGCTTCACCGGCGCTTGCGGCGGCCGCGTGACGATCAGCACGCTCTGCGCGTCGTAGAGCTGCTGCCGCGACGGCGGCGCGCTGCGTCGATCGACGCTGAAATCCGGCCCGGTCATGCGCGCACTCCTCCGTGCACGGCGGATTGCGCCGCCGCCTGCGCGCCAAGCAATTCAGCGGCGCGCTGCACCGCGCGCACGATCTCGACATGCGTGCCGCAGCGGCACAGGTTGCGCGACAGCTCGCGCCGGATCGTCTCGACGCTCGGATGCGGATCGCGATCGAGCAGCGCTTTGGCCGTCATGATCATGCCGTTCAGGCAATAGCCGCATTGCGCGGCCTGTTCCTCGATGAACGCCTGTTGCACCGGATGCAGCGCGGCGCGCGTGCCCAGTCCTTCGAGTGTGGTGATCTCGCGGCCCAACGCGACCTTCGCGGTCGTGACGCACGAGCGAGTCGGCATGCCGTCGAGCAGGACCGTACACGCGCCGCATTCGCCGAGTCCGCAGCCGAATTTCGGACCGTTCAGCGCCAGGTCGTTACGCAACAGGCAGAGCAACGGCGTGTCGGCGGCGGCGCTGACGAGATGCGTCGCGCCGTTCACGTTCAGCAAAAGAGGCGCCGGGCGGTTCATGATCGTGCCGGCCTCGCTGAGCGATACGCGTTCACAGCACAACCGGCACTTCCGTGGCCGGTGGTGTATTGCGGCTGCGCCGGCAGCGGATCAAGCCGTCGATCATCACCATGCCCACGCCCGGAATATCGCCGAGCTGCACGCTTTCGAGCAGCGTATCGGCCGCCGTGTGCTGCGCGCGGTCCATGAATACGAGGTCGGCGGGACGGCCCACTTCGATCAGCCCCTGGCGCAGATTGCGTTGACGCGCGGTGTTGCCGGTCGCGAAGCAGAAGGCGATTTCCGCGGGCACGTCGGCGAGGCTCGAAATCAGCGCGATCATCCGCAAAATGCCGAGCGGTTGCACGCCGGAACCGGCGGGACTATCGGTGCCGAGAATGATCCGGTGCGGACACTTCAATTCGATCGCATGACGCGCGGTCAGCAAGGCGATCCGTTCGTTGCCGTTGTGGACGATCTCCAGCGCGCGGCTCGACTGCTCGCACAAATCGCAAACATGCCGGTAAGAGAGCGACGTATGCCCGCCGTTGATGTGGCCGATCACGTCCGCGTCGGCGGCGAGCACCACGTCGCGATCGATCAGACCCGAGCCGGGAATCGACGGACCGCCCGTGTGAATCGTGCTTTGAATGCCGTACTTGCGCGCCCACGCGACCATCTGCGCGGCTTCCTCGCCGCCCTTCACGCTGCCTAACCCGACTTCGCCGAGCAGTTTCACGCCAGCTTCCGAGAGCTCCTTGAAGTCCTCCTCGACCATGCCCTTCTCGATCACCGGCGCGCCCGCCATCACCTTCACGCCGCCACCGACGCCCGCGCCGCGCATGCCTTCGAACGAACGTTGCGCGGTAATGGCGAGCGCCTTCACGCCGAGCACGTCTTTCGGGCGGCCGGGCAAATGCACTTCGCCGGCCGAAATCATCGTGGTGACGCCGCCGTTCAGGTTCGATTCGATCCAGCCCATCTGATTCTGGCGCGGCGTCCAGTCGCCGAACACGGGATGCACATGCGAGTCGATCAAACCGGGGGCGACTGTCGTGCCTTTGCAATCGACAGTCGTACGCGCGCCCTCGAGATCGCAGTCCTTTTCGCGGCCGACCGCAACGATCACGCCGTCGTCGATCACGAGCGTGTCCGCGTCGAGAATGGGCTGATCGATATCGCCGGATAACAGCAGCCCGATGTTCGTTACCGCGACCTTGCCCGACAAGCCTGTCAACGTCTCTGCTGCCATCTGCCTCTCCTTTCGCAACGATTGCCCGGCGCCGCGAGCGCGACACTGCGTGCGCGCTTCAGCGTCCGATGGAATCACACGCTCAGATAAGCGCGCCTCACTGTTTCGTTCTGTGCGAGTTCGCCGATCGTGCCGCTAAAACGGATCTGCCCTTTTTCGAGCACATACGCGCGGTCGCTGACCAGCTCGGCGAAGTGCAGGTTCTGTTCGGACAACAGAATCGACAGCCCTTCGCGCTTGAGTTCGAGAATCATGTTCGCCATCTGTTCGACGATCACGGGCGCCACGCCTTCGGACGGTTCGTCGAGCAGCACCAGATACGGATTGCCCATCAGGGTGCGCGAAACGGTGAGCATCTGCTGCTCGCCGCCGCTCATCTGGCCGCCCGGACGCTGGGGCATTTCGCCGAGATTGGGAAAGAGGCGGAACAGTTTTTCCGGCGTCCATTGCGGGGCGCCGTCGCGCGGCGGCTGGCGGCCGGTGTCGAGGTTTTCCATCACGGTCAGATCCGCGAAGACGCGCCGATCCTCGGGCACGAAGCCCATGCCCATGCGTGCGATCCTGTACGGCGGCAACGCGGTGATGTTCTGTCCACGAAAATTCACTTCGCCCTGACGGCGCGGCAGCAAACCCATCACCGCTTTCATCGTGGTGGATTTGCCGGCGCCGTTGCGGCCCATCAGCGCCACGACTTCGCCGCGCCCGACTTCGAGGCCGACGTCGAACAGAATATGCGCGCGGCCATAGAACGCGTTGAGGCCGGAGACTTTCAGCATCGGCTCGCTCATTGCCGCGCTCCTTGTCCCTGATGGCCGCCCGCCGCCTCGTGCAGCGGCGCGTGCGGCTGGAAGGTCTTGCCGGTGCCGAAATAGACCTCCTGGACGCGCGGGTCGTTGCGGATCGTGTCGGCGTCGCCCTCGGCGATCAGCTTGCCGCGCGCAAGCACGATCAGGCGATCGGCGTAGGCGAATACGACGTCCATGCTGTGCTCGGTAAACAGCACGCCGATCTTGTGTTCGGTGACGAGACGCTTGGTTAGCGCCATCAATTCATTGCGTTCCTTCGGCGCCATGCCGGCGGTGGGTTCGTCCATCAGCAGCAGCTTCGGGCGGTTGGCGAGCGCAATCGCGAGTTCGACGCGCTTCACATCGCCATAAGCGAGCACGCCGCAAGCGCGATTTGCATCCGCGGCCATGCCGACCTGGTCGAGCAGCGTGAGGGCTTCATCGGCGTAGCGCGAGCCCGCGGATTTCCATAGACCGAAGGTTTTTCGTTCGCGCGAGACCAGAGCCATTTGCACGTTTTCGATCACGGTCATGGAATTGAAGGTCGCGGCAATCTGAAACGTGCGGCCCACGCCCAGACGCCAGATGTCGCGCGGACGCATGCCGACCAGTTCGTGACCGTCGAGACGAATCGATCCGGACGACGGCGGCAACTGTCCGTTGACCATGTTGAAACAGGTCGACTTGCCGGCGCCGTTCGGTCCGAGCAAGGCCAGCAGTTGACCGGCTTCGAGATCGAAAGAGACATCGTCAACCGCCTTGAGGCCGCCGAACGATTTGGAGAGACCGGAGACGCGCAGCAAACTCATAGCCCCTCCTTGATCGCAGCACGTCCGGAAGGTGAAACCGCGCTCTTTTCCGCCTGATCGACGCTGTCGTCGCCGAAACGCTCGCGAATGAAGCCGACGATCCCCTGCGGAAATGCGATCACCAGCAGCAGGATCGCGAAACCCAGCAGCGCCTGCCAATAGTCAGTTTGACGCGCGACGGTGTCCTGCAGCCACGTGAACACGGCCGCGCCCACAATCGGCCCGGTGAGCGTCTGCAAGCCACCGAGCAGCACCATCACGAGACCATCCACAGAACGGCTCACGCTGATCACTTCCGGCGAAATCGTGCCCTTGGAGAATGCATACAACGATCCGGCGAGCCCGCAGAACAACGACGCGATCACGAACGCGGCCCATTGCACGCGCTTCACATCGATGCCGATCGCCTCGGCGCGCAGCACGGAGTCACGCGACGCGCGCATCGCGTAACCGAGCGGCGAAAATAGCATCTTGCGCAACAGCCACACGCCGATCACGGCGCTGACGAGCGTCACGTAATAAAAGGCCACCGGCGAAGACAACCAGTTGGACGGCCACAACCCGAGAATGCCGTTGCTACCGCCCGTCACATCGTCCCACTGGAACACGACCGACCACACGATCTGCGCGAACGCGAGGGTCAGCATCGCCAGATAGACGCCGGAGAGGCGCACGCAGAACCAGCCGAACACCAGAGCGCCGGCCACCGCCAATAGCGGCCCGAGCAGCAAGGCGGCTTCCATCGGCAGATTCAGTACTTTGAGGAAGAGCGCGGCGCCGTATGCGCCCAAGCCGAAGTACGCGGCGTGGCCGAATGAATGCATGCCGCCCGGTCCCATGATGAAATGCAGGCTCGTGGCGAACAGCACGGCGATCAGGATCTCGACCAGCAACACCGGCATGTACGGAAACGCATTGGCCGCCAGCGGCGCAAGCACGAGAACGAGCAATGCAACGGCGGCCAGCCACTTGAGGCGTTTGCCCGCCGGACGCAAAGGCGTTTCCGGCGCCGCCATGCCGCGCACCGCGGCGCTCGCGCGGCCGAGCAAACCCCACGGACGCACCACCAGCACGACCGCCATCACGACGAATTCGGCCACCAGCGTGAAGCGGCTCAACGACAGCGCGACGCCGAAGATCGTCACATGGCCGATGCCGATGCACAGCGCCTTGATCTCCGCGATGATCAGCGCGGCGATGAACGCCCCCGGAATCGACCCCATGCCGCCGACCACCACCACGACAAACGCGTTACCGATTGTCTCCAGATCCAGCGACAGATTCGCCGACATGCGCGGCCCTTGCAGCGCACCACCCAGGCCGGCGAGAAACGCGCCGACGAAAAACACGCCGGTAAACAGCCACGCCTGATTGATGCCGAGCGCGCCGAGCATCTCGCGATCCTGCGTCGCAGCGCGCACCAACGTGCCCCAGCGCGTGCGTGTCAGCGCATACCAGAGCAGCAGCAACACCACCGGCCCGATCACGATCAACGCGATGTCGTAGGTGGGCAGCGGATGGCCGAGGAAATCGACCGCGCCCGCCAGATGCGGCGCACGCGGTCCGAACAGGTCTTCCGGGCCCCAGAGCCACAACGCGGCGTCGCGAAAGATCAGCACCAGCGCGAACGTCGCGAGCAGGTGAAATAGCTCGGGCGCCTGGTAGATGCGCCGCAAAACAACCATCTCGACCAGCGCGCCCAGCACCGCGACCACCAGCGCCGCCGCCAGCACCGACAACCAGAAGCCGCCCGCCGTGTGTCCGAAGCGGCTCGCGATGCTGTACGCGACATAGATGCCGAACATATAGAACGAGCCGTGCGCAAAGTTGACGATGCGCGTCACGCCGAAGATCAACGACAAACCAGCGGCGACGAGAAACAGCGTCGACGCGTCGGCGAGTCCGTTGACCAGCTGTACCAGCAAATTCGAAAGCATCGCGACCCTTGGCAGTGTGCTGAACGGCGCATGCGCGGCTTGGACGCAGTCAACGCGGTCGGCAGACATGGCAGCGCGTACGGCACCATGCGCGCACGCGTCAACGGCAGGACAATACAATACGCGCCGAAGAAAGTCCCTTAGGTCCTTTGGAGCGCCGGCGAAATCACCTCAAGCAAACTCAGCGCAAGCCGTCTTCGCCTTTGATCTCGCTCACCTGCAAGCCGCCGATGCGCGGCAGCGGCCGCCCCGACGCCGTCACCGCCACAGCGACGACGATTTCGTTCGCACGCGGCGCGTCCGATACGCGCGCTTCGATCGCGTCGAAATGGCTGCGCACGAAGGCGGCGTCCTTGTGGCCGAGCGGCACGTCGATCGCGGTGCCGAGCGTGCCCATCTTCTTCGCCGACGGCACCAGCGCCGCGCCTTTTTCGACAGCGGTCCGCAGCGGCGCGCCAAGCTTGGGATGCAGGATCGCCGCGGCATGTTCCAGTTCGCCAGCCTCGCCGACGATCGCGGCCTTGCCATAGCTTTGCGCCTCGCCCGGCGCGATGCCCAGCGCTTCGACACACTTGTTGCCGAGCAACGCGCCCAACTCTTCGCCGGCTTCGATCAGCGCGTCGAGCTTGGCCTCGTAGCGGCCGGCGTACGGATTGTCGATCACCGCGATCGCGACCGCGCGGCGCGCCGGCGGCTCGACGGCCTGGCCCATTTCAATGCGTGTTTCATCCACTTGCACGACCAGCTTGCGAAGCTTGATTGCCATTTCGCTCTCCGAGTTTCGATGCCTGTTCTGCTTCGTATCAATGCTTCAGCGCGATGCGCCAATCAGGCGCTGCTCAGCGCAAACCGTCCTTGCCCACGATGGCCTCTTTCGCGAGCCCGCCGACGCGCGCATGCACGCGCTGCCCAGTGCTCATCACAAGGATATACACCAGCTCGTCCGCGGCGGGCGCGCCCGGCACGCGCACTTCGATCGCGTCGAAATGGCTGCGCACGTAGCTCGCGTTGACGTGCGTGAGCGGCACATCGAGCGCGGTGGACGGCGCGCCGACCTTCTTGGTGGACGGCACGATCGCGTTGGTCGGCACGCCATTCTTCTCCAGCAACTCACGCATCGCATAGCCGCCGGGAACATGCCACAGCGCGCCATGTTCGAGCTCGCCGCGCGCGCCGACAATCGCACCTTTGCCGTAACTTTCGATCGACGTGTGCGGCACCGCCATCGCCGCCAGCAGCCGTTGCGCCATATCGAAGCCGATCGGTTTGAGCGCTTCCATCGCGTGCTCGATCTTCGCCTCGTAGCGGCCGGCGAACGGGTTCGTCATCACCGCGGCAATCGCGCCGCGTCTGAGCGGCTGCGCGGGCGCGGGGCCGAACTCGTGGAAGATATCTTCGACGTGCGTCAGCACGCGGCGTATTTCGAACACGGAGCCTCCGTTGTGATCTGCGCGCGCTGCGTGAGCAGCCCGCCTGTGTGATGAATACCGGCGACACGCACGCGCCCTTGCAGGAATAGCGCGGCGCCTTCGATCAAGCCCTGGTCTAGCAGACGCTGCGCGGCTTCGACACCACACGCCAGCGCGAAATCGATCAGCGGCTGCGGCAAGGGCGGCACGTCGACGGTGACGAGCATATCGCCAAGGTCGCTATCGTCTTTCAGCGACGAAGCCGGACGCCGCAGAATACCGGTATGGTCCAGATCGACCGCGTTGGCGATCATCGTCGCGGCGGCGTCGGCGGCGGCGGCGTTGCGCGCGAGCACGGTGACGCTGTCGGCGATGCCGAGGCTGAAGCTGCGGCCACGCCAGCCGCTCGTCGCAATGCCGCGAACGGCCAGGCTGGCGTCGAGCGTCAGATTGGCGTCGAGCGCCTGATCGCGCGACAGCCGCACGGCTGAAAACGACGCCAGGTCCGCGAACACGCCGACGCGGTATTGCTGCCCTTCGGTCAGATACAGCGCAATGTCGCCGCCGTTGTTGATGAAGGCGCGCGAGATGCCTTCGCGTGCGAACGCGGTGATCAGTTCATCGGCGACGCTGCCCGCGACCGCGGCCATCGGCGTGATGTAGCGCGCGCGATGAGGATGGCAGGCCGACCACATACGGCGGGCAACCGGGCCTTGCAATTCAGTGTCGTTCAACGCGGCTCCGGCTGGCACGGGTTGACGAAGCCGCTTCAGTTCACCGACCAACTCCGGCAACACCTCGACAAAGCGCGCCCAGCACGCCTCATACGCGGCCTGCACCGCCTGCGGCGTGCCGTCCGCGTTGAGGATCAGATCGATCGGCCCATGCTGCCAGTGCCAGCGGGTCGCATCGAGTCGGGTGCGGGTGGGGTTCATCGTGTCCGTTGCGTTCGTTTTTGCGTGAGTTGCATAAGCACTGTCCGCGTGGTCAGCCGAGCATCGGCGGCATGGTGGGCGGCCAAGGGTTGTCGGGATTACGCGCCAGGATACGGCGGGCGAGCGGCGCGCCTTCCGTATGTTCCGGCCCATTCGCGAGCACGCTCTCCAATGAACGCACCGCGTCGAGATGACCACCTAGATCGCGATACGCGTCGTACGTCATGGTGAATTCGATCGGCGCGACGATCGCGGGCGTCGGCACCGTGCCGAACGAACGGTCGGGCATGCGCGAGACATCGACCATCACCGTGATCCCGCCACCCGGCCACACATAAGCCGGCGCGCCGCCACAAGTCACGTTGACCAGCTTCTGTTTGATCGCGCGCGTGAGCAGCACCGGGTTTTCCGTGGCGCCGGCTCGCAGACTGCCGCCCGCGCCGCCGAGAAACAGCACGGTGGCGAGCGACGGCTCGCAGTTCTCGCCGATCCGCTCGACCGTGTGGCGCACCGCGTCCGGCATCGCCGTGATGCGCGGCACGAGGTCCTGATCCAGTTCGTACCACTGCGCGTGTTCGCCGGTGGTCGATACCATCAGGAGGCGCATGCCGGGTTTGGCGACGGCGGGATCGAAGCCTTCGACAATCGCGAGCGGATCCTGAATGTCGGTGCCGCCCCAACCGGTGCCCGGATTCGCCACCTGGAAATAACGGCCCGGCGTCGACTTGCGTCCGCGAATCTTCACACCTGAGCGCGTCATGCCAAGACAACGTCCGGCCTGATGTTCGGTGAGCACGCCGGTGATGTGATCGTCGACGACCACCACTTCGTCGGCATGCCCAAACCATTGCTTCGCGAAGATGCCGATGGTCGCCGACCCGCAGCCCACGCGCATGCGCTGTTCCTCGACGCCGTCGACGATCGGCGCCGCGCCCGCGCGAATCACCAGACTCGCGCCGCCGTCGATGCTCAACTCCACCGCTTCCTTGTTGCCGAGCGCGAGCATCATGTCGCACGTGACGCGGCCTTCTTTCTTGCTGCCGCCGGTCAGATGATGCACGCCGCCGAGACTCAGCATCTGCGAGCCGTATTCGGCTGTGGTCACATGGCCGACGATCTCGCCGTGACAACGCACGTTCGATTGCTCCGGCCCGAGGAAGCGGTCGGTGTCGATCTTCACCTTGAAACTGCAATAGCTGAAGATACCTTCGGTGACGACCGTGATCATGTCGACGTCGTCGAGCTTCGAGGCGACGATAAAAGGCGCGGGTTTGTAGTCGGGATAGGTGGAGGAAGCGCCGACGCCGGTCACGAACAACGCCTGTTCGGCAGCGGAATCGTGCGCTTCGGAAGATGCACCAAATTCGATCGCAGGGTTCGCTTCGGCTGTTGAAGACGCGCGCGACAGGAACACCACCGGATCGACGCGAATCAGCCGCCCATCCGCGTTCGCATAACGATCGCATGCGCCGGTGCGCCCCTCGGATATCTGACACAGCACCGGGCAGGCATTGCATTCGATCTTGTTCGACGCCATCCGCTCGCTGCGCGGCGCCGCCTTTTCGAGCACGGTCGGACCCGGCGTCGAGGCGGTTTCGCCGTCGACGCTGTCCGCACCGAAATCGACCTTCGTATGTTCTGTCATGGTGGGGTTCCCATACGACGACATTACAATCGGCCCCGCTCCGGCTGACGAATAGCCCTTGTTTACAGGTACTTTCGCGTGATCCGCCGATTTCCATGTTGCGGTCACTCACCGTTCGTGTAGTATCCGCTACACCAAACTCGTTAGAAATCTACTCGATCAATTTAGTCTGCGCAACGTATTTACTGGCGTGCGCGCGATTGGTGCAATGCCACATGGCCGCCTTATCGACACGTCAGTCACGCTTCAATCTACGCCGAAGTGAATGATCGCGCAGCGCATGCCGCAGCAGTTCATGTGGGCTGTATGATGAAGGCGCGTCCGTGCCTTGGCCGGCGGCGGCGCATGCCGTTCAACCTGACGCTAACAGGAGATCCGAGACCGCCATGAGTCCCACCGCCGCCCGCAAGCCGGGCGCTACCGGCGTCCGTGCGAAACAGGCGCAGGACACGCGCGCCAAGATTCTGAAAGCGGCCATCAAGGTCTTTGCCAGGCAGGGCTATGCGAGCGGACGCGTGGAGAGTATTTCGAAGGCGGCGCGCTCGCACGATCGCATGATTTACTACTACTTCGGCAGCAAGGAACAACTGTTCGTCGAAGTTCTCGAAACCATCTATACGCAATTCAACGAGGCGGAAAGCAAGCTCGATCTCGATCTGACCGATCCCGTGCATGGCCTCGAACAGATGGTCGAATTTGTCTGGCAGTATTACCTCGATCACCCCGAGTTCGTCACGCTGCTCTCCAGCGAGAACCTGCACCAAGGCAAGCACGCGAAGAAATCGTTGAAGCTGAAGGAGATTTCCGGCTACGCGATTTCGGTGGTGCAAAAGTTACTGGACGCGGGTCAGGCGCAGCACGTCTTTCGTGCGGACGTCGAAGCGCGCGATGTATATCTGATGATCGCGTCGCTCGGCTATTTTTATAACGCCAATCAGTACACGTTGGGCGCGTTTCTCGGCGAGCCGATGATGGACAAGGCGGCGCTCGCGCATTGGCGCGAGGTCATCAAGGACACGGTGTTACGTGCGGTACGATCGGGTTTGCCGGGTGAGGCGGAAGCGGTGCCGGTGAACCGGCGTGAAGGCGAGCGTGAACACGAGCGCGGCGCCGCATAAAAAAACGCGCGCCGTGTTGCCGGCGCGCGTTGCTTCATCATGGATGGCGTAGCTTAGGGCTGTGCCACCGCGTCGTCTTCACGGAACAGCTTGTCCGCGAGGTGAAAAGCCGAATTCGCCGCCGGCACGCCGCAATAGATCGCGGTTTGCAGCAGCACTTCCTTGATCTGCTCGCGCGTCACGCCGTTGTTTTTTGCGGCGCGCAGATGCAGTGCGAGCTCTTCACTACGATTGAGTGCAACCATCATCGCGATGGTCAGCAGGCTGCGCGTGTGACGCGGCAAGCCATCACGCGTCCAGATTTCGCCCCACGCATAACGGGTGATGAAATTCTGAAACTCTTCCGTCAACTCAGTACGGTTCGCAAGCGACCGGTCGACGTGCGCACTGCCCAGCACCGCGCGGCGCACATCGAGTCCGGCTTCATAGCGATCTTCGTCGTTCATTTCTGCTCCGTCAGGAAATCGATCACAGTCTTCGTGAAAGCGTCGGCTTTCTCGATGTTGGAAATATGCGAGGCGTCCAGTTCCACGTAACGCGCGCCCGCAATCGACTGCGCCAGTTCGCGGCCTTGCGCCGGCGTCGCGGCCAGATCGTGCGTGCCGCTGATCACCAGCGCCGGCAGCTTGATGCCGGGCGCTTCGGGGCGCAGGTCGGCGGCGTCGATGGCGTCGCAATTCGACGCGTAGCCTTCCTTGTCGGTGTGCACGAACACGTCGCGAATCAGGGCCAGCACCACCGGCTCACGCTCGATATAGTCAGCCGTGAACCAGCGCGGCAGCACGGCGTTGGCCAGCGCGAGCATGCCTTCGGTGCGCGCTTTCGCGGCGCGTGGCACCCACACTTCCGGCGAACCGATGCGCGCCGCCGTATTGCACAGCACGACGCGTTCGAAACGGTTGCCATGACGCGCGGCCAGTGCAACGCCAGTCAGACCGCCCATGGAAATTCCGCAAAAATGCGCGCGGGCAATCTTCAGCGTATCCATCAGGCCGAGTACGTCGCCGGTCAGTTGTTCGATCGTGTACGGGCCTTTGGGCGCTTCCGAGTGACCATGGCCGCGCGTGTCGTAGCGCAGCACGCGAAAGTGTTTCGACAGCGCCGCGACTTGCGGCGCCCACATGGACAAATCGGTGCCGAGCGAATTCGACAAGACAATCCACGGCGCGTTGCCGTGACGGTCGCCGTCGATTCGATAGTGAAGCTCGGTGCCGTTGACTGCGGCGTAAGGCATGCCGGTTACTCCCTGGAATGGTCGCGCTGCGAGCGCGTGGTGTGAAGTGCCAGCGCGGCGTCCACATAAGCGTGCGCCTGGCCGACGTATTGAGCCGGATCGAGCAGTTGCTTCAGGCGCTCGAGCGGAAGATGCGCGGTGACGGCCGGGTCCGCGGCAAGCACGTCGAATAGCGTTTGGCCGTCGCGGATCGCGGCTTTCGATGCGCGCTCCACCAGATGATGCGCGTCGAGCCGGCCGATGCTGTCGCCGAGCGCGAGCATCACCGCTTCGCCGAGAATCAGGCCGTGCGTGACGTCGAGATTGGCGGCGAGGCGCGGCACATTCACGTTCAGTCCCGCGGCGATCTGTTCGATGTTGGCAAGCGCGCCGCCCGCGAGGCGCGCGAGGTCCGGCAGCGCGTCCCACTCGGCTTGCCAGCCGCCGAGCGCGCGCTCGTGCTCCTGCACCATACCGGCGAACACCGTGGCGACCAGCCCCGGCGCGCGCGTGGCGGCCGTCAGCACGGCCGCGCAGCCGACCGGATTGCGCTTGTGCGGCATCGTCGACGAGCCGCCTTTGCCGGCCGCGGCCGGTTCAGCGAGTTCGTCGATTTCGGTTTGCATCTGCAGTGAGATGTCGCGCGCGATCTTGCCGAGGGTGCCGATCAGCATGCCGAACAGCGACGCCGTTTCGGCAATGCGATCGCGCTGCGTATGCCACGGCAGCGTCGGCACGGCAAGACCGAGTTCTTTTGCGAGCGACTGCGTGACCTGCGGCGCGGCATCGCGCAGACTCGCCAGCGTGCCCGCCGCGCCGCCGAATTGCAGCACCAGCACGCGAGCGCGCAACGCCTCGAGTCGCTCGCGATGACGCAGCAGCGCGTCGAGCCATTGCGCGAATTTCAGGCCGAGCGTGATGGGCAGCGCCTGCTGCAGCCAGGTGCGGCCGATCATCGGCGTGGCGCGATGGGTGGCCGCGAGTTTCGCCACGGCGTCGCAGGTGGCTTGCAGGCTGCTGTCGAGCAGATCGAAGGTGTCGCGCAATTGCAGCACCGTCGCCGTGTCGATGATGTCCTGGCTCGTGGCGCCCCAATGCACGTATTTCGACGCTTCGGCGTCGGCCGCCTTGACGCGCGCGGTGAGTTGCTTGACGAGCGGAATCGCCAGGTTGCCGCCGAGCGCGGCGTCCCGTGCGAGCGCGTCGGCATCGAGTTGGTCGGCCTGGCAGGCGGCTTCGATCGCGGCCACCGCCGTTTGAGGAATCACTTGATGCGCGGCTGACGCGCGCGCGAGCGCCGCTTCGACATCGAGCATCCGTTGCAGCGTGGCGCGCGGCGCCCAGATGTCGTTCATCGGCTGCGTGCCGCAAAGAAGGCCGGTCAGACGGGCGCTGGATTCGAGCATGATGACGTCGATGATCGAGGGGATCGGAAGTGAAGAGTACACCGCGAGACGTCGGCATGGCTGCCGGCGCCTTCGCCTTGCAGGCTCGCTCGGCCTCGCTCAGCCTTTTAAGCCGCGCGCGCCGCTTGCGTGCCGTCGACCAGCGGCACGCCGGTCAGCTTGTGCAGCGCGTCGAAATCGATGTCCGAGAAAATCTCGCGCACCACGAGACCCTGATCGGTCACATCGATCATCGCCAGATCCGTATAGATGCGGTTGACGCAAGCCACGCCCGTCACCGGGTACGTGCATTCAGCGGCGATCTTGCTCTCGCCCTGCTTGGTCAGGTGTTCCATCATCACATAGACCTGCTTGGCGCCGATCGCCAGATCCATCGCGCCGCCGACGGCCGGAATCGCGTCGGGCGCGCCGGTATGCCAGTTTGCCAGATCACCCTTGGCCGACACCTGGAAGGCGCCCAGCACGCAGAAGTCCAGATGGCCGCCGCGCATCATCGCGAACGAATCCGCGTGGTGGAAGTACGCGCCGCCCGTGAGCAGCGTGACGTGCTGCTTGCCGGCGTTGATCAGCTCGTCGTCTTCCTCGCCTTTGGCGGGCGCCGGGCCCATGCCGAGCAGGCCGTTTTCGCTGTGCAGGAAGATTTCCTTGTCGGCGGCGAGGTGGTTGGCCACCAGCGTCGGCACGCCGATGCCGAGGTTCACGTAGGCGCCTTCGGGGATATCCAGCGCAACGCGCTTGGCCATTTCATCGCGGGTCAGTTTTTTCATGTCGGTCTCCGAATCAGGCGGCAGCGTCGTGAGGATTGGGCAGCGGGGCGTGTGCCGCTTGCGGCACTTCGATCACGCGCTGCACGAAAATGCCGGGCGTCACGATGTTTTCCGGATCGAGCGCGCCGAGCGGCACGACTTGCGACACCTGCACGATCGCGGTTTTCGCCGCACTTGCCATGATCGGTCCAAAATTGCGAGCCGTCTTGCGATAGGTGAGATTGCCCCAGCGATCGCCCTTGTACGCCTTGATCAGCGCGAAGTCCGCATGCAGCGGCGCCTCCAGCACATAGTGCCGGCCGTCGATCAAACGGGTTTCCTTGCCTTCGGCGAGCTTGGTGCCGTAACCGGTCGGCGTGAAGAAGCCGCCGATGCCCGCGCCCGCCGCGCGAATACGCTCCGCCAGATTGCCCTGCGGCACCAGTTCGAGTTCGATCTCTCCGGCGCGATACAACGCGTCGAACACATACGAATCGGTTTGGCGCGGGAACGAGCAGATGATCTTGCGCACGCGCTTGGCTTTGAGCAGCGCAGCCAACCCGATGTCGCCGTTACCGGCATTGTTGTTGACGATGGTGAGCTCGCGCGCGCCCTGGTCGATGAGCGCGTCGATCAACTCCGACGGCATGCCGGCCGTGCCGAAGCCGCCGATCATGACGGTCGCGCCGTCGTTGACATCGGCGACCGCCGATTGAAGTGACTCGAAAATCTTGTTGATCATGTCGAATTTCCTTTTGGGGCGCTGCGTGCCGCCAGGCTGGCTGCCTTGCGGGCAGGGCTCGAGCGGGACGGTCTCCGGGCCGATGCCGGCGGCGGCTCGCCAGGTGCGATGCGAAGCTGGCGCCGTTAGTTTGCTCGCTTCAAATTTGTTCGTTATATGAACATGGATTCGTTTAGCGAACGCTGAGGCGATTATGGTTGTCCTACGTGCACGTTGTCAAGGCAGGGAATTCCCCTTAATCATAGGTTCTCGCTGCATGCGATGCCGGTTTGTTGTTCCGGCAGAGCGGCCAAAGCGGAGAAATGCACTATCCAAACGGGAGATTGTTGGGCTAACCTCTATCTGCATATCGAATACGCCACCCGCGCTGCAGGTCACCGAGCATGTCTGAGACAAATCTGGATCTGAACCTGATCCCCTACCTGGTCGCGATGGAAGACACGCGCAATGTCAGCCGCGCCGCCGAGCAGCTCGGCGTGAGTCAGCCACGCGTGAGCACCGCGCTGGGAAAATTGCGCGAGTATTTCGACGATCCGCTCTTCGTGCGCACGTCCAAAGGTATGGAGCCCACGCCGCGCGCGCTCGCCATCCTGCCCGCCGCGCGCGACGCGCTCTTGCGCATCGAGAAAGGCATGCTCGATGTGCAGGAATTCGACCCGGCCACCAGCACTCATACTTTCTCGATCGCGCTCTCCGACGTCGGCGAGATTGTGTTTCTGCCGCGGCTTCTGCAACTGTTCGCCGAACGCGCGCCGTTCGCGAATCTGCGCTCGGTGTCGCTCTCGCCGTCGCAGGTGGAACGCGGGCTCGAATCGGGCGACGTCGATCTTGCCATCGGCTATTTCCCTGATCTGGCGGGCAATAACTTCTTCCAGCAACGGCTCTTCAGCCATCGCTTCATCTGCCTGATGCGCACGGGCCATCCATTGGCGAAGGCGCCGCTCACGCTGGCGCAGTATGTAGCTTCCGGTCATGCCGTCGTGCGGGCGGAAGGACGCAGCCAGGAAGTCCTCGAGCAATACCTGGAAAAGAAGCGCATCAAGCGTCGCGCCGTGCTCGAAACGCCTCACTTCATGAGCCTGCCGTTCATCCTTGCACGCACCGATCTGCTGGCGACCGTGCCGCACGCGATCGGCTTCGCGTACGTGTCGGAGCATGCGTCGATCACCCTGGTCGAGCCGCCGCTGCCGTTGCCGCATTTCGATCTGCGGCAGCATTGGCATCGCAAGTTTCATAACGATCCGCGCGGGAGTTGGCTACGTGGCGTGGTTGCCGAACTGTTCAATGACGCGATGGACGAATGGCCCAAATGAGCGGCGGCCAATCAGCGCGGCTTGACGGTGCGCCCTGACAGCAAAGAGGGACATAGCCACGACGCGGCACAAAACATGGAACAATGGCCGCACTCATTGAACCCGCGCGCTCCGTACAGCGCCGACGCGCGATCCCGGAGGAGCGACGGATGACCAGCAGCAAGGCGAAGAAAACCAAACCCACAGCCGTAGCCGAGCGCCCGAGCCGCGAGGAAGCAGAAGCAGCGGTTCGCGTGCTGCTGCGCTGGGCCGGCG
Source organism: Paraburkholderia dipogonis (assembly GCF_046027395.1). Taxonomy (GTDB): domain Bacteria; phylum Pseudomonadota; class Gammaproteobacteria; order Burkholderiales; family Burkholderiaceae; genus Paraburkholderia; species Paraburkholderia dipogonis_A. The sequence continues at coordinate 248,450 of NZ_JAQQEG010000002.1, read as the reverse complement.
ACGATCCGGCGCGTGAAGGTCTGATCGATACACCGGCGCGCGTGGTGCGCTCATACGAGGAGTTTTACGCGGGCTACCAGGTCGATCCGCGCGAGATCCTTGCGCGCACCTTCTCCGAAGTGGACGGCTACGACGAGATGATCGTGCTGAAAGACATCCGCTTCGAAAGCTATTGCGAACATCACATGGTGCCGATCATCGGCCGCGCGCACGTGGCGTATCTGCCCCAGCATCGCGTGGTCGGCATCTCCAAGCTGGCGCGTCTCGTCGACGCGTTCGCCAAGCGCCTGCAGATCCAGGAAAAGATGACGGTGCAGATCGCCGACACCTTGAACGAAGTGCTGCAGCCGGCAGGCGTCGGCGTGATTCTCGAAGCTGCGCATCAGTGCATGTCGACGCGCGGTGTGCACAAGGCCGGCGTGACCATGGTCACTTCGCGCATGCTCGGCACGTTCCGCACGGACCCGTCGACGCGTCGCGAGTTTCTGTCGATCGTCGGCAATCCGGGCGTGGTGGCCGTCGCCAATACCTGAGCGGAGCGGAAGCGCGCCGTCCGCGCCTCATGCTGCGCTGCGCCTCGTGCGCCTCTGCCTGAAGGTGGCCAGCAACACCGCACCCAGCACGCACGCGACACCGGCCAGTTGTGCCGCGCTGACGGGCTCGCCCAACACCATCGCGGCCAATGCCACCGCGCTCACCGGCACGAGTGCGGTCATCAAACCCGCCTCCGCGCCACTGATTCGCGCGGCCCCCGCATACCAGAGCACGAAGCCCGCCACGGTCGGCACCAGCGCGTAATACAACACGCCGCCGAGTGCGCCCGCATCGGCCGGCAAAGCCCATGGTTTCTCGAAGCAGGCCGGCACGATCGCCACCGCGAAGCCGATGCCGCACATCAACGCCGACAGCGGCAGCGGCGCCACCGCCGTGCGCAGCTTGCGATTGAGCAGAATGAACAGCGCCTCGCAGACGATCGCGAGGAACACGAGCGCGTTGCCCGCCAGCGAACTCGCCGCATGCGGCGCGGTGAACTCGCCGGGATGCACGGTGCACACCAGCACGCCCGCCGTCGCCAGCAGGATCGCGCCGATCAACGGCGGCGCGGGGCGCTCGCCGAGTGCGAGCATGGCGACGCCGGCCGACACAGCCGGCAAGGTGCCGGCAATCACGCCGGCATCGGCAGCCGAGGCGAGTTTCATCCCGCTGATCAGCAACACCGTATAGCCGACGCTGCCCGCGCCCGCCTGGGCGATGACGAGCAAGGTATCGCGCCGGTCCAGACGCGGCCAGCGCACGCCTCGCCAACGCATCACCAGCACGAACAACGGAAAGGCAATCGCGAAGCGCAGCGCGGTCGCGCTGAACGGCGGCAGTCCGGCCGCGATCGATTTGCTGACCACCACCGTGCTGCCGACGCCGATCATGGCCAGCGCGCAAAACAGATATCCGGCGTGCCGCGAGTTCATGGTGCTGTCCTGTTCGTTGGATCGAGCACGCAGAGTAAAGGCATGGCGAGCGGCGGTCTTGAACGAAATTGCAGAGACAGAACGAGTCAATGAACCAGGTCAGCTGGATCACGATGACGCCGTCAATGCTCGCCCGGCGCCAAATCGATCGAGTATCCTGAGCGAACGGAACGCCGCTCGAATGAAAGCCGACCACCAGGCCGACACACGGGCCCACACAGGCCCGCCACAGGCCGCCCGGGTACGCGCTTTGCAACCGCCTGAAAAGGCCCCCCAGCACGCCGGCTCAACCGCAAAAACAGGAGTTCCTCAATTGGTAGAATTTCCGTCTTCGGCGGTGTCAACCTGGGGCGGCGCGGTCGTGTTCCTCAACGTCCTGTTGACGCGCCTCGGCGTGCCGATCCCCGCAGTGCCCGTGCTGCTCTTCGCGGGCTCCGCGATCGCCGCCGGCACCCTGTCCTTCTGGCCGGTCCTCGGCGCCGCCGTGCTCGGCGCGCTGATGGGCGACGGCGCCTGGTTCACGGCGGGCCGACTGTATGGCCGCAAGCTGATCGCCGCCCTCGGCCGGATTTCGCCCGCCGTCGATTCCAAGGTCGACAAAGCGCGCGCGCTGTTCGAGCGCTTCGGCGTGCCGCTCGTGTCGATTTCGAAGTTCGTCCCCGGACTCGCGCTCATCACCCCGCCGCTGATGGGCACGACCGCCGTCGACGCCCGCATCTATGCGGCCTGGGACTTTGCCGGCGCCTTGGCGTGGGCCGCCTTCTGGCTGCTCGGCGGCGCCGCCGCGGAACGGCAGTTGCATATGCTGCTCGAGTTCGTCAAAGCCCGGGGCGGGACTGTCATCGACATTTTGCTGGCCACGGCTCTTGTGTATCTCGTCTTCCGTCTGCAGCAACGACGCCGCGAACGCCGCCGTTTCGCGGATGCCACCTCAGCCGCGGCGGCACGGGCAGCCGGCGGCTGGCGCCGCATTGCGCCGCCCAAGGTGCTCGATGCCCGCCCGCAAGCGCCCTCGCTCGAAGCGCCGTGCCGTATTCCCGGCGCGCTCGCGCTCGATCCACACTCGCCGGAGCAGATCGACGGCGCACTGCGGACGTACGACATGGTGATCTATTGCATTTGCCCGGACAGCGCGACCGCCGTCGAGATCACGCAACGCATGCGTCACAACGGCTACACGCGGATTCGCGCGCTGAGGGGCGGCCTCGATGCCTGGCAGCGGCGCGGCTTTCCAGTCGAACCGCTTGCACCGGCCGACGAGCTGATCACCGGCAACCGGGCGCCGGAATCGCGCGGTGAAGCGCGCGGCGCGATCACGTTGCGCGGCTTTGCGCCGCGCAGCACGCAAGGCACCTGAGCCGCGCCGGCCGCGGTTCAGCCTGGGTACCGCTTAAGTCGGGGAATGCTGGCTCATTGGGCGTTCGGCCCACATTGCCGAACTGACGCGATTGCGGCCGGCCGCCTTGGCGGCGTACAGCTGCCGGTCGGCTGCGGCCAGCAGATCGAGTGCGTTGGCGCCGGCCATCCCCGCAAAAAACGGGTGATTACCCACGTATCGCGATACGCCGGCGCCATAGGCGCGCAACCTCTTGCGCCAGCGCCGACGCAGCGAAAGCGTTTGACGTGCCACGTGCGCATCACCTCCTTCGCAGACGATCCGCACGACCCAACCTGTGCGGACGCGCGGCCAATGTTCTTATTCGGATGCGATTCGTGCCAGTTCGTTCGCGGCCGCGCGCAAAGATGCGGGCCACATCATAGTTTGCGCAACAGTCCGGCCGCCGAACGCATCCGGCGTTTGCGCTCCTTGCCGAGCCAGTGAAGCGCCGCATCGGTGTCGCCGGAGCCGGCGAGCAAGGCGGCATTGTCGCGCAGCAACATCTCGCTTGCGACCACATCGTTCAGCGTTCCGAAACGTTTTTGAATCTGCTTCAGGCGTTTGAGCGTGCGTTTGCGCCCGCTGTTCAGGACGGGCTCGAAAAACTCGAGCAGATAGCGCAGCTTCTTTCCCGCCTTCCTGACATTGTGGAAGGCAACGTAGTTGGAGCGCTTCGCACGACGCGCGCGTTTCATCCGCTTCTTCAACGACCGTTCAGAAGCGGCCACGCGTTTCTCGGCGAATTTCCGCAGCGGCATGCGTTCGTGCGCGGTATTCAATTCTTTGGACGCGCTGGACAAGGCTTCGCGCAGCAGATGCTTGACGTCGGCGTTCGAGAGCGTTTCGCGGCTTGTCGACAACGCGGCGTCGCGAGCGTCCTGGAGTCTGGGCGCTATTTCGCCCGTGCCGCTGCGTGCGCCGTTGTCGTCGCGTATCAGTAATTCAATCAGAATGTCCCAGTCGCGCGTTTTGCCGGCGGCCGTGGCCAGATACTTATATAGCGCACGTTGCCGCGTATTCTCGCCTTTTTCGAGCAACGGCTCGAAGGCCCACCATAAGGAGCGCAAACGGCGCAGCGAGACACGCAATTTATGCAGCGCTTCCGGCGACGCGTCTTCGCGCACCGCGTTGGCGTATTCGATCGCGTGATCGACGAGAGGCGCCGCATACGAAGCGAAAGCCACTTGCGCAGAGTGCGCGCCGGCCGCTGGATCGCCGTCAGCGGGTCGTTTATCGACTTTCAGCTTATCGTGCTTCATTGAAGCCCCATGAAAACACCGTATCCACAGACTAGCAAAAAAAGGTCCTGGCGCATATTCGCGCGGCTATTTCGTCGCGATCCGTAGCGCCCACGCATGATCCAACGCACGATTCATGCACCTTGTGGCGGGCTTGTTCCTTTTTTCTCCCTTCGATGGCATCGCGCCCTGGAGCGACTATCTTTAACAGATGCGTCGGCGCTCAGCGACGAAACTGGCGCCGCAGTCCAATGAAGGCAGTCGATACACGGGGGCCCACTCACAGGAGGTTGTATGCGAATACTGATTGTCGGTGCGACGGGTCTGATCGGCGGCGAAGTAGTCAAGCTGCTCGCCGCCGAACACGACATCGTCACCGCGAGCCGCAAGGGTTCCGATCTGCACGTGGACCTGTCGAACAAACCCAGCATCGAGTCGATGTATCAGCAAGCCGGCGCACTCGATGCGGTCATCTGCACCGCCGGCGCAGCAAAGTTCGCCCAGCTCGCCTCGCTCTCCGACGAAGATTTCTCGTTCAGTCTTGCCAACAAATTGATGGGTCAGGTCAATCTCGTGCGATGTGGCGCGGTTCACGTGTCGCAAGGCGCGTGCTTCACGCTGACGAGCGGCACACTCGCGCAGCAGCCGATGGAAGGCAGCGCGGCCGTCAGCATCGTGAATGCCGGCGTGGAAGCGTTCGTGCGTTCGGCGGCACTCGAATTGCGCGGCAAAGCCCGCGTGAATGTGGTCAGCCCCGGCTGGGTCGCCGAGACGCTCGCGTCGATGGGCCGCGATCCGTCGCAAGGCGTGCCGGCTGCCGTCGTCGCGCAAGCGTACAAGCGCAGCCTGGGTGGCAGCGCAAGCGGCGAAGTGTTCTCCGCTTCTTAGCTAGACCACTCGCTTCAGTTCTTTTCGGACATCTGAGCATCAGGATCCGACAACCCTAAACCGCTGCGTCGAGGCGGTGCGCGGCCGGTGGCCGCGCGCACGCCCGCGCCACCGCGTCATGCGCCGGCGTCACGCGGTTGTCATCATTACGACACACACGCCCCGCAGGATCGGAAACTCCGCGACAACTTTGGGGCTCACGTCATGCCGGAACTTTCGTATCCACAATCAGGCACTGCTAGCGGAAAGGGGCGCAACATCAGCCTCGTCATTTTCCTCGCCGTGATACTGGTGGGCGCGGTTTATTGCGCTGTGCACTTAATGGACGATCTGCAGCCCGTTCGCGAAAGCTCGGTTCTGCCTTACCTGCTGCTCGGCATTGCGCTGCTGATCGCGCTGGGTTTTGAGTTCGTCAACGGCTTTCACGATACGGCGAACGCGGTCGCGACCGTGATCTACACGCATTCGCTCGCGCCGAATCTGGCCGTGGTGTGGTCGGGCGGCTGGAATTTTCTCGGCGTGCTGACGTCGAGCGGCGCGGTCGCTTTCGGCATTCTGCAACTGCTGCCCGTCGAACTGATCTTGCAGGTCGGCAGCAGCGCGGGTTTCGCGATGGTTTTCGCCTTGCTGATCGCGGCGATCATCTGGAATCTCGGCACATGGTGGTTCGGACTGCCGTCGTCGAGCTCGCACACGCTGATCGGCTCGATCATCGGTGTCGGCCTGATGAATCAACTGATGCATGGCACCGACGGCACGAGCGGCGTGGACTGGAATCAGGCGCTCGGCGTAGGCAAGTCCCTGCTGTTTTCGCCGCTGGTGGGCTTTCTCGCAGCGGGTTTGCTGCTGCTGATCCTGAAAGCCGTGGTGCGCATTCCCGCTTTGTATGCCGAGCCGAAGGGCAAGGAGCCGCCGCCGTTCTGGATCCGCAGCCTGCTGATCCTGACCTGCACGGGCGTCTCGTTCGCGCACGGCTCGAACGACGGCCAGAAAGGCATGGGCCTCATCATGCTGATCCTGATCGGCACGGTGCCGACGGCCTATGCGCTGAACAAGGCGGTGACGCCGGCGGAAACGCAAACCTTCCTCGCCGTCGCGCATGAAACCTCGACGACGCTCGCCAAATACACCCAAGGCGCCGCGCCCTCGGCCAATCCGCGTGCCGATGTCGAAGCCTACGTGCGCACTCACCAGTTGACGCCCGCGACCTTGCCGGCCTTGCAGCAACTGACCGATATCATTGCCGGCCAGGTCAGCTCGTCGGGCTCGATGGCGGCGGTGCCGCAAGGCATCGTGGACAACGTGCGCAACAACATGTACGTGGCCTCCGAAGCGATTCGCCTGATGGCCAAAAACAAGCAACCGGCTTTCTCGCCGGAAGACGCCAAAGCAATCGGCAACTTCAAGGCGCAAACCGATCACGCCACCAAATTCATTCCGACGTGGGTCAAGGTCGCGGTGGCGATCGCCCTCGGTCTCGGCACGATGGTGGGATGGAAGCGCATCGTCGTGACGGTCGGCGAGAAGATCGGCAAACAGCATCTGACCTATGGACAGGGTGCATCGGCTGAACTGGTGGCGATGCTGACGATCGGCGCCGCCGACATGTACGGCCTGCCGGTCTCCACGACGCACGTGCTCTCTTCGGGCGTGGCGGGCACAATGGCGGCCAATGGTTCCGGCCTGCAATGGGGCACGGTGCGCAGCCTGATTCTCGCCTGGGTGCTGACGCTGCCGGTTTCGATCGCGCTGGCGGCCGGCTTGTACTGGGTGTTCCGGGCGGTGTTTTAAGCTCACGCGGCGGCCGGGTCCTGAACCGGCCGCGCCGTTCGCCCGGCATAAAAAAGCGCGGCTCGCGGCCGCGCTTTTTTCATTTCATCGACCGGTATGCTGATCGATCAATACAGCTCAGGCACGATCATCGACGACGGCACCGGCTGGCGGCTGTATTCGTCGTGATAGACACGCGCGGGCAATTCGATAGTCGAATGCTCGATCTCGTGATACGGCACCTGGCTCAGCAAATGATGGATGCAGTTCAGGCGCGCCCGCTTCTTGTCGACCGCCTGTACGACCCACCAAGGCGCTTCGGGAATGTGCGAGCGCTGCAGCATGACTTCCTTGGCCTGCGTATAGGCTTCCCAGCGGCGGCGGCTTTCGAGGTCCATGGGACTCAGCTTCCACTGCTTCAGCGGGTCGTGAATGCGGTTCTGAAAGCGGATTTCCTGTTCTTCATCGGTAATCGAAAACCAGTACTTGAGAATCTGCACGCCGCTGCGCGCCAGCATCTTTTCGAATTCCGGCACCGAACGGAAGAACTCTTCGTATTCTTCGTCGCTGCAAAAATTCATCACGCGTTCGACGCCCGCGCGGTTGTACCAACTGCGATCGAACAGCACCATTTCACCGCCGGCCGGCAGATGCGACACGTAGCGCTGGAAATACCATTGCGTGCGTTCGCGGTTGTTCGGCGCGGGCAGCGCGGCCACGCGGCACACCCGCGGATTGAGCCGTTGCGTGATGCGTTTGATCGCGCCCCCCTTGCCGGCCGCATCGCGCCCCTCGAAAATCACCACGAGGCGATGGCCGGTCTGCACGATCCAGTCCTGCAATTTGACGAGTTCGCCCTGCAGCCGGAACAGCTCGCGGAAGTACATCTTGCGCGCCTCGCGATGCTCGGGCGTAAAGCCGTCCGCGCCGTCGATGATGCGGTCATCGACCTCCATCTCGAGTTCCTCGTCGTACGCGTCGATCAGGTCCTCTTCGAAACGGCGCTGGCGCTCGGCCATCAATTCGGCTTCGGGTCTCGGATCCTGCTCTTTCATTGCGGCTCTCCTGGCAACGGAAATGGTTAGGCGCGCGGCGGCAAACGCGACGCGGACGCGTTCGATTATCGAAGCGGCAGGTGTCAGCCGTGTTACCAGCGCGGCGGCGCGCCCGGTCGATGTCCATGATAGCGAGTTTCGCCCGGTTGCCCGGCGCTAGCGCAACGGCTTAGCGAAGCTGATTTCATGGCCGTCAGGATCGGTGATGTGGAAATAGCGCTCGCCCCACGGCGCATCGGACGGTTCGAGCGACGGCTTCAGCCCCGCCGCCAGCGCTTTGCGATAGATCGCGTCGACGTCGGAGACATAGATGATCACGCGGCCCCACCAGGCGACCGGCGCACGCGTGTCGACGATCAGATTCAGATACGAACCGCCGAACGCAAACGATGTAAACGCCTCCTGCGGACCACCGAATTTCATCGGAAACCCGAGCGCTTCGTAAAACAGCACAGCGCGCGGCATCTCGCGGGTGGCAAGCGTGATGGCGCTGATCGATTCGATTTGCGGTTCGGCAGCCCCGGTCGACGAAGCTGACGTGGCGGATGAGTTCATAGCGGCTGTCTCCTTGGCATGGCGGGCGTCTCACGTGCCCAGCACGGTGCATGCCGTGCCGTTGGCCGCGGTGCTCGCGCGGGCTGGCTTCATTCGGAAAGTGTCTCACAGGCCGCGCCGCCGCGGCGCGCCTCGCGGGCACTTGAAAACCTTCGCGACGCCCCGCATCTGCAATTCCGTTTATCCGGAGCATCGCCATGGGAAGCCGCCCACGCTTCATCGATGACCTGTCGCGCGCCACATCCGACGCCCCCGGGCCCGAGACACTCAATCCTTTATCGGACGACGCTCTGCTCGACGCCTATTCCCGCACCGTGATCGGCGCGCTGGAACGCGTTCAGCAGGCGGTCGCCTTCATTGCCGTCGAACGCCGCCTGCCCGGCGAGCCGTCCGCCCGCGGTCACGGTTCGCGCGGCGGCACCGGTTCGGGCTTTCTGTTTACGCCCGACGGTTATCTGCTCACCAATAGCCACGTCGTGCATGGCGCCACCCACATCACCGTGACGCTCGCCGATGGCGCGAAATTCGACGCCGATCTGGTCGGCGACGATCCCGGCAGCGATCTGGCCGTCTTGCGAATCGGCTCACCGGAGCCGCTGCCACATGTCGAACTCGGCGAGTCGTCGAAGCTGCGCGTCGGGCAGATCGCGATTGCGGTCGGCAATCCGCTCGGCCTCGCCCAAACCGTCACGACAGGTGTGGTGTCGGCGCTCGGCCGTTCGCTGCGTTCGAATTCGGGCCGCATGATCTACGACGTGATCCAGACCGACGCCGCGCTCAATCCCGGCAATTCGGGTGGTCCGCTGATCAATTCGGCGGGTCAGGTGATCGGCGTGAATACCGCGATCATTCCCGGCGCGCAGGCCATCTGCTTTGCCACGGCAATCGACACCGCCAAGTGGGTCATCATGCAGATCTTCGCGTATGGCCGCGTGCGGCGTGCGTATATCGGCGTGGCGGGCACCACCAGGCCGCTGTCGCGCCGTGTGCAGCGCTACTTCGGCTTGAGCTCGGAAAGCGGCGTGCATGTCATGGAAATCGTCAAAGGCAGTCCGGCCGCGCTCGGCGGTCTGCGCACCGACGATACGATCATCGCGATCGATACGCAGGCCGTGCAGGACGTGGACAGTTTGCAGCGCACGCTCGACGCATCGCGGATCGACAGACCCGTCAACGTGACGGTGTTGCGCGGCGCGCAGCGGCTCGAATTGACGTTGACGCCGGTCGAGCAGGCTAGCTGATGCAACGTTAGCCTGCTCGCCGTCGCCCATAAAAAAGCCTCGCGTTGGCCGAACGCGAGGCTTTTTTGTTATCCGGCGCATCTCCTTTCGAGCTGGGCCGCCCCATTCCCTGCAAAAACGCTTACTGGATCACGCGCGTCACACCACGGCCGCGCGGATCGGCTGCGGCTTCCGGCGTATCGCCGTTGACCTTGATCGCCTGGATATCGCCGCTGAAATCCTGCCCCTTCAGCGTGTAACCCTTGGCTTCGATCTGCTTCGCGAGTTCGCCGTCGATCGGCTTGTACGGCTCCCAGAAGATCGTGTTCGGCGGCAACAACTGATGATGGAAGCGCATCGCGGCGACAGCCTGCTGCAGCGGCATGTTGTAGTCGTACACGTTGTTGATCACCTGGAAGATCGACGTGAAGATACGCGAGCCGCCCGGCGTACCGATCACGAGCGACACCTTGCCGTCCTTCGTCAGGATCGTCGGGCTCATCGAGGAGAGCGGCCGCTTCTTCGGTTCGATCGAGTTCGCGTCGCTGCCCACCACGCCGAACATGTTCGCGACGCCCGGCTTCGCGGAGAAGTCGTCCATCTCGTCGTTCAGCACGATGCCCGTGCGGTCCGCCACTACACCCGAACCGAAATAGCCGTTGATGGTGTACGTGTTCGACACGGCGTTACCCCACTTGTCGATCACCGAGAAGTGCGTGGTTTCCGCTTTCTCCGGCATCGACGTGCCGAGGCCGGCCTGAATGCTCTTCGTGTCCGAAGGCGCATTCGGATTCACTTCGGCGGCGCGCCTGGCGATATACGCGTCGTCGGTCAATTGAGCGACCGGCACCTTGTAGAAGTCAGGATCGCCGAGGTACTGCGCGCGGTCGGCGAACACGCGCTTTTCGATTTCCGCGATCAGGTGCACGTATTGTGCGGAATTAAGCGTGACGTCCTTGAAGTCGGGTGCAATGTCAGCCTTCATCTTCAGCAACTGCACGAGACCGATACCGCCCGAGCTCGGAGGCGGCGCCGTGTAGACGCGATAGCCGTTCCAGTCGGCCTGGATCGGCTCACGCCACACTGCTTTGTACTGTTGCAGATCGGCCTTGGTGATCAGACCGTGACCGCGCATGGACGCCGCGATCAGATCGGCCGTCTTGCCCTGATAGAAGTCTTTGGCGCCTTGATCCGAAATGCGCTGCAAAACAGCAGCCAGGTCCGGTTGCTTGAAGTTGACGCCCTGCTTCAGATTGCCGAAGTAGGTATCGAAGTTGGTCTTGCCGGCGAAGTCTTTCGCGGCATCGTCGCGGCGTTCCTGCAATTGCTGGCTGACCTCGAAACCATCGCGCGCGTAGTGGATGGCCGGTGCGAGCACCTGCTTCCACTTGAGCTTACCGAAGCGGCGCTGCGCCTGCCACATGCCGTCGACGGTGCCCGGCACGCCCACTGCACGGTAGCCGAACAGGCTCATGCCTTTGATGACCTCGCCCTTGTCGTCGAGATACATGTTCTTGGTCGCGGCCAGCGGAGCGCGCTCGCGGTAGTCGAGAAAGTACGGCTTGCCGTCGACATAGAGCGTCATGAAACCGCCGCCGCCGATGTTGCCCGCTTCCGGATACGTCACGGCGAGCGTGAACGCGATCGCTACGGCTGCGTCGACCGCGTTGCCGCCTTCCTTGAAGATCTGCTCGGCGGCGTCGGCGCTGAACTTGTCCGCCACTGCGATCGCGGACGCGGTGAGTACGGCCGGCTGGGCTTTCGCGGGCGGCTTCGCGATTGCCGGCGTCGCCTCCAGAAAACCAGTTGAAACAGAGACGAGTGCGACCAGCGCGAACCCGCTTGCCGACGATTTAACGTTGCGGAACAACTTCATTGCACATCCCCCAAGACGACTTTCATCTGACGTTACAAACGTTGTCTTAGGCTTATAACATGTGAACCGCTCGCTTGCGAAGCCGCTAGATGTCGTAGGGTCCATGCTGCGGCACACAAAAAACCCGCTTCGACCGCATAGAGAAGCGCTTGTCAAAACACCCGAGGCAGGAGTCTTCAGCAAGCGGTATGCCGCGCGGTACGGCGCATCATGCGCTCCGCTTACGCGCGACCGCGACTGCCGCGCGCAATCTCATCGCCGGCGCCATGCGGCAATCGAGCAGTGATAGGGATCGACATGAACGAGAACAGGCCGACCACGAGAAAAGCCGGCCAGAAATCGGAGAACACAATAGTCGAATGACCCTGCACGTTATGCGAAATCTGAAGCACGATACCCGCGATCGTCACACCGAGCCCCAACGAAATCTGCTGGATCACGCTCGCGACGCTCGTCGCGCGGCCGACGTCGCGGCTCGGAATATCCGCGTACGCCAGGGTGTTCAACGACGTGAACTGTAGCGACGGAAAGAACCCGCCGAACAACACGACACACCAGATCAGCCAGTGCGGCGTGCCGGGAAAGAACAGACCGTAGACGGCGATGGCGAGGCCCGCACAGCCCGCGTTGAACATCAGCACGGTGCGAAAACCAAAGCGCTCGAGAATGCGCGACGCGGCCGCCTTCATGAAGATCGAGCCGAACGCGGACGCGCACGTGATCGACCCCGACTTGAACGCCGTCATGCCGAGGCCTTCCTGCAATGCAAGCGGCAACAGAAACGGCACGGCCCCGAGACCGATGCGAAACAGCGAGCCGCCCACCACGCTCGCGTGAAAACTCGGAATGCGCAACAGCCGCAGATCGAGTACAGGCAATTCGACGCGGCTCGCGTACAGCACGTACAACGTCAGCAACACCACGCCGACCACGCACATGCCGACCGACACCGCGTTCGACACCAACTCGCCGCCCACCAGCGAAAGCCCCAGCATGAACAGCGACGCCCCGCTCGCGGACAGGAAGAAGCCGGTCCAGTCGAGCCGGCCCGGATGCGCTTCGCGCACGTTGGCGATGTGCTTGTTCGCGAGCCAGATGCCCAGCAGGCCGATCGGAATGTTGATGAAGAAGATCAGACGCCAATGCAGATAGGTGGTGATGAAGCCGCCCAGTGGCGGCCCGACCACGGGTCCGAGCAACGCCGGCACCGTCAGATAGTTGACCGCGCGAATGAAGTCGGACTTCGGCACGGAACGGAAAATGATGATGCGGCCCACCGGCACCATCATCGCGCCGCCAATGCCTTGCACGAAGCGCGCGACCACGAACGTGCCGAGCGATGTGGAAGCCGCGCACATCAGCGAGCCGGCCATGAATACGCCGATGGCCGTGCGAAACACCGTGCGCGAACCGAAGCGGTCAGCGACCCAGCCGCAGATAGGAATGAAGACGCCGAGGCCGATGACATACGCCGTCACGGCGAGCTTGAGGGTGATGGGATCCTGGCCGAGATCGCGCGCCAGAACCGGCAGCGACGTCACGATGACCGTGCCGTCCACGTTTTCCATGAACATCGCACACGCGACGATCAGCGGAACAATAAAAGTGCCTAAAGCGAGAGGCATTGGCATGGCGACGGGTTGCAAGGCCGTCGGTGTAAAGCGTCGATTATGGCATCGCATCAGCAACAGATGTTGTTGTGCGAGGTCTTTTCGTACGCGTGTGTGCTCGCGCCATGCTTCCACTGCGCGCGCGATGGTTGAGCGTGCAACGAAGCACTGGGCGATGCAAATGTTCGAAGGGTAAGCACAAAAAGGTTGAGCCGGCATTCAGCCGGCTCAACCTTCGATACGTCAGCGAAGAGGCAGACGAACTGCTTAGCGCGATGCGCTGACCAGCGGCTGCAACTGCGGCAGAATCTCGGTGCCCGCGCGAGCCACGTCGTTCGGGAAGTCGATTTCGATCCAGGGTGCGCCGGTCACGTCGGCAGTATCGAACACCTGGCTGCGCTCCAGCAACAAGTCGCGCACCGCTTCTTCGTGCGGCATGTTAGCGCGGCCGCTGTCCACATATCCGGCCACGATCTGAGCAAAGCGTTGCGCAGTTTCCTGACGGAAGCGGAAGAAGCCGACCGATTCGCCAATGGTGTCGTAATCGAGATTGACGGCGAGCTGCTTGCGCAACTCGACCGGCACGCCGTCTTTCAGACACAGCTTGACGGGTTCATCGCCGGCTTCGAAATCACGGTCGATCAACAGACGGTTGACGGTTTCACCCGCCACCAAAGCAGTCAGAATGCGCTCGTCGTAGAGTACGTCGGCGTCCATCAGCAGCACGTCGCCGCCACGCGTCAGCGCCTCGGCCACCGTGTGCACCGTCAGCACGCTGCCCAGGTCGTAGCGCGTGTTCAACACGGTTTCCACCTGATGCGGCCAGTTGATGCGCTCCAGTTCCGCCTGCACCGATTCCGGCTGAAAGCCGAGCGCCAGCACGACTTCAGTCACGCCAGCGGTTTCGAGCATTTGCAGATGCCGTTCGAGCAGGCTCATGCCGTCGAATTGCAACAGACACTTCGGGAACTGAGCTTCCGGCGGTTGCTGGAGACGCAGGCCGAGGCCCGCTGCGAGGATGATGGCACGCATGCGCGGTCCTTTGAAAAAATACGGAGTTTAATCGACAACCGGCACGCGCCCCGTAGCGCGGCGCCGTTGCCAGCTTCGTTCGCTGAAGTGCAAAACCAGCAGACCCGGCAAGCCTAGCAGGATTTCGCGGGCGCGCTTGGCGAGCGACAACGCCAAGGCCGCGTCCGGCGGCAAACCGACCAGCGGCGCGAGCAGCAGATAGCCGCCTTCCTGCACGCCGAGCGAACCGGGAATCATGAACGCTGCGCCGCGAATCGCTTGCCCCAGGCTTTCGAGCAACAACGCGTCGACCCAGTCGACCGGATGACCGAGAAAGCGCAGCGCGAGCCACACCTCCACGGTGCCGACGATCCAGCCCGCGAGGCTCATCGCGAAGCTCGCCGCGACGCGGCCGCGCTCGCGGTACATGGCCTGCACGGCGGCGTCGACGGCTTCGGCACGCGTCATCAACGAAGACCAGTCGCGCTTGCCAAAAACCTTCGAGACCACGCCGAGCAAGCGACCGAATAGACCGCGACGCTGCGCATAGTAGAACCCGACGATCATCGCGCCCAGCACGCCCGTGGCGATCAGCGTGGCGGTCTGCAGGTCGTGCAGCGCGCCGTGCGCGGCATAAGCGCCGAACAGCAGCAGGCCGCCCAACGCGAAAATGATCTGCGCGAGCGCCTGCGCGGTCGTGCTGACCGTGATGGCGGCGGCCGCATCGCGCATGCGCATGCCACGCTGGGACAGTTGCCGCACCATGACGACCGGTCCGCCGATCTGGCCGGCCGGCAACAGACTATTCACCGATTCGCCGATCCAGCGCGCGAACAGCGCGTCGCGCAAAGTCAGATCGTGATGGATGCCGTCACGACGCGGATGGAACAGCACCGAGATCGCGCCGGCATCGAGAATCAGCGGCACGAGGTGGAACACCGCGACGAGCGCGAGTCCCCAGCCGGCGGTTAGCAGCGTCGAAGCGACCGTGCCGAAACCCTGCCACGCGAGCAGGCCGACAAACAGCGCCGTCCCGATCGACAGCAGAATCAGGGCCGCGCGGCTCATGCGTGGTCCTTCCCGCGGCGGGTCATCTGACGAAAAACCTGGCGGAAGCCGAAGTACGCAATCGCGTCCTTCATGTTCGAGATGAAACGACGCCACGGCCGCATGTTCGGGTCCGTCACGTATTCGAAAGTGAGCGACACGCGCATTTCGTTCGCGCCGGCGGGCGTGATGCGATGGCGCAGCTTGTCGCCGTCGAAAAACACGAGACCGCCCGGCGGAATCTGCACCGAGCCCGGCTGATCCGCGATATCCGGACTGCGCGTATGGAGTTCGTAGTCGAGCCGGCACGACGATTCGTCGATCACGCCGAGCAGCAGCGTATAACGGCGGCCGTCATAGTATGAAGTGTCGTAGTGCCAGCCGATATGGTCGCCCGGCCGCGTGTAGTAGTACAGCGCGTAGGCATGCGGATCGTCGGCGGGCGAGAGCTGCAGTTTGTCGCCGCTCAATTGCTCCAGCCAGCCGATCAACTCCTTCGAGCGGTACAACTCGGCGATGAACGGCGCGAGGCGGTCGATCGTATGACGGCTGACGCTGCCGCCCTGCTTGTGACCTGGCAGATAGTTGCGATTCACTTCGTCGAGCAGCGAGCGCGCGCTGTGGACGAGTTGCGCCGTGACTTCGGGCGCGAGAAAGTCTTCCAGATAAAGGAACGCGCCCTGCTCGGCGAAATCCTTGCGCAAACGCGGGTTGTCGAACGCGCGCGTGCGGCTCGCGACCGCGCGGTCGGCGTTCGGTGCCGGCGATGCAGCCGGCGAACGTTCTACTGGAACGGGCGCGATCACGGCGTTTTCGGCCTGCGTACTCATTCGCTGGCCCACATTTGGCTGGTTTCGGAAGTGCCGGCGGCGACGGGCGACGGGCTAGCGGCACGGCGCGCAATGCGCCAGTAGTCGATCACCACCCAAACAGCGAAGAGCGGCGCGCCGATCGACGCAACCACGACGAAGGGCAGCACGACGCTCGTCAGCGTGACGATCGGCAGCAGATACAAGACGTCTTCAGTTTCGAAACCGCCGACGGATGCCTGCTTCGTCCCCGCCTTGCCGGCCATTTCCTCGATGCGCATGCGCAGGAAGAAAATCAGGGCGATCGCCACGCCGGCCACGGCACCGAGCACACCCGGCGCGACTCTCAATCCGGCGACGTGCGTGGCGCCCGCTCCCACGCCCATGCCGACGAACAACATGATGGTGACAAGGGCGTCGCAAGCGAGATCGTAAAAATGACCGATCCGGCTCGACTTTCCGCCGATGCGCGCGAGTTCGCCGTCCGTATGGTCGACGAAGTTCGACAGCACGATCAGGAAGGCGCCGGCGTTGGCCCATGCAAATTCGCCGTGAGCAAGGCAGAGCGCGCCTGCCAGCCCGATCAGGAGGCGCAGCGTGGTCAGATGGTTCGGCGTGACCCACGTGTTCACGAGCGGAGTCACGAGCCGGCGGGCGAGCCGCGCGTCCCATGTTCTGGGCGGCGGAACGTTAATTGGAGGTTGGGGTCGCGAATTCATAACCCGGAAATATATACGGGATCGCAAAAGATTGCTTTCTTCCCGTACGTTTCTTTACCCTCCGTTCGTTGCCGATCCGTGCTGGCTGCAAAGACAGATTTGCCGAATCGCGATAAAGTGCAAACCAGTTGCGCCTGTCAAGGGGATCACGTCGATGCGCAACGTCTTTTCGGGTCTCGAGATCACGCGCCACCGCCCGTTGCGAACACACTACATCGAATCAGGTGGCCGCCCACGCTTATGAAACGCTTTCTTTCGTCTGTACTCCCTGCTTTGGTGGCCGTCGCGCTGCCGCTCGCCAGTTACGCCACCGCGCTCGACGCGCCGCTTGCCTGCAATGAAAGCGGCCATCAGTTCATTGCCGACCTCGCGGAGCAGCAAATGATCGACCCGAAGCCCACACGCGTGGAGAGCAATTCGATCAACGCGTTTTCGCCGACGTCCGGCGCGGATCTGACGGCATACGGCTTTCGCGTGTTCGCGGTGGTCGGCTACGAAAAAGACGACCCCATGTTCCGCGTCGGCGACGGTGAGCCGGTCGCGCGTTCGGCCTACGGCGTCGTGGTGTTCGGCAGCGAGGCCAAAGTGCGCAACGCGATTGCCGGCACGGGCAGCACGGCGATCGTGCACCGCGTGGCGCCGCTCATCACGGCGATTTTTTGCAAGCGGAGTTGAGGCGGCTCGGCCGGCCGCACTGCTTGCTGGAATGGCTGATGAGCCGATAGGAAGACGACGTTTTACACGTTATAAATGCCCTCAGATGGATTTTCCGGGGCCTGCAAAGGCGTCTGTCTGCCTCCTGGTGAAAAGGATCCAGCCGTGCTGGTTACGTCGGCTCACGCCGATCAAGCGCGCCCGCGAAGTTATGAGGCCCCCTTGTGGGGCCTCACCTGTTTTGGAGGCCGGATGGCCTAAGACCGACGCAAATCCGACCAGCCCTGCCTACAACCTGATCCCCGCCGGATCGGCCGTCAGATACCCCACCGTCGCCCCGAACCGGTCCTTATAGTTCGCCCGCACGAGCGGATCAAGCGTCGATTTGATCTTGTCATGCAACGGACTTTCCCAATCGCCGACGTGCTGAAAGTTGCTCATCACGTAAGTCCAGCCGTTGATTTCGTCGACGGCGTGCAGGCCCGTCGACTCCGCGCCTGCCGGACACGAGAGCACGCGCGCCAGCGTCTTCGTGTCGACGTTGTACGCCCACAGGAAATTGTTCACGTGCATGCTGCTGTCCTCGCCGATAAAGAGCGTGCGCAGCTTCTCCGAGAACTTGAGGTTGTCCGGGTTCGCAATGCGCTCGGGATTCGCCGTGTTGCCGAGCGCGTCGGCCGTTGACAGATCCTCGCCGACCAGGGCCGCGGGCGCGGCCATGTCCACCGGCACCCATTCGCTGTTGATCGCGGCGCCGCTGCGGTCGCGCTGGCCGCCCTTCATGTTCAGCGCATAGACCGCGCCGGCGTTGATGGTCTTGTCGACGGCCACGTCGGTGGATGCGGCATTGCCACGCACCATCGACTTCTCGATACGCGACATCGCCGAATACAGCACCTTGTCCTTGATATTGACCGTCGTGCCTTCGAGTTTGGTGAAGCCCATGCTGCCGCCGGCCAGCGCCGCATAGCGATGCGTCTCGAGAAAGGTCGCCGCCTGCGTCATGCCGGGCTTGATGCGCACCCAGTTGAAGGTGCCGTTGTAGTTGATCTTCGTGAAGGCTGGATCGAGCGGATCCCTGGTCGCGACGTCCATGATGTCGCTTGCGCGCAGCTGGTTGGCGAGCGCCTCGATTTCGTCGCTGGTCGCGTGGCCCAGGTTGATCCACGACAACGTCGCCGCGCCCGCGCCGCTCGCGGACACTTGCGTCCACTTCGCGACGTACAGCGTGCCCGCCGACAGATCGGCTTCGCGGTCCGCGATGAACATGAACAGGCCGCCGTTGGTCGCGTCGTCGCCCATCAGAACGGTCCGCTTGTCCGGCATCACCTGAATCAGTTCGTGCGAGATGCGGCCAAGGCAGTAGTGCTTCCTGATCGTGCCGGTGCCGTCCGGATTGACGGTGACTTCCGGCAGATGCCCGTAGTGATAGGGGTTCGCGGTGGTTTCATCGCCATACAGGCTGCGGCTGAAGCCCTTGAACTGGCTATTGCTGGTGACCGTCGTCGCATCCGGCTCGTACTCTTCGCTGGACAGATGCGTGTTCCACGGCGACAGGCTCGCGCCGCACGTGATCCACAAACCATGCGCCTTCGATGTATCGACGTTCGAATAGCCCGCCAGCGTGAGCTTGCCGGTGGCCGGATCCTGATCGAGCGTGAGCACGGCGATCGGCGACGGCAACTGGCCGTACATCGACGTCAGACTCTGATCGCGGGTTGCGTATTCGAACTGCACGACAGCGAACACCGCGTTGCCCCTGAGGCCCTTCACCGTGGGATTGTCGAGGCGGATCAGCGAGCTGCCGTCCGGGCAATCCGAGTAGAACTGGCGCTCCTTGCCCGCCACCGATTTATCGACGATCGGCTGATTGTTGATGTCGAAATAGCCGCCCGCGAGAATCGTCCCGCCCTTCACGTTCGGCACGCTGTCGCCGGTGACGAAGAACGGCTGATACGCCAGCTTGAATGCGCGGCTGCTGCCGTCGCTCAGTTGCACCGTCAAGGTCGAGCCGACCGTGGTCTTCGCCATGGCGGCGGGGTCGGCCAGCGTCGGCGCGGCCATGCCGGCGAATGCCGCGGAGACAAAGTTGGCGACCGGTTTGACCGGCGTCGCCAACTCATCGCTGCCCCCGCAAGCGGTCAGCATCGAAGCCGTGGCGAGTCCGCCGAGCGGCAGCATCGGCGCGCCCACGAGGAGTTTCAGGGCCTTGCGGCGGGAAAGGTCGAGCGGCTCTGCCATGTCGTCGTGATCCAGTGTTTGGGTAGCGTGGGTGAATGCACAGCCGGCACGCACTCGGACCCAAAACCACATGGTTCACGCTCGCGCCGCTATGACGCGAGGATTCTATGAAGTGAATGTGAAAGTATATTGACAGGCTTTCGTAATTATTTGTTCAGGCCTTTGGACGACAACGCGGCCAGCCCCGGCGCTTGTCGCAAGCCGGAGCGGAACCTGGCTTCTAACCCGGACGGCGAAACTCGTTCTCGACCCACGCCGCGGCGCTCGCCTTGCTGAGCTTGAAGTTGGGTGCGACCTGCACTTGCGCGAGCTGCTCGCCGAATGTGTCGAGCGCGGTCAGCAACGCATAGGGTTCGTCTTCGTCGGGAACGATGTCGAGCGTGATGTCGAGTTCGTCGTTGCCGTCCGCGCTCGCCACCCGCACTGCCTTATGCAGTTGCGCGCGCAGTTGCTGCTCATGGCGACGCAGCACCTCAGATGCGGTCTTCACCAGCGTGTTGAACGCCGACGTGTCCAGCGGCTTCGGATCCTTCTTGTTGCGGCCCATCGTCCACGGACCGACGAGCGCGGGTTCCGCTTCGCCGTCCTTGATCATTGCGACGGCCCAGCCTTCGTCGTCTTCATTCTTGATGACGCGCGCGGTCCAGCCGTCGTCGCGCCACAGGCGTGCTTCGTGCACGGTTTCGCCCAGTTCGGACGAGCCTTCCGTCGCGAGATCTTCAGCGGTGTCGGACGATGGAAGGGGTGTATCGGTCATTACAGGTTCACTCACGTTCGCGGGGGCGGAAACACATCTTAAGCGCGCAATTCTACCCGCCTCGCAGACGGTGGATGCGGCCCTCTGACGAACGGACAAGCCGCGGCAAGCGCATCGTCAATCGAAATAATCTATTTCTTTATTCGCAGGAACTTATAAATCGATTATAAAAACACATAAAAAAACGCGACCCGAAGGCCGCGTATAAAGATGAAAAAGACACCCTTGGTCAAGGGGCAAGGCGAATTGTAGAACCGTAATTCATCGTAATAGATATCGCGAATTGGAAGAGTGCATTGCAGGAAACGGAATAAATCCATGAAATATCTCGAAATAGACGCCAGCCCTTACTGCTCATGGCTTGCGACGAGTCGTCGCAGTCAAGCAACAACACGGCATTGACACGGCATCCATGAATTCATAGCCGAACAGATTTTTTCTTTATTTACCCGCACTTACAAAATTTCCAATTCGCCATTACGGATTCGAGAATTCATTGTTGTGCCATATGCGATTAAAGATCCGAATAGCAGGAATACACTTCGCAGCGGATCGCCAGCCCGCCGGCGCAATCGGCGGTGAGCACTGGAATGCGATTCCCCATGCACTGTTTCGGAGTTATCTAACCATGAAAAAAACCCTCATCGCAGCAGGCCTCCTCGGCGCGGTTGCCATCAGCGCCCATGCACAGAGCAGCGTGACCTTGTACGGTACGCTGGACGCCGGTCTCGTCTACTCGAACAACCAGGGCGGCCATAGCAACTGGCAACAAGGTAGCGGCTCGGTGTCGAACACCTACTTCGGCCTGCGCGGCAGTGAAGACCTCGGCGGCGGTCTGCATGCGATCTTCACGTTGGAGAACGGCTTCAACCTGAATAACGGTCAGGACACGGAAAGCAACACGATGTTCAACCGTCAGGCTTTCGTCGGTCTGAAGAGCGATCAGTACGGTGCCCTGACGCTCGGCCGTCAATACGACTCCGTGGTCGACTATCTCGCGCCGCTGTCCGAAGCAGGCGCGGGCTACGGCAACAACCTTGCGGCTCACCCGTTCGACAACGACAACCTCGACAACTCGTTCTCGATCAAGAACGCCGTCAAGTACACGAGCGCGAATTACGCGGGCCTGAAGTTCGGCGGCCTGTATGGCTTCAGCAACTCGGCCGGCCAGTTCTCGAACAATCGCGCGTGGAGCGTCGGCGCTTCGTATGACAACGGTCCGTTGAGCGTTGCCGCGGCTTACCTGCAATTGAACAACTCGGGCAGTTCGAATCTGAGCGGCGCCGTGTCGCAAGGCGACGGCACCGCGGCGGTCGCGGCCGATCTGCAACGCACGTACGGCGCGGGCATCAACTACACGTACGGCCCGGCAACGGTCGGCTTCGTCTATACGCACACACAACTCGACGGCATCACCGGCGTGGACGTCGGCGGCACGACGCTGCCGGGCGTCGCCGGCACCAACCTGCACCTGGACAACTACGAAGTGAACGGCCGCTATGCGCTGACGCCAGCACTCAGCCTCGCGGCGTCGTACACGTTCACCGACGGCAAGATGTCCGGCTCGAACGGTTCGGGCGATCCGAAGTGGCACACGGTGTCGCTGCAAGGCGACTACTCGCTGAGCAAGCGCACCGACGTGTATGTGGAAGGCGTGTATCAGCATGCATCGGGCGAACTCGGCAACTTCGGCTCGAACGTCGCGGCGATCAACACCCTCGCGCCGTCGTCGACCGGCAATCAGGTGGCAGCGGCAGTCGGCCTGCGTCACCGCTTCTAAGTATCTTCAGGTGGTACGTGCGGAACGAGTGGCTCGATTCGCTTCGCAGACAACCCGCGCGTGACACGATCACGTCGCGGGTTTCTTTATGGCCTTTACGTTTGGACACAATGCCGACGGTCGCGGATAGTGACGACGCGCACACCCGGTGGGTATACTGAGCCCAGTCGCCTTCCTTGCCGCAACGTCGCAACGTCGCGATGTCGTTGCGGTTGATCGGCGGCTTCGTCGCGAAGCATGACGTTGCGCTGCATTGCGTTGCGCTGCATTGCGTTGCGCTTCGCCCGCGCCTCAAGTTCCCGCCTACGACCGGGGACGCCGACGATCGGATCATGAAAAGACTTCTCCTGCTTGCCCCCGCTGCTGCCGCGCTCGCTGCGCTTGCCGGCTGTGGTTCTTCCAGCGGCCCAGCCCGCGACGCGTCCCTGCCGATGATGTACGTGTCGTCGCAACGCGCTCCTGCCTATATCGCCGATTGTCTCGAAAGCCGTTTGTCACGCGTGCGTATGTCGCGCGTCGGGAGCGCGACGGAGATCGCCGTCGGCTCGGATTCGAACAACTCGTATTTCGTGACGCTGACGCCGTCGAACGCGGGCTCCGTCATCAAGGTGATGCATCCCGCGAACGCGCCGGACGATCCGCCGGAACCGGAAATGCGCTTCGATATTGCACGCTGCGCGACCTGAACGCCGGTCACACGCTTGCATTTCGAAGGCCACGCCGACGCGCGATTTTTTTAACTCGCGTGTCGGCTATTTTTTTATCCGCTCATCTGCGAACATAGCCGCCCTTTGTTCTTGATGCGGCGCTCTGCCGCGAGTTTCGATGGCATCCAGCAAAGCACATCACGCTACCGGTTTTGCGGCCGGCGTCATCGCGGCGGCGATCGTCGCACGCATCGGCGGCGGCGGTTCATTTCATGTCGGCGTGTCGTTGAGTTTCATCACCGGTCTGATTGGCAGTACGGCGCCGGACTGGCTCGAAGTCGCGTGGTGGTCGCGCGCGCGGCGTCTGTGGATCACGCATCGCACGCTAACGCATTGGGGCGTGGGATGGCTCGCGTTGCTGGCGGTGTCGTATCACTGGCTCGGGCATTCGGTCTACGCCGCGCCGGCGTTTGGATTTGCCTGCGGCGGCCTGATGCATCTGTTCGCCGACTGGCCGAATCCATTAGGCGTGCCGTGGATTGCCGGCCGGCATTCGTTGAATCTCTGGAATAGCGGGCACTGCGATCTGATCGTGGTGGCGGCTTCGTGGGCGGCGGCGTGGTTTATCGGGCAGCACGTCTGGTTGCATGGCGTGCATGGCGCAGCTTTGCTGCAGCATTTGCGAATCGGCTGAACGTCAGCGCAGCGCGGCCGCGTAGTTCGCGGGCGTCACGCCGAGTAAACGCACGAACGCGCGCGTCATGTGACTTTGATCGGCAAAGCCCGCTGCGGCGGCTGCATCGGCAAGCGTCGCGCCCTGCGCGATCCATTGCCTCGCAAGCACCACGCGACGCTGCATTCTGTACGCGTGCGGCGGCAGACCCATTTCATGGGCGAAGCCACGCAGCAACTGGAAACGGCTCATGCCGGCATCGGCGGCGAGATTGGCCAGCGTGAGCGGAGAAGAAGGATCGTCGTCGATGCGTGCCTTCGCTCGCGCAATCGGACCCAATGCATCAGTCGACCAGGAGCGTGTTGGCCGCGTCGCATGAACGCGGACGAGATGACCGAGCAGTTCGAGCAACGCCTCCTCGCGCGCCAGATCGTCCGGCACCGAAGGCGCTTCCACCGCGACGTTGAAGAGCCGCTCGAACAAACGCTTCAACAAAGGATCGTGCGCCACCGGCTGCGTGAGTTCGAGCTCGCGCGTCGCCGCGCCGGTCAGCTCACTCGCGGCGGTGACGAGCATCGACGGTTCGAAATACAACATGCGCCACGCGCGCCCGCGCTCGTCGAGCGGACTGCCGTCGTGGACTTCACCGGGATTGACCATGATCGCGTCGTTCGCACGAGCTTCCACAAGCCCACGTCCGCTCGCCGACCGATGCCCGCCGCTGACAATCACGCCGACGCCGAAACGGTCGTGCGAATGACGCGGAAACGCATGCGCCGTTTCAGCCACCGTGGCTTCGACGCCGCCAATCGCGCAGCGAGGCATGTGGACGCGGCCGCGCGGCATGGCCATCGCTCAGCAGCTAAGGGGACGTTCGCGCATCGGAACACGCGACGATTCACAAGCCAGGCAGTGCATCGCTGCTGCCAGTTGTCGGTACGCTCGCCTTCGCATGAGGACACGCGACCACGCGTGAACGAAGCCGCGTATCACTGCCGACCCTCGTCGGACCGCTCGCCTTCGCGGATCTTGCCTTGCGACACGCTGCTGCCCGGCGGCACGCTGTGCGTGAGCCACACGTTGCCGCCGATCACCGAGCCGCGCCCGATCGTCACGCGCCCGAGAATCGTCGCGCCGGCATAGATCACGACATCGTCCTCGACGATCGGATGACGCGCGTTGCCTTTGACCAGCGTGCCATCGAGATCCGCGGCGAAACTTTTCGCGCCGAGCGTCACGGCCTGATACACGCGCACGCGTTCGCCGATGATCGCGGTCTCGCCGATCACGACACCCGTGCCGTGGTCGATAAAGAAGCTCGGCCCAATCGTCGCGCCCGGGTGAATGTCGATGCCGGTTGCCGAGTGCGCGATCTCGTTGATGAAACGCGCGAGCAACGGCACGCCCAGGAGATGCAGCGCATGCGCGAGCCGATGATGTGTCATCGCCCACACGCCCGGATAGCAAAGCAGAATTTCGGTGATGTGCTGCGCAGCCGGATCGCCGGTGAAAGCCGCCTGAATGTCGCTGACCAGCAGCGCGCGAATGCCTGGCAATTGCGTGCCGAATTCACGCGCGACGTCGAACGCGCGCGCGTGCAGATCGGCATCGGGTGTTTCGCCGAACTCGGGCAAAAAACGCAAGGCGCGGCGAATCTGTTCCGCCAGCAGCCGCAACGTGCTTTCAAGCGTATGGCCGACGTAATAGTCGACGGTTTCGTCAGTCAGATCGGGCGCGCCGTAGTGCGTGGGAAACAGGGCCGCGCGCAGGCCGGCGACGATGTTGATCACCGCTTCGCGCGACGGCAGCTCGCGAATGCCGAGCGGATGCCGCGTGCGATGCAATTCTTCACGCGACGCGCGCAAGTCGGCGACGATCTGTTCGAGGCCCCAGTTCTGGGAAGGCACGTTAGGCATAAAAGGACAGCGCCGTGCGGCGAGCACGGTTCGAAGTGATTATGTCGAGAGATTACCGCGTTTTGCCGCGGCTCGCGCAGCACCGCGCGACGGCGGAGCCTACGCGGTATGACACGCCGCCGGAGGCGCTCAGATGGTCACGCTGCTCGCATCGATCCAGCGCACCGCCCAATCGCGCGCATGGGCAATGGCGGCCGCTTCGTCACGAAAGCGCAAGTCGGTGGGGAAAAAACGGTTGGCGACCAGTTCGCCGTCGCTCGAGCGGGAGATGACTACGTAAGGTTGCCAAGTGCCATCGACCGCGCGTGCCGGCGCACAATTTAACAAATAGCCGCGATGTGTGAATGCAGCATCGAAGTGCATGTGTCACCCGCCCTGACGGCCCCGTAAAATGTTTTGAGTGGCGCGCAGACGGTGCTACCGGCCATCAAGAAATAGCCGGACCGAATGTCTTCCAATTTAACCGCGCTTCGCTCGTCGGAGTAAGATCATACTCTGTAGAAAATACGCGTCCATTAAAAAAATCGAAAAGAATCGCGGACGCAATCGCCAGCCGAATACCTCACTCGCAACTGCGCATGCAACTGCGGATAAAACACAGTGAAAGCAGGTGAATCAGGGTTTGTGCGAGGCGGAACGGGTTTTGCTGCATGTCACACCATGTCATCTTCAAGGGAGAATGCATGATGAACAGCGATATCAACAAGCCAGCAGACGCGACGCAACCGGCGGCCACGAGCGGCACGAACACCGCGGAACTGCACAACGACCGCACCCACGACAGCACCGTCGACACCGACGGCAAGAATCTCGAAGCCGCGCGCATAGCCGGTCACAGCCCGATCTCGCCCGACGAAATCACCACGAGCAATGCGACCCTCACGAACAGCGTGCCCGAGGCGCTCGACGGCATGGCCGGCTTCGACAGCCGGGTTGGCGGCAATCATCTGCTACTGGCGCTCGAGCCGGGCTGCACGGTGATCGACAAAGGCATGATCGCGCCGCAGGGCGCGTATTCGGCGGATCATCTGTACGACGACCCGCGCCCTGTCGGCAGCCGTCAGGAGCGCGGCCGCATCCATTACGCCCTTAATCATTTGCGCCCTACCCGGCTGATCGAATTACATCGGGTGAAATAAACATTTGCGCTGTGTCTTGATTTGCGTCCTTGTTTGAATTCAAGCGTAGGCCCCGATTAATCAGTGCATTGCGAAGCGCGCATCGTTTGACTCGCGGTGCGCGCTTTTTCTTCGATTAGAAACTCAGGGTTGCAGGACCTGCGCGTCGAAGAGGCTTTTTCCTTCTGGCGAACACCGGCACAATCGTCTGCACATCAACCCTCAACGGAGCAGTAGATGAAAAAGATCGTCGTGATCGGCGCCACCGGCACGCTGGGCCAGGCGGTGAGCGCGGAACTGAAGGCGCGCCATGAAGTGATCGAAGTGGGCGCGACACGCGGGCAGTATCACGTCGACAGCACCGACCCGGCGAGCGTCGAGCGGCTCTTTCGCGAGATCGGCAAAGTAGACGGCGTCGTCACCGCGACCGGCAAGGTGCATTTCGGTCCGCTGACCGACATGAGCATCGAGCAGTTCTGGGTCGGCCTGCGCGACAAGCTGATGGGCCAGATCAACGTGGTGCTCGCGGGTCAGTCATACGTGAACGACGGCGGCTCGTTCACGCTGACGAGCGGCATCATCGGCGACGAGCCGATTCTGCAAGGCGCGAGCGCGACCACCGTCAATCTGGCACTCGAAGGTTTCGTGCGCGGCGCGGCGATCGAATTGCCGCGCGGCATTCGCATCAACGTGGTGAGCCCGACCGTGCTCACCGAAGCAATGGACGCTTATGCGCCCTACTTCCGCGGCTTCGAGCCGGTGACGGGGCAGCGCGCGGCGATGGCCTACCTGCGCAGCGTGGAAGGCGCGCAGACCGGCCGCGTGTATCGCGTGGGATATTGAAGTGAAGGTTCACGCGATGCGGTTGAGCCGCATCGCGGCCCCTCCCAATCTTGTCGCCGCTCTGCGGCGGCGGCGTCGCGCGCTCGACGGCCCTCGTTGACTCAGTGAATCTCCGGCTCACCCGTGGCGTCCGCATCCGGGGATGCATGCGCGCCGCCGCGTTGCAGGAAGTCGAAGTCGCAGCCTTGATTCGCCTGCATCACGTGCACCTGATGCATCGCGCCGTAGCCGCGCGTGAAACGCGGCGCCGGCTTGACCCACGCGGTCTTGCGGCGCGCGAGTTCCTCCTCGCTCACCAGCAGGTTGAGCTTGCGTTGTGGCACGTCGAGCTCGATCATGTCGCCGCTCTCCACCAGCGCAAACGGTCCGCCGATGAACGACTCGGGCGCAACATGCAGCACGCACGCGCCGTAACTCGTCCCGCTCATCCGCGCATCCGATATACGCACCATATCGCGCACCCCTTGCTGCAGCAACTTCCGCGGTATGGGTAATTGGCCCCATTCAGGCATCCCTGGAGCACCCACCGGCCCGGCATGCTGAAGCACGATCACACAGTGTTCGTCGATGTCGAGCGCCTCGTCGTCGATGCGCGCGGCCATGTCGTTGTAATCCTTGAACACCACTGCGCGCCCCGTGTGCACGAGCAGGTGTGGCTCGGCGGCGCCGGGTTTGATCACGGCACCGTCGGGCGCGATATTGCCGCGTAGCACCGCGAGCCCGCTATCGGGCAGCAGCGGCTTGTCACGCCGGCGGATCACGTCGTCATTGAAAATCGCCGCGCCCTCGAGATTCTCACCGAGCGTGCGGCCATTGACGGTTTTCTGCGAGCGGTCGATCAGCTCACCCAGTTCGGCGAGCAAGGCCCGCAAACCGCCCGCATAGAAAAAGTCCTCCATCAAATACGCGCCGGTCGGACGAACGTTCGCCAGCACCGGCGTGTGACGCGAGATGTCGTCATAGCGATCGAGCGTCAGTTCGATGCCCGCGCGGCGCGCGAGCGCGATCATGTGCACGATCGCGTTGGTCGAACCGGACAGCGCGAGGCACGTGGTCACGGCGTTATCGACAGAACGGGCGGTGAGCAGGTCGGAAGGCTTGAGGTCCTCCCACACCATCTCGACGATGCGCATGCCGGTTTTCGCCGCCATTTGCGCATGACGGGAATCCGCCGCGGGAATCGACGCGAAACCGGGCAGCGTGAAGCCGAGCGCTTCGGCTGCGCTCGTCATGGTCGACGCGGTGCCCATCGTCATGCAGTGCCCGGGCGAGCGCGCAATGCCGCCTTCGATGCCTTGCCAGTCGTCTTGCGTGATCGTGCCCGCGCGCAATTCGGCCCAGTACTTCCAGACGTCGGAACCGGAGCCGAGCGTCACGCCGTTCCAGTTCCCGCGCAGCATCGGACCGGCGGGCAAAAAGATCGCCGGCAAGTCCATCGATATCGCGCCCATCAGCAAAGCCGGCGTGGTCTTGTCGCAACCGCCCATCAGCACGACGCCGTCGGCGGGATAGGAGCGCAGCGTTTCTTCGGCTTCCATGGCGAGGAAGTTGCGATACAGCATGGTGGTGGGCTTCTGGAACGGCTCGGAGAGCGTCTGCACCGGCAGCTCGACCGGAAAGCCGCCGGCCTGCCAGATGCCGCGTTTCACTTCCTCGACGCGCTGCTTGAAGTGCGTGTGACAAGCGTTGATCTCGCTCCACGTGTTGAGAATCGCGATGACCGGTTTGCCGGCGTATTCCTCGCGGTCATAGCCCATTTGCGCGGTGCGCGAGCGGTGGCCGAACGAGCGCATATCGTTCACGCCGTACCAGCGGTGGCTACGCAGTTCTTCGGGCTTCTTTCTCTTCGTCAACGTCTGCTCCACGATGTCTTTCACCGTTGTTCAAGGGGACTTCCTGCGGGCGTGCGTCAGCGCTTCTGTTCCTTCACGCGCGACACGATCTGCGTCGGGCTCACGAATTGCAATGCGATCAGCACCCAGATCAGCGTAATCGCCATGTAGATCATCGCCATCGCATCGATCGATTGCGGCGCGCGCACGCCGGTTGAAAATACAGCGTAGTACAGGGCGACCACGAGCGTTTGCGTCGCGGGGCCCGCGGTGAAAAAAGTCAACTCGAACATGCCGATGGTGCGCACGAGCACCAGCAAGCCAGCGGCCAGCATGCCGGGCACGAGCAGCGGCAGCAGCACGTAGCGGAAATAGCGGAACGTGTTGGCGCCGAAAATGCGCGCCGCCGCTTCGAGGTTCGGATCGATCTGTTCGATGAACGGCGTCATCACGAGAATCACGAACGGCAGCGCCGGCACGAGGTTGGCCAGGATCACGCCGCTCAGCGTGCCGGCAAGCCCGACCTTGTACATGACCGTCGCCATGGGAATACCGTAGGTGACGGGCGGCACCATCAGCGGCAACAGGAAGATCAGCATTGCGATGCGCTTGCCGGGAAATTGCACACGGGCGAGCGCATACGCCGCCGGCACGCCGAGCAGGACCGACAGCAGCACGACCGCGCCGACCACTTCGACGGTCACCCACAACACGCTCGCCAGCTGGAAATCGCTCCATGCCTGCGCATACCAATGCAGCGTGAAGCCTTGCGGCAACAAGGTGCCGAACCAGCGCGTCGCCACCGAATTGACCGCGACGGTCGCGATCAGCAGCACCACGTTGACGAGGAAGAACACCATTGCGCCCCACACCAGCACGCGCCAGATGCGCCCGGGCATGCTGGTGCGTTGTCGGGTGTGGCCAGTGCGCTTGTCCGGCTCGCGCGCGCCATCGTCGTGATCGTTCGATGTCGACGCGGACCACGAAGGCCGCGCCGCGCGATGATCGGTCGTCATCAGCCTTTGCCTCCGGTTGCCGGACCGCTGTAGAAGAAGCGGCGCGCGCCGAGCAGCGCTGCCACCACCAGCAACTGCACGAAGCCCATCACCATCGCGATCGCGGACGCCAGCGAATAGTCGTAGCTTTCGAACGCGGCTTCGGCGGCGGCGATCGACATCACCCGCGTCGGGCCGGCGGGCGCACCGAGCAGCACCGCGGATGGAAACACCGAAAACGCCTGCACGAACGACAAACACGCCGCCATCGTCAACCCCGGCACCAGCAGCGGCAGATAGATGCGGCGAAACTGCTGCCACGGACTCGCGCCGAGCGTCGCTGCCGCGGCCGCGAGGGTCGGGTCGATGCCGGTCACATACGAGAGCGTCAACAGAAACGCAAACGGAAAGCCCGACACAATCAGCGAAATCAGCACGCCCCAGAAGTTATGCGTGAGGCGCACTTCACGCGTGTAGAGATGCAGGCCGTGCAGCGCTTGCGGAAACCAGCCGTTCGGGCCGAAGTACGTGAGCATGCCGTCGGCGATCAACACGGTGCCAAGGGTCACGGGAATCACCAGCAGTGTCGTGACGAACTTCTGGTAGCGCGAGTAGCGGCGCAACGCAAATGCCACCGGCACCGAGACGCCCACGTTGATGAGCGTCGCGGGCACCGAGAGCTTGAGCGTAACGAAAATCGTCGGCCACATCGACGTGTCGGTGAAGAAGGCCAGATAGTTGGCCCAGAGGCCGCCGCCGTTCATCGGCCGGAACGACAGCACCAGACCATACGCAAACGGATAGATGAACAACGCGACAATGAAGAACAACGCCGGCGCGACGAGCCACGCCTTGGCGTCGCGCGGCACGAGCGGCGGCGACAGCGGGGGCGTGTTCATGCCGCCTCTGCGTCGTACACGAGCGTGCGCGATGGCGGCACGCGCAAGCTGATTCGCTCGCCCTCTTCGAATTCTCCGCCGACGCGCGCCCAGATATCGCCGAACGCGGTCTTGACGCGCAGCAACGAATCGCGGCCACCGTATTCGACGGTCGTTACCAACGCGTCGAAGGCATTCTCCGCACCGGGCACGGCGCGCTCCATATCCTCGGGACGCAGCGCGACGCTCACGCGTTTGCTGTTGAAGCCGGCCATCGGCGTACCGAGCAGGCGCACACCGTTCGCACTCACCAGCACGCCTTCGCCCTGCGTGCCTTCCAGTTCGAACTCGGCCACATTGCGATAACCCATGAAGCGCGCGACATGCAGATTCTGCGGCCGCGTATAGACCTCTTTCGGTGTGGCAACCTGCTGCACCACGCCCTCCCTCATCACGACGATGCGGTCGGCCATGGAAAGCGCTTCGTCCTGATCGTGCGTCACGTAGAGCGTCGCGCGCTCGAGTTGGCTGTGGATGCGGCGAATCTCCGCGCGCATTTCGATCCGCAGCTTGGTATCGAGATTAGACAGCGGTTCGTCCATCAGAATCAGCGGCGGCTCGATCACGATCGCGCGCGCAATCGCCACGCGCTGCTGCTGGCCGCCGGACAGTTGTCCGGGCAGTTTGCGTTCATGCCCGACCAGTTGCACGAGCTGCAACGCTTCGCGCACCCGGCGCACGGTTTCGCTCTTGCCGACGCCACGCATTTTCAAACCGAAGCCGACGTTGTCGAGCACGCTCATATGAGGAAACAGCGCGTAGTTCTGAAACACCATGCCGAAGCCGCGCTTCTCCGGCGGCAGCACGTCGATGCGTTTGTCGTCGAGCCAGATGCCGCCGGCGCTCAACGGCTGCAACCCGGCGATGCAATTGAGCGCCGTCGATTTGCCGCAACCGGAAGGCCCCAGCAACGCGATGAACTCGCCACGTTGGATGGTCAGATCGAGGCCGCGCAGCGCCGCGATCGCCTGGCCTTCCGCATTCGTGAAACTGCGGCTCACCGAGTCGAGCCGCAACTGCTCAAAGTGATGCTTCATGGCGGTTTCCTGATACGCGTGATGCGTGTCACGTGCGTCGTGTCACGAATCACGCGTGGATCGCAACATCATGCATGCACGGCCAGCCGCGGAAACTATTTGGTCTTCTGCGCGCCGACCTCGGTGTCCCATTTTTTGAAAGCAGCGACCATTGCCGTGGCGTTCAACGGCAATACGTGCGGACGCTCGGCGAGCAGCTTTGCGTACTCTGGCCGGCCGTATTTTTTCAGCACGTCCTGGCTGTGCGCGGGTGCCTGCTCGACGCTCACGCCCTTGATCGCCGGACCAGGATAGAAATAACCGTCGTCATAGGTCATGGCCTGCTGCGCCGGCTCGAGCATGAAATTCATCAGCTTGTAGAGTACGTCGAGTTTTTCCTTCGGCACGCCTTTCGGAATCACCATGTAGTGCGCGTCATTCACCCACGTCATGTTGTCGAATGCCTGCACGCGGAATTCCGCCGGCACGATACCGAGCGCGCGCGGATTGATGTCCCAGCCCGTCACGGTCACGGTCATATCGCGCGTACCTTCGCCAAGCTCCTTCATCACCGCCGACGTGCCGCCCGGATAGTAAGGAATGCAATCGTTCAGCTGCTTGAGAAAGGCCCACGTCTTGTCCCAGCCGTGAATCGGATCCTGCGGATCCTTGTCGCCGAGCACATAAGGCAAGCCCATCAGGAATGTGCGGCCAGGACCCGAATTCGCCGGGCGCGCGTAGATCAGCTTGTCGGGATGCGCCTTGCACCACTGCAGCAATTGCTCGGGCGTCTTCGGCGGATCGCTCACTTTGGCGGGGTTGTATTCGAGCAGCGGGCCGGCGGGCATATACGCCACTTCGAGACCGTACCCTTGCGCGAGATCCTGCATCTTGCGCGGACCCGGCGCGTATTTGTCGAGCACGCCTGGGAACGCCGCCGCGTTCTCGGGCAGCAACTTCATCCACAGACTCTGTTCGATGCCCGCGGCGAGCGCGTCGGTGCCAGTCAGCACGAGATCGATATCGGAGCGGCCCGCGGCCTGCATCGCCTTGATCTTGCCGGGCAACTGTGGTGCGGGCGCGTTCGTGAAGGTGAGATTGGCGACGAGGTTCGGGTACTTCGCCTTGAAGGCCTCGAAGCCCTTTTGAGTAAGTTGGAGGTCGCCGGCCACGTCGACGATATTGAGCGTGACCGGATCGGCCGCGTGCGCGGCGGATGCGAAAGCGGCGCTCGCCGCGAGACATACGGACACCAGCCTGAGCGCCAACCTGTCTGAAACAGTCATTGCGTCTCCTCGCTTCTTGGTATGGAAATCCGCCGGTCGAATGCGCTGCGGGCGGTGTCTTTCTACCAACGGAACATAGCGAAGCGGGACAGCTGATGTCAAGCAAATACTCGTGGCGGCTCCGGGCCCGCGGAAGCCGCCGTTTTTACGGTGAAACCTTGCCGTTCAAAGGTTTGCCCGCTGCATCCAAGGGCAAACCCGGAGCCCCTCATGAACTCTGATGACGACTTGTCAGGCAACTAGCCACCTTGCACACCTTGCGTATTCACATAGAGCGAATAGAGCCCGTGGCTTGCCGCCATGAACAATCGGTTGCGATGCCGCCCGCCGAAGCATACGTTCGCGCAGCGCTCCGGCAATGCAATGTGACCGAGCGGTTCGCCTTGCGGCGTGAAAACACGCACGCCGTCGAGTTCGTCCGTGCCCATGCCCCAGCCGCACCACAGATTGCCGTGAACGTCGACGCGAAAGCCGTCCGGCGTGCCTGGGCCCGCGTCGATCAGCACGCGGTTGTTCGACAGCGCGCCGCCGCTGCCCTCGACGTCGAATGCACGGATCTTGCGGCGCGGCTCGCCGCGCGATTCGACGATATACAGCACCGACTCGTCCGGCGAGAACGCCAGACCGTTGGGACCCAGCACGTCGTCGGCGACGACGGTGACTTCGCCGGATTGGCCGTCGACGCGGTACACGCACGCCGGCAGTTCCGACTCCTGCCGCTCGCCCTCATAGAAGCCGTCGATGCCGAAGGTCGGATCGCTGAACCAGATCGAGCCGTCCGATTTCACGATCACGTCGTTCGGCGAATTGAAGCGCTTGCCGCGATAGCGGTCGGCGAGCACGGTGATCGAGCCATCGTATTCGGTGCGCGTGACGCGGCGCGTCAGATGCTCGCAACTGACGAGGCGGCCCTGACGGTCGCGCGTATGGCCGTTGGCATTGTTCGACGACTGGCGAAACGTCGACACCGTGCCGCTCGGTTCGTCCCAGCGCAGGATGCGGTCGTTCGGAATGTCGCTCCACAGCAGATAGCGTCCGTCTCCGAACCAGACCGGACCTTCGGACCAGCGCGCGCCCTGATACAGACACTCGACGGAGGCGGAAGCCAGAATCAACGATTTGAAACGCGGATCGAGCACGCGGATGGAGGGATCAGGATAGCGTCGGCTGTTGTCGGTCAT
Organism: Paraburkholderia dipogonis; assembly: GCF_046027395.1. Taxonomy (GTDB): domain Bacteria; phylum Pseudomonadota; class Gammaproteobacteria; order Burkholderiales; family Burkholderiaceae; genus Paraburkholderia; species Paraburkholderia dipogonis_A. The sequence continues at coordinate 213,931 of NZ_JAQQEG010000002.1, read as the reverse complement.
GCTGTTGATTTGAGGTTCATGGGTTGGGGTTGGATTGCGCGATTTCGTGCTCCAACGCGAGCAGCGCCCGCGTCGCGTGCTCGATCTTCGCATGATGCTCGGGCGGCGTCGAACTGAGCAGCGGCAAAATCGGCCCCATGTCGGCAAGCTTCGACAACGTGACGGCGTCGTGGAGCACGCGGATCAGCGAGATGTCGTCGCGCAAAGTTTCGAGCGGCTGGAACGCGTCGTAAAGACGTTGCGCGGTCTCGCGATCACCGGATTTGGCCGCTTGCAGCAAGGCCATGACCATGCGCGGCGCGATGCATCCTGAGCCGGTGGTCCATGCCGCGAGACCGAATTCGCACAGGTGCACGAGCGCCGGCCTTTCGCCCATGCCTGACACCCTGGCCGCAGGCACGTGCCGCAGAAGCCGGCGCAGATACGGATCGTCCGCCGGATTCGCGCGCACGATCGCGTATTCGACGGCGATCAGTGTGCCGCGATCGATCAGGCGCGCCAATGCGTCGACATCCACGTAATTCTCGCTTTTGATGACGTACAGCGTGAGCGGCATGCCCGCCGTGTCGGCAATGCGCGTGAGGCCCGCCTCGACGCCTTCGGACGTCGTGAAACCGCCGAACTGCAACACCATCGCCGTCCGGTAACGGGTTTGCGCGAGGATGCGCGCCTGATCCAACATTTTTCCGTAGTCCGGGCCGATTGCCGGGATCACGCGCGTGCCTCACCCGCGGCGTCGGCCAGCAAGGTCCAGCAAGTCCCGATATTCGCTGACAGCGATGTGATAGAGGTTCGCGTTGCCGCCATACAGCAAGGTACGCACACCGCCGCCCTCCATATGGCGGATCAGCGCGCGATTTTGCGGAGCGTCGAGCGTGTAATCGGCGCGGCGGGCGAGCGGCGCCACCGCCATGACCGAAGCGGCGAACTCGCCCTCGCGGATCGGGGATTCGTTCATGATGCCTCACACCGGGAGCGGGACAGCGTGGAGCGCTCAAGGTAGCATCGGGCTCGGAATGTTGTCAAACAACTAGGCGGCAAGCCCGGCTTCGCGAATTCATCGCGTGATCGCGAACGTTGCGAACTACGCGGCGTCGCTTTTGTATGACAATAGAGCTTGGGGCGTGCCGTTTTATGTCGTGGCACCCGCAGCCCGCAAACATTCAATATCGGCAATCAGTGCGATTTTGACTGAAATTTTGGCAGCGACCGCTAATTAGAATGCTTTCACAATAATGTTGCCAATGAATGGCATCAATACGGCTGCAACGAGAAAATTACCCACATTAACGATCAGTGCATGTTAATACGGTCAGAAAATCGGATACAAAGAGCGATTCATTCGCATTCTCACAAAACCGCCGCCGTCGCCATTCTGTTAGAAATCACTTCTGGCTTTGCGAAATAATTTTTAGTGATAGATTGTGAAGATAAAAACCACCGGACGGAATGCCGTACCGCAATTGACCGCAACGGGATGTTTGCGAGCCTGAGAGAGAAAAAATTGTCGCTACATTTTATCGAGCAGATGGCACCGCTACTGAACGCCGCCGACGAAGCGGAATGGTTCGGTGCAATCGCGGGCCTCGCCGAGACGTGGGGCTTCGACAGGCTTTTGATCGCCATGCTGCCGCGCCCGACCATTCGCCTGGAAGACGCGTACGTGCGCAGCACGTACGCGCCCACCTGGCGCCGTACTTATGATGAGCAGGGACTGGTTCACATCGATCCGACCGTCGCGCATTGCGCGACGCGCGCCACGCCGCTGATCTGGTCGCCGGACATTTTCACGACCGCGCCACAGCTTTCCATGTACGAAGAAGCTCGCGCGCACGGGTTGCGCGCCGGCGTGACATTGCCGATTCATGGACCGAATCAGGAAGCCGGCATGATGTGCTTCGTCAATGACAACAATCCCAACGACGAGTTCTGGCGCCACATCAACGTGGCATTGCCAAATCTGGTGTTATTGCGCGACCTTGTAATCGATACCAGCCAGCGGCATTTGAATACGCACGCTCAGACCTTACTGCCCAAGCTGACGCCGCGTGAACGCGAATGCCTGAAATGGACCGCACGCGGCAAATCCACCTGGGAAATCTCCCACATCCTGAACTGTTCGGAAGCCGTGGTGAACTTCCACATGAAGAACATCAGGACGAAATTCGGTGTGAATTCGCGGCGTGCGGCGGCCGTGATTGCAGCCCAGCTTGGGCTTATTGACCCGGGTTGAGCAAGGCGGCGGCGTCGCGGCTGTAGAGTACGCGCTCGGCGCGGCCCAGATCGGCGTCGGACACGGTTTTGGTGAAGTACAGGCCCAGCAGGATCGACACCGGCGCCGGGATTTCGGCACCCGACTCGAACCGGCTGCCGCGCGACTGCGTCACGCCGAAGCGGGCCCAGAAACGGCGTTGGCTCTCTTTTTTCTTTTTGCGGTAAGCAATGATCAGAACGCGGTCCACCGCCGTGGAAGGCTCCGCCGGGCGGGTTTGAAGGCCGGTTTGCGGTTGCCAATGATTTTCGAGGAGTTCCATTTTTCGGTCCTTTCGGTTGAGTGCGGTGCTTGTCTCGAATTTTGCGTTACCCGATAAGCATGCACACCTATCCAGGTAGGTAGGTGGCGGAAACATTCAAAATGCATAAGTTTTCTTGCGTATTGGGTACCCCAACACGTTCAGGAGAACGTCATGCAAACAGCAATCCGGATTGGAATGCGTCAGGAATTCGACAACGCCGACATTAACGAGATGTATCGCCTGCGCGCGCGGGTGTTTCACGGTCGGCTTGGGTGGGATATCCCGACCATCGCGGGCATGGAGATCGACGGCTATGACGCGCTCGGGCCGCATTACATGCTGATCCAGGCCGACGACGGCCAAGTGCGCGGCTGTTGGCGCCTGATGCCGACCGAGGGCCCCAACATGCTGAAGGACACGTTCCCGCAGTTGCTGCATGGCGCGGCGGCGCCGGCTGGGCGGCACATCTGGGAATTGAGCCGGTTCGCGATCGAAACCGGCGGCGAGGAGCAATCGTTCGGCTTTGCGGACCTGACCATGCAGGCGATTCACGAACTCGTGACGTTCGCCGACCAGATGGGCATCACGCGTTACGTCACCGTGACCACCACGCCGATTGAGCGGCTGCTGCGCAAGACCGGCATCGACATCAGCCGGCTCGGCTCGCCGTTGCAGATCGGCGTGGAGCGGGCGGTGGCGCTGGATATCGCCGTGAGTCCCAAGACCCGTACCGCGCTGTTCGGACCGATGGCCGCCGCTGCTTAGCTGCTTTACTTCGCCGCCGGTTCGCTGCCGCGAAAGCGGCAGGTTCTACGCCCTGTCGTACCCTGCGGGAATTACCGCGGCAGGTGGCCCGATGGCGCTGCGGCCCCGCCGCGCGGCAACAGCGCGCGGAAACTCAGGAGCCGAACATTCGTTCGAGCGCGTTCTCGAGATGCGCTCGCATGGCGCTTGCAGCGCCCGGCGCGTCCTTGCGGCGGATCGCCTCGAGCACAGCCCTATGCTCGGCCTGCACGAGCCGCTGCCGCGCCACCGTCTTCACCAGCGAAAGATTGCGCGACAGGTTCATGCTGAACAGGATCTGTTCCTCGATGAACGACATGACCGTGATGAAAAACGGGTTCTTCGACGCGCGCGCCACTGCAAGGTGGAACATGAAGTCGTCTTTCGCGCCGATTCCCTGGGTCTCGATGATCCGCTCCAACTGGTCCCAGGCGTGCTGGATGGCCGCGATGTCGTCGGCGTCGGCTTTGAGCGCCGCCTGCTCCGCCGCGCCCGCTTCTGTCACCATGCGAAATTCATAGCAGCGGCGGATGTCGGACAGCGTTTCGAGCGGCGCGAAGCGGCGCACGTCCGGATCCGGCCGCCGCGCGACCGTCGTGCCCGATCCGTGCCGCGTCATGATGATGCCGTCCGCCCGCAAGCGCGCCAAGGCTTCGCGCACCGTCGGCCTGGACGTCGCAAACCGCTCGGCCAGCGCATGCTCGGTCGGCAAGCGCTCGCCTTCCTTGTACTCGCCTTCGACAATGCGGTTGAGAATGTCGCCGTAGATCTTGTCGGGCAAGCCCGTCGTTTTGCGCTCGTTCATCAGCGGACTGAAGCAGCTTGTCTGAGTAGGCTGTAATTGTAAGGCAAACCCGGCCTTATCCTGGTCGCGGATATGCACTGCAAATTGGAGCGAAGTCCCGCCGATGCTTGCTCACCGGCGCTTACCGAACAGAATGACGCCATCGCAAAATTTGACAAGAGTTTGATTTACATCCAGGTCGAATGCGTGTTTTTCAGCGATCATTTAAGCTCGCATCAGCAATGAATCTTCATTGCGCCCAGCCGGTTGGAAACAGCTGCGGCATCCGGATCCTTCAGACGCGGAGTCGATATGTACACACGCATTCTCGTAGCGGTCGACGGCAGCAACACCTCCCGCCGTGCATTCGAAGCAGCGCTCGCGCTCGCCAAATCCAGCGGCGCGATCTTGCAGCCGTTCTATGTCGTCGAAAACACGCCGATGTATTTCGAAGCGCCCGGCTACGACCCATCCATCTTGCGTAACCGGCTCGTCGAAGAGGGCAAGGAACTCGGCGCCGAATTCGCCAACGCAATGACCGAGCAAGGCGTGAAGGGCGAGCTCGTGGTGGGCGAGGCATCCACGATCGACGATGTTTCGGTGGTCGTGCTCAAGGCCGCGGCCGATTTCAACGCCGACCTGCTGGTCATGGGCACACACGGACGGCGCGGTTTTCAGCGCCTGATTCTCGGCAGTGTCGCCGAGCGCTGCGTGCGGCAGGCGAGCTTGCCCGTGTTGTTGATCCCATCCGCCGCGGGCAAGTCCGGCGACGCGGATTGATGAGCGCCGCGCGGGGCGCAATGCGCGCTGTACTTCGGCGGCAGGTGCGCCAGGTTTGCCGATCTCCTTTCTGCCAAAGTGTGGGCAGGGTCTGCCTGTTCACACTCCATAGCAGTCCATACACAAATTCACCGACGCCGGTGTGACATTGCTCAACACGCCTGACTGCCCGAACGCGTCGTTTTGCCGCGAAGCGGGCAGCGTGGCCGGTGGGACAATCTGTCATTACCTTGACCACCGGCTGCAGAACATGCTCACTCCTATCGCTGTTACGCGCTCCGCCGGCACTGCCGATTCCGCAGCCTCTGTCGCAAGTTCATCGCCGGCGCGTGGCAGCCGCCGTGCGGCGCCGTCACGAGCAAGCGCACGCTCCGCCGCGCGCTGTTCGAGCTGCGCGATGCGGCAGCTCTGCATGCCCCAAGGTTTGTCGCCCGACGAACTGATGAAACTCGAAACGCTCATCTGTTCCGCGCGCTCCGTTCAGCGCGGCGAAGCGCTGTATCGCAGCGGCGACCGCTTCGACAGCATTTACGCCGTGCGCTCCGGTTCGATGAAAACCGTCATGGCGCACCGCGACGGCCGCGAACAGGTCACCGGTTTGCGGCTCGCCGGCGAAGCGCTCGGCCTCGACGGCATCAGCGACGATGTACACGCTTGCAGCGCGCTCGCCCTCGAAGACAGCACGGTTTGCATCGTCCCCTACACTGCGCTCAAGTCGCTGTGCCGAGAAATCAGTTCGATGCAGGAACGCATGCACAAACTGCTGGGCGAGCAGATCGTCCGCGAAGCCGCGCAGATGATGGTGCTCGGCTCGCTCTCGGCGGACGAGCGGGTCGCGGCATTCCTGCTCGACGTCTCCGAGCGCAATGCGCGGCGAGGCTATTCGTCGGCGGAATTCAATCTGCGCATGACGCGCGAGGACATGGGCAGCTACCTCGGCATGACGCTCGAAACCGTCAGCCGCACCCTGTCAAGATTTCAAAAGCGCGGCCTGATCGACACGCAGGGCAAGCACATCCGGATCGTCGATCTGGACGGCCTGCGGCAAGTCTAGGCGGCTCGCGGGAGCCCGGCCCTCGCCGCCGCGTCCCCGCCCACGTTCTTTTTCACGCGCTTTCGTCTTGGCATGGCTCCTGCGAGCGGGTACAGTCTTTAGTCCGTCCCCCGCAAGGAGACCCGGCGAATGAATCGCGACCCCGCCCCGCATCACCCGCTCGTCCAGCGGCTGATCGAAGCGCGTCAAGTGACTGACGCATTGTTTTCCATCGTCAAACCTGAGTTTCTGTATGAACGGCCGATCCGTGAACGCCACCGGATCGTGTTTTACATCGGCCATCTGGAAGCTTTCGATCGTAATCTTTTCGATCAACGTCTGTGCGACCTGCCGGCGTTCGATCCGCGCCTCGACCAGCTTTTTGCCTTCGGCATCGATCCCGTCGACGGTGGTTTTCCGACTGATCAACCCAGTGACTGGCCGTCGCTCGACATCGTTCGCGACTACGGCTTGCGCGCCCGCGAGCAGATCGACCGCGAGCTCGATGCGCTGACGCAAACCGCGCAACTCGGCCGCAACGGTGCGCAAGCCGAGGCCTCCGAGCAACTGCTGAACGTCGCGATCGAGCATCGGTTGATGCATGCTGAAACGCTGGCGTACATGCTCCATCAACTGCCGCTTGCGCAGAAGGTCACCGAATTGCGCGAGCCTGTCGTGACGCGCGCGGAACGGCGGGACGCGTTGTCGTCGATGGTCAGCGTACCGGCCGGCACGGCCGTGCTCGGCATGCCGCGCGACGGCGGCCGCTTCGGTTGGGACAACGAGTTCGGCGAATTGCGCGTCGATGTGCCCGCCTTCGAGATCGATCGCCATATGGTGACGAACGGTGCATTCCGTGAGTTCATCGAGGCAGGCGGCTATCGCGAACCGAAGTGGTGGTCGGAGAAGGATTGGGCGTGGAAGGAAGCCGAGCATATCGGGCATCCCGCGTGCTGGTCGCGACACGACGCACGCGGCGAAGATGGCGCATGGACGTTGCGCACCATGTTCGACGAAGTCCCGTTGCCGCTCGACTGGCCCGTGTACGTGAGTCACGCCGAAGCCAGCGCCTACGCGCGCTGGGCAGATAAAGCGTTACCCACCGAGGCGCAATGGCAACGTGCGGCACACGGCGCGCCACACGCCGCGTCCGGTAACTTCGACTTTCGTAGCTGGGATCCGCAACCGGTCGACGCGCATCCGGATAACGTCAGCGCGTTCGGTGTGGAAGGTCAATTCGGCAATGGTTGGGAATGGACCTCGACGGTGTTCGACGCGCTGCCCGGCTTCGAAGCCTTTCCGTTTTATCTCGGCTATTCAGCCAACTTTTTCGATGGCCAGCACTACGTGATCAAAGGCGGTTCGGCACGGACCGCGCAGTGCATGCTGCGGCCGGCTTTCCGGAATTGGTTTCAGCCGCATTATCAGTATGTGTATGCGGGGTTTCGGTGTGTGAGGTGATGGTAAATAAAGCATAAGTTGATCGAAGAACTCCGACTTATGCTTTGCTCCGCGGCAGATACAGCGCAGCCGGCGCCAGGGCAAGAGCGGCAAAATGAGCTGAAGTCCTACGTTGGGCCCAGCGCTATTCACAGTCACTCTAACCAGCGACGGAGTGCTTCCTCCAATCCGTCCATGCTGTTCTTCTCGCCGGCTCTAGCGATTCAGGCATCGGGACGAATCAGCATGGAAGGCCCTGTATCGACCATGACCCAACGTATCCCCCGCGTACTAGCTGCAGCGAGCCTGGAGAAGCCCGCTCGGTTGACGCGTCGAGAGAACGCCCGCGGTACGTCCGCAAGGCACTATAGTGAAGACTGCCTTCACTCCTTGGAAAGGGGTCTTCCATGATCGCGCGCAGACGTCGCACTGGGGCCAATTGGCTCTTGATCACTGCACTGCTGTATTTTTCAACCGCTCACGCCCAACTCGGCGGCCTTCTCAATCAAGGTGGAAACGGCGGGGCCGCTGGTGGACTTGGCAGCCTCGGCAGTTTAGGCAGCGGGTTGTCGCTGCAGTCGCTAACATCCAGCAGCACTGGCAACGTCGCTGGCGTGCTCGAATTTTGTGTCAAGAACAACTACCTTGGCGGCAACGCGTCATCGGTCAAAGACGGACTCATGAGCAAGCTGCCGGGCGGTTCATCGTCGAGCGACAGCGGGTACACCGACGGTGCCAAGGGCATCCTGAATAGCGGTGACGGGAAGCAGGTTGACCTGAGCGGCGGAGGTTTGAAAGAGCAGATCACGAAACAGGTCTGCGACAAGATTCTCGCTCAAGGGAAATCTCTATTGTAGGCAGGTGATGGCCCGCGCCGGGCCTCATGCAATCCGTGCAGGCGGGCGGCATTGCAATTTCAGACGTGAGCGTCTCGTCGCAACAGACGCCTCTGTTGCCCCTCACAGCGCAATCCGTATCGCCAACGGCCGCCTCGGCTGCCGTCACACTTAAGCGCCTTATGTGGAAAGGTAACAATCACCACAGGTGCGAACGACGACATTACAATTGCCTTTCTATCATCTGTGATCGGAGGCCAGCTATGGTTCTAATTCACCGTGGCGCAGCGATTCAGGCATCGACCGTAAGGCATGGCAATACATTCGTAGCTCGGGCCTGCATTCTTAAAGAAGACGGTGAATCTGTCTCATTGGGTGACCTTGGTCAGTTCGCAAGCCGGAACTGCGCATATGAGTTCGCCGTGCGCTGTGCAAGCGCTTTTGTAGATGGCGTGCCCATGCCCCGGTCCCCTTTCAGTCGATCATCGGAACGGGAGGAAAAACAGCAATAGCAGCATCCGGAAAACGCGTGCGACACGGTTGACGGTTGCCTCCGGGCAAATTGCACGTCAATGCGAAATGCGGAAACAGAAACAACCAAACCGAGGAAACGTGATGTACAAACCAGTGTTAAGCCGTTTTCAGTACACCCGCAAGCATGGCAAGCGACGCACATACGACGTCACAGTCAACCTCGTGCAAAAAGCCTCCGGTGTTTGCGCGTACGCGGCATGGGTGCATTTCGAAGCCGAATTCAAAGGTTCGGGGTTAATGCTCCCACTCATTGCCAACACACGTGATGCCGCCGTAAGAGAGGCACAGATGCGTATCCAGAAGGACATTGACGATTTGATCGGTATCGTAGAGTAAAAGCGTTTCAGAGCCGCCGCCCTTACGGTGCTCGCCACGATCGGGCGACGGACACTTGCTGATTCAACGGCGACCGGCGCGAACTCGAGCCACCCATACGATGTCGATCATGCCTCGCCCTCGGACCACTCCGGGCTATAGCCGCCCAGAGTCGGGTGATACATCTCGTCGCCGGAATGCTGGGTGAACTCGACATTGAGGCGGTCTTCGCGCAGTCCGAGAATCTCAATGCAATCGCGGCATAGTGCTTTGGCCACTTCCAGCCGTAATTCGGCCGACCGCCCGCGGCGAATGTCGCACATTAGCACCGACACTGGAACGGGCTCGCCGTTTACCATGCGCCACACGCCGCCATCGCCGGTTTCCCGAATGGCAATGCTGATGCGCCGGATATCGACACTCATCATGTTCGAATAGGTCTCGCAAAGCTGGCGGGCGAGGCGCTTCTTGTCGTCGGTCGCGTATTGGCCGTTGACGTCGAGTTGCAGGTACGGCATCGGATGGTTCCTTGAAATTGAGTTGAAGACACACGTCGATCAACGCGCTTCAGCACGGCTTGCGAAAGAGGGAAAGAGCGACTCGATGGCGTGGGCAACCTTAAGCAATGCCCAGTCGCCACCACGGCGGCCCACCAGCATCAAGCCCACCGGTGCGTCGCCCGGACGATGAATCGGCAGCGAGATCGCGCAACGATCCAGAAAGTTGAACGGAGCGGAGTTGCGCAACAGACGAGTCCGGATGGCATCCTCGGCATTCGCGCACTCATCAAAGGTAGGCGCCACGATCGCAACCGTCGGCATGACCAGCGCGTCGTAGTGTTTCGTCGCGTGGTCAAAGGCTTCGATCAACTGTTGACGGCGCTCCAGCATCGCAATGTAATCGCTCGCCTGAATCCGCAGCCCGGTCTCGATGCGCGCCCTGATGCGCGGGTCGTAGTCCTGCGCCCTGCGCCGCAGTAGTTCTCGATGCCAGCTCAATGCTTCAGCCGGCTGGATCACGCCGTTTCCGTTTAGCGCGTGCACGGCGGCGAGCGCCGGGAATGACTCCGTGCTGAGCGCCGCGCCCGCTTGCGAAATGGCGCTGCATGCCAGCTCGAACACGCTTGCAATCTCCGCGTCGAGATCGTCTAGCACGACTTCTCGCGGTATCGCCAGTCTCAACCCCTTCACCCCCAGGTCGAGCGGCTGCGCGGCCTGGCCTGCGATCACCGCGTAGACCTCCGCGCAATCGGCGACGGTATGAGCCATCGGTCCGATCGAATCGAGCGTGGTGGACAGCGGAATCGCCCCGCGCAACGGCACGGTGCATTGAGTCGGCTTGAATCCGACGATGCCGCAAAGCGCCGCCGGCACCCGAATCGAACCTACCGTGTCCGAACCGATCGCAGCGGTTGCCATGTCGTCGGCGACCGAAACCGCGGCGCCCGACGACGAGCCGCCAGGAATCCGCTTGCGGTCCCACGGATTACCCGGCGTACCGAAGTGCGAGTTGAGACCCACCACCGAAAACGCAAACTGCGTCATGTTGGTTCTGCCAACCAGCACCGCGCCGGCGGCCTTCAGTCGCTGCACCACCGGAGCGTCTGAACTTGCGGCAGGCGCGTCGTCCAGCGCGATAGATCCGGCACGCGTAACCTCGCCTTTGACGTCCAGCAGGTCCTTGATCGACACCGGCACGCCGGCAAGCCGCGAGGCCCTGTAACCTGCCTTCAACAGACTGTCCTGCGCAGCGGCCACCTGACGCGCCTGCTGGTCCCACACCTTGATGAAGACGCGCTGCCCTTCCCCTTGCGGGTCGGCAATGCGCTCCAGACACGCGTCCACGCGCGCTGCGCTGGTAACGCCCCCGGCCTCGGTCTGCGCGGACTGCTGTGCAATGGTCAGCCGGGGTCCACCGGCTGCGAGCGATGACGCAGGGGCCGGCATGATGACATGGTTCAAGTTCAAGCTCCTTCAGTATGTCTAACATAATTAATAGCCGTTTTCACGAAATCCCTTCGGCAACGGCGTATCCAAAGCGCTTTTGCGCCGACGCCGTCAAACCCCGAGCAACTCCTGCAGCAACTGTTGATCGTCGAATAGTTCACTTCTCGATACCTGACGCACCACCGTGCCGCGATCCATCACATAAGCCCGGCTTGCCAGCCCAAGACAAAAATCGAGGTCCTGTTCCGCCACGAGGATCGCCAGCGCACGCTCGCGATTGAGCCGTTTCAGTATCTCCGCGATTTCTTCGACGATTGACGGCTGAACACCCTCGGTCGGTTCGTCCAGGATCAGGAGTTTCGGCCGTGTTGCCAGCGCCCGCGCGATCGCCAGCACCTGCTGCTGGCCGCCGCTCAGTGAACCGGCCAGCGCATGGGCTTTCTGCCGCAGCATCGGAAATTCGGTGAGCATCTCCTCGACCATATCGGCACGCGACAAGCCGAACGCAGCGGCAACCGCCGCGATATTCTCGACCACGGACAGACGCGGAAACACGTAGCGCCCTTGGGGCACGTAGCCGAGCCCGGCCCTCGCGCGAACGGACGGCTCGTGCGGCAGTCGCACGCCACCCAGTTCGACATGTCCGGCCACCCGTTCCAGAAGCCCCATTGAGTACTTCATCAGCGTTGTCTTGCCGGCTCCGTTGCGGCCCAGAAGGGCGACGACTTCCGCAGCCTCGACCTGGATCGAGGCGCCGCGCAGGATGATCGTCTGCTGATAGCCGCCGCGCGCGTCAGAAATGGCGAACATGCTTTCTTCTCCCCAAGTAGATATCGAGAATGCGCTCGTCCTGTCGAAGCGTGTCGATGTCGCCTTCGGCAAACACTTGTCCTTGATGCAACACAGTCACGTTCGCATTCAGCGTCTTGATGAATTCCATGTCATGTTCGACCACGACGACTGCGATCGACTCCGACAGGATGCGGATCAACGCGGAGAGTTCGCGTCGATCTGCGCCGGTCATGCCGGCAGCGGGTTCATCGAGGAAAATGACTTTCGGCGACAGGCATAGCACCATGCCGATATCCAGCCATTGCTGCTGGCCGTGCGAGAGGTCACCCGCTAGCCGTTCGGCGTGCGACATCATGGCGAGCATGGTCAGCATTTTTTCGGTGACCTCGTCAGCACGAGCTTTTTCGCGCGTCGCACTATAGGCCGCGATCCAGAGGTTGGCACGCACGGTCAATTCGCTGAACACCTGCGGAGCCTGCAACTTGATCCCCACGCCTTCACGGATCCGCTCGAAGGTTTTTGCCCGCGTGATATCCCGCCCAGCGAGCGTGATGCGTCCCTGGTCAACGGGAAACACACCCGTACAACACCGCAAATAGGAGCTTTTGCCGGCGCCGTTCGGGCCGATCAGGCAGCGCACCCGGCCAGCGGTGAAGCTTTGCGTAATGCCCCCAACCGGTACGACGCCGCCGAAGCGCGTGACTATGGCATGCGTCTCGAGCAATACCGGCCGCACGCTGGCGGCGCCGCTTTTCATCAGTTGCGCCAGCAACGCAGCATCGATCCGCACGGACTGCTCGCTTGCGTCCCCTTTGCCGGCCTGCGCACCTATGCTGGGCGCCGCTGCGCGACGCCGCCTCAGCGCGCCGAGCAGGCCGCCGCGCATGAACAGCACGAGGCCGATCAGCGCCGCGCCCATCACCAGTGTCGTTTGGCCACCCGCGGTGCCGCCCCCAAGCCAGAACGACAGTCCACCGATCGCCAGCGCCCCGACGAACGGGCCGGCCAGCGTGCCGATGCCGCCCACCAGAACGTAGATCGGCACGAGCAGGGCTTCCTGCACGCTAAAAATCGAAGGGCTCAGGTAAGTCGCCCATCCGCCGTAGAGCGCGCCGGCAAGCCCCGCGATCGACCCCGACAGACAGAAGGCGGTGAGTTGATACCGGCGCACGTCATAACCGAGCAGTTCGGCTTTTTGCTCGTTTAGACGTACACAGTCGATCACCATGCCGAACGGCGAGCGCATGATCCACTGCACCGCCAGATAAACGACCAGCGCAATAGCCAGCACGCCGACGAATATCGCCCGCGCGGACGGTAACAACGCATTGCCGGCAAATGCAATCGAGGGAATGTTCGACATGCCGTTGTCGCCGCCAAGCACCGCCTGGCCGACCGTAGCGTTGAGCGAAACGGTCCCGGTCCACATCAGTAGACCCAACGTGTACGTGAGGATCGTTCCTTGCAGCGTACCCATGCGTCCATAGAAGATAATCCAGCCGATCAGTGCGGCCGCCAGTGCTCCGGACGCTGCCCCGGCAGGCAGCGCCCAAAGAAGAATGCTGGGATTGTCGCCGCCAAGGTTGATCGCGGCCAGGCTGCCCAGATAACCGCCAATTCCATAAAATGCTGTTTGACCGAGGCTGAGGAAACCCATACGTCCCCAGACAATATCGAGGCTCAGACCCAGCAACCCAAAGATGAGCCACGAGGTCGCCACGTTGGCGAAATACGGCGCGAAAAACATCGAACCTGTCGCCACCGCACCGCCGACGAGAACCACCCGACACCACCACGACCTACTCCAGACCCGCAACCAGTTACCTTCGATCAGCCGCGAACTGGTGTGAAGAGTGCTTGAATCGAAATTCATCTTTTACACCTTAGAGTTTGAGGCGCCAGTGTTCGGAAATGCCCTTGGGAAACATGCGCAAAATGGCCATCGTGGAGCAGAAGAACAGCAGGTCGCCGACCACGCCCGACCAGTAACTCGACGCGAGGCCCGCCGCCGCGCCGAGACCTCCGGCCGAAGCGAGCGTGCCGGCCAGGGTAACGGGGCCGCCCACTACCACGGCGAGAAATGCTTTAACAGTGAAACTGAAACCCATACTGGGCGTAGCGGGAATCGAGGGCAGCAGGATCGCACCCGCGAAGCCCGCAAGGCCGGCGCCCAGCGCGAATGTCGCGGTGTTCAGGCGCCTGACTTCGATACCCAAGGCACTCGCCGTGGCACGGTCCTGGATCGCAGCGCGCGCCATCAGGCCGTACCCCGTGCGCGTCAGCAGTAGGTACGATGCGGCGAACAAGACCGTCGCCGCACCGATCAGAAAGAGCGAATAAGTCGCCACGGCATAGCCGCCGATGCTCACGTTCGACATCGGCAAGCCGATGCCGGGCGTGACCGCTCCGAACAGCACCACCGCGAGCTGATAAAGGACAAGGCTAAGTCCCCATGTCGCAAGCATGGTGTCCAGCAGTCGCCCGTATAAGCGGCGTACGATCAGCCGTTCGACGACCGCGCCGAACAACGCGGTCGCCAACGCGGCCACCAGCACCGCGACGAAAAACGGCAGGCCGGCCCTGAACGAGAACAGCGCGCAATAGGCACCGATCATGATGAATTCGCCGTGCGCCAGATTGACCACGCCCATCAGCCCGAATACCACCGCCAGTCCCAGAGTCGCAATCAACAGGATCGAGGCGCTCGATAGCGCCATTACCACCGCGTGCAACAGATATCCCGTGTCCATGTCTCGTCTCCTCGTGCTCAGGAACCAGTCGATGTGAATTGGGTCGCCGTGCGCGGGTTCTTTAGCAGGTCGCACTTCTCATCTTCGTAAGACGGTGCCACGGACGGATACACTGCGATTACATCGAAGCCGCGCGCACGATTGCCCCGCGCGAGAAAGATGTTCTGCTTCAGATGATGCGAGCGGGCCTGCAGCGTGGCGAGGCCGTTCGGTGCGTCAAAGCTCAGGTTGCTCTCCAGCGCTTGCCGGACCTTGCCGGGTTCCACGCTGTTTGCCTTGTTGGCCGCGGCCGCCCAGAGATGGACTGCATCCCAGACGTCGGCGGCGGCTTCCACGATCGGCTCCGTGGTGCCATAGGCCGCCTGCCACTTCGCCTTGAAGGCCCTGTTTTGTGGTGTGTCGATGCCGTCGAGATAAGAGAGCGAGACAACGATGCCGTCGCTGGCGTCAGGCGAGACGACCACCTGTTGATTGCCGGAACCGAAGTTGGTCGACACGACGCCGATCTTTTTCTTCAGACCTGCTGCCGCGAACTGCTCAAGAAAGCCCGTCTGGTTCGCGCCAACCGGCAGCGCGAATACGAAATCGGGGCGCGCTGCTTCGATCTTCTGAATCGTCGAAGAGAAATCAGTCACCGTGAGCGGAATAAAGTCAGCGCCGACGACTTCCGCGCCGAACTCCTTTGCATAAGCGCGTACCCAGGCGGCGGAAATCGTGCCGAAGTTAAAGTCGGCCGCCATGATGTAAATCCGCTTGCCGTACCGCTCGATGGACCATTTGATCAACACTTTCAACTGCTGCGACGCAGAAGGACCGGTGATAAATGTATTGCCATCGCACACGCCGCCTTCGTAAAGCGACGAATAGAAGTACAGCGTATCGCTGCGCCGTGCGACCGGACGGATCGCTTCGCGTGAAGAACTCGTGAGCCCTGCAAAAAGCGCCGCGATATGGTCGCGCATGATCATCGTGTTCGCGTATTGGGTGTACTTGCTCTGCTCGGATTGCGCGTCGCTTTCCACGATCTGCACCGGTTGGCCGAGGACACCTCCGCGGCTGTTGATGTCGGCGACGGCAAGATGCAGGGCCTCCCTTTGCTGGATGCCGTAGATGTTCAAGCCGCCAGTCAAGTCAAAGATCGAGCCAATCCGGATCGGCTCGGCAGCATGAGCCGCAGCCCCCATGCCGGCAGCTATCGCCAGACCAAAAAGACAGCGCGCGAGCGCACTCCTCCATCGCTTCAAGCCTGCGTAGTCGTAGTAAGGCTTTTTTCTTTCTCTCAAATCGTCGGCCACCCATGCGGTGGAAGGCGGATTAGGTTCGGTACGGTAGTGGTCGGTCATGGCCTTCTCCCGGAAACGAGCAGTGAGGATTGGAAGGATTGCGAGGAGGATCGCATCGCAGTTTCAAAATGAAACTATTATCATCGTAGGCATGATGGTTTAAAATTGCAACTGGAGAAAACAGGTAAAGAGCCGAAACCGCTCTAGACTAGTGAATACCCGAGGTGAGAGCCTGCTCATACGGGTTGCGCAGGCCACGCATCCAACCCGAAGGTCGGACCAATACGCGTATGCTGCTGCCCGCGCGGTGCAAAGCATTCGCAGGTGATGAACGGAGAAAAAAAGTATGGCTAAGCGAAGGAGCCTGAGAAGCGACGACTGCCCGATGGCGCGGGCACTCGACGTGGTTGGCGACCAGTGGTCGCTGCTTATCGTGCGCGACGCATTCGACGGCATGCGCCGTTTCGGCGAATTTCAGGCAAGCCTGGGGATTGCCCGCAACATTTTGACGGAACGCTTGCGTAGTCTGGTCGCCGAAGGGATTCTCGAGCTGGCGCCGGCGTCGGACGGCACCCCGTTTCAGGAATATGTGCTCACTCCAAAGGGCGAGGGCTTATTTGCCGTGGTGGTCGGCTTGCGTCAATGGGGCGAAGACCACTTGTTCGCCAAAGGCGAGCGCCATTCGAAGATGATCGAGCGAAAGAGCGGGCGGCCGATTCAGCGAATGGTGTTGCGCTCGGCCGACGGTCAACCTGTTGCGTCTTCGGAAACTTACGTGAAGAAGTTGCGGGCTAAAACTACTGTGGCTAGCTAAGCCCAGTCGTAGCAAGTTTCGAAATCCGGGTCACGCCGTCGCCCGGCAGTGCGGTTCGCGCACAGCGCCAATCTGAATTTCTCCCCTCCTCCATGTTACGGGCCGCCATCAATGCAGTGGCGGCCCGTCTCCACCCTTTGTCAAACGATCCCGTAACTATCGCTGCAAACGCATCGCTCACTACGACATCTCACTAGTTGCAAATTGAAACTTCAACTGCTAACCTGACTCGAGTTTCATTTTGCAACCATCCGGGCAAGCAACAGACCCGGACCATCAGAGAGAGGCGAACCATGACTGATTCAAACCATATCCCCATCACAGCGGCAGAACCGCAAGCCGGCGACGAACTGCGCGCCAGCCCGGTAAAGGTCGCTGTCGTGCAGTTCGACCCGCAAGTGGGCGTCGAAAACCTCGAATCGAATGCGGCCTCCGTACGCCAGCGGTTGACCGCCGCTGTCAACGCTGGTGCGCAGTTGATCGTGTTGCCGGAACTGGCGACCACTGGCTACTGCTTTACGGGCCGGGAAGAAGCGTACGCACACGCGCAAGCAGTGCCGGGTGGGCAAACCGTCTCAGAGTGGGAGAAGTTCGCCGCCCGGCATAACGTGTTCATCGTCGGCTGCCTGGTCGAACAGGATGGTCTTCAGTTGTTCGATACTGCGGTGCTGGTCGGACCCGAGGGGTATATCGGCCGCTACCGCAAGACGCATCTTTGGAACAATGAGAAGCTGTGGTTCACGCCAGGCAATGAAGGCTATTCGGTGTTCGAAACGCGCATTGGCCGGATCGGGCTGCTGGTATGCTGGGACATCTGGTTCCCGGAAAACGCGCGTATCGTCGCGCAGATGGGCGCGGACATTATCTGTATTCCGACCAATTGGGTGTGGACGCCGCCGCCGCTTTATGATGAAAGTGGCGTTTGCATGGCGGCCTATCTGACCATAGCGGCAGCACACTCCAACAACGTGTTCATCGCCACGGCGGATCGGGTCGGTGTGGAGCGTGGTGCCGGATTCATGGGCAATTCGATTATCGCCAGCACTAATGGCTGGCCGATCGGCCGGATCGCAGGTCCGGATGAAGACACCATTCTCTACGCCGATATCGACCTGACCAAAACTCGCACCGCTCCAATCTGGAATCAGAACAACGATTTGCACCGTGACCGCCGGACGGATCTTTACGATCAGATGCTGGGCTACATCGGCGCCAAGCCGCACCCACGGTAAGTGACATCGACGGTACGCATTCGAACGATGGCGCCGGAGGCCAGGCTGCCTTCGTTCGGAACCGCGCGCTGCACGAACACCGTCCTGACCGGCGCCTGGGATCTTCATGCGTTTAGGCCGAAGCTGACCCGCGACACCCCGCGGCATAAGCTCGTCAACACGGTTGAGGCCTTTAATAAGGCCGCATCATGTTGTCTACGCACGAGCAACCATCGTTCCTCGGCACGAGCCCCGGATGCAACGACAAGCACGGTCTGCAGCGGGCGATGGTCACCATCCCGCTAGCGGTCAGACCGCTGGAGCGGGAGACACCTCCACATAACAGCGAATCAGACACCGGTGCCGCGAACCACCCCAATCAGCCTGAGAACAAACGCGACGCCGGTAAACACAAAACCCACCACGCAGACGCCGGTCCAGCCAGCCAACGACCATGCCACGCCCGAACACATCGCACCCAACGCGCCGCCGACAAAAAATACGCCGACAAACAGCCCGTTGAGCCGTCCGCGCGCGGCGGGATTCATCAGGTTGATCGCGCGGCGGCCTAACGTCTGGTCGGTGACCACGCCGGCATCGAGCGCGGCCGCGCCCGCGACCAGCAGCGTAACCGCCAGCACCGGATGGTTGCCAATCGGGAAGCCGGCCCAGCCAGCACCTGCTACGCCGATGACCACTAGAGCGACGAGCATGATCAGATGGCCTGCTATCAGCGCCGTGCGACCGGCCCCACGGTCGCCCGCACGGCCCGCGAGCGGCGTCACGATCGCGCCCGCCGCGCCCGCGAGCGCGAATAGCGCAATGCCATTCATATCGAAGCTGAACGGCGGCTGCGCAAGTCGCAAGCCGATCGCGGTCCAGAACGCGCTGAACGCACCCATCACCAACGCCGCCGATGCCGCGTTTCGCTGCAACACCGGCTCGGTTCGCAGCAAGGTCCACAACGAGCGCAGCAACGCCGGGTAGCGCGTAGCGGCAACCGGCAGGCGCGCGGGCAGCTTCATGTAGAGAACGACTGCGAGCAGCACGTCGATCAACGCGGCAAGGCCGTAGAAGGCACGCCAGCCGACCGCCCCGGCGATCACGCTCGCGGCCGGGCGCGACAATAGAATGCCGAACATCAGACCGCTCATCACGTTGCCGACGGCCCTCCCACGGTGGCTTTCCGATGCCATCGACGCCGCCATCGGCACCAGCATCTGAATCACGCTGGATGCCGCGCCGGCCAGGAATACGGCGAGCAGAAACACGCCTCGCGAATCAGTGATCATCGCGATGGCGAGAAAACCGGCGCAGCACGCGAGCGTCCGAACGATCAAACGGCGGTTCTCCAGCAAATCGCACAACGGCACCAGCAGCACCAGCCCAGCCGCGTAGCCGAGTTGCGGAAGCATGGCGACGAGGCCCGCTAATTCAGGGGCAAGGTGCAGACTGCGGCCGATCGCGCCGGTCAACGGTTGCGCGGCAAACAGATTCATCACGATCACGCCCACCGCGGTTGCAAAGAACAGGGTGAGCCACGGAGTGAGTTGCTGCCGGCTGTCGGCCTCCTGCGTCGCGACAACGCCAGCGGGATTTTCGGCGGATGAGTTCATCGAATGGAGTTCTCAGGACGGATATGAAAAAGCCATCCTAATGAGCTGCTCAATATGCGACAATTGAAATATGTTGATAATGATTATGCGAGTTCAATTTGAATACGCGCGATCTGGAAGCGTTCGTTGCTGTCGTCGAAAGCGGGTCGATGGTGCGTGCCGCTGAAAAACTTCACCTCACGCAGCCTGGCCTGACACGGCGGGTGCAAAACCTCGAAAGCACATTGGATGCGGAACTGCTCGATCGTCAGAGCAAGCCGCTCAAACCGACTGCGGCAGGCAACGAGGTCTACGCGCTCGCGCGCACCGTGCTGCGCGCAGTGGACGATCTGTTGTCGGTTGCGTCGCCTGAAAGCGAGCCTGCCGGCGAGTTGAGAATCGGCATGCCGCCGTTTCTTGCCGAGGTCGCGCTGGAAAAACCAGTCGATCTCCTGCGCAGCGGTTTTCCGCGACTGACGCTGCGCGTCACGGCGGGTTGGTCGCCAGGTCTCGTGCAGAGTGTTGAACGCGCGTCGCTCGATGCATCGATCGTGCTGATGCCGTCCAGCTTTTCGCCACCGTCAACGTTGCACGCTACGCCGCTCGCATTCCTGCCGACTGTGATCGTGGCGGCGCGCTCTCTTGGTCTGCCCGATGAGCCAATGACGCTGGCGGCGCTGGCGCAGCGCGAGTGGATCCTGAATCAGGATGGCTGCGGAATGCGCTCGGCACTCAGACAGGCGCTGGAGGCCGCGGGGCTGCCCTTCAATGTCGCCGTCGAAGCGTTTGGTTCCGACCTGCAGCTGTCGCTGGTTGCGCGCGGCATCGGCATTGGACTCGTCACGCCGGATCTGCTGGAACGCTCGGTGCATCGCGCGGCGCTCAGGATCGTCGAGACGACGGACTTTCGCGGGAGCATCGACGTATGGTTCATTCATGGATCGCTCCCCGGCCGGCTCATGCGGCCCGTCGATCTGCTGCGCCGTTCACTGACCGAGGTGCTGGCCGAAAGCGGACTGGCGATGTACGGGGAGCGTGCCGACCCTGCATCGATAAGAGCCCGGACATAGGTGAGCGCGTCGCCTTTGGCGATCCTTCTGTGCAGAGGGACTGCTCTTGCAGCACGCAAGTGACAGCGCCCTCCGCCTGGCAGCGTCACGCGCTGGCCGGTTTCGCCTGCGCTCGCGATTGCAGCCAGGTGATCAACGTTGCGAACAGAACCGGCAGGGTCGCGATCGCCGTAAGCTGGCCGGCAGCGCCCCATTTCATGACCGCAGCGCCGAGTGCGCCTGACAGCGAAATCGCCAGGTACAGCACGGACTGGTACAACGAGGTCAGCAAGGACAGCTTACCGTTTGGCGCGTGAGAAATCAGTTGATGCTGCTGCGGCGTCGTCAGCGAAAAAGAGAAGACACCCGACAGCGCCACAGCAAGAATTGCGAGCGGCAGTGAAGCTCGCAATAGTGGCACCAGCAGCAAAATCGCAGCGAGACCCAGTGAGCCGCCGATGATCACCGGCAGCGGCCCAAGGCGATCAGAAAGCCGGCCGGCCAGCAGATTGCCCGCGGTTCCGGCCACGCCGAACACGAGCAGAAGCATGCCGAGAACTTGCGGCTGTGCATGCGTCAGCGGCGCATAGACCACGCTGATATACGTGTACGGAATGTAGGCGCCGGTGAATACCAGCAGCGTGCGCAAAAGATCGATCAGCACACGGTGATTGCGCAGTGGCGAAAGACGCTCGGCGAAACTTGAACCACCCGCTTCGCGGAAGTCCGGCAGACGCGCAAGAATCACCGCACCAGCAAGTATGCCTAGCGCGGTGACGAGCCACATCGTCATACGCCAGTCGAACCAGTTGCTGATCGCCGTGCCCAGCGGCGCGCCCAGAATCAGCGAGGACGTGAGCCCCAGCATCACTCGCGCGATTGCGCCACCGCGATTCTTCGGACCGGCGAACGCGGCGGCTGTCGCACTCGCCGTCGCGGTAAATAGCCCCGCACCCGCGGCGGCGACCACACGTGAGAGCAACACGAGCGCGAAATTCGGCGCGACCGCCGTAATCGCGTTGCCCAGCGCGAACACAGATAACGCGACGACGAGCGCCGAGCGGCGCGACCACCCCGAGGTCAGCGTGCCGAGAATCGGTGCGGCAATCGCATACGCAAGCGAAAAGACCGTGACGAGTTGCCCGGCCGACGCTGTGCTGACTTGCAGCGTCGACGCAATTGAAGGCAGCACGCCGGCAATCACAAACGCGTCCGTGCCGACGGCGAAGGTGCCGAGCGCGAGTTGCAGGGAATAGATCCGCCAGTGCGGTGAAGGCAGGGTGACGCCAGCTTGCTCCATGATTTCTCCGAGGTTAATCGTATATTACGATGTTCATCGTAATATACGATGGATGTTAGACTCTGACAACCTGCAACAGTCAAATGAGTCAATGCATGGAAGAAACGTGGCTGCCTCAACCCGATCTGGACAATATCGACGTCTGCACCGTACTTGGCGCGCTGGCGGATCCCGTGCGTCTGCGCATTGCGCGCGAGTTGCGGGCGCGAGGCGAAGCGATCTGCTCGGGACTCGATTTGCCGGTCAAAGTGTCGACGGTGTCGCATCACATGACGCAGTTGCGACTCGCCGGCGTCGTGTCGACGCGTCTGGTGGGCACGGCGCGGCCGAGCCGGCTGCGCGAGGCGGATCTCGAACAGCGGTTTCCGGGTTTGCTCGACGCGATTCTGAACGCGGCGCCAGGCGCATAACTACCGGGCGATCGCGGGACTTCGTCACATTCAATGCAGCATCGCCTTCGGCGATCGCCGGCGAACAGGCTCTAGCGCGCCAGTCTCGCTTCCCGGTATTGCGCAAAGTCCTGGCGGTCCACCAGACATTCAGCGATCTGCACCGCATTCAGCGCCGCGCCTTTGCGAATGTTGTCCGCGACGACCCAGATCTGCAGCCCGTTCTCGACGGTATGATCGCGGCGAATCCGCGAGACGAACACGTCGTCGGTGCCCATGACGTCGAGCGGTGTCGCATATCCCCCTGCGACCGGCTCATCGACGACTCGTACGCCGGGTGCATGCGCCAGCAATTGCCGCGCTTCGGCAGCCGTGAGCGGCTTTTCCAACTCGATGCTGATCGCCTCCGTATGGCACACGAACGTTGAAACACGCGCGCAAGTCGCGGCGACTGGAATGGGCGAGCCGAAGATCTTTTGCGTCTCCACTTCCATCTTCCATTCTTCGCGAGTGCGCCCGTCCTCCATAAAGGTATCGATGTGAGGTACGACGTTGAACGTGATCGGCTTATCTTCGCCGGCCTCGAGCGAAGCCTTGGCGTGTTTCACCAGCGAGCGCACGTCGATCCCCGCGGGATCCCATGGCCCGGTAAGACGCTCCAGCATCGCACGGCCGCCGCCCGAAGCCGATTGATACGTCGAGACGACGATCCGCTTGATATGCGCGGCATCATGCAAAGGCTTCAGCGCGATCACCAGTTGAATGGTCGAACAATTGGCCACCGGCAGGATTCTGTTTCGAGCCCATTCGTCAAGTTTCTCCGGATTCACTTCGGGAACGATGAGCGGCGCATCGGGATCCATCCGGAAGGCCGAGCTATTGTCGATCACCACGCAACCTGCCGCTGCTGCCTGCGGACTGATCGTTTTCGAATTCGCCGACCCGGTCGAAAGAAGCAGCAGATCGATTTCACTGAAATCAACGGTCGCCATGTCGCGCACCGCGTAGCTTTCTCCATTGAACTGCACCCGCTTTCCAGTCGAGGCGCTGGATGCCAGCGGAATAAATTTCCCGACCGGGAAGTGGCGCTGCTCGAGCACCCTGATCATTTCGCCGCCGACATTGCCGGTGGCACCTCCTACCGCGACGCGATACATACCGCACTCCCATCAGCCAAAAAATATGCGCAAGAAAAAACGAGCGCCCGATTCGACGCGCTCCCTGTGCGTATGATTGTGGCTTTACATTTCATCGTCAGCTACGCGGCCAGTAGCTGATCAACTGTACGTATGGCGCACAGATCGATTCCTTCTCTTCCTCCTCTCGAATGCCTGGTCGCCGCGTTGACTGCCGCGCGCTGCGGCTCTTTCACTGCCGCTGCGGAAGAACTGAATGTCAGTCACGCCGCCATCAGCCGACGCGTGGCGGGCGCCGAGGCGTGGGCGGCAGTGACACTGTTCGAGCGCGTCGGGCGAGGTGTGCGGCTGACGCCCGACGGACAGCGCATGCTTGGCCGCATAGAACATGCGTTCGCGATCATCGACGAGACTGCGGACTTGTGGCGCAAACCCAGGCGACGCTCGCTGGTTATCGCAACTACCGCGTCATTTGCGCAGATCTGGCTGCTGCCACGTCTCGCTCTGCTCGAACGCGCAATCGCGCCTTTGCGCATTGAATTACTGACCGGTCAGCAAAACGTCAACCTCGCGGCACAAGAAGCGGACATTGCGATCCGCTACGGCCGAGGCGGTTGGAAAACGGCCTACGAGAAACCGCTATTCCAACAGGAGACGCTGGTACCTGTCGTCTCGCGCCACCATTTCCCGGAGGTTGAACAACATCGGTCGAGCGGGACAATGGCACAGTTGCCGCTTCTTCATAACGGCGACTCGGCAGGATGGCGCGCGTGGTTTGGCGCGCACCAACTCCACTTCCGAAACAAGGCAGCCGATCGGATCTACGGCGACTATGTGTTGACTTTGACTGCGGCTGCGGAAGGCCTTGGTGTGGCAATGCTGAGCAAACCCACTGGCGCGCCGCGAGCGCTGCACGGACAGTTGGTGGAAATCGACGTTCGGTCTGCCACTTCCCCGCTCGCCTATTACGTTCTCGCCGATGCTTCGGCTACCGACAGCGCGGTGAGCGCCTGTCTTGCCGCTCTGCACGAGATGGCTGCGCAAACCGATGGATGACGCGCGGCGAATCTGAGCACCGCACACCATTTAGTGCCTCACGGAACGCAATGCCGCTCTGCCAGCAGATGCAGAAACGCTCGGTTGGCGTTCGGTGCGAATCCGGCTACGCCGTTGCCTCAGCCATCGATTGATACGCCCTCGCGCTCAAACGTGCGCCGCACGGCCGGCCGCGCGACCACCCGCTCGCTGACGGCTGTCCACGCGGGATAATGGCGGCGCATGTCGAGGCCGATGCGGTTCCCCCAGCGGTAAAACACCAGCATGAACGGTTCGACCATGCTGTAGCCACACGGTACGGCCCACAGCCGGCCGTCGGCGAAATGACGTTCGATGTCCTCGAAGCTATCGATTATCGTGCGCCTCCCGCTGGCGCGGATACCGTCAAAGTGTGCGGTTTCAGCGCTGAAGCGCCCCGGTCGCCAGATCCCGCCGAAGCCCACACCATGAACCCAGTCCGCAAGCCATGCGAGCCATTCGTGGCAGCGCGCCTCATCGAGCGCGTTCGTCGTCGGCAACAGGCCGCCTTCGGGATGCCGACGGCCGAGGTACGTCAGGATCGCGGGCAACTCGGTGAGCACGCCAGCCTCACCGGGAATGCCGAGCGCCGGCACACGGGCTTTGGGGTTGATCGCCGTGTAGGACGCACTATGCGTCGCGCCCTCGGCGACGAGGACACGTTCGAGTTGGACATCGACGCCCAGTTCGTTGAGCACGATATGCACGGCCATCGAACAGGCGCCTGGGGAGTAGTAAAGTCGATAGGTCATGACGGCAGTCTATTGACCATGCGCATCGACCACAAACGATTATTTGTGAGGATCACGCATTAGTGATATTAATGCCGACACCATGACGCCTGATCGTATTCCTCCTCTGCAAACACTGCGCGCTTTCGAGGCAGCCGTGCGCTTGCGCAGCTTCACGCGTGCAGCCGATGAGCTTGCCCTCACTCAGGGCGCCATCAGCCAGCATGTCAGGGCGCTGGGGGCCCACCTCGGCGAAAAGCTGTTCATACGGGAACACATGAGTGTCACGCCCTCACCGAGGGCTCATGCATTAGCCTTGCAGATCCGGCAAGGATTAGCCGTGCTCACGCGCGCGTTCGGTGCGCAAACGGCTTCAAGACCACGCGCAGGCACGGGCCCCACCCGGCCGACGCGGCTCGCAGTCAGCGTGCTGCCCTCGTTTGCGAAGCGTTGGCTGAATCCCCGATTGCCGCGCTTCATCGCAGCACACCCTGAAATCGAAGTGGAGGTTCGTCCGTCAGTGGCGCTCGCACGGCTCGATGGTCGCGATCGAATCGATCTCGCTTTGCGGTACGGCCCGGGACAATGGCCCGGCTTGCAAAGCGAAAAACTGATGGACGAAGAACTGTTTCCGGTGGCAAGTCCGGACTACTTCGGCGGTAAGCTGCCGCGCCGGCCCGATGCGCTGACGGCCTGTACGTTGCTCAGGCATGCATCGCAACCTTGGGAGCCGTGGTTTCAGGCAGCACGGCTGGAAATGACGGAGCCTACTGCAGGTCCGTTTTTCGAAAACGCGGATCAATTGCTCGACGCCGCTGCCCAAGGGGAAGGCGTCGCTCTGGCTCGTCGCTCACTGATCGAAGCCGACCTTGCGTCGGGGAAGCTGGTGCGTCTATGGAAAGTGAGCATCGTCGACGTTCATGCTTACTTCGTAGTCTGGCGTCCTGACAGCACCAAGCTCGACATGATCGACGTTTTTCGGCGGTGGCTGCGCAGTGAGGTTTGACCTTCATTGACTTGCCTCTGGTAACACGCCAGCCGGCTTCGGTCGGCCGTCGAGATGCCACGGCTTAGCATCAAGTTGTGCGCGAAACGGCACACAACACAGTCAATAAGCGGCTCGCGACCTGGCCACGCCAGCTCAGTCTGGACGCATCAGATCGAACGCGCCCAGCACCAACACTCCGCTCAATGCCATCAGCGCAACCGAGTGCTGCCCCATATACAGAATCGCGGCGGCGAGCCAGCTTGCGAGGGAAAAAACAGCAATGCGTTTCATGGAGATGGATCCTCAATTGCCTAACAACGCACCAGAACAAAAACCGCATTTAATTAGCTATGCAACTATCAACACAAAAAAAAATCATTCGAGCGCCGAACGGACGCGCCGGATTTTCGACACGGCATCCTTGAATTCCGTATGGCCCAACAGCGTTTTCAATCTTGCTGTGACCTTGCCGCTCGCATCATTCAATTCGCGCCTGATCTCTACCGCCTTGCTCGTTGGGAAGATCGCAATTTCCCGGCCGTCGCCTTCCGCGCGATTGCGCACCACGTAGCCCTTGGTTTCGAGGAAGTCTAGCGCGCGCGTTGCAGTGGGCCGCGCGATGGACAAATGATCGGCCAGCTCGCGCTGCAGCAGCCCCGGACGATCGATAATCGCCCTCAGCATGAAGCCCTGAGGCGGCGACAGATCGAACGGCTCAAAGGCTTCCGTCCACTCACGCTCGAGCCGACGCGCAAGTGCTGACGTATTGAAGTAGAGGCATTGATCGAACATGACACAAGCTTAGACCCTAGTAGTTAGCTATGCAACCTGTTTTGCATCGTCTTCTGCAACGTCGACGCCTTACTCCCGAAAGAGCGCCATGCGTGCATAGCCGGCGATTTCATCGACCACCTTCGTCAGGTTGAGCAGATGAGGCGAGCGTTGCACGCTGATCTCCAGACTCAGTCCGGCTGCGTCTGAATCCAGTTTGGCCACGCCCGCAGGTCGGCTTCGGGCGAACGTACGTGCCGGCATCAGGCTCAGTCCGAATCCCTCACGGACCAGGGCGAGTTGAAGCCTCGCATCGTCCACTTCCGCTGCGACATTCAGCCGGATGCCGCGCTGGGACAGTAACGCACCGAGTCGCGCGCGA
Source organism: Paraburkholderia dipogonis (assembly GCF_046027395.1). Taxonomy (GTDB): domain Bacteria; phylum Pseudomonadota; class Gammaproteobacteria; order Burkholderiales; family Burkholderiaceae; genus Paraburkholderia; species Paraburkholderia dipogonis_A. The sequence continues at coordinate 186,699 of NZ_JAQQEG010000002.1, read as the reverse complement.
GCGTCGCAAGGTTCCGGGTTGAGTATCCACGGCAATTCGTCCAGCAGATCACCCAGTTCCCTGCCGGTGTTGGCGACCTCATCGGACGCGACCACGACTAGCGAATCGCTACCGAGAATCTCGCCGTCACCCGCGGTGCCTGGCGGTAGCAGTACTAGCACGGCATCCAGCGCACCCCGCCGCATCTCCTCGATCAGAACGTCGCTCGAGCCTGTTTTCAGGCGCAGCGAAACCAGCGGGAAACACTGCCGCGTCTGCCTCACAATGCGTGCCACGCTCCGATCGGCCAGGCCGGTTGCCACACCCAGTCTCAGCAGGCCGGCAGGGACATCCCGGCCGCCGATTCTCTTCACGTCGTCGTACGCGGCCAGGATCTGCTTGATCCGGCCAAGCACCTCGACGCCGGCGGGCGTCAGGCCAGACGGCTTCACACGGCGATCGAGCAATTCAACGCCCAGTTCCTGTTCGAGTCGTTGAATCTGCCTCGTGACGGCCGGTTGAGTCAGCGGAATGCGCTCCGCAACGCGTTGAATCGATCCCTCCTCGGCGAAGAGAACCAGGGTCCGCATCTCCTGCAACATAATGCCTCCGCAACATAATCATCCTGATCATTATGAATTTGATTTCGTCGACCGCCCATCTTATCGTTTGATGACCGTTCAGATGAGATAAGAGCCATGAAGGCAATTGCGCTGTGCAACCAACCCGGTATCGACAACCTGATCGTCGTCGATCGACCTATGCCGCAACCGCGACGCCAGGAAGTCCTCATTCGCGTCAGAGCGACATCGCTCAACTACCGCGATGTCGAGATCATCCGCGGGACCTATCACACGACCTTTCCGTTGCCGCTGATCCCGCTGTCGGATGGCGTGGGCGAAGTCGTGGCAATCGGCGACGGCGTCACCCGCGTCAAAGTGGGTGACCGGGTGTGCAGTACATTCTGGCAACGCTGGATCGGCGGCAGCTTCGACATGGCTGAGCCGTCGTACCAGCTTGGCGGTCCACTCGATGGTCTGCTCGCGGAATACGCGCTGCTTGACGAGCAGGCTACGGTGCCGGCGCCGGCGCATCTGAGCGACGTCGAGGCGGCCACATTGCCCTGCGCGGCAGTGACCGCGTGGCATGCACTCGTTACCGAAGGTGCGTTGAAAGCCGGCGAAACTGTGCTGGTGCTCGGCACGGGAGGCGTGTCAGTGTTTGCGCTTCAGTTCGCCAAATGCGCGGGCGCGCGCGTGCTCGTTACCTCCAGCAGCGATGAAAAAATCCAGCGCGCCAAGGCATTGGGTGCGGACGCAGGCGTCAACTACCGCGATCATCCCGACTGGGCCGAAGAAATACTTAAACTGACCGACGGGCGCGGTGTCGATCATGTGCTGGAAGTCGGCGGTCCGGAAAGCTTCGCGCAATCGCTTAGAGCCGTTCGGCGAGGCGGCCAGATCAATGTCATCGGCTATCTCGGCGGCACCGAAGGTGTGATCAACCCACTCGACATTTTCCGTCGGCAGGTGCGCGTACGCGGCATTCCGGTCGGCTCGCGCGCATCGTTCGAGGCGATGAATCGCGCTATCGCTGTCAACCAGTTGCGGCCTGTAATCCATCGCACTTACGAATGGACCGACGTCGGGCACGCCTTGCACGATCTCGAGAGCGGTGCGCATTTCGGCAAGCTCGTGTTGCAGCATTAGGACGGTTACCGCCGAGTACACATCGCTCGGCCAGACAACAAACCTACGAGAAAGCGTCCCAACATTTCAATCAGAGTGTGTAATCTGCGCATAGCCAAGCTCACATGAATGCAGGTTTCCTCAACCTCTATGAAATTTCTAGTTGTAGCGTACGGAACGGAAGGCGACACACGCCCTTTGGCGGCCCTCTGTCGGGCATTGATCGACGCGGGGCATGAATCAAAGTTGCTGGCAGATCGCAACACGCTCGGCTTTGCGGAACGATTGCATGTTCCTGCTACCCCGTTGTCCGGCGACATCGTGAAAAGTCTTCAGGCTGAATTCGCCAATCTTGGCGCCCATGCAGGAGCTAACGCGTTCAGGAAGACTGCACTGGCGCTCAGCCGCATCGCCAACGCAAATACTGCTGCATGGCTGAAGGAGATCGTCGAGCATGGCAAGGGATGCGATGCATTGATTGTCTCCGGTCTTGCGGCGTTCGCAGGATTGTCCGCAGCGGAATACCTTGGGGTGAAGGCTATAGGCGCAGGACTGATGCCTATCACGCCCACCCGGCAATTCGCGTCGCCGTTTTTTCGACCTGGTCTCGTGCCGGCGTTCCTCAATTCACTGAGTCATCATGCAGTGATTCAGCTTCTCTGGAGAAATTTCAGGCAATCGTTGAACACAGCGAGGCAGGACATTTGCGGACTGCCATCACGAAAACGTCTGTGGACGGACCACACGATGCTCTACGGAGTGTCACCCTCTTTGGTTGGCCGCCCCGATGACTGGCCACGCAACGCGCAAATATGTGGTCATTGGCACTGGCCCTCCAGTGACTGGACGCCGCCGCGCCAACTCATTGATTTCATCGAGCAAGGAGACGCCCCCATTTATGTGGGATTCGGCAGCATGGCAGGTTTTGATGCGCGAAAATTACTTGACGCGATAATCAGCGCAGTAGACGGACGCAGAGCCATTTACAACCCCGGGTGGAGCCGATTCACCCCCAGTACGCTGCCGTCGAATTTCTATCCGGTTGGCGACACACCGCATGACTGGCTATTCCCACGTTGCCAGATCGTGATCCATCACGCAGGAGCCGGTACCAGTCACGCGGCGAGCATGGCGGGCGTACCCTCGGTTATCGTGCCGTTTGCGGGCGACCAGTACTTTTGGGCTGACCGCCTGCGTCGGGCCGGCGTGACCGGTGCGCCGATCAATGCGATCGACCCGAAGGCGCACGCCGTTTCGCAGGCAATCACGTTCGCGCAGAGTCCGGATGTACGAGCCAAAGCGCGCGAACTGGGAGCGAAAATGACGACTGAAAATGGACTCGCCAGAGCCGTCAAACTGATCGAAAACGAGGTGACAACACGAAGCTAGCGTGTGGTTCACTCACGCGAGCCAGCTAGTCCGAATTCATGACGCACGGCCGCCGCGATCCCGTCGACCACATCCGTTACCAGCAGACGCCCCTTCTCGCTACTCGAATCCTTTGCTGACGACAGCACGCCGCTCGACGGCACCCAGGCCGTGCGGGCCGGGTACATATCGTAGGTTGGGAAATCAGCGGGCCCATGCGCCGGGATGCTGTCGAGCGAGACCAGTTGCGGATGATAGTGGAGCATCATCGACGTCTCGATCACGGCGGCATGTTCCAGCGCGATGCCAGGAAAGCCGTCCGGGAAAATCGCATCGAGCGTTCCCTTGCGGCAGAACTCCCAGTGCTCGACACGCATGACTTCCATGCCACTGCCGTCGCCGATGTCCCGCATCGCGAGCTCAATACCTTCGGTGACGAACCACTGGTTTTCAAAATGCCCGACGACGATCACCAGACGCCTGACGCCGTGGCGATGAAACTCCCGCACCGCATCGCGGATCATTGCGCACAACGTCGCGCCATCGACACTCGTGGTGCCGCAGAAATGCTGGCCGCCGCCACTCCTGGGCTGTGACTTGTAGCCGTAGGAGATTGCCGGCGCCATGATGCCGCCCGTCTCACGGGCCACGTCTTCGCTAATGGCGCTTGCGAGCAGCGCATCCGTTCCAAGCGGAAGATGTGGCCCATGCTGCTCCGTCGCACCGCACGGCAGAAATACGACCGCCCCGGCTTTGACGCGCTGTTCGTACTCGACCCAACTGATATCGCTCATCCGCACGCTATTCATGTCGAACTCCTGTTATCGGCGAGCGATGTCTGCTCCGAGCCGGCGGCCGGCCGCGCGAGATGAAAGAGGTAGTAGCTCCCGCCACCCACTCCGAGCCCGGCAAGCCATGACAGATCGATCCCTCCCAGCGCCATCGCGATGGGTCCCTGCAGCGCTTCGACACTACCGACCTGAAAGAGCCAGGCCGCGACGACACCCAACGTTAGCGCCGCGACACCGGACCACTTGACGTCTCCACACTCACTCACCGAGTGATGACAGTAGAGCGCAGCGACATTGATTCTGGCGCGCCGGACCAGAAAGAAATCGACGAGCACGATGCCGGCCCACGGCGCGATCCACACGACAAAGAAGACCATCAGATCCTCGAAGGTGCTCGCAAACGCGCCCGAATGCAGGAACAGATAAAGGATCACGAGACCGACAACGCCGGAGACGACGGAGACGACCCAGCGCGGAACACGCAGATCGAGCGACAGCGTGGCGAGCGCCGCGGAATAGATGACGACGATATTGGTCGCGATCGGACCGTGGACGAGCACGAGCAGAACGGGCAACGCCATTGCGCCGAACACGGCGATGATGAGCTGGGCGGGATCGGCGCCGCTTCCCGCCGACGCGATCGACGCCCCCAGAAACGCGAGCCAGACGGTCGGAACGAACATGCCGAGCGAAGTCGCGCGAAACACCTGCCGGCTGCTCAGCGCCGGCTTCGTGAAGCGCGTGTAGTCCGATGCATAGACGAGCCACGAAATACCCCAGCCGATGCCGATCGCAGTCATCAGCTTGCTCATCGCGGAATACTTGCCGATACCGTGAGCGGTTGAAACGTGCCAGTGGATATTGATGTGCGTGAACGCAACCACGGTCATCACGACCATGATGGCCAGCACGAACGGCATCGTGTAGCGCTCGAAATACCGGATTGCGTGAAAGCCCCATGTCGCGATGCCGACCTGGATCAGCATGACCGCGATTGCGATGGCATATTTGAGTTCGATGCCGCCGCTGATCCCCATGCGGTCGAGCGCAGCAACGGCAAGGTCCAGAACAATCCACGTATTGATCGCCACCCATCCCATCGGCATCAGCACCTGCATGAACGTGGGCAGCCACGCGCCGCGCCGGCCGAACGCCAGCCGCGACAGCACCATCTGCGGAACACCCGAGCGATGTCCGATCACGCACATGGCGCCGAACAACACACAACCCAGCACATTGCCGATGACGATAACCGTTAGCGTCTCGACAAGGCTCAGACCTAGCTGGATGCCGATTGCCCCCAGCACCCAATTGATCGGCGCGACGTTCGCGCCCGCCCAGATCCAGAACTGATCCAACTGTCCGGATGTCCTGCTTTCGCCCGGCACGGGCTCTATACCGTGCACGTCGAATGCGGTGCCGGTGTCCGCATCCGCTTGTACTATCTGATCGTTGGACACGACTGTCTCCTCCTGTGATCGCGACTCTGATTCGCTGAGTGCCGATTAAAGCGGAGACAGATAAACGGCGAAATCGATCAATTCTCAACCGTGGTTGAGAAAAATGCGGCATTTACCTCACGTCGGGGACGGTTGAATTTTTCTCAACGTGCGGCAAAAATTCGTCAATCGCGCCAGCTCAAGCTTCATGGCTAAATGGGTGTTCCTGTTCTTTCGGTTTCAGCAAGCAAAGGAATACACACGCGATGACTACCCTTCTTCACATCAACGCCAGCGCGCGCAATGGCCGGTCGCTCAGCCGCAAGCTCTCAGGCGCCTTCATCGACGTCTGGCTCCAGCTCGAGCCCGCTGCGCAAATCATCACCCGTGACGTCGGTGCCAATCCGCCGCCCATCATCACCGAGGACTGGATCGCCGCCGTCTTCACCGCTGAGGAAAATGCCACGCCGGAGCAACGCGAGGCATTGCGCCTGTCCGACGAATTGATCGATGAGATCGACCGCGCGGATCTGATCGTGATCGGCACGCCGATGTATAACTACGGGATGCCCGCGGCCCTCAAGTCGTGGTTCGACAAGGTCATCCGTATCGGCAAGACGTTCACTTTCGATCTCGCACGCGGAGACTTTCCGCTGGAGCCTGTCATGAGCGGCAAGAAACTTGTCATTCTGAGCTCGCACGGCGAGTTCGGATTCGGGCCCGGCGGCGTCCGTGAGAAGATGAATCACCTGGAAACCCACATCCTGACCTGCGCGCACTATCTGGGTGTGGAAGAAAGCCACGCGATCAGCATCAGCTATCAGGAGTTCGGCGATGCTCGGCATGAAGCATCCGTGGCCGACGCGTTCGCAGCAGTACCAGTGCTGGCCCGCCAGCTGGCGGTCGCTCACCAGAGCCTGTTGCAAACCGAACATCCATGAACCTCCCTTTGACGATGGCCGGCACGGCGTTGAAGCTGCACGATGGCAGCATCGAAGCGGTCGATCTGGTCAGCAGTGCGATCGAGAAATCGCGCGCGGCGCGTGGCGTCTTCATCTCGTTCATCGAGCGCGCGCGCGATGACGCCTTGGAATCGGCCCACCGGCGCACTCTGGGCGCGCCGCTTGGCCGGCTCGACGGCATTCCATTCGCCGTGAAAGACATGATCGACGTGGCAGGCAGCAGGACGACCGCCGGTTCGATCACGCGGATCGACGCACCGGCGGCATCCCGGGACGCCGCCGTAATTGCCGTCATGCGGGCAGCAGGCATGATTCCGCTCGGCAAGACGAATCTGAGCGAATTCGCTTTCTCAGGCCTTGGGCTCAATCCGCACTTCGGCACGCCGACCGCGGACTTCCATGCGGTAGATCCCCGTGTACCCGGCGGTTCGTCCTCCGGATCCGCGATCGCGGTGCAACGCGGCCTCGTGACAGCGGCAATCGGAACCGATACCGCCGGCTCGATCCGCGTGCCGGCGGCGTTCAATGGACTGACCGGCTTTCGCGCATCGATCGGCCGGTACGACATGGACGGTGTGCATCCGCTCGCCGTCACACTCGATACGCTCGGCCCGCTCGCCCGTACCGTCGAAGACTGTGTGCTCCTTGACGGCGCGATGCGCGGTCGCGCGAATCCCGAGGTGCGCGAGGCGCCACTGGAGCAGGTCCGATTTATCGTCGATTCGACTGTGCTCGAAGACCCGGCACTCCAGTCGGACGTCGCGCGGAATTTGCGCAACGTCGTGACGCGGCTGCGTCAATGCGGCGCCCGCGTGGAGGAGCGCCCGGTCGAAGCGTTCACGCGCACACGTAAGCTGATTGCGACGCAGGGTTGGCTCGGCGCCATCGAGGCGTGGTCGCTGCTTCAGCAAGTCGTGGAAGGCGAGCGCGGCGCTCAGATCGATCTTCGTGTCCGCAACAGACTATCGGCTGCCAGGGATATCGATCGGAACGCGGAGGCTCGCATCCGCGCGCTACGCGCCGAACTCATGCTGAGCATGCGGCGTGAACTCGGCGATGCGGTGCTCGTCACGCCGACAGTCAAGCATGTCGCGCCTTCGCTTGCCGCGCTCGAGGCCGATGACGGCCTGTTTGCCTCGACCAATCTGGAGACGCTTTCGCTGACGATGCCGGGTAGTCTCCTCGATATGCCAGGTGTTGCCATGCCGTCGGGCGTGGATGGACAGGGCCTGCCTACGTCGGTGCTTTTTTCTGCTCCGCAAGGACACGACGATCGACTGTTGCGCACCTGTCTCGCGGTCGAGTCCGCGTTGCTGGCGCCACCAGCCCAATGAAACTTTCTGTGGAGAACAGCGAATGAACACGACATCGAATGATCCCGACAGCGCGCGCATCCGTATTCCCGCGCGTAGCGGCGTGGCGGTCAAGCTCGTCAAAGGCATGACGATCAAGGTGATCAATACGCACGGTCATCAGGTGGTCGACACCTGGGCGTTCAATCAGGATGACATCGGCGAATCGATGTCGATGGAGCACAGCCGTGCGTCGATACTCAAGCTCGCGCCTAAGGTCGGCGACGCACTGCTCACGAACCGTCGGCGAGCCATCCTGACGCTGGTCGAAGACACGACGCCGGGCGTGCACGACACGCTGATCGCGGCCTGCGACAAGCATCGCTACGAGCAATTGGGTGTCATCGGCCATCATGACAGTTGCACCGACAACCTCGCCGCCGCGCTCGCAAGTCTCGGTCTGAAAGCCCAGGAAACGCCCTGTCCGCTAAACCTGTTCATGAACGTGCCTGTACGCGGAAACGGTCAGCTCGAATTCGCGCCGCCAGTCAGTCAGGCCGGCCAGTACGTCGCGCTGCGCGCGGAAATGGATCTGATCATCGTGATGTCGGCCTGCCCGCAGGACCTCACGGCAGTCAACGGCATGAGGCCGACGGACGCGCACTATTCGATCAGTTGAATGCGTGATTTGGCACGCAACCGGCTCTGCGGTGGTTCCGCGTTCGCCGCGCTATCGATGAAAACGGTCGCGCCGCAGTGGACGGGCGTGCGCGGCTGTATTCGGTAAAATGCATTTACTGCAACCGGCCGGCTTCCGGATGAAGAGTTTTCGCCATGCGTAAGTTACCCCCGCTGAATTCAATCCGCGCATTCGAGGCCGCAGCCCGGCATCAGAGCTTTACCGCAGCCGCCGCTGAGCTGTCCGTGACCCTCACGGCGGTGAGCCATCAGATTCGACAACTCGAGGCTCGCATCGGCCACAAGCTCTTCGAAAGAACGGGCCGTGCGGTCACGCTCACGCCAGTGGGCAAGACGATCTACCCGCTCGTGAGAGACGGCTTCGACCAGATCGCCGAGGCGTTCGAGGTCGTCAATGCAAGCGTCAACGAAGACTCGATCCAGATCTCGGCCACCCGAGCATTTGCGGAGCGCTGGCTGATGCCCAGGCTGTCGCGATTCAACGCCATCCACCCTGACGTCACGGTGCATATTCACGGCTCGGAGAAAACCGTCGATCTGAGCGCCGAAGATATCGATCTCGCTATCCGGTATGGCCCCGTCGACACGGATCAACAGGATTCCGTGATTCTGGCGGACCGTTATATCGCGGTTGCCGATCGCGGCATTTGTCCTGAAGATCGTGTCCCAACCATCGAAGACTTCCGCGAACGCCCGTTGCTCGCCTACAAGTGGGAAAACCGCGCGCTGAATGCCCCGGACTGGTCTGCGTGGCTGGCGCTCGTCAAACACAATCAAACGGTCGACTTCCGCATTTCCTGGTATAGCGAAGAAATGCTCGCGCTCTACGCCGCGGAGTGTGGCCTTGGGCCGTTGATGTGCAGCAACGTGCTGATAGACGAAGAACTACGCACTGGACGCCTGCGCCGGATCGAAGGCCCTTGTCTGCCGGGTTTCTCGTATCGTCTCGTGGAGATGTTCTCGCCACGTCGTAAAAAAAGTCTCGGTCTTTTCACGCAGTGGCTTCGTGAAGAGGCCCGGTCGTTTCGCGACAAGTCCGCCGTGACGGACTAAGCGATCGAATCCCGAGCCCGCCCCAGCAAGACTACACCGCGTCCGCCTCGCTCCCTAGATCCTGCGCGACAAAATCGACGAACGCGCGAATCCGATTGGACATCTGATGTCGCTGCGAATAGACAGCAAAAATATCGGCGTTCGGCGTGTCATGCTCGGGCAATACCTGAACCAGTGAGCCATCGGTGAGGTACTGCTTGATGTCCCACTCGGCCCGCATCAATATGCCGTGCCCTTCGAGCGCCCACTTCACGGCTATCTCACCATCGTTCGTGGTCAGCGATCCGTTGATACGCACGGCCTCGGTCTTACGCGACGCGCCCCGGCCCGAAGTCAGACGCCACACGCCGTAGGCTTCGTCACCCTGGCGGATGCCGATGCAGTTGTGCCGCGTCAGATCGTGCGCGGTCACCGGCATCCCATGCGACGCGAGGTACGAAGGCGCGGCACACAGCAGCCGCCGATTCGTCGCCAGCCGGCGCGCGACCACCCGCGTATCGGGTGGCTCGCCGAAGCGGATGCAGACGTCGAACGTATCGTCCGTCAGCGGCGGAGGCGTGACCGATAGCTGAAGCTGAACCGACACCTGCGGATACTTCGCAACAAAGCGCGAGATCGCAGGCGCGATATGGCTGCGGCCAAAGCCGAGCGTCGCGCTCACGCGCAACAATCCCTTCGGGCTTTGCTTCGCGGCGCCCAGCAATTCGGCCAGTTCGTCGATCTCGTCGAGGATCCGGCGCGCGTGCTCGAGGTACAGCTCGCCCTCCGGCGTGAGCATCATCCGCCGCGTGGTCCGGTTGACGAGCGGAACGCCGGCGCGGCTCTCCATCTGCGTCAAATGCTTGCTGACGGCCGCTGCCGTCAAACCCAGTTCCCGCGCGGCGGCGCTCAGGCTGCCGGATGCGGCGAGCGTCGAAAAGAAACGCAGATCGGACGGTTCGACGGTGTCGCGCATGGCTCTCACTTGTGAATCAAAGTTAAAGATGCTTTGAGTCTAGCACCGGTTTTTGCGTCCGGAGATAGGTAAAGTTCGCCCACACCCCAATACGTGAAGGACGGAGACATGAAGACCTATCGCATCGCAACCATCCCCGGCGACGGCATCGGCAAGGAAGTCGTACCGGCCGGCGCGCAAGTTCTCGAAGCACTCGCAAAGACGACCAAATCGTTCGCATTCGAATTCGAAAACTTCGACTGGGGCGGCGACTACTATCGCGAACACGGCGTCATGATGCCCGCCGACGGGCTCGACGCCATCCGCCACAAGGACGCGATCCTGTTCGGCTCGGCGGGCGATCCAGACATTCCCGATCACATCACGCTGTGGGGTCTCCGTCTGAAGATCTGCCAGGGCTTCGATCAGTACGCCAACGTCCGTCCGACCCGCATCCTGCCGGGCATCGACGGGCCGCTGAAGCGCTGCAAGCCGGAAGATCTGAACTGGGTCATCGTCCGCGAAAACTCGGAAGGCGAATATTCCGGCGTGGGCGGCCGCGTTCATCAGGGCCATCCGATCGAAGCCGCGACGGACGTGTCGATCCTGACGCGCGCCGGTGTCGAACGGATCATGCGTTTCGCGTTCCGTCTCGCGCAATCCCGTCCGCGCAAGCTGCTGACCGTGATCACGAAGAGCAACGCACAGCGTCATGCGATGGTGATGTGGGACGAGATCGCGCTCGAAGTCTCGAAGGAGTTCCCGGACGTCACATGGGACAAGGAACTGGTGGATGCATCGACCGCGCGCATGATCAATCGCCCCGCGAGTCTCGACACGATCGTCGCCACCAACCTGCACGCCGACATTCTCAGCGACCTCGCCGCCGCCCTCGCCGGCAGCCTGGGCATCGCGCCGACGGGCAACATCGATCCGGAACGCCGCTTTCCGTCGATGTTCGAGCCGATCCACGGTTCGGCATTCGACATCATGGGCAAGGGACTCGCCAATCCGGTCGGCACCTTCTGGTCGGTCGTCATGCTGCTCGAACACCTGGGCGAATCCGACGCGGCAAAACGCGTGATGCAAGCCGTCGAAGCAGTGACAGCCGACACGTCGCTCCACACCCGCGACCTCGGCGGCACGGCAACCACGGCGCAAGTGACGGCTGCTGTTTGTGCGTTCATCGAGCAAGCCGCAGCGCCCGCAGCGAACGCGGCCTAAGCCTCACCAGCGGCTCGGCTGGAGCCGGGTCTGCACGGGCCGCCATGCGGCGGCCGTGGCCCGGCTCGTTCCGCGCGCGGCAAAGACACAAGACAAGAGCCGCGCTCGACGGCTATCGCACGCACGCACTTCGAATCCGTTTCTGAATAGAGCACGGTTCGATACCTCCAAGGAGGAGACAATGATTTCCGAACTCGAAAGCCGGGTTTCCCGCAAGCTCATGCTGCGGATCATCCCGTTCGTGATGCTGCTGTATTTCGTGAGTTTTCTCGACCGCGTGAACGTGGGTTTCGCCGCGTTCTCGATGAACAAGGCCATCGGCCTTTCGCCGACCGCGTTCGGTCTCGGCGGCGGATTGTTCTTCATCGGCTACTTGCTATTCGAAGTGCCGTCGAACCTGATTCTTCACAAGGTCGGCGCGCGCCGCTGGATTGCCCGAGTGATGGTGTCGTGGGGGATCGTCTCGTTTGCGTCGGCGTTCGTGGTCGGGCCGAACAGCTTCTACGCGCTGCGCTTTATTCTGGGTATCGCCGAAGCGGGCTTCTTCCCCGGCATCATCCTGTATCTGAGCCTGTGGTTCCCGGCGCGGCAACGCGCCGTCGCGGCGGCATGGTTCATGGCGGCCGCGCCGATCTCCACCGCCATCGGCTCGCCGCTTTCCGGCGCGATCATGAAGCTGCCTCCGATCGCCGGACTTGCCGACTGGCAGATGCTCTACATCCTCGAAGCGGTGCCGGCGATCATTCTCGGCTTCTTCGTGCTGAAGTATCTGACGGACACGCCGGCGAAAGCGCAATGGCTTGAACCGGAAGAACGCGAATGGCTGATCGCGAAGATGAAGATGGAAGCGGACGCGAAGCAGTCGCATGCGGGCCACACGGCCGGCGCGCTGAGTGCCCTGCGCGATCCGCGTGTGCTCGCGCTCGCGCTCATCTACTTCGGCACGTCGGCGGGGCTGTACACCCTCGGCTTGTGGGCACCGCTGATCATTCGCCAGTATGGCTTCGGGCCGTTTGAAACCGGTCTGCTGGCCGGCGTGCCGAGCGTCCTCGCGGTGGTGGCCATGATCCTGTGGGCAAAACACTCGGATCGTACCGAAGAACGCACGTGGCACGTCGTCATTCCCTGCGTCGTGGCGTGCCTCGGCTTCGTCTTCGCCGGTGGCGCGGCGACAGCGCTGATGATCATTCTGGCGCTCGTGGTCGTGAACATCGGGATCAGTGCGGCCAAGGCGCCGTTGTGGGCGATGCCCAGCATGTTCCTGTCAGGCGCCGGTGCGGCCGCGGGCATCGCGATGATCAATTCGGTCGGCAATCTGGGCGGCTTCGTCGGTCCGTTCGCGATCGGATGGCTCAAGAACGTGACGGGTGGATATTCAGCGGGGCTGTACGTAGTGGGTGCGACGTTGGCCGTGTCCGCCGTCGTCACGCTGATGCTGAGCCGGCAATCGAAACAGACGCCGGTCGCGGTCGGGGAGCGGCACGGACATTGAGCTCAGCCATCAAGCCGACGTCTGCCCAACCGACTGCTGCAGTAATTCCGCCGCAATATCCGCGACCCTGTAAACGAACGGGCAACGCAGTCGGCCCCCGACGCATACGTCTGAGCGATCTGTCACCACGCTGTTTGCACCGGCCGGGCCGAACCAACGTTTATGGGTTCCATAGGGCGAACCCGATTGCGTCATCGTGGCGCAACCGGCTTTCTGGGTGCGTCGTTTTCGGCGGATAATTGACCTTCAGAAACCCACGTTGTACACATCACAAAATGGGCGCAACGGTTTCGGAGAGGCATCGATGAGCCGCCCCTTTTTCACGATTGGTCATTCCAACCGTCCACTGCCCGAATTCGTGAATCTGCTGAGGGAGGCGGAGATCGCGACGCTGATCGATGTGCGCAGCATTCCACGCTCGCGAACGAATCCGCAGTTCAATCGAGACACGCTACCGGATGCGCTCGCGCCCCAGCACATCGATTACGTGCATCTTGCTGAACTGGGTGGACGCCGCAGCAGGCGCAAAGACGAAGCGTCGTCGCTCAATGCGTACTGGACCCATCCAGCGTTCCGCAATTATGCGGACTACGCGATGAGCGACGCTTTCAGCGATGGTCTGACGCAGCTTCTCGCGCTCGGCCATCGGCGCCGCTGCGCGATCATGTGCGCGGAGGCGGTCTGGTGGCGCTGCCACAGGCGTATCATTACGGACTACCTGCTGCTGCACGACGAAACCGTACTGCACATCATGGACGCGCGTCACACAACCGTTGCGACGATGACACCGGGCGCGCAACCTCAACCCGACGGCACGTTGATCTATCCGGCTCAAACTACGACCTGAGCCGGCGCCCGACTCGACTGCCGGTCAGCCGTATTGCGCGACTGCATGACTGTCTCTACGAAACCCACATCGCTTGATATCCTGCTTCGCGAGATTCGCGCCTGCACACTCTGCTCGCCCGTGCTGCCGCACGCCCCGCGGCCGGTGCTGGCGGCATCCGAGCAGGCGCGCATTCTGATCATCGGCCAGGCGCCGGGCGCGCGGGTGCATGCGTCTGGCGTTCCATGGAGCGACGCGAGCGGTGCGCGGTTGCGCGCGTGGCTCGACGTCGACGACACCACGTTCTACGACGTTTCGAAATTCGCCGTCGTGCCCATCGGCTTCTGTTTTCCGGGCCGAGGCCCGAGCGGAGATTTGCCGCCACGGCCCGAGTGTGCCGACCGCTGGCACCGGGAGTTGCTCGGGCACATGTCTTCGGTCCGGCTCACGCTGCTGGTCGGACAATACGCGCAGCGATTCGGACTGGGCAAGGCATTCGGGCCGACCTTGACGGACACGCTCGTCCGGTGGCGCGAATTCGGCCCACAGGTCATGCCGCTGCCGCATCCGTCGCCGCGCAACATTGCCTGGTTCAAACGCAATCCGTGGTTCGACGGGAGCGTATTGCCGACGTTGCGCGAGCGTGTCGCGGCGGCATTGGCGACCTGCTGATCAGTGCGTCGCCAGGTCGATAGCGTTCATGCGCTTGAGGTGGATGCCGTGACATCGATTCTCGATCTGGTCAGCGAGGGCATCGGATATGCGGTGCTGTCGCTCAATGCGACCACCAGCGATGCGGCCTGATTGAGCGTTTGAGTTTGCAAGCGCAGTGGAGACCGCAGCAGCATCGGCCGCGACCATCCGCCCCCTTGAACAACCAGTGCTTCGGCGTATGCCCACATGGCGCCGACCTTCAACGCAGACCAGTTGAAGCCGCGGTTCATTCGCCGCTCTGGCATTGTCGGGCGGATCATTCAGGAACGATGCCATCGAGCATGGCAATGCCTTCACGACGTGCAGAGAGTCGTAGAATATTGCTGTGGGTCGTTTTCCGACGGCTTCCTCGACGCCGGACCGGAAAGGGCTACCTCGCCCGACGTGACCGACGAGTCGAACCGCCGCTTGGCCGTCCCGAACTGACGGGCCGCGCCTACGAGGTCGAGCCGGTCGATCATAAGTTTAAGGAGACGACATGAACGCAGTGTGCCCGCTGCACGGGCCAACGAAAATCATCCGCACGAATACGTACGGGTTTCCCGTCTATGCGTGCTGCTGCGACGACGTGACCTATGTGACGCCTCCCGATGCGTGCACGAGAGCGCCGACGCAACGCGGGCGTGACCCGCAACCCGAACAACCGAAGACGAGGAAAGAATAATCTGACGTGCAAGCCTGCCGCCTAGGTGGCGGCAAGCCAGGCTTCAGCCAATGAGATCGGCACCTGTCGTAAGGACAATCTTTCCAAAGTGCGTACCGGAATCGATCAGCTCGTGAGCGCCGCGAGCGTCGGCAAGCGCAAAGGTCTTGTACACAACCGGCTTGATCTTGCCGCTCTCGATGTGCGGCCACACCTGCCGCTCCAATTCGTTGATGATCGTCGCCTTGTCCGCGGATGTGCGCGATCGCAATGTCGAGCCCATATGCGTTAAACGTTTCGTCATCATCGGCACGACGTTGAGATCCTTCGCCGGCCCCTTGATCACGCCCACCTGGAGGATCCGTCCGTCCATGGCCGCGGCGTCATAGTTTCTAGCCACGTAGTCGCCCGCAATGATGTCGAGGATCACGTCGACGCCTCTTCCATCGGTAAACCGCTTCGTTTCGGCGACGAAATCATCCTCGCGGTAATTTATCGCGAGGTCCGCGCCCAGCGCCAGGCTAGCCTCCCGGTGCGCCTGCGAGCCAACTGTCGTGATGATTTTCGCCGCGCCGAATGCCTTCGCCAGCATGGTCGCCGTAGTACCGATACCTGACGCGCCGCCGTGGATCAACACCGATTCGCCGGCAACCAGCTTGCCGCGCTGGAACAGGTTCAGCCAAACCGTCATAAACGTTTCGGGCATGGCCCCCGCTTCCACCAACGTCAGGCCTTGGGGGATATGCATCGTGTTGCAGGCGTGCGCGACGGCATATTCCGCGTAGCCACCACCGGGAATCAATGCACACACCAGTTCGCCGATGTGGAATTGGGACACGTCGGCGCCGACGGCAACCACTTGACCTGCCACCTCCAGCCCTGGAATATCCGAAGCGCCGGGGGGCGGATCGTACTGCCCTTTGCGCTGAAAGACATCTGGGCCGTTCACGGCAGCCGCATGGATGCGGATCAGAACCTGATCGGCGGCCAGCATCGGCACCGGGCGCGTAGTTGGCACCAGGACCTCAGGACCGCCGGGCTGTTTGATCTCAATGGCCGTCATGGACGACGGCACGCGATAAGTTGAAGCAGACATGGATACCACTCCTTCTATGGATGAGGCTCGATTGATCCGGACGGATCGTTGAACGAGGAACTCTTGCGTTCAGTATAGGGCTCGACATTGATGAATATGCGCAGCATTATTCACGCTGTGAGATGCAAATTTGCATCAGGAGGACAGCACGATGAACTGGGATGACGCGCGCGTGTTTCTCGCGGTGGAGCGCGAAAAAACGCTCCGTGGAGCGGCCAGGACGCTCAATCTCGATCAGGCGACGGTCGGCAGACGGATTGCGGCACTAGAGCATGCCCTGCGCGCAACGCTCTTCCTGCGCACCTCTGAGGGTTACGCGTTGACTGCCGCAGGCGAGGCCGCGCTGAGATCAGCGGAGAAAATGGAACAGTCCGCACACGAACTCGTCAGACGAACGCAAGGCACGGATACACGGCTTGCGGGTGACGTAAGAGTCACCAGCACGGACTCGATCGCGCTCGACTTCCTGCTTCCCGCCATCGAACGCCTGCATGCTGCGCATCCCGAAGTGCGCGTCCTGCTGGACACGTCGACGCGCATGCTCAATCTGGCAAAGCGTGAAGCGGATATCGCGGTCCGGTCAGTCAGGCCGGATAATCCCGATCTCGTCGCGCGGCGCCTGGCGCGCTGGCCCATGGCGCTCTTTGCATCGAATGCCTATCTTGAGCAGCATGGCAAGCCCGCCGCGGGCTCCGCATTCGCGGGCCACGATCTTGTCGTCTATCAGGGAAACTGGACCGGTAATCGATCCCCGACTCTTGCTGGCGAACCGATACACGCGGGGCGCATCGTATCGACCTTCAATTCCAGCCTCATGCTGCGTACCGCGGTAAAGGCCGGCATCGGCATCGGTGAGCTTCCGATACATCTGGCTGAGCTCGACGGCCTCGTGCAGATATGGCCCGAACCCGCGCGTGGGGCGGTCTACGAAATCTGGCTCGTCACGCATCAAGATCTTCGGCATACCGCGCGCATCGCAGCCATGATTGACGGCATCGTCTCCGCGTTCGAAGAGCACACAACCCACACAAAATAGTCACGCAAGACCTGGCTGTGGCGGCTGCGTGTCGCCGCTATCGCGCGATCGTCCATCATTCCCACCGCGCGATCTGAATGCGCCTGCCTTTTGTCCGATATTCATCTACGTCAGCGAATATCGTGGGTTACGCTACTTTTGCTATGCGACTTAAAGCGTGGCTGACTCACAAAGTCACAATTGCGCGGACTTTCGTGCACCCCTTCTGCACGTGCCTGCCGACACCGAGCTAAAAATGACTGCTTGGTGAAGCGTTTCCCCATTTAATTATTTTGGCCAACGCCGAGGCTTTCTCGCATCTCACGTGGGAATAGCCGACCGCATCGAGGGCCCCTCTTTCATTTATCGCTCGATTCCGCAAACGGCGGCAGCCGGGAATCACTGCGGCGATTTTTAATTTCATTTGTTTGAATTGGGCGCCTCATTCCGCCAGGCAATAGGCCACTGCGCGCTGTGATGTTACGCGCCTGATTGGGTGACAAGGAGATGATCATGAAGATCAAGCAATTTAGCATGCTGTCAGCAACCGCCGTTGCACTTCTCTTGCTCAGTGGCGCCGCGCAGGCCGACGACCACGGCGGCCACGGCGGGTCCCGCAGCCTTTGCTCGAACGCAACCCTCAAGGGACCGTATGGGTTCACCGGTCACGGAGAAATTCTTGGATTGATAGGACCAGATAATGCGGTTCATCCGTACGCCTCTACGTCAATCCTTGATGACGTCGCCTTGGTGACGTTCGACGGCACAGGCGGTTTTACGCGCACCGACTTCGGGGTTATCGGCGGGCTGCCGAAAGGGGGGTCGACTGCATTCAATCCGAACCAGAACGGAACCTACTCGGTGAACTCCGATTGCACCGGCACCATGAAAATCGTTTATACCGCCGGCGGAGCCGTGCCGGCCGGCGTCGAGACTGATCTGAACATCGTCGTCGCTGCCGACGGGACGCTCGTCGAATCCGTTGTCTACAGGGCGGTCACCGTGTCAGGCACGAGCGGGGACGGCCTGGTGACGTGTCCGCAGTTTTGCGAGCAAGCTGTGCAAGAAAGTTTCGAGGGGAAAAAGGTCGTGGTCTACGGCTTCCGTTAGTCGAGTTCCGGATGGGTTCAAGCTGGCTCGCTATGGCGCTTTCATGAGGGGCGCCAAGCCTGAACTTGGGCGCAGGTTTTTCGCCCTTTTATGCCTGCGCCTTCTCGAGATGATCCGGTCACTTCCCGATCCATAGCTGTCCAAAGACCCGCTTCTTTCAAAGCGCACCTGTCACAGCCTGTTTGCGCTCTGCCCGTTCAAACGATAAGTGGCGAGGCCGCCTCAAACATGCGGGGCCTTGCGATGTTGCGAAGCCTGTTCGAACGCGTGCCCGAAACGCTACTGGCAAACGTATCGAGACAATCACACTGGGGAACCCGGTACCTTCAATGGCGGGGGGTATTGCCTATACACGCGACAGGAAGATCACGCCCGGCCTGCGTGTCTTTCTCGACTACTTCCGCGAAACCTTCAATTCGCCCTATCTCCCACATGCGGCCTTGCGTCAGTCGCGCACAGCGGCACGCTAAGCCTTTTTCCTGGGCACAGGTCTTCAGCACTTGCTGCGGGAACGGTGTGCAAAATTTTTCAGACCAGTCGCTTTTCAAACCAGTGATGGGCATACGGTTCCGCGCTGAACGCATCGACTTCGACGTATCCAGATTGCCGGTATAGCGAAATCGCTTCGCGCAGCGTTCGATTTGTCTCCAGGCGAATAATGCGCACTTTGGCCTGCCGGGCGCGTTTCTCCGCCTCAACGATCAACCGCCGGCCTACACCCATACCGCGAGCGGAAGGGCTCACCCACATTCTCTTGAGTTCGGCTGGGGACTTCTTATGAAACTTCAGCGCGACGCAGCCGATCGGGCTTCCATGGAGTCTCGCGACGATTAACGCGCCTTCCGGTGCCGTCAGTTCATGCGCATCCGCCGACAGGCTCATGGACGGGTCGAATCCTGCGTCAAAGCGCTCATCGAGTTCGCCGAAGTACTGTTCAAAGCACCACCGTGCGTCATCGCTATCCGGCTCCTCAAGCGCGAAATGCACGAGAGATGCCTGTAGCAAACGCTCAACCTCAGACATGGCCGCGACCAGTCTACGACGCTGCTCATCACCGAGCGGTTCGAGCGCGCGCAAAGCGACCGCGTCAGAGAGCCGTTCGAGTTCAGCCCTTTCCTCGAGGCCCTCCTGAGTCAGGCAAGCCCGGCGTACGCGGCGGTCGCCCGGATGAGCGAGGATAGCGACAAGTTTTTGCCGTTCAAGAGAGGCCAACGTACGGCTGACATAGCCCGAATCAAGATTGAGCCGCACGCGAAGAGTACGAATGTCCGCACCTTCGACACCGATCTCCCAAAGCAGGCGTGATTCACCCATCGGGCGGCCTCGTCCGAGGAAATGATCATCCATAGCGCCAATGCTTTCGGCGACTATGCGGTTAAAGCTGCGGATCTGGAGAATGTCGGATTCCATATCTCTGACCTTAGTCAGAGATATGGAATCCGTCAACATCAACTTAGCTGATTTCGTGCGAAAGCGTCCCACCAGCCATGCCAATTCCAGACGGCCCGAACACAAACAGAAATCGCATACTATGCAAATGATCACGCTCTGAGTCCCGCGCCGCTGTCCGATCTCCTCCCCGTCGCCGGTGCGCGGAAAACAGGAGAACGCCGAACCATGCAATAACGGCGCATCAGTCATACTTTGCATCTGCACCAGAATCAGAAATGAACAGTCGTTCGTCAAGGAGGCGTTGATGCGAATCTTGATTCTTGGAGCAGGCGTGGTCGGTGTCACGAGCGCCTGGTATCTGGCGCGTGCCGGTCATGAGGTGGTGGTCGTTGATCGCCAACCCGCTGTTGCGCTCGAAACAAGCTTCGGCAACGCCGGCCAGATTTCACCGGGCTACGCGTCGCCGTGGGCCGGACCGGGCGTACCCGCCAAGGCCGTCAAATGGCTACTGCAGAAACATCCGCCATTGTCACTCCAGCCGGACGGCACCCTGTTTCAGGTGCAATGGCTGACACAGATGCTGGCTAACTGTACTAAAAAGCGTTATGCCGTCAACAAGGCACGCATGGTGCGGCTCGCGGAATATAGTCGCGACTGCTTCATGGCGCTGCGCAACGATACCCATATCACCTACGAAGGTCGCCAGCAGGGCACGCTGCAAGTCTTTCGCACGCAAAAACAAATGGACGGCACCGCCAAGGACATCGACGTTCTGAAGGAAATGGGGGTGTCTTATGAGTTGCTGTCGCGCGACGAACTGGCTCGCGCCGAACCGGCGCTAGAGGGCTCAAAGAATAGACTGGTCGGAGGCCTGCGTTTGCCGGGCGATGAAACCGGTGACTGTCATGTGTTCACCACCAAACTGGCGGAGATGGCGCAAGCACGCCACGTGCAGTTCCTGTTCACGCGCAGCATCGACGGCCTGGTCGTCGAGGGCGGCACGCTGAAGGGTGTGCGTTCCAACGGCGAAACATTGACGGCGGACGCGTGTGTTGTGGCACTCGGCAGCTATTCCACTGCATTGCTGCGCGACCTGGTTAGCATTCCGGTCTATCCCGTCAAGGGCTATTCGATCACCGTGCCAATTAGCAACGCTGCGCAGGCACCGGTCTCGACCATCCTCGACGAAACCTACAAAGTCGCGATCACCCGCTTCGAGGATCGAATTCGCGTGGGGGGCATGGCCAATCTGGTGGGCTTCGACAAGGAACTGCACGGCACCCGGCGCGAGACACTGGAATATGTTGTCACGGACCTGTTCCCGCATGCAGGCGACGTGACGCAAGCCAGCTTCTGGACTGGCCTGCGGCCGATGACCCCAGACGGCACGCCGATTATCGGCCCGACCGCGATTCAGGGCCTATGGCTCAATACCGGCCACGGCACGCTGGGCTGGACCATGTCTTGCGGTTCGGGACAACTGCTGGCGGATTTGATGTCCGGCACGACGCCTGCGATCCAATCCGACGATCTTGCGGTCAGTCGCTACAGCAACTAACCGGACGCTCCCACTTACACCGCGGGCCGGCGTCGCCCCTTCTGCCGTTCGGCCCGGCTTCACCCCACAGGCCGCTTCCAAGGTTCAACGGTCATTCCTGTTGCCGTCCCAGATGGCGGGCGATTCCGCCAAACCCGGAAGTTCGGCGCCTGCCGCAGTTGCCGGCGCGCGGCGAGCCATAACTTGCGCGTTTCCGCCGGGCGTCCGCGGAATATCGATCCAATCTTCGCTCGAACGCAGATTTGCGCTCGCCGCCAGTCAGAAAGGCGATTCGGAATCTCTGGCACGAAATTTTTTCGGATTCCCAAAACTCTTTCTTCAAACCCCGCTCTCCGGATTTTCCCGGCTATGCATATCACCGCGTTTGCGTTCATGAGAATCTAGTTTGTCGCGTTGGGCGCGACTCTGCCGCTTCGAAGGCGGCAGACTTTTTTCTCATTTATCTACGGGGTTGAAATGGACCGCATCGATTCAGCAGTTTTGTCGCAAAATACGGGTTATACGTCGCTCGGAGAACGCTTTAATCCAAGCACCGTAAAGAAAACGGAAAGGTTGCCGTTTACGATAAAGGTGGTAAGTAACCTGGCGGAGCTCGACAAGGCCGTCGAGATGCGCCGCGCCGCCTATCGGCGCCATTTGCCGGAATTCGCCGAGACCATGGGCGTCGAGGCGTTGGATGGCGCGCCCGGCACGGCCGTGCTGCTCGCGCAGTCGCGGCTGGATGGCGGCCCGCTCGGCACCATGCGGGTCCAGACGAATGCAGTCGGTCCGCTTGCCGTCGAACAATCGGTCCGCCTGCCGGATTGGTTGGGCCAGGCGAGCCTCGCCGAGGCGACGAGGCTCGGTGTCGCGCGCGGTGCGATCGGCCGGATGGTAAAGGTGGCGCTGTGCAAGGCATATTTTATGTATTGCGCGCAAAACGGGGTCGACTGGATGTTAATTACGGCGCGTTCACCGCTCGATCGGGAATACGAAGCGATGCTCTTCGGCGATGTATATGGGCAGAACGAATTCCTGCCGATGGCGCACGTTGGCGGGTTGCCGCATCGGGTGATGGCGAAACCCGTTGCTTTAGTCCGTCAGCGCTGGGCGAAGGTCAACCATCCGTTCTTCGGATTCTTTTTTGAAACGGATCACGTCGACATCGACGTCAGCATTGCATCAAAGCAGGGTGAAACCGGTCACGACACTGAGTGCGGCGGTCCGCCGAGCAGTGCATCAGGCCGTCTGCGGTCGCTGAGCGAAGCGTAAAGCAAGATGTCCGCCCGAAGAAAATTCGAGCGGACAAGAGGGTCGGTGGCGTCAGCGCAGTCGTGCTTGCGCCGCTGACTTTCGCAGCATCGCAATGAAATCGGGAATGAAGTCATTGGGAAAGGGCAGCAAATGACAAGGGTTAAGTGGACGTTTCGGGACCGACTGACCGGCTGGGCTTTCCAGCGGTTCTCAGTATACGTAGCGCCATTTGTGATTGTGCTGGGCAGCGTCGCAGTCATGCTCTGGGCTCCGCGCCAATTCGATACGACGGGAACGGTCGCGCTCAGCTTTCCTGTGATTGCGGATCCATCGGCGAGCCTGTCACCCGCCACCGCCATCGGCCGCCTGCGCGAGACCGTGCCCACCGCACGTTTCAGCACCCATCTCGCGGAAACGCCATTCTGGTTCATGCTTACGGCGCCTGCCCTGGCCAGTGGCGGCGCCACCTTCATCGACCTGCCGTCGCGGCACGCGCAGACGCTATCCTGCTGGCGGACGGCGCCGGTCTTGACGCTGCTCGGCGCGGGCGACCGTTATGGCACGAGCGGCGAGATGCGCTTCAACAAGGCCGGCTTTGCGCTCCGGCTCGACGAGCACGCCGCCAATGCGCAGATCCTCTGCCGCGGCACCTTCTCCGGGCCCGCGTATATCACCGCTTCCGCATCGAGCCCCGACAAGCTCGAGGTATCAACCCTCGATTTCCAACAGGCTGCATCGCTGATCACCGGCGGCCTGGTGACGCTCGCGATCTTCGTGTTTGTTACGGCAATCATCAATCGCGAATGGACTTACGTGATCTTTGCCGCCTGGCTCGTCGGCAACCTCCAGTTGAGCGCCAACGCAATGGGCTTCGATACGGAATGGATGGGCCGGCTCATCCCGCCCGACCATATCGCGCTTTTGCGGCAATTCACGTTCGCGGCCTACTACGTGCTGACCACGACGCTCTTCGTGGAACTGTTTCGCCGCGAGCTGAAAGCAATCGGCCTGCGCTGGAGCCTGCACGCCGTGCGGTATGGCGGCTGCCTGCTGATGATCGCTGCATTCACGCTGAATTACGCGCACTTCATTCCGGTGCTGTGGGCATGCGCCAGCTTCTGCATCCTGGTGCTGACCTACTTCCTCGTACAGTTGTTCATCAAGGCGCGCTCGCGCACCGTGCTCTGGTATGTCGCGTCAATGGCCATCGTGCTGTTCGCGACGCTGTCGCAAGTGCTCGCCGCCGCGCTCGGTGTGAAAGCGCTGGCGGGCGCGCTGAGCCCCGTCGTGACGGCGCTGTCGTCGAGCATGCTTTGTGCGTTCGCTATTGCGGAACGTATGCGCGAAGAGCGCGAGCGCCGCCGGCAAATGCAGGTCGAGCTGCGCAACACCTATGACGTCACGCCGATCGGCCTCTTCACGCTGAACGGGGAAAGCGCCTTCGTCCGCGCCAATCCGGCGTTGCACTCGATGCTGGGCCTGCCTCAACAGCACGACGGCGCGCATCGCTGGGCCGACTATTTCGCTCCGGGCGCCGAGCGCGTTCTTTCTGAACTCCTCGCGCGCGACGACTCGGCGTCGATCGAAATCGAAGGCGCAGCCGGCACGAAGACAGACGCGCGGCGTTACTCGCTGCGGGCGATTCGCGCGAAAGGCTTCATCGAAGGCTCGCTCGAAGACGTGACGGACCGCTCGAAAGCCGTGGAGCGGCTGCATTTTCTGGCCGAGCACGACCCTCTCACCGGTCTCCTGAACCGTCGCGGCATCGAGCATGCAATCGGCCGGCAAGGCGGCGAAACCGGCCCGTGGGCACTCGCGTATCTCGATCTCGACCGGTTCAAGCTGTTCAACGACCTGTTCGGCCACGGGACCGGCGACGAAATACTGCGGCATGTCGCCGCGCGCCTCGTCGAGCGTCTCGGCTCCCACGTCCCGATCGGGCGCATCGGTGGTGACGAGTTCGTGTGCGTGCTCGCGGACATGGCTATCGACGACGCAATCGCGCGCTGCCGCGAACTCGTCCTCGCGTTGAACTCCGCACCATTTCATGTCGACACGCGAGCGTTCCAGGTCAGGGGATCGATCGGCGTAGTCGAGTGCTCGCAAGGCGAACGGGTGCTGGATGCCCTCGCCTATGCCGACCGCGCGTGTCGCGCCGCGAAACGCGGCGGCAATGCGCGGCTCGTCGCACTACGCAAGGGCGCGCCGGCGTTCGAGGAGCGCGCCGCCGAAATCAGTCTGATCGAAGCGCTGGGCCAGAGCCGGCTGCCCGAAGGGTTGTTCCTCGTGATGCAACCGATCATGTCGATGCGCGCGCCTACCGAAGCGCTCGACTTCGAGGTGCTGCTGCGTCTGCGCATGCCGGACGGCTCGGTGGCGACCGCCGCGAAGCTGATCGCCGCCGCCGAGGACTCCGGCACCATCATCGCGATCGACCGCTGGGTGCTCTCGACGACGCTCGCATGGCTCAGAGAGAACCGCGCGTCGCTCCCCAACACCTGCTTCGTGTGCGTGAACCTGAGCGGTGGTTCGCTCAACGACGAACACTTCCTCGACGAGTTGTTCACGCTGTTCTCGCGTCACGAGGACGTCGTCCATTACCTGTGCATCGAAATCACCGAAAGCGTTGCGCTGCACGATCTCGAGCATACGGATCGCTTTATCGGGCGCGTGCACGACATGGGCGCAAAGATCGCGATCGACGATTTCGGCGCGGGTCAGACATCGTTGCGTTACCTGAAGAAGCTGTCGGCCGATGCGCTGAAGATCGACGGCGAGTTTGTGCGCACGATGTGCAACCATCCGGCCGACATCGCGATCGTCGAGGCGATCATTACTCTCGCGCGCAATCTCGGCATGCGCAGCATCGCCGAATGGGTTGAAGACCTGGAGACCTTGCGCGCGCTGAAGGAACTGGGCGTCGACTACGTGCAGGGTTTCGCGATCGCGAAACCGCAAGAGGCCAAGGACATTCTCGCGGCATCCTCCGCCGCGAGCTTCGTGACTAACCCTGAGGTCACACGCTATCTGAAGGCACAGCAGACGCTGCACCGCGGCGCCGATGACCAGCGCATGGAGCGCGAAAGCGCGGTCTGACACGGCTCACCGCGCCCCGGCCACCAATCGCCGACGCCAAACTTGCCAGGCTCGTTAAGACAATCGCAATGCTTTCGGCGATGCGCAAAAGCAACTACTTATACAGCTCCGACTCCGCCATCAGGGCCGGCGTACCAATAACTTCATTGATGCCATCGAAATCGAGCATGCGGTCCCGCCACGGCGCGGTCGTCCCGTGTGCATGCAGGCAGCCATAATAGCCCTGTAACGTATGCGTCACCGCGCGCGCCGTGCCGCCAGGAAAGATCACGATACGAAAGCCAAGTTGCGTGAGCGTCTGTGCATTCTGTATCGGCGTCTTGCCGCCCTCGACCATATTCGCAAGGAGCGGCACGCGGCCGGCGAAGCGCGCACACACGGCTTCCATCTGGTCGAGTGAGCGCAACGCTTCAATGAACAACGCGTCCGCTCCCGCTTCCAGATAACGCTCGGCACGTTCGAGCGCAGCATCCAGCCCTTCGACAGCCGCTGCGTCGGTGCGCGCGAGAATCAGCGTATTGGCGCTCACTCTCGCATCGACGGCCGCCCGCAGTTTGCCGCACATTTCGCCAGCAGGAATCACCAATTTGCCATCGAGATGCCCGCAGCGCTTAGGGAATGTCTGATCTTCGAGCTGGATCATCGCAGCGCCGGCGCGCTCGAAGCCGCGCACCGTACGCTTGACGTTCAGCGCGTTGCCGAAGCCCGTATCGGCATCGACGATCACAGGCAGCGCGACACGCTCGGTAATGCGCGCGAGTGTATCTTCGACTTCGGGAAACGTCGTCAAGCCGACATCGGAACGCCCTAGCCGCGTGTACGCAATCGACGCCCCAGACAGATACAACCCTTCGAAGCCAGCCTGTTGCGCGACCAGCGCGCTCAACGCATCGAAGACACCAGGCGCGAGCAAAGCGCCTCGTGCGAGAAGTGTCTTCAGCGGTTTGATTTCGGTCGCCATGGTTTTTTTCTCCTGCAATTCAAAAAGGCAAAAGGCCGATTGCGCGCGACCACGCACGCGCAAACATGGCGCTTATATTGCGAGGCGATCCGCGAAAGCGTCGCAAGTCGCCAATTCGCAGATCGTGCGCAGATCGGCGAGCGCCGTGTCGTGCGCGGCTTGCGTCGATGCCGCGCAGCCATCGCCCAGCACCAGCACGCGATAGTCGCGCATGTGCGCATCGCGCGCGGTGCTCGCCACGCCGCCGTTAGTGACGATGCCGCAAATCGCCACGGTGTCGATACGCGCGCGGCGCAGCACCCAGTCGAGTTGCGTGTTGAAGAAGGCCGAGTAGGCGACCTTCCAGACCGACACGTCGATGAGACGGTCAAGTGCGGAAACCGTCGCATGACCGTGCGAGCCAGCGACAAAATCTCCGCGACGCAAAAATGGACGCAGTTGCTTCAGATGCGGCGAAATCATCGGCTCGCCGTGGGCATCCGGCCACAACGTAAACTGGCTCGCCGCGACAAAACCGCCTCGCTGCTTCAACGTGCGCGCCACGGGTGCAATGCGCGGCGGTAACGTGCGCGCAGCATCCGAAGCCGCACCGCCGCGATCGTATGCACCGCCCTCGCTCACGAAGTCGTTCTGCAGATCGACGATGATGAGCGCGGTATGACGCGCGTCCAGCGTCGTGTCGGTCGTCATGTGCGGCTCCTTAGTCCGGCTTGCGTGTGATCAACAGATTGCCGAGCGCATCGACGCGCCCGCTGAACCCCGGTTCGAGCCAGATCGTCGTATCCCCCTGCTCGAGAATCGCGGGACCGTCGACCGTTGCATCCACCGGCAGATCGAGGCGTGCAAAGCGCGTCGCGTCCCACCATTTCCCCGCATGGAAAACGGCTTGTGTACCGAGCGATGCCGGCATCGCCGTGGCTTTCGGCGCGAGCACCGCCAGATCGAACTTGGGCCGCACGCCGATACGCGCGTAACGCAGGTTCAGGATGCGCACCGCGATGCCGTCGAGCGCGCGCCCATAGGCCGCGCGATAGGCCGCTTCGAAGGCCGCGCCGATTGCGGCGCGTTGCAGCGCATCGCGTGGCACTTCCACGCGCACCGTATGGCTCTGCCCGACATACAGCATGTCGAGTTCGACGCTCTCCCGCACCGCTTCGAACGCGACACCGGCGGAGTCGAGCCGCTGCTGGCAGGCGTCGGCCATGCTGGCGACGCGCGCACGCAAGTCTTCGACATCGAGATCGGCGAGCGCGCGATTGAGCGTCTGCACCGCGTCGTGCCGCATGTCGGCGATCACGCAGCCGATTGCCGACGTCACGCCGGGAAAGCGCGGCACGATGCCCGTCGTGCTGCCGACTTCGCGCATCATCGCGCAGACGTGCAACGCACCGCCGCCGCCGAACGGCATATACGCGAACTCGCGTGGATCGTGGCCGCGTTCGATCGACACCAGCCGGATCGCGCCCGCCATCTTTGCATTGGCGACCGTCAGGATCGCCTCGGCCGCGGCGTGGGCATTCAGCCCGAGCGGCGCGGCGACGTGCTCGCTGATCGCCTCACGCGCCTTGCCGACGTCCATCTGTGCCAGCAGGCCTCCGCCCAAAGGACGATCCGCCGCGATGCGTCCGAGCAGCACGTTGGCATCGGTCACCGTCGGGCGCAGATTGCCGCGCCCGTAGCAGGCCGGCCCCGGCACGCTGCCCGCCGATTCGGGACCGACCTGCAGCAGGCCGCCCGCGTCGACCGACGCGATCGAGCCGCCGCCCGCGCCGATCGTCTCGATCTGGATCATCGGCGCGCGCACCACCATGCCGAAGTCGATCGAGGTCTGCGCGGACAACGATGCTTCGCCGTTCGCCACCAGCGATACATCGAACGACGTGCCGCCCATGTCGCCCGTCACGAGGTTCGGATAGCCAGCCGCACGTCCGATTGCGGCGCACGCGATCACGCCCGCAGCCGGACCCGACAGCGCCGTGCGCACCGGCACGTCGCACGCGGTCTGGCGCGACATGATGCCGCCGTTGCTCTGCACGACCAGCAGTTCGCCACGAAAGCCATGCGCCTTCAGATCGCCCTCCAGGCGCGTCAGATAGCTGCCCACGACCGGCTGCAACGCGGCGTTCAACGTGGCTGTCGAGCATCGTTCGAATTCGCGGATTTCGGGCAGCACCTCGGTTGCCGCCGTTACATTCGCGTTCGGCCAGATCGCGCGCACCGCCTCGACGGCTTGCGCTTCGTTGAGCGGATTCGCATAGGCGTTGATGAAGAAGACGCACACCGCTTCGCAGCCGCGTTCGAGCAGATCGCGCGCGGCGGCCCGCACCTGCGCGAGGTCCACGGGCGTGTGCAACGTGCCGTCGGCCAGCACGCGCTCGTTCACTTCGAGGCGCAGATCGCGTGGCACCACCGGCTCGAAACTGCCGCGCAAGCCCCAGGTGCGTGGCCGGTCGCGGCGGCGCATTTCGAGCACGTCGCGAAAGCCCGCCGTCGTAATGATGCCCGTGCGCCCCACCTTGCGTTCGAGCAAGGCGTTCGTGCCGACCGTGGTACCGTGCACGATCGTCGCGATCGCGCCGGCGCCGTGCTCGCCTGCGTCGTCGCCCGGCGCGCCGATGCGTTCGATGCCGTTCATGAAGCCGCGCGCTTCCTCGCCTCGCGTGGACGGCACCTTCACGACGCGCGCCGTGCCCGCCTTCTCGTCGAGCACGAACAGATCGGTGAACGTGCCCCCCACGTCGACACCGACGACGATTGAACCGTGTGCAGCCGCCTTCATACCTGTTGCTCCTTCCGATCTGTCGTCACATAACCCATTGCCGAATCGCGCTTGCGGGCGGCGTCGTCACGCCCGGACGGCGCGCCGTAACCGCCGCCGCCTGGCGTTTCGAGCCGCACCCGTTCGCCGCGCTTCAGGCGAATGCCGAGCATCTTCGACGCCATCGGCGGCGTATGCCATGCACCGTCCTGCTGATAGCGGAACACGTTGGGCACGGACGCCTCGCCGCCCGCGATACCTTGCGGAGCCGAGCGTCCGCGTTCGCCGAAAATGAACGCTTCGGCCTCGTCTTCGAGCAGTTCGATTTCGTAGATCGCGCCGAGACCGCCGCGATATGTGCCGTCGCCGCCCGAGTCGGGACGCAACGCCCATTGCGTGAAACGCACCGGATACGCAGTTTCGAGAATCTCGAGCGGCGGAATGGTCGCCGTCGAGATCGGCGCATTGCCGTGACTCAGACCGTCGCCTTGCGAATGGCCGCCATGGCCGCCGCCGAAGAAACTGAACATCACCCAGCGCTGCCCCTTGCGCGCGCCCTCGCTGCGATGCCCGGCGATCGACAGCGCGTTGATGGTGCCGTATGCCTGGGCCATCGCCAGTTCCGGCGCGGCCTGCGCCATCGCGCAGAAGATCACGTCGATCATGCGCAGGATCGTTTCGGTGTAGCCGCCGACGGGGCGCGGCCGGTCCGCCGAGATCAGCAGTCCGTCCGGCAGCACGAACGACACGGCGTCCAGCACGCCGGCATTGGCGGGCACGTCGGGAAAGAGATGCTTGAGCGCGACATAGCACGCGGCGATCGCCGTGGCGCGCGAGATGTTCACCGGCCCCGCGCAGGCGGGCGACGTGCCGGTGAAGTCGAGCGTCAACGTGTCGCCCGCCACGCGCATGCACAACGCGATCTTCAGCGGCTCGTCGCGCACGCCGTCGTTGTCGAGCATGTCGTCGAACGCATAGTCGCCGTCCGGCAGCGCCGCCACGTGCGAGCGCATCAGCTTGACGGCGCGCTCGCGCAGCAGCGCGAGCGCTTCGAGCACGGTCACGTCGGTGTAGTCGTCGAGCAGGCTGTCCAGACGGCGCGCGCCCAGCTCGAGCGCCGCGAGCTGGCCATTGAGGTCGCCCCACAGGCTGTCGGGCAGGCGCGTGTTGGCCTGCAGGATGGCGAGCACGTCGGCATCGAGTTCGCCGCGCCGCACGATACGCACGGGCGGAATCTGCACGGCTTCCTGCCAGCATTCAGTGGCGGCCGGATTGTAATTGCCGGGCACCGCGCCACCGACATCGTGCCAGTGCGCCGCCGACGCCAGGAAGCAAAACAGCTTGCCGTCACGAAACACAGGCCGCACCAGCTTGAAGTCGTTTGCGTGCGTGCCGCCTTCATACGGATCGTTGAACAGCCAGACGTCGCCATCGACCATGCCGCCGCGCTCGCCCGCGACGCGTATCGCTGCCCGCACCGCGAACGCCATCGCGCCGACGAACACGGGCAAGCCGGACTTGCCCTGCACCAGCGTCGCGCCCGACAGCGCGTCGTAGATGCCGTGACAGGCGTCGTGCGCTTCCGCGATGATCGGATTGAACGCGCTGCGGTAGAGCGTCGCGTCCATTTCGTCGGCGATCTGTTCCAACCGCCCTTTGAGGACCGCCAGCGTGACGGGATCTAGCATGAGATGACTCCGTTGGATGTGGGGTAACGCTGCTTGAGCAGGTTGAGCAGACCGCCCGCGTCGACCATGTCGAGCAGAAACGCGGGCACCGACTCGCACGTCAGTTCGACGCCATCGGCGCGGCGGATGCGGCCTGCGCGCGGGTCGATCGCGATGTGCTCGCCTTCGTCGATCGATCCGGCGTCGGCGCACGTCAGCAGCAACAGGCCCACGTTGAACGCGTTGCGAAAATAGAGGCCGTTGAATGCCGGCGCGATCACGGCCCGCACGCCGAGGCGCACGAGCGCGGCGGCTGCCTGTTCGCGCGACGAGCCGATGCCGAAGTTCGGCCCGGCCACGAGCACGTCGCCCGGCTGCACGCCCGCTGCGAAGTCGGGGCGCGCAATCTCCAGACAGTGCCGCGCGATTTCGTCGATGCCGAATTTCATGTACGCGCCGGGCGCGAGCGCATCGGTATCGATATCCGCGCCGACGCGCCAGACGCGATGCGAAGCGGCCGTCTGTCCATGCACGGCTTGCGGCGGATTGGTCGGACGCTCGCTCATGCCAGCACCTCGCGCGGATCGGTAATGCGCCCGCGCAACGCAGACGCCGCGACGGTATAAGGCGAGCCCAGATAAACCCGCGCCGACGCCGCGCCCATGCGCCCTTTGAAGTTGCGCGCGGTACTCGAAATCACCGTGCTGTTTTCGGGGATCGAGCCGCCGTAACCGGCGCACGCGCCGCACGTGGTCGCCAGCAGTTGCGCACCCGCCCCTTCCAGCACGGCCATCACGCCTTCGCGCGCGGCCTGCTCCCGATCGCGCACGCTCGCGGGAGCGACGACGAACTGCACGCCGCTCGCGATGCGATGGCCGCGCAGCACGCTCGCCGCCGCCCGCAAGTCCTCCAGCTTCGCGCCCGTGCAAGCGCCGATATAGGCGACGTCGACGGCCACATCGCCGTATGCGCCAACGTCGCGCGTATTCGCCGGGCTGTGCGGCGCGGCCACCTGAGGCGCGAGGCGCGCGGCGTCGAAATCGTGCGTCTCGGCCTCCGCTTGCGGATCGCCTTGCCAGCGGCCGACGTCGATGTCGTCCTGCACACCGACGGCGCGCAGATAGTCGGCCGTCACCGAATCAGGCGCAATCAGCCCGACCTGCGCACCGAGTTCCGCGCTCATGTTCGACAACGTCATGCGCTCCTGCATCGACAGGGCCGACACGGCCTCGCCGCAAAATTCGACGGCCTGGTAGCGGCCGCCGTTCATGCCGAAGCGGCCGATCATATGCAGCATCATGTCTTTCGCCGTGACGCCCTGCGCGAGGCGCTGCCGCCAGTTCATCCGCAACGTGCGCGGCACCTTGACCCAGATTTGCCCCGACACCGCGACGCCGAGCATCTCTGTGCTGCCGATGCCGAACATGTACGCGCCGAATGCGCCGCCCGTCGGCGAATGCGAGTCGCCGCCGACGCAGAACATGCCCGGCCGCAGGTGGCCGCGTTCCGGCAAGACGACGTGGCAGATGCCGACCCCGTCGTAGACGTTCGGCAACTGCTGCGCCACCGCCCAGTCGCGCGCGATGTGCACGATGCGGCGCGATTCGTCGTCGGTCTCGGGGACATAGTGGTCGATCACGAGCACGACTTTCGACTTGTCCCACAACGACGCGCCGAGTTGTTCGAGCATGGGCTGCAAGCGCCGCGGACCGCTCGAATCATGAAACATGGCGAGATCCACATTGCAGGTGACGATTTCCCCGACTTCCACTTCCGGCCGCCCGCAGGCCGCCGCAATCAGTTTTTGTGCAAGCGTTTGTGCTACTGGCATTGACTACATCCCCAGATACGCGCGACGCAACTCGTCGCTGGCCATCAATTCCGCGCACGTGCCCGAGTAACGGACGAGACCGTTCTCCAGCACATACCCGCGCTGCCCGGTTTCGAGCGACTGCACGACGTTCTGCTCGACCAGCAGGATCGCGAGTCCTTCGCCCCGCAGGCGCGCGATCAGCGCAAACATCTCTTCGACCATCAACGGCGACAGACCGAGCGACGGTTCGTCCAGAATCAGCAGGCGCGGCTCGGCCATCAGGCCGCGCCCGATCGCCAGCATCTGCTGTTCGCCGCCCGACATCGTGCCCGCCGGCTGATCGATGCGTTCGCCAAGGCGTGGAAAGGTCTCCAGCATGCGCGCGAGGTTGCGGGCGCGATTCGGCTTGCCGCGTAGAAACGCGCCAAGCTCCAGGTTTTCGCGCACGCTCAGATTCGGGAAAATCCGCCGGCCTTCGGGCACCTGAATCAGGCCGGCCTTCACGACGGCGCGATAGTGCCGGCCCGTCAATTCGTGCCCGTCGAAGCGCACGGCGCCTTGCCAGACGGCATTGATTCCGCACACCGTGTTGTTCAGCGTGGTCTTGCCGACGCCATTACTGCCGAGCAGCACGACAATCTCACCTTCGCCGACACGAAGATCGATGCCGCGCAACACTTCGGTTCGGCCGTATCCCGTGCGAAGCCCATCCACTTCGAGCAATGCGTTCACGACTGCCCTCCTTCGCGAGCCAGCCGTTCGGCTGTGCCGTGTCCGAGATACGCCTCGATCACGGCGCTATCGGATGTCACCTCGCGCGGCGTGCCTCCAGCGATCAGGCGGCCTTGCGCGAGCACCCACACATGTTCGGCAAGACTCATCACGGCGCGCATGACGTGTTCGATCATCAGCACCGTCACGCCGCTTTCGACAAGACCGCGAATCACCGGGATCATTTCGTCGATTTCGCTCGGATTCAGGCCCGCGAGCACTTCGTCCAGCAACAGCAGACGCGGTTTGGTGGCGAGCGCGCGCGCCAGTTCGAGGCGCTTGCGGCCACCGACAGTCAGGTCCGCCGCGGGCTGGTCGAGCCGGTCGTGCAAGTTCACGCGCGCGGCGACTTCCTCTGCCGCCGCCAGCGCCTCGCGCCGTCCAGGCAGATGCAGATGCGCGCCGACCGCGATGTTCTCGCGGACCGTCTGCGCGCCGAACGGTTGCACGATCTGGAACGTGCGCGTCAAACCGAGCCGCGCGGACTCGTGCGGCGCCATGCCGGTAATGTCGCGGCCCAGGTACTGCACGCGGCCCGCGCCGGGCCGCAGAAAGCCCGACAGCAACGCGAACAGCGTGGTCTTGCCCGCGCCGTTCGGTCCGACGAGCGCCGTGAGCGTATTCGGCAGGACATCGAGGCTGACGTCCTGCACGGCCTTCAGGCCGCCGAACGTGATCGACAGGCCACGGGCTTGTAACAGCGCTTCAGACATGGGCTTCCTCCTTGCGCTTGCCGCTGCGCTTCGACGCCCCGGGCAAGCCGGTCACACGTCGCACCGACGCGCCCGCGCCCGTGATTCCGCGCGGGAGGAACATCACGATCACGACCAGCACCACGCCGTAGATCACCATGCTGATGCCGGGCAACTCGCCGAACAGGTTGCGGGTCAACTCGCCCAGCACGTAGAGCAGCGCCGCGCCGAGCACCGGTCCCCACAACGTGCCCACGCCGCCGACAATCACGCCGACCAGCGCTTCGATCGATCTCGCCGGGCCGAACGCGATATCGGCGTCGATGTACTGGAACATCTGCACGTAGCACACGCCCGCTGCGCTCATGAATGCCGCGGACAGCGCGATGGCGCCCAGCTTCACGCGCACGGGATTGACGCCGATTGCCCGCGCGGCGCTCTCGTTGTCGCGCACCGCCTGCAGATAGGCGCCGAAGCGCGAATGCCGCAGCCATGCGGTAACGGCCAGCGCCATCATGACGAATGCCAGCAGCAGGAACACGTAGCCGCGCCGCGTGCCGAACTGCAGGTTCGCGGCGCTCGCATGCAGCGGCACCATCAGTCCGACGCCACCGCCCGTGAACGGCACCGACACCGCGACAATGCGCGCGACCTCGGCGAAGGCCAGCGTCACCAGCGCGAAGTACGAACCCTTGAGGCCGCCGCGAAACGCGAGCGCGCCGACCACCAGCCCGGCGAGCACGCCGAATGCGATGGCGAGCGGCAACGCGAGCCACGGATTCCAGCCCCAACTCAATTGCGCGATCGCCTGCGTGTATGCGCCGACGCCAAAGAACAAGGCATGTCCGAACGACAATTGACCGCCATAGCCGCCAAGGATGTTCCATGATTGCGCCAGCAACACGGCGTACAGCGACATCATCAGGAAGGTGAGCCACACGCCCGACTGCAGCATGCTTGCAAGCGCGGC
The DNA here is from genome assembly GCF_046027395.1 of Paraburkholderia dipogonis. Classification (GTDB taxonomy): domain Bacteria; phylum Pseudomonadota; class Gammaproteobacteria; order Burkholderiales; family Burkholderiaceae; genus Paraburkholderia; species Paraburkholderia dipogonis_A. The sequence goes on along the minus strand of NZ_JAQQEG010000002.1, from coordinate 151,463 downwards.
CGCCAGCACGCCGAAGACGAGGATCGAAAGAACGTCGCGCATGCCTAGGCCCTCGCTCCGAACAGCCCTTGCGGACGCATCAGCAGCACGACGATGAAAATCGCGAAGATGCCCATCTGACCCAGCGAATCACCGAACCACAAGCCGCCGAGCGACTCGACCACGCCAATGAGCAGACCGCCGATCAATGCGCCTGCGAAGCTGCCCATGCCGCCCAGCACGACGATCGTGAACGCGACGAGCACGAACCCGTTGCCGACCTGTGGATTGACGTAATAGGTTGGCAACAGAAAACAGGCCGCCGCGCCCACACATGCCATGCCGATGCCGAACGACAGCGCGTAGACCTTGTCGACGTCGATACCCATCAGCTTCGCGCCGTGCTTCTCGCGCGACACGGCGCGAATCGCGCGGCCCAGATCGGTCATGCGGATCACGAGAAACAGCGCGGCCGCCACCACCAGCGCGCCGAAAAAACCGATGACCTTTGGCAACGCGATCATTGCGGGACCGATAGCGACCGTCGCGAGCGTATAGGATGTCTCGATGTTGCGCGTGTCGGAGTGGAACCACACGAGCGCCAGATTCTCCAACACGATCGACAGACCGAGCGTGACCAGCAGAATGTTCTCATCCTTGCCGTGGCTCGCGCGATTGATCACGCAGCGCTGCAGTGCGTAGCCGAACGCGAACATGCCGAGCGTCACCACCGGCAGCGCCAGATAAGGATCGATGCCCAGCCGTTCCTTCAGCAGATAGACCGCGTACAGCGCGACCATCAACGCCGCGCCGTGCGCGAAGTTGATGATGTGCAGCACTCCGTAAATCAGTGTGAGACCGAGCGCGATGAGCGCATAGACCGCGCCCGTTGTCAGTCCGTTGAGCAGCGCGGAGAGGAGAATCACCGGATCGAACATTCAATGCCTCAGCTCTTGAGCGGAAACTGCGGCGCAACTTCGCGATAGGCCGGCGGCAGCACGACCTTGATATCGTTGCCGACCACCTGGGTAAGCAGCGGTTGCGCGCCGGCGTTCTGCCCGTTGACGAAATGCGTCGGACCATACGGCATCATGTGGTCCTTGAAGGCGCTCGAGGCGAGCGCCGCATTGACGGCGGCACGGTCGGCGGATTTCGCGCGCTCCAGCGCGTCAGCGAGCAGCATCGTCGCGGTGTAGGTCATGAACACTTCATATGAGAAGTACGCACCCTTCGCTTCGACCCGTTTGCGCAACGGCGCAACACGCGCATCCTTCGGATTGAACCAGTGATTGCAGTCGATGATGCCTTCCGCGATGTCCGGAAACTCCTTCAGAAACTTGTAGCTCGACGCGGCGCCGCCCAACACCGAATAGATCGCTTTGGGGCGCACGTTCTGCTGTTTCATCGCGCGCAGCAATAGCGCGTATTCGTTGTAATAGTTGGCGGGAATCACGATGTCGGGATTGACGGCGCGCATGCGTAGCACGATGTTGTTGAAGTCGCGCGTCGGATTCGGATGCTTGATGACTTCCTTGATTTCGAAACCGTACTTGGGCAACTCGCTGCTGAGCAGCGCGGCCGTGCCGGCGCCGAACAGCGATTCCTCGTGCACGATCATCACCGTTCTGGCCGGCTTGCCCGCGTCGGTATTCAACGCATTGAGGTTGTCGACCGCGCGCTGGCTGCACATCCGGTAGCCGGGACCGAAGCGAAACGTATTCGTGAGTCCGCGCTCGACGATCTGATCGGCGACGCCGACATCGACCACATGCGGCAAACCGTACTTCGCGGCCGTCTGGGTGGTGGCGAGACAGATCGCCGACGCATAGGCGCCGACGATTGCCGATACGCCCGCCTCGTTCATCCTCTCGACCTCGGCGGCGCCCGCTTCGGGCCGCGATTGCGCGTCGCCCAGCACGGCTTCGACGAGCGCCCCGCCTTGCGACTTGATGCCACCGGCGTTGTTGATGTCCTCGATGGCCAGCAGAGCGCCCAGCCGGCATTGCTGCCCCGAATAGGCCAACGCTCCGGTGACGGGATGCAGCACGCCGATCTTGATGCTCTTCGCGCTCGCGGCACGAGCGACCCAAGGTGCTGCAACCAGTGCTGCCGCGGCGGTGGACCGACGCAGGAAAGTGCGACGCGAACTCATGCGATCTCCGTAGGATTGCGTTAGTTGAAGGTGGCGGACAGTTCTTCGCTGACCCAGACCTTGGCGTCGATATCGCCAATGCGAGAGAGCTGCAACTGATACTGATAGCGATCGGGCCGGTACAGACCCTGGAGCAATTGCACCGGCCGTTCGTCGGTGTCGCGCACGAGACGCGTCACGGCGAGCAACGCCGAGCCGACTGCGACGTCGAGATGGCGCGCCACCACGGCGTCGGCGAGGCGTGCCGAAATGGTTTGCGTCGCGCCGCCGAGCTGCACGCCCGCTTCCTCCAGCAGCATCAGCAAGGGCTTGCGCTTGAGGTCGCGGCGGTTGATTTCGGCGACGGCTTTCGGCACGTGTGTCGTAATGAACGACACCGGTCCCGCCGACGTGCTGCGAACCCGGATACTCTTGTAGACAGCATCGCCGACAGACAGATGCAGCGCCTCCGCGATGGCGTCCGAAGCGAGCACTTCCGTGCTGTCTATCACTTCGACCGTGGTGCGCAACCCCATATTCACGATGTTCTCGAGCAGGCCGGTGAGGTGCGCTTTCTCGCGCGAAACCGGTGCGGCTTTCGCATTGCCCTGCTTTTTTCCCGTATCGATGCGCTGCGGCCAGGTGCCCACGCCTGGCCGGCGTGTGACCAGCCCGTCCGCCACCAGCATCTCCATTGCCTTGCGGATCGTAATGCGCGCGACCGCGAACTGTTCAGCAAGGAGATGCTCGCCGGGCACGCCTTCTTCATCGAAGCGTCCTTCCTGGAGTTGCTCGCGCAGTACCAGGTAGATCTGGTGATATTTCGGCAGGGGCAGCGTGGTTTCCATGGGGTTCACTCTAGAAGTGTCGTAATGTCGGGTCAATAGAACAAATTGGAAAATAAAGATTGTTCTACATCGTAAACACCGACGCGAGCAACTGGTTTGCAGTAAGTAACGTGCAAGCTCGATGTTCCGCACTATCCATCAGAGCGGACAGTTTGCTGGACGCGATTGGATGAACGATAGAACAAGTTGAGCGACGGCTTGTTCCATGGGGAAAACACTCAACTGACGCACTTCGCAGAAGCCTCAACGCTTTGCGCGCCAATAGGACATTTCGCACGTCAAATGTTCCATTGACAAGACAAAATAGGCTGCTTAATTTTCGTCGCAACCGGAATCGATCTGGACGCAAAGGCGCTATCGAATGCCGGTACAAAGAGAGCGAAGCGGATTCATGTCGATATACGCTCGATTGCATTTCTTTAGGATGCCTGCTTTGTAGCATGCCTCGCGGCCGGCACATCATGACCGTGAACCTCCCCTCCGGTTTCGCACCGAGGGACCCAACGTCAACGATACAGTCTGGAAACAGGATGAAAAAGTCACTTTGCATTGCGGGAGTAATTGGTGCGCTTGGAACGCACGCGGCTATCGCACAGGCGCAGAGCAGCGTTACGCTCTATGGGATCGTCGACGAAGGGTTGACCTTCAATAACAACTCACACGGCGCGCGCCAGTACAGCATGGTGAGCGGCGAGATTCAGGCGAGCCGCTGGGGATTGCGCGGCAGCGAGGACCTGGGCGGCGGCATGAAAGCGGTTTTCCTCCTTGAAGGCGGCATGGATCTGAGCAGCGGCAAACTCGGCCAGGGTGGGCTTGAATTCGGCCGTCAGTTATACGTGGGACTGGCCACGCGTTATGGGACGGTGACGCTCGGGCGTCAATATGACTCCGTGGTGGACTACGTTGGCCTGTTCGAAGTGGGCGATCAATGGGGCGGCTTTTACACCGCGCACCCGGGCGACCTGGATAACATCAACAACTCGAACCGGGTCAACAATGCGATCAAGTATACGAGCAACAACTACGGCGGCTTCACGTTCGGCGGCGTCTACAGTCCCGGCGGCGTAGCGGGTAATTTCAGTCAGAATCAGATCTGGTCGCTGGGCGGCTCTTACTACAACGGTCCGCTCGGGCTTGGCGTCGGCTATCTGAACATCCGCAATCCGAACACTTCGTTCTACGGCACCAGCGTGCTCGCGAACACGACCGGATCGGCGCCGCTCGCCACGTTGAACAACATTGCATCGCCCGTATTCTCCGGCTTTGCCGATGCGCGCACGCAGGAAGTCTATGCGGCGGGCGGCGCGTACACGTTCGGCGCGGCCACGTTCGGCGGCACCTATTCGAATACGCGTTTCGACAATCTCGATGGCGGCGGCTCGGGACCGAATCCATTCGGCAATCGCGGCACGGCGATATTCAACAACGTCGAAGCGAACTTCAAATATCAGATCACGCCTTCGTTCCTCGTGGGTGCCGCCTACGATTACACGAAAGGCAGTTCGGTAAGCGGCCGGGATGGCGCGACCTATCATCAGGCCCAGCTCGGCGCTGACTATTTCCTTTCGAGGCGCACTGACGTCTATTTCGTCGGAATCTATCAAAAGGCTTCCGGTACGGACTCGACGGGAAGTGCGGCGGTTGCCGCGATCAATGGCGTGACGCCATCGAGCGACAATCATCAGGTCGTCCTTCGTGTAGGCATGCGGCACAAGTTCTGACGGCGGCCACGGCTCAGGAGGGCAGTCGGGGCTCACGAAAATGTGGCCCGACTGATCAGGTTACCGCACACGAAGCTGGTGCGGCAGCCAGATGATCGAGCGGCCATCCCCAACTTTTTCATGCTCTCATTTAGGTCAGGCTGAACGCTGCGCAGGCAGCGTCAAGAAGGCATGCATCACATGCCAGATACGGTGCCGGTTGATACCCAGCACCGCAATGTGAGCCACTCCTTTGATCTCGCAGAACTGCTTGTCCTTGTTCGGCAACTGCGAAAAGAAATCGAGCAGTTCCGCATCGGTCGCATTGCCGTCATGCTCGGCTCTCGTCATGCAAACGGGACACTGCAGCCGTTTCGGTTCAACCATCGGCATATGAATCGCCATATCGATGTAGGTGCCGTTCGGCGTCCGGTTGGTGAGCTTGAGTTCGTAGTCGCCCAATGCCTTCGGCACTTTGGGATCGACCGTCGACGGGTCGTCGCGGGCGAAGATGGCATCGAAGCTCGCTTGCGAGGTTGGACGGAAGTTGCTGGCCTCGAGCGCCGCGATGTTCGCGCGCCGCCTCATGATTTCCGGCGCGCCCTCGCCTGTATAGGTAATCGCATCCAGGACCATGCGCTCCACGCGGTCCGGCTCTTCCATCGCAAAGACGCCCAGCCGGAGCGCGCCGGACGACTGGCCATAGAACATGAACGTTTTTTGGCCAGTCACCTTTTCGACCACCGGCATCGCGGCTTTCAGGTCCTCGACACCGGAGCGGACATCGGAGTTCGAATCCGTCTGCGACGAGCGGCCGTAGTTTTCATGGTCCATGGTCCAGACGTCGAAGCCGTAGCGAGCAAACTCGTCCATGAACGAGTAGTTCTCCGCGCCCGGCACTTGCAGGTCGAAGCCCCCGCGGCCCGAAAACGACGAACCGTGCACGAGGAACAACACGGGCTTCCGACCGGAACTTGCATTGCGGTCGCCCGCGAGCCGCTTGCGATACAGATACAGTTTCACCGCACCTTTCTGCGCCCAGTAATCTTCGGCAATGATCTGCTGCGCCGCCGCGTTGGCAGAGAGCGGCACTGCCGTGGCCATCAGTGTTAGCGCCGCGCCTTGCAGCAAACGGCGTCGCTTGGCCACCTGCTGTGTGTCCTTCGTGTTGCCCATTGTTTTTGCCCCGATCAATTGGCCGGTGAGACGAGGTCGAATCCATTCGCCTTCAACGACGCTTGCACTGCCGGCCCGGTGAGATAGGAAAGCAGCTTTTTCGCTGCATCCGGATGCTCGCTCTTTGTGCCTATGCCTGCTGCGTACGTCGTTACGAGTTGCAAATCTTCCGGGATCGGCCCGACGAGGGTGACACCATGCACGGGCTTGATTTCGCTGGTCTGCCCTAATCCGAGGGACACCTCGCCTCGTGCCATCGCTTCCATGGCGGTTTGCCCTTCCGGATAATATTTGACCTTAGGAGCCACCGTGCCGCCAATCCCGAGGCGGTCAATCAACCGGGCCAGATAGATGCCGGACGTAGCGCCGGTGGCGGGGTCGGCCATACCGATCGAAGAGGCATCGAGCAGGACCTTCGTGAACGCCGGGTCGTCATTGATCGCCGGCAACGCAGCACCCGCTTTGACCGCAACGCCGAGCCGCACGCGCGCGACATCGACCTGTGAACCTTTCCTGACAAGATGGCGCTCGGTCAGTGTTGCGAGAGGCTCGGGTGGGACGATGACGAGGTCAAAGGCCTGCCCCGATATTGCCCGGTCACGCACCTGGCCCGCGGTGCCGTAGCTGACGCGCACGTGATCGCCTGTTGCAGCCAGATAGTGTTCGGGCAGGTTCTCCAGTGCGCCTTTCATCGCAGCCGCTGAGAGGATGAGCAGATCCGCCGCGTGAGCGGACTGCATCGTGACCAACACCATCGCAAGCAGAAGGCCTGCTTTCCTCTTCATAAAAATGTGCTCCGGTGAGCATCACTGAGTACGCCATTGCCAGGTTGTCGAACGGCATGCGCTCGAACACCGTAGGGACACATGCTCAGTTCAGGCGCTTCAGCTCGCCGTCGTCCGCATACCAGTCGACAGTCCTGCCGCTCGTATTGACCGTTACCGCGCGTGGCTCGGTGAACTGGTCGAACGATTCGATGCCCGTCTCGCGCCCGACGCCGCTGTTCTTGAAACCGCCCCACGGTGAGGCCGGGTCGAGCCGATGGTGATCGTTGACCCACACCATGCCGAATTCGAGCCTGCTTGCGACGCGGTGCGCACGCGCGACGTCCTGCGTCCACACTGATGCGGCGAGTCCGAACTGTGTGTCGTTGGCGATGCGGATCGCGTCCGCTTCGTCGTCGAACGGCATGACCACCGTCACAGGGCCGAACACTTCGTCCTGACCGATTTCCGATTTCGGATCGACGTCGTACAAAACAGTGGGCTCGATGAAGAAGCCCTCCTTCAGGCCGGCCGGCACACCACCGCCCGTCAGCACTTTGGCGCCCGCGGCTTTCGCGCGTTCGAGCATCGCGAGAATACGCTGGCGCGAGCGACCGGATATGACTGGCCCGAGTTGCGTCTTCACATTGGCCGGGTCGCCGACGCGAATCCCCGCCACCTTCGCCTGGAAACGTTCGAGAAACTGCGCATAAATCGACTTCTGCACGAGAATGCGCGCACCGCACACGCAGGTCTGCCCTGCACCGATGAACGCGGCAAATGCCGCGCCGTTCACCGCGCGTTCCATGTCGAAGTCGTCGAACAGCATTACCGCGCCTTTGCCGCCGAGTTCGAGTGTCGTCAACGCGAAGTTGCGGGCAGCGGCTTCGCCGATGGAACGCCCTACGTCCGTGCCGCCCGTGAACACAATCTTACGGATCAGCGGATGCTTTGCCAACGCAGCGCCCGCCTCACGTCCTTCACCGTTGACGACATTGATGACGCCTTTCGGCACACCTGCTTCATTCAGCAGACGCACGAGCCGCACCGTGGTGAGCGGCGTCTGTTCCGACGCCTTGATCACGACGCTGTTGCCCGTAGCGAGCGCTGGCGCAAGACTTTTCGACAGGATCATCAACGGATGATTGAATGACGTCATCAGCGCGACGACGCCGAGCGGCACGCGCTGCGTGTAGCACAGATAAGGACCCTCTACCGGAATCACGTCGCTGCGCCGGGTCAACGCGAGCGCTGCGAAATAGCGGTAGAACTGCGGCAAACGTGAAATCTGTGCGCGCGTCTCCGAGATCGGCCGGCCGTTGTTCAGCGTTTCGAGCCTGTAGAACTGTTCGAGGTCCGCTTCGAAAAGATCGGCGAAGCGGTTCAGCACGCGAGCGCGCTGCTGGATCGACAGGTCACGCCATGCCCCGCCTTCGTACGCGCGATGACCCGCGCGCACCGCGCGATCCACATCCTGTTCCGACGCAGCCGCCAGCAGGCCGATCACTTCGCCCGTGGCCGGGTCGACGATGTCAAGCGTGTGGCCGTGTTCGGCGTCCGTCCATTCACCGTCGATGAAAAGCTGTGCGTCCAGATGTTGTGAGTTGACTGTATCCATAGAGGGATTCTCCGCGATTACTTGAGCGGCGAAGCGTGCGGGTCGGTACGCATCGATTCGCCACCTGGGGTGTCGGTGGGTTGAAGGTCTTCGAGACGCCGGCCGGTTGGCTCGACGCCAAGCCACGCGACTACCACGATCTGGATCGCGAGCAGCCCGACCATCAGCGCCAGCACACCGACAATGCCGTGCTGCGCAAACAATGCGACGACGATGAACGGTGTAACGATCGTCGCACCGCGCCCGAGCGTGTTGCAGATACCCGACGCGCGCAGACGGACTTCAGTCGGAAAGAGTTCCGGCACATAGATGGCGAACAGCAGCGCGACCAGCACGTAGATTGGAATCGTCAGCAGAAGGCCGACGACGGGCAACAGCAGCGGATGACTGACGAACGGATAGATCACGCCGAATACGATTGCGACGAGCGACGCACCGATGATCGTCGGCTTGCGGCCCCACGCATCCGCCGTGAGCGCGCCGATGGCCGAGCCGATCGGCGCGCCGAGCGACATCACGAGCGCGAAGCTGAACGACCTCGCGATGCTGAAGCCCTGATGCACGAAGAACGTCGGCAGCCATGTCACGAAGCCGTACAGCAGCGTATTGATGACGACGAGCGTCACGCAGCCGACGATCATCCGTTGCAGCATGGTGCCGCTGAACAGTGAGCCGAATGAGAGCGCCGCAGCCGGCGCTGCCGATGGCTTTGCGATGACGGCAGGCGGCAATGGCTCGCCGGCACGCGCCGCGACAACTTCGGTTTCGATGCGTCTCAGGATTGCGTCAGCTTCCTCGTGCCGGCCAACAGAATCGAGCCAGCGCGGCGATTCCGGCAGCGACTTGCGCATGTACCACACAGCCAGCGCACCGACACCACCGAGCACGAACATCGCCCGCCATCCGAACGCCGGAATCAGCAGCAAGCCAATCAAGCCCGCGACAGGCAGCCCCGACACGACGAAGACAGCCATTAGCCCTTGCAGCTTGCCACGCTTTTGCGGCGGCACGAATTCGGCCAGCGTCGAGTAGCCGACCACGTTTTCCGCGCCGAGCCCGAGGCCCATCACGAAGCGGCACGCGATCAGCACGCTCATGGTCGGCGCAAGCGCCGCACCGAGCGAAGCGAGTCCGAACACCGCGAGATTAGCCTGATACGTGAAGCGGCGGCCGAAGCGGTCGCCGAGAAAACCGGTGCCGAGCGAACCGAGCATCATGCCGAGAAAGGTCATCGACACGAATATCGCGTTCTGCCCGAGTGTCGAGAAGCCAGTCTTTAGCGTCGCGCCGAGGACGGTCGACGCGACGTAAATGTCGAAGCCGTCAAAGAACATGCCGATACCGATCAACCACATGATGCGCCGATGGAATCCTGACATCGGCAAGCGATCCAGCCTGGGCCCTGCGTTGACATTCATGTCTGCCTCCTGTCGACCCGAGTTGGCATGTCGACCGGCGCTGGCGCTTTAGCGCTTACTCCGGTTCCATGCCTTATTCGGGTTCCATGCAAGATGCTTGCTGCCGGCGAGCCGTAGATCGCGAGCCGTACCGCGATGACTTCGCGCGCGCCGAGGTGTATCGACTGTATCGAGCGAGCAACAGGCCGCCGTCAGCGGTCGTGCATCAGACGCAGGCTGGTGACGGTCAGCATGTCGGTCGCGCTGCGGAAGTTCTGTTCGATCGGGCTTTCCTCGGCGGCCTGAAAGAACACCTTGCACTGGCGCGCGCCGGCCTCGTCGAGTGCAAGAATGCGTTCGGCCAGCGCGTCGGCGTCGGCGCACAACGCATCGGGTTCGCAGACACGCGTGATCAAGCCGGCCGCCAAAGCGATGGCGGGCGTCAACGGATCGCCGAACAGCACCATCGGAAACAGCGCCTTCGGCAATGCGTAGCGGCCCACATAGGCCATGATCGCGGCCGGCGGCAAGCCCTTGCGCATCTCGGGAAACGCCAGCGAAGCACGCGACGAAACCAGCGTGAAATCGCACAGGATCGCAAGACCGAAGCCGAAGCCGAACGCGTCGCCCTGCACTTGCGCAATCGAGATCATCGACGTGGCTCGCACGAGGCGCTTCAACTCGATCAGCCGCGCAACTTCTGCGCGAATCGACACGGCGTCGCGGCCTGCGCGCTCGCGACCGGTGCAGAAGCTGTCACCCTTCGCGCGTATGTGCAGCACGCGGGCGCTGGGCGCGGCGGCTTCGCTGCGCAACGCGGCCGTCATCGCATCGAACATCGGACCGGATATCTCGTTGCCCGCGTCCGGACGATTCAGTGTAAAGCTCAACACGTCGCCGGCGCGTTCGATCAAAACGGGCTGCTGTAGTGGACCGCGATCCATGGCATTTCCTGTTGTATAATCTGTATACAGCGTATTCACAGAATGACGAGGTGTCAATGCCTTCCAACAAAACCGCGGTCAAGACGTCCTCTACGGCCGCTGTTCCAAAGCATGCAAAAAGCGCGCATTCGCTCGACAAAATTGCGAGCAAATACCACTCGCGGATGCGCACGGTCGACGCGTCGAGCGATTCTTTGAGCGAAGGCGTAGTCGTGCCGGCGTTGCGCGAGGCGATTGTCGAGGGTGTGCTGGCACCGGGCAGCCGCCTCTCCGAAGTGCAGGTCGCGAAACAGTTGAACGTCAGCCGCACGCCGATGCGTGAGGCATTCGCGCAGCTCGAGCGCGAGGGATTGGTGACGGTGCTGCCGCGCGTGGGCGCGTATGTGCGCGCGGTCACGCTGCGCGATGTCGAGGAGATTTACACCGTGCGCGCAGCCCTCGAATGTCTTGCGGTGCAGCTCGCGTCTGAGCGCATCACGGCGCTTGGCACAGCGCAACTCGACGACGTGATTGAAGCGATGCGAATGAGCGTCGATGCCGACGATCCGGCCGGTTATGTCGATGCGCTAGACCGCTTCTACGCGATCGTCATGACGATCGCCGACAACCGCACCTTGCAGGAAAGCCACGCCGGACTGATCGGCCCGGTGCGCCGCTTGCGGCGCATCGCAATGGCGCGCGGCGGCCGCATGCAGGCGTCTTTCAGCCAGACAGTGAGGATTCGCGACGCAATCGTGAAACAGTTGCCGAACGTGCAGGACCTGATGCGCGAACAGCTCGACGGCGCTTGTCATGCAGCCCTGGATGTGCTGAATAACGCTGGTGACACGCACGCCGAGACCGCCTGATCGTTCGATGGACGACGTGCGAGATCGAGGTCGTCCGACACTTGAAGCCGCCCTCGGCGTGAGTGCTGGTGGGGGCACTCACGCGCAACGCGCTGAAACTGAAAAGCAAAGCATAAAAAACTGTTTGTCATTGCGATGTCAACCGGCCTTTAATAACAAGCTCGCCTTCCGAAGGCGCCGGCGTTTACTGATCTCTACTCGGTGAAACTCATCTGCCCCAAGGTGTGTTGACTCGTACTGACTCCATATCGGAGCAGTCTTTTTTCATGGCTGATATGGAACCGACATGGCTGACGTAACTTCTTCTCGCAACAGCTATGTTTCTTCGCAACGGATGCGTCCAGGTGTTTCGAAAGGCACGCTCTATACCTGGCTCTCCTGGATTGTCCCAGCTTTGGTCCTGGTGCTGTGGGAGGCTGCGGCACGGATTGGACTGATTGCTCCTCAGGTGCTCCCAGCACCGAGCAGCGTCGCCGAAACCGCGTTGGATCTGGCCAGAAACGGGGATCTTTTCGTTCACCTCGGCGTCTCGCTTCTGCGTGCCATGGCGGGCTTCGTAGTCGGAGGAGTCATCGGCATCACGCTTGGCATCATGGTCGGCTTCTCGCCGTTGGCACAGGCGCTTTTCGACCGTTCGATCCAGATGGTGCGCGCGGTCCCTTTCCTTGCGATGCTGCCGCTCGTCATCGTCTGGTTCGGCGTGGGCGAGGTTGCGAAAATTTTTCTGGTCGCGCTCGCGGTCCTGTTCCCCATCTACATCAACACCATGCTCGGCATCCGCCAGATCGATCCGAAGCTGATGGAGCTCGCGAAGGTCATCGGGCTGAACTGGACCGCGATCGTGCGACGGATCATTCTGCCCGGCGCGATGCCGTCGATCCTCACGGGCGTACGTTATGCGCTCGCTCATGCCTGGCTCGCGCTGGTCATCGCTGAAACACTCGCGACGACAAAGGGCATCGGCTTTCTCGCAATGGATGCCCGCGAATTCCTGCAAACCAATGTCATTTTGCTGACCATGATCATCTACGCGATCATCGGCGTCGTGGCGGACGCGCTGGTGCGCTTGCTCGAAACCCATTTCCTCTCATGGCACGCGAATTACGCCAAAGGAGAGCCAAAGTGAGTCGAAGCATCGCACTGCCCCTTGGTTCCGAAGTTTCGGGATTCGTCAACGACGATCGCGTCGGTCAGTCCGCGCTGGGCGTATCGGTACGTGGCTTGCGGCGCTGCTATGGCACGCGTGTTGTCATCGATGCGCTGGATCTTGATATCCACAAAGGCGAGTTCGTCGCACTGCTGGGTGAAAGCGGCTGCGGGAAGACCACCTTGCTGCGCGCGCTGGCCGGCCTCGATCGGCCTGACGCTGGGCAGATCCGCGCGCCCGAGCGCCCTTCCGTGGTGTTCCAGGAACCTCGTCTGCTGCCTTGGGCGACGTTGTGGGAGAACGTCGCTCTCGGTCATGAAACCACTGTCGGTCAGACCGGCGCGGCTCGTGCTCTCGCCGAAGTCGGGCTTTCCGGCCGGGAAAACGACTGGCCCCGCAATCTTTCAGGCGGTCAGGCGCAACGCGTCGCGTTGGCGCGGGGTCTCGTTCGCGATCCCGCCCTTCTGCTGCTGGACGAACCGTTCGCAGCGCTTGACGCGCTCACGCGGATCAAGATGCACGGACTCGTCAAGGAACTCGTTGCCAGACATCACCCGGGCGTGCTGCTCGTGACGCATGACGTCGACGAAGCACTCACTCTCGCTGACAGGATTCTCGTCATGCGCGCGGGGCGCATCGCGGCTTCCTTCCGACCCAAAAACGACACGCCACAGAAACTGCGGTCCACGCTGCTCGAAGAACTGGGCGTTCTGTCTCACTGATCGATTTCCTGTATCACTCCAAGGACCTGACAAGAATGAATGATTCTTCGCTGAGTCGCCGCCAACTGTTGCGCGCGGCGGGTGGGCTGCTGGCCGGCGCCGCTGCCGGCAGCCTGTTTCCAGCACGGGCAGCCGAGCCGCGCAAGCTGACACGCAACACCGATACGGTTCGCATCGGCTGGGGGTACGGCAGCCTGCCGGACATTGCCAAGCAACGCGGCGTGTTCGAAAAGACGCTCGCCGCAAAAGGCATCAAGGTCGAATGGATCGGTCCGTTCCCGAACCATGCTCCGTCGATTCAGGCAGTGGTCGGCGGCAGCGCGGACTTCGGCTTCTGGGGATCGACCACGCCTGCATTGGCCGCCATGCTGGCCGGCTCACCCATCGTCTTCAATGCGTTCGACGTCTATTCCCCGCGCTCGACCGCCATCATCGTGAAGAAATCGAGCGGTATCAATTCGGTTGCCGATCTGGCGGGCCGCAAGGTCGCCATCAACCGTTCGGGGCTTGGTGAATTCCTGCTGATTGCAGCGCTGGAAAAGAACCACGTTGACCGCGACAAGGTCGAATTCGTTTATCTGAATCCGCCCGATGCCGCACCGGCGTTCGCGCAAGGCAAGGTCGACGCCTGGTCGATGTGGTCGCCGGCGGTGGACATCGCGCGCAATTCGAACGATGCCAAGGACATCTTCAACGAGGGACGCGACCTCGACTTCCTGATTGATTACAGTTCGCTGGTGACGCGTCGAAAGTTTACCGAAGAGAACTCCGAACTGATTCGCGCAGTGATCGACGCGTACTACGTCGAAGGCGCGTGGCAGTCGACGCATTCCACCGAAGCCGAGCAACTCGCACAAGGAGAAGCCAAATACCCGAACCAGGTGCGCGACTATCTGGCCAGCCTGAAGCGTGTGAATCAATTCCACGAACCCGACGACGCCGCTTTCATCACGCAGCTTCAACGAGCAGCCGACTGGCTCGCGGAACGCAAGATCATCCACTCGCGAATCAAGGTCGCGGATTACAGCGTCAAGGTTTGATGGGGCACCATGAGCATGTCTGACACCACGATCGTCGACAGCGGACGGCCCCAGCTTGTCTCGCCACTGTCCGCAACTCTCGGCTTCTCGGCGGCCATCGCCGATATCGCGTCGACTGCGGCAGAGCGGGAACTGACACATCGTCTGCCGTACGACGAGATCGCGCGGCTCAAGGCGCTTGGGTTCGGTGCACTGCGCCTGCCGACCGAAGCGGGAGGACAAGGTGTGTCGCTGACCGAACTCTTCATCGTAGCTCGCGATCTTGCAGCGGCCGATTCCAATATCGCCCATGCGTTTCGTAACCATCTGTGGCAAGTGGAAGCTTCGCTTAGACAGCGAGATCATCCCTTCCATGCGCACGTCCTCGACCTGACCAGACAGAACAAGACAGTCGGGCTCAGTTTTACCGACAGCGACGCGGTGGCGGCGGGCGCCCGTCCGAGCCGCGTGTTGAGCAGGCTCGAATGGGACGAGACGCGGCATGCCTACATCGGCTCGGGCGACAAAGTCTATGCGACGGGCAACCTCTACAACGATGCATTCATCGGCCTCGCTGTGGAAAGCCGTGCGGGCCGGACTGTGCAATACGTGCTCGACCGAGGCGAAGGAGTCAGCGACCACGACGACTGGCAGGGATTCGGCCAGCGCCTGACAGGCTCAGGCACGGCGACCTTTCGCGCCGTGATCGTGCCCGCCGCCCACGTTTATCCGCCGGATCCGCCGAAGCCTGAAGAAGCCGCGCCGTGGGGATACACCTTCCATCAGGTCTATCTGACCAACTGCATCGCGGGCGTCGTGCGACGCATCGTACTGGACGCTGTAGAGGTTCTGCGCGCGCGGGGGCGCAACTTCTATCATGGCGAAGCCGCGCATCCTGCCGAAGAGCCCGCACTACAGACGTTGCTCGGTCGTATCCGCGCGTATGCGGCCAGCACCGAGGCGACGGTAGACCGCGCTGTCGGAGCGCTGCAACGAGCCTGGGACAGTTACGGCACGAGCGACGAATATGAAACTACGCTGGCCGCCACGCTCTCGGCGGCAGAAGCCAAGGTGGTGATCGACGATCTCGCCCCGCAGATCGCCAGCTGGCTGATCGACCTTGGGTCAGGCTCGGTCGTCTCGCGTGTGGGCGCTCTGGACCGGCACTGGCGCAATATCAAGGTCATTGCCTCGCATAATCCGCGACTTTACAAGGAGCGCCTGCTCGGGCAGAACTTGCTCACTGGACGCCTTCCGCCCACGGGTGCGTTCTTCTGATCACGAACCACGTCGTCCCTGGTTCCAGGGACGAGCGTTGATTGCCGCCAACGAGATGCGCTGCGCTCAGGCGGAAAGCAGACGCCGAACGCGCGGCGCGACCTCTTCCGCAAAGCTCTGCATGTCGGCCTCGAAAGGCTGGAACTGCAGCATGAAGAGTTCGATCCCCGCGCGGTGAAACTCGGCAATACGGCGCGCGACCGTATCGTAATCGCCAACGAGCCCCGCGGCCGTGCCGCCGTTCGAACCGACACGGGCCGATTGTGCGAATGTCTGGATCATCACCACGTTCGGATCGATATTGGCTTTCTGCCGCTCACGCAGCGGCTTGTCCAATTCGGCCAGCGCGAAGAGATGTTCAAGGTGAGCCTCTGCCTGCGCCTGTGTTTCGCGTGCGATCACGAAAGCCGACAGGCCAAAACGCAAAGCGTCCTGCCCGACGGGGCGGGTGCGCGCGGATACGTCAGCGATCAGACGCGCAACGTCGTCGTGTGGTTGACCGTTGATGAACCACACGTCGCCGTGCGCCGCCACCAGTGCGCGCGCCGGCTCCGACTCACCGCCCACATAGATCCGCGGACGCGCGCGAAACGGATCGGCGGGGCGCAGCTGATATTCGTCGATCCGGAAGTTGTCGCCGTGATGATTCACCACTTCGCCGCGCAACAGCGCATCGACGACCGTGATCCATTCGCGGCCGTACACGTAGCGTTCATCGTGCTCCGGAAAACCGATACCGGCGCGTTCGAGCTCCGGCCGATTCCATGCGTTCACCAGATTGATCGCAAAGCGCCCGCCACTAATGTGCTCGATTTGCTGAGCCATCTTGGCGAGCACGACCGGGTGATAGAGATAGGGCTTGATGGCCGTAATGATCTCGATGCGCGACGTGAGCGCCGCCAAGGCAGCCGATGCCGTCCATGCCTCGAGCTGGTCGAGCGAGGGGTCATGCGGATTGACCGTATGCTGGGCGACGAGCACCGAGTCGTACCCGAGGCGCTCGGCCGCGAGCACGAGCGCCTTGTTGCGTTCCCACGAGGCGTTATACGGTTCTGCGGGATCCTGCAGCGCCGCGCGGCTGCCATGCACGAGCGCCCAAATGCCGAAGCGTGGAGATTTGGCTGACATCGATTCGATACACGGGAAGAGGCAGATGAAGGGAGGCCCATGCTACCGCTATCCGTGTGCCTCGCCTTCCAATTTCTATCGATATGCAATTGCCAGAAAGGCATTAAGGCGCCCGGATCAGCGCGTCAACAATGACACTCGCGCCGCCTATCCTCAAGGAACGAGCCTGACTCGACCAGCGCGCAGCCGATGAACCGGCCTAACAGGCTATTTCCTGTATTTGCCATTTACAGGCTATTTCCTGTATTTGTCGAATACGCCTTCGCGGCAGGCAAATACAAGCCAGAGGGCGCCCCCCGAATCCCGCCTGACGTCGAGGAGATGATCACCACCCTAACGGACATGACGGAGGATGTCGTCGCGGAAGTCGAGGCGCTGTTGCCAGCCGCGTTTCCAAACGATGTGTCGGACAGGATTTTTGAGGGCCTGCGACAACAAAGCGCGAAGCTCGCCGGCCAATAGACCGATTGAAGGCAGCGCGTATCCGCGCTAGCCAGCCTGCAACGCCGGCAGATTTTTCTCGAACAGATAGCCCGGCGGCTCGTCCTCACCGAAATCATGAGCCGATAACAGCGTATAGCCACTCGTCTGGTACAGCGCGATGGCTTCGGGCTGACGCGGACCAGTGCTCAGAAATACGCGCGTATAGCTTTGACGAACAGCCTGCGCCTCGAGCTCAGCCAGCACGCGACGTGAAAGCCCTTGACGTCGATGGCTGCGACTGACCCAAATGCGCTTGAACTCGGCGGTGGCCGAGTCGGCGTGACGCATGAACGCGCCACCCGCAATCGCCTGCCCGTCGCGCAATAGCAGCACGAACGCGCCGTGCGGCGCAGCGAACGCCTCGTCCGGATAGCGCTGCAATTCGTTCGAAATCTCCTCGGCATCGATCAACCCGGCATATCGGCTGCCGTACTCATAGGCCAATTCATCGAACAAAGGACGGGCCAGCGGGTCGTGAACCGAGACGTAAGCGAAACGGTCTTCCAGCACAACTGACGAGAACACAGCTACCATGCCTTACCCCTTGCGTATGTGGCTGGGCTCCAGAAGCCAGCGCGTCGCGTGAATGAATTCAATGAAGCTTGGGGAATCCGTGGCGCTCGGCCAGCAGCGCAAGAATCCGCCTGGTATCGGTGACAAAGCGCTTGTCGTCGAGTGTCTGCGCGTCGTCGGGGATCGGATGCGAATCGCCTAGCACGAGGACCGGCAAACCTTGATGCGCTTCGTCGAGTGCAGCGACGACGTCCTGTCTTGGCCGCGGGAACGGTACGCGCTTCACATCGAGTTGCGCCGCGCGCCCGGCGTCGCTCGCGAGCAATCCTTCGATCGCCACGCCGTGCGGACACACAAACCGCTCGTCGGGATAAGCGGGATCTGTGAACCCGGGTTCCAGCAGCAACAGCAAATCTCGGCTCATGGTGAACAATCCTCTCGTAATGGGTGAGTAAAACGTATTCGGTATCGTTGGTGCTACGCTGGCGACAAACGCGTCGCTGCTAGGCGGCCGCGGGCTCGCGCGCGGCTTCGGGCCGCCAGCCCAGTTCGGGTGCGACGCGCGTGACGACATCTTCGAGAATCTGCTGATAATTTTCGAACGGCAGGTCGTACGGCAGCTCGAGGCGCAGTTCGCGGACCTGACCGACGACGGGATCCTCGAGCAGGCGGCTGACGATCTCGTCAGCCGTACCGACGAGATCCGGCACGAACAGCGTGCGCCGCTCGCCATGCGGCGTCAGCGTGCGCGCATGACGCCCTTCGGCGAACTCGCGATAGCGCTGTCGTGTGCGGGCATCGGCGCTGTCGATCGGCACGATCACGCGACCCAGTGCGATGCGCGGCGCCCGCGCTTCGCTCCAATGTGACCGGAACAGATCGAGCTGGCGTAACTGCGCGTCGCGATAGTCGTCGGTTCCCTCGCCCGTCGTGATATTGCCGATCAGCAGATTGAAACCGTTGCGGCCGGCCCATTCGATCGAACGACGCGAACCGCCGCCGTACCAGAGCCGCTCGGTCAGGCCCGGCGCATACGGCGTCACACGAGGCCGCACGCGCCCCGCTGCCGATTCGACGAAGGTGTCCTCGCCGCCCAGCCACTCTTCGGCGAGATTACGGCGCAGACGCTCGACGCGCGCGTGCGAGAAATCGATCAGTTCAGGATTGGCATCGAACAGGCGCTCGCCAAGCAGAATGCCGTGCGCGGGCGCGCCCGCGCTCAGGCCGATGTTCAGGCGGCCGCGAGATAGCACGTCGACGGTGGCAAGATCTTCGGCAAGACGAAACGGGTTTTCGTAACCCATCTGGATCACGGCCGCTCCAAGTCCGATGCGCGTCGTGCGCTGGCTCGCTGCCGCGAGGAAGGTCGCGGCGGACGACACCGCCCGCTCCAGGTGGCGCTGGCGCACCCACGCGCTATCGTAGCCGAGCGCCTCGCCGACGCGAAAGAGTTCGAGCGTCCGCTCGAAGCCCGCAAGCGGCGCTTCGTCCGGGTAATTGCCCGGCGTCAGAAAAGCAAGATGATCAATGTGGACTGCACACATATCGGACCTGGTGGTTGTTCTCGCGATGCGATGGCACCCGACTGACCGCGCCGCCTGCAGGGGTCGGCATTTGCAGCAGGAACCGCACTTTGGTCAGGCATCCGGAAAACCGGGCGGGTTGGTTTCCGAGTGAGCCAATGCTTCCGTTTGCAGGCCCCAGCGGGCAAGTGCCGTGCGATATTGCCCGCCACGGATCAAGCCATTCGTCGCGGTCGTCAACGCCTGCGCCAGGCCGCTGCCCTTTCGAGTCGCGATCGCGACATCAGCCTTGAACGGCCAGCCGGCGTTGACCGTGCCCACCTGACGGATCTGCCCCTGCGTCGCGGCCTCGTAGGCAAGCGGCGCGTGCGGATTGAAGATGGCATCCGCGCGGCCCGACAGCAGCGCAAGGCGCTCAGAGGCGCCGTCGTCGTAGTACTGCAACGTGGCCTCCTTCAGCCCAAGCGCCGTGTTGCGCCGGTTCCATTCGAGCAGAATGCGCTCCTGGATCGCACCCGACCCCGTGATGACGCGCAGCCCCGCAATGTCCTTCGGCTCGCTGATCGACCTGATGGGGCTATCGTCCCGCACATAAAATCCGTGCAAACCCAGCCTGTAGGTCGTAAAGTCGAATTTCTGCTTGCGCTTCTCCGTCACGCCGACGTTCGAAATCACCGCGTCGTATCGCCCCGAAGCAAGACCGAGCGGCCAGTCCGGCCACGCAACGGGCACGATTTGCAGCCGCAGCCCGAGGGCGTCGGCGACCAGTTGTGCGTAATCGGGATCAGAACCGACGATGCTGCGGGCATCCGTCGCATAAGTGGCGATCGGCGCAGCGAATGGCGCTACCGCCACCGTGAACACGCCGGGCGTGACGAAGCGATAACTCGTGATGAGGCGCAATGCATCTGGATCTTTCTGCGTATGCGCGCGACCTTGCTGCTGCGGGCTGAAATCGTAAGACTGCGTGGCTGCTCGCGCGAGCCCGGAAGACCACGCGATCGGCGCGGCGGCCAGCGCGGCCATGTTGCTCAGGAACGTCCGGCGTTTCGTCATCGATTGAATTGGGTGTTGGGGTTTTCTGCGCGACATGCGTTTCAGAGCACCTTCGAGAGGAATTCACGAGTGCGTGGATGAGCCGGGTCGCCAAGCACGCGCGACGGTGGACCGGATTCCACGATCCGGCCACCATCCATGAACACGATCGTGTCGGCGACCTCGCGCGCGAAACCGATCTCGTGCGTGACCACGATCAGCGTCGTGCCGGAACGCGCAAGTTGACGGATCACATCCAGAACCTCGTTGACGAGTTCCGGATCGAGCGCCGATGTCGGTTCGTCGAAGAGCAGCACCTTGGGCTTGAGCGCAAGCGCACGCGCGATCGCCACGCGCTGCTGCTGGCCGCCGGATAGTTGGCGCGGCCACGCGTCGGCCTTGCCGGTGAGTCCCACGCGCGCCAGCAGAACGCGCGCCTCCGCTTCTGCCTGCGCTCGCGGCACGCCCGCCGCAAGCGGCGCCTCGATGACGTTGTCGAGCACCGTCAGATGGGGAAACAGGTTGAAGCTCTGGAACACCATGCCGACATCGTCGCGACGCCGCTGAAGAATGTCCCGCTCCTTGAGTTCGTAAAGCGTGCGCCCTTCGCGGCGATATCCGACGAGTTCGCCGTCGATGTCGATGAAGCCGTCGTCGACGCGTTCGAGGTGATTGATCGAGCGCAGCAAGGTCGACTTGCCCGAGCCCGACTGGCCGAGAATCACGGTGACGCTGCCCGACGGGAATGACAATGAGACGTTGTCGAGCACCTTCAGCGTGCCGAAGCTTTTCGACACGTTATGGATGCCGACCCTCCCGCCGACGCGCCGTTGAGCCCAGCCTCCCGCCGTCGCCTCCACGTTCGTTTGTGCGTGATGCTGCCGACCCGACTGCCCCGAGGTTTCGCTGCGAGCAGCACGCGCGCTACGCCACCGCCCGAATAGCGCACTCAGCGGCGACACCGCCACCTGCTCGCGCGTCGCGCCTCGTGCGTAGTACCGTTCGATGTGAACCTGGATCGCCGATAGCCCGGTCAGGATGATCAGATACCAGACAGTCGCAACCATCAGCAGTGGAATCACCTCCAGATTGCGGTGGTAGATGATCTGCACCGTGTAGAACAGGTCCGGCATCGCGAGGATGTAAACAACCGACGTGCCTTTCGCGAGACCGATCACGTCGTTGAAGGCGGTCGGCAAAATCGAGCGCATGGCCTGCGGCAGGACGATACGCCGGACCTGGCGCGCGCCCGGCAAACCGAGCGCGGCGGCCGCTTCGCGTTGACCGTGGTCGACGGACAGAATCCCGCCGCGGATCGCCTCGGCAGAGAACGCAGCGTGGTTCAGCGTGAGCCCGAGCACTGCCGCGAAAAACGGACTGATCAGGTCAGTGGTCGATTCGTTCAGCAGCGCGAAGTGCGTGAACGGCACGCCGATCCAGACCGTCTCGTACAGATAGCCGAGGTTGTTCAGCAGGAGCAGCAGCACGATCGGCGGGATCGAGCGGAACAGCCAGATGAAGGCCCACGCACAACCCGCCAGCAGCGGTGAACGCGATACGCGCGCGAGTGCCAGCGGCGTTGCGAGCGCGAAGCCGAAAAGCGCGCCGAGCGCCGTGAGCACAAGCGTGCGCCCGAGCCCTGAAAGCACTGGTTCGGCAAAAAACCACTGCGCGAAAACGCCCCAGCCCCAGCGCGGATTGCCGAGTATCGAGTTCAGCACGAGCCCGATCAGCACGATGGCCAGCACGGTGGCCGCCGTGCGCGCATGATGCCGCGCCGGCACGATCCGGTAGTGCGCGTAATCGTGACCTTCATCGGCGCCGATCGCATGTGCCGCATGAACCGCGTGAGCGGGACCGGCAAGCTGGGTGGTGTCGCTCATGATGCTGCCCTCCTGCGTTGCATGCCGTTCATCAGGCCGTTTCCGCGGTCACGTAGCGGCTTTCCCGGCGCGGCAGGCCGAGATGATCGCGCAGCGTCGTGCCAACCAGGGTGCGGCTGTAACGTCCGCGTGCCTCCAGCGCCGGAATCACGTATCGAACGAAATCGTCCAACCCTTCTGCCTGCACCGGAAAGCCGAGGATGAAACCGTCGGACGCGCCGGCGTCGAACCAGCGGATCAGTTCATCGGCAATCTGCTCGCCAGTACCGATGAACTGGGTCTTCGGCGTGGCCACTTCCAGCGCGACCTGGCGCAGCGTTGCACCGGTGCGCTTTGCGTCGGCCTTGATGCGGTCGGTCGTCGAACGGAAGCTGTTCGATCCAAGATCACCGAGCTCCGGGAACGGCTCGTCGAGCGGGTATTGCGTGAAGTCGTGATGCTCGAAAAAGCGCCCGAGGTACGCGAGTGCATCGTCGATGGTCAGCAGGTCGCGGATCGCGCGATACTTCGCTTCGGCTTCGTCCGCCGTTGCGCCGACGATGGGCCCGATGCCCGGGAAAATCTTCACGTCGGTCGCCGCGCGCCCGTGCTCGATCGCGCTTTGGCGCACCTGGTCGGCGAACGCCTTCGTTTCCTCGAGCGACGGCGAATGCGTGAACACCGCGTCCGCGTATTTGCCGGCGAGCGCGATCCCCGAATCCGACGACCCGGCCTGGAAGATCACCGGCTGTCCCTGCGGCGAGCGCTGAATATTCAACGGTCCTGCGACTTCGAAGAACCGTCCCTTGTGATCGAGCGTATGCAGCTTGTCGCGGTCGAAGAAACGCCCGCTCTCGCGCTCGCGCACGAATGCGTCGTCGTCCCAGCTATCCCACAGTCCCTGTACCACTTCCAGATACTCGTCGGCGATCTCATAGCGCAGTTCGTGGTCCGGATGCTGGCCGCCGTAATTCTTCGCGGACCCTTCGAGCGGCGACGTCACGACATTCCATCCCGCTCGCCCGCCGCTGATGAGGTCGAGCGACGCGAACTGCCGCGCGACCGTAAACGGATGGCTGTACGAGGTAGACAACGTACCGGCAAGACCGATCTTCGAGGTCGATGTCGCGAGCGCCGAAAGAATCGAGATGGGTTCGAAGCGATTCAGAAAGTGAGGAATCGACTTCTCGTTGATGTAGAGTCCGTCGGCCACGAACGCGAACGCGACGCCATTGGCCTCGGCCTTCTGTGCGACGCCGGTGATGAAATCCAGGTTGACGCTGGCATCCGCGGGACCGGCCGGATGCTTCCACGCGTTCATGTGGCCGCCCGCGCCATGCAGCATGATGCCGAATGTGAGATTTCGCTGAGTCATAGTCTGGTCCGTAAGTGAGATGAGCTGAGGTCAGACGCCCGCGGTCTGTTCCGCGCTGGCCAACGCCTCGACCGAAGCGAGTCGCTTCGCGTAGTCGGTTATCGGAATGTCGAGCACGAATTCCTCGATGCCGAAGCGTTCGTGCAAGGCGTCGAGTTGCTGGCGGACATCGTCCGCAGTGCCGGCGATGACGTGCGGATGCAGTTCGTCGACGCGATAGTCGGTCACGCCGGTTTGTCGCGCGAATTCCGCGGCCGCCTCCGGACTCGGGAGATTGACGCTCTGCCCCGTTGCAAGCTGCAGCTTGAAAATACGCAGTGCGCCGACCTGACGCTGAGCCTCGTCGCGCGACTGCGCCGCGAACGCGTAGAGCGCGAGCAGCGGCGTGCGTCCGGTCACGTTGCGATAGGCCTCGAGCGAACGCTCGATGTTGGCTTCGTCGCCATTGAAGTGGCCGGCGTAGCAGAACTGCCAGCCATGCTGCGCGGCAAGCGCCGCGCTCTCGGCGCTCGCGCCCAGCAGAATGCGCTCGGGCGCTTCGGGCGGCGTCGGCAGCGCAATCGCGCCTGCCAGCGGGTGATCTTCCGCGACGCCCCACTTCAGGAACGCGTCGAGTTCCGCGAACTGATGCGCGAAGTCCTGCTTCTTCGCCTTGTCGTGAAACCACTGCAGCGCGCGCGTCGCCAACGGGAGTCCGCCCGGCGCCTTGCCGATGCCGAGATCGACGCGCCCCGGCGCAAGTGATGCGAGCACCCGGAACGTTTCCGCCACCTTGAAGGGACTGTAGTGCTGCAGCATCACACCACCCGAACCGACACGAATGCGCGAGGTGTGCGCGAGCAGATGCGACACGACGATTTCCGGCGCGGAACTCGCGAGTCCCGGCGCGCCATGATGCTCGGCGATCCAGTAACGCTTGTAACCCAGCGCCTCCGCGCGCTGCGCGAGCCGCACGGTAAAGCGCAACGCGTCATGAGCACTCTTTCCGTCGGCGATCGGACTCTTGTCGAGAATCGAAAGTGAGTAGGACATATCGAACCCTCCCAATGCACCCTGCGGTACACGGGAAAAGAGATTGAAGGAATTCGCTGAACGACTCCGCTGATCCCATTATGGCTATCGGGGTGCGAAACCGTTCGAGCAAATTTTTCTATGCATATCAAGAAAACGTCAAAACACGTAGCGGGCCCGCGCGTAGTAGAAACCGCCATTCACGCCGGTCGTCGAAGCGAAGGCGTCGTACTGGACGCCTTCGAGTTGCGCGTCGTAAGGCAGCTTGCTTGGATACACGTCGAAGAGATTGTTGGCTCCCACTGCGATCTGGAATTTCTTCGTCACGTCGTAGCGGACTTCGATGTCGGTGATATACCGGGCTGCGTTCTCGAAATGAAGAAACTGCGTGGTCGAGAACGCGTTCGGCCCGACGATGTAGGTTTCCTCACTCGACGTGGCGCCATAGCGTGTCTCGTGCAGACTCACGCCCCACTTGTCGAGATGCCACGTGCCGCCGATGATGATCTTGTTCTTCGGCGTGGACGTACTCAGCCAGGCGACCTGTTGCGCGTTGAGTTCCGGCTTGCCGTTCGCACCGGTCGCGACATGCGTGACCGAGGTCGTATTGATGTTCACGCCCAGATCCCAGTCCACCTGTCCGAAGCGGCCAAAGCCCGTGTGATAGGTGCCGGTCAGATCGATCCCGCGGGTACGCGTGCTTGCACCGTTCGTGAAGTAGCTCGCGGAGACCGCCGACGCGGGCACTGAAGTGGGCACCGACAACCCCGCCGCCTGCATCGCGGCGATCGCGTCCGCGCCCGACGCCGTGCCGCCTTCCACGATGCGATTCCGGATGTCGATCTGATACGCGTCGAGCGTCAGGTGCAGGCTCTTGACCGGTGTCAGCACGAAACCGATGTTGTAGTTGGTCGATTTCTCCGACTGCAGCGACTGGGCACCGATCAGCTTTGCCGCTGACGAATTAGCGGCGAGCAGGCCAAACACGGATGCAGGCGATTCGTTGATATTGCTGTAGTACTCCTCGGCGAGCGACGGCGCGCGGAAGCCGGTACTCACGCTGCCCCGGATCGCGAATGCCGGCGTGAAGTCGTAGCGCGTCGATAGCTTTCCGTTCGTCGTGTTGCCCACGTCGCTGTAGTGCTCGAAACGTCCCGCCAGATCGACCGTCCATTGCGGCGTCAGATGAGTCGACAGGTCGAGATACGTGCCGACCACGTTGCGCGAGTTATCGCTCGCACTGACTGGGGCGAGGCCCGGCAGCGCCTGGGAGCCGCCGTCGATATACGATGCGTAATCGCCCGCTCCCACCGAATAGGTCTCGCGGCGCTGCTCCACCCCCCACGAGACATTCACCGGCGCGGGCAGCAGCGGAAGCTGGAACGCCCGCGAGAAATCGAGGTTGTTCGTCAACTGCGTGTTGCTGACGGTGGACAGGTGGAAGCTGGTCGGCGTATAGCCCTGCGTCGCATACAGCCCCGTGTTGGCCGAGTTGCGCAAACCCACGACGTCATGATCGCCGCCGTAGGTCGAACTCAGATCCCATGACCAGCCGAACAGATTCTGGCCTTTGATGCCCGTTGTCACCGAGAAGTCGTTCTCGTTGATCGTCTCCACCGGCACGAAGCCATTCGGATAGATTTGCGGCAGCACTGAAGGCGGACGATAGTTCTGGTAGGCCTCCGCGTCGCGATGCGCATACGTGCCGAAGCCATACAGTTCGACATCGTCGCCGAGGTAGTAGCCGGCGTTGTAACCCACCGACTCGCGCGTGCTCGCCGGGTCGCCCTCGATCGGGTTGTAGTAGCCATGCCCCGGCTGGAACGATCCGAAGTAGTCATCGGGCCCGGTGCGGATCGTATGGTTCTGGCGGTTGTATTCCGCGCTCAGGTCCAGAAATCCCTTGCCGCCCAGATCCAGTCCGATATTGGCCGACTCGCCGTTCTTGAAGCCGTCGCCCGCATAGGTCTGGCCGTTCGTCGTCTGCAACTCTCCGCCGTGCGAACTGCGCTTCAGAATGATGTTGATGACGCCCGCGATGGCGTCCGAGCCGTATTGCGCCGCCGCGCCATCGCGCAGCACCTCGATGTGATCGATCAGGCCGATCGGAATCATGTCGATATCGACACCGGTCGAGCCCTGATTCAAGCCGCCGTCGAGCGCGATGTTCGCCGTGGTATGGCGGCGCTTGCCGTTCACCAGCACGAGTACGTGGTCCGGACTCAGGCCGTGCAATGTCAGCGCGTCGGTCAGCACCGCGGCATCGCCGGCGTAGTTCTCGCGCGAGATCGACGGCGATAGCTGAACGAGTGCGTCACGCAGGTTGCTTTGCCCGGTGGCGCGCAACTGGGCGCCGCTGATCACATCCACCGGCGTCAGGCTTTGGCTTGCCTTCGTGTCAGTGCGCGTACCCGTGACGACCACCGTATCCTGCTGCACGGTATTGACTGCGCCGGACTGATTCGCGGCGGACGGTCCGGCCTGGGGCTGAGCGGCGGCCGGCACGGCCGCGGTGTCGCTCGCTTCCGTCGGCGCAGCCGCACTCTGCGCCCATGCCGTGCCATTGCAGGCGGCTGCCAGCACCGCAACCGAAAGCACTTTTCTACGAACCCCGATCATGGGCCTGTCGGCCCTATTCTTCCTGTCTTTCCCGCGCATCGACTATTCCGTTGGTTATTTGCGGACACACTTCTCCGGCACGTGGCCGATAGCAGCCACGCGCAAAGCCGTCCTGTAGCAATACTGACGATTGACAACTGACCTTATCGAGGCAGTCTCAACTGCCTCGATGCATCAACTCTTGGGGAGCCCCGGAGGATTCGTTTTGGCCTGATCGATCGCTTCTGAACCGAGATTCCAGCGGTCGAGTACCTGGGTATATTTGCCGCTGCGAATGAGGTCGTTCAGCAGCACCGTGAGCGGCGCGGCGAGTCCGCTACCCTTCTTCGTCGTGATCGCGACATCGGCCATGATCGGCCAGCCGCCACTGATGGTACCGACCGCGCGTATTCCTCCTCTTTGCGCCGCCTCGTAGGCGAGCGCCGAGTTGACGCTCAGGATCGCGTCGGCGCGCCCCGAGCGCAGCGCCACATCCCTGACGGCGATATCGTCGTAGTACTGAATCTGCACGGGCTTGAGTCCGTGCGCGATGTTCTCCTTGTCCCATGCGAGCAGGATCTTTTCCTGATTCGTTCCCGAATCGGTAATGACGCGTAGGCCGGCAACGTCCTTCGGCTCGCGGATCGTCTTGATCGGACTCGAACTGGCTACGTAGAAACCGAGCACGTCGCGCCGATAGGTCGAGAAATCGAACTTCTCCTTGCGCTGCTCGGTGACCGTCACATTCGACAGAACCGCGTCGACCTTGCCCGATTGCACGGCGAGCGGCCAGTCTTCCCACGCGAGCACGACGATTTTCAGCTTGCGGCCCAGACCGTCAGCGACCAGTTGCGCGAGATCCGGGTCGAAACCGACGATCGTTTTGTTGTCGGTTGCATATGTGCCGAGCGGCGGCCACGCCACGGTCATGCCGACGACCAGTTCATCCTTCGCGGCGAATGGAAACGTGTTCGGTACGGCCTTGATGGCAGCGGCGTCAGGTGTGGTCCGGACCTGGCCGTGCTGATCCGGACTCAGATTGAATGTGCTGCTTGCCGCCAGCGCGATGCCTGCCACGCCCATCGCCAATGCGACGAACGTTCCGGCCACCGCTGCCCGAATTCCCCTACTTTGCTTCATGATTTGATGTACCCCATGAGATGAACGAATTGATCGATGCGCTACGCTGCGCGCACGACTAGCGTTGGCCGAGCGGCTCGGGCGCAACCAGATCGTGTAGCGAATCGACGCGACCCGGCTCCAGCAAATCCTTGCCGAACGGAAGACGAAAATGGATCTCCGGTGCGATCGAACGATCGAACAGAGGCTCGTAGCCCGCATTGAAATAGAGGCCTGCTGCTTCCGGCTGTTTGAAGCCGGTGGTCAGATAGACGCGGCGATATCCCTGGCGCAATGCTCGCGCCTCGAGTTCCTGCACGACGCGGCGAGCCAACCCCTGACGCCGCAGGCCGGCGTGTGTCCAGATACGCTTGAGTTCCGCGGTCGTCGCGTCATAGCGCTTGAACGCGCCGCCGCCGACCGTTTCCCCATTGCGCACCACGACGATAAACGCGCCTTCGGGTGGCGCGAACAACTCGGCCGGATAACGCATCATCTCTTCACTCACCGATGCCGCGCTTGCCGGCCGGAACTCGCGATAGCGCGTCGTGTATTCGACATTCAGCGCGTCCAGTAGAGGCCGCGCAATCGGATCCAGTGGCGTGGTGTCAATGATTTCGTAGGTCATGCTGAATAGGGGGATAGCTCTTATCCCTGGCGTTCCTGTCGTTGGATTGTTTTCCCGTCCGACTTTGATTGCCGTCGAACTATAAAGAAGATAACAGGCCAGCCATTCTGAATGAACCAAACATTTAACGAATCGTTATTCCGTGCAATTCGTATATTTAATTCACGTCACTATTTGCGCTATAGCAGCAGGGGCTCTACTGCCAATAAATAGCACCGGCTTACACGAGATTAGTTGCATATTTTTTTCATATTGCTTTCATACGTGCGGGCACTCTAGCAGTACATCCCGGCTCACAAATATTATGCAGCGGCTCGGGGCTCGAACTCAGATGCTTACTGACTGCAGATTTATTTCTAATTGCTTTCAATTATCTAATCCCACGTCATCTGGCAGACGACGGTCGCGCTATTTTAATTCTAGTAAAGCGTGTAAATCTCCAGAATAGCGACGCTTGGTTATTCGCCGCTAAATTGAATCATCTTACTGACGTCGCCGATAAAACGTGCAGTCGTCCAGGATAACGGCGCTGGAATTATCCGCCGCACCTTCAAACCGGCTCGGCAAGATGGAACAGACAGTCACCACGCTCCACGGCAGCCGGTACACGTTTGCAAACGACCTCGCCCGCGCTCGCGAAAAAAGCGGTGACCGGTTCCCGTAGCGGCGTGTCTGGGAAATGGATTCGCGCTGCAGGCTGGCCCGCCACGACTTGATCGCCCAACTCGACGAGTGGCTCGTACACGCCGCGATCATAGGCATACACATAGTGGCGCGAGCCGGACACCGTGAAGAAGCGCGTCTGCGCGGGCGGCCCGTCCGGAACGAGTGGTCCGCTCAACACGCCGATGTAAGCAAGCAGATTCAGCAGTCCTCGTCGCGCATCGCGCAGCAGGCTCGCCTGCACGGTGCCGCCCCCACCGAGCTCCGTGAGGATGGAAATCGCGCCCTGCCGCCGCGCGGCGCTCGCCGCATGGACCGGATTCGGCCGATGCAGAAATGCACGCGGCAAGCCGAACGCGGCAAGCAATGCTTTGAGCCGCTCGTCTTCCCCGGGGTCGCGCGGCTCGATGGCCAGCATATTGGCGCCGTGGTAAAGAAGCGAACTTCCGCCCGAATGCAGGTCGATCAGATATTGCGCGCGTGCGAGCAGCGTGTGCTCGATATAGTCGGCGATCGCGGCGGTCGGCGCGCCTTGCGGATCGCCCGGAAAACTGCGGTTCAGGTTGCCGCCGTCGAGCGGCGAAGTCCTCAGACCCGCGGCCGCAGCTGGAAAATTCGCCATCGGCAAAAAAATCAGTTGCCCGCGCACCCACTGCGGCTCGATCTCGCGAATCAGACTGGAGACCAGCACCTGCCCTTCGTATTCGTCACCGTGATTGCCGCCCATGAGCAGCACGACGGGACCGTCGCCATTGCGCACCGATGCGATCGGAATCGGAATCCAGCCGTACGCGGAACGATGAACGGAGTGAGGCAGACGCAGATAGCCCACGTGACGTCCGTCGGCATCCAGGTCGATTTCATTGTGCAGGGTACTCATGGGTTCTCCTTCGTGACGCGGGACAGCCGGTCAGACGCGCTCACTGCATATATTGTTCATTGCCGATGAGCCCGATCTTCGTCGCCCCTTCGCGCTGCGCAGCGGCCAGCACCGCGGCAACGTCCTTATATGGCGCAAGCTTGTTCGGCAACAGGTGAATCTCCGGCTGGTCCGGCTGCGCCGCGACTTCGGCCATATGCTTCTCCAGATCGGCGCCGGCCGCAACCGGCGCACCGTTCCACGTGATCGTGCCGTCGAAATCGATGTCGACCTGCACGACCGGCGGCGGCACGGCTTGCGGCGGCGGGTTGCCGACCGGCAGATTCATCTTCACCGAGTGCATCTGGATCGGAATCGTGATGATCAGCATGATCAGCAACACCAGCATCACGTCGATCAATGGCGTGGTGTTGATGTCGACCATCACTTCCGGTTCGCTGTTGCCGCTCGAAGCTATGTTCATTCCCATTGTCGACTCCTGTCGATCGGACTTGGCGCTTTAGCGCTTAGTCCGATCCCATCCAAAGCTAGCCGCCGCGCGCTGGCGGCTGCGTGATAAATGATACCTTCGAGATCCCCGCGCGCTCGCAGGCGGTGACCACACGCCCGATGAATTCATAGCGCGTAGTCTGATCGCCGCGGACGTGCACCTCAGGCTGCGGCAGCTTCACCGACGCTACCTTCAGCCGCGCGAGCAGCGTCGGCGTATCGACAAGCTTCTCGTTCCAGAACAGGTCGCCGTCCTTGTTGACCGCGATCTCGATGCTGTCCGGTTTGCTCTGCAACGGGTTCACCGTCTGCTGCGGCAACTGCACCGGCACCGTGTGCGTGACGACCGGAATCGTGATCAGGAAAATGATCAGCAGCACCAGCATCACGTCGACGAGCGGCGTCGTGTTGATGGCGGCAATGACCTCGTCTTCCTGACCGTCCTGTCCAACGTTCATGGCCATGACTTCTAGCTCCGCCTGTTGGGTGGCTCAATGCGCGTTCGCAACCGCGCGTACCTGGCGCTTCGTGCCCGGCAGCAGGACGGTGTGCAACTGCGCGCCAAACGCACGCACGCGTTCCATCACCGACTGTTGCGACGCACGAGGAAGTTGTAGCCCAGCACGGCCGGCACCGCGACCGCGAGTCCGATCGCGGTCATGATCAGCGCTTCGCCGACCGGGCCTGCCACCTTGTCGATCGACGCCTGCCCGGCGATGCCGATCGCGGTCAGCGCGTGATAAATCCCCCATACCGTGCCGAACAGGCCGACGAACGGCGCCGTCGAGCCCACCGTGCCGAGGAATGCCAGGCCGTCCTGCAAGCGGTTCGACACATTGGTAATGGCACGCTCGATCGACACGTCGATCCAGGTGTTGCGATCCACCGCTTCGAGCAAGGCTTCGTCATGGTGCTTGCCGGCCTCGATCCCCACTTGCGCGACAAAACGGAACGGCGAATTCTCGTCGAGTTGCTCCGCGCCTTGTGCGAGCGACGGCGCGCTCCACAGTTGCTCGTCGGCCGATTTCGCGCGGTGGTTCGCGCGCAGTTGCTCGAAGAACTTGGTGATCATGATGTACCAGCTTCCCATCGACATCAGCACGAGCAGAATCAGCACGAAACGCGCGACGAAGTCGCCGTTCGCCCATAGCGCGCTGAGACCATACGGGTTGGTCACTTCGGCGCTCGTCGCCGCGAGTGGCGGCGGCACCGACTGGTCGGCGGCCGCGCTCGCCTGCGACGTCGCCGGGCCGTGTTCTACACCCGATGCAACGGGCGTGGGCGCTACAGTGGCGGTCGGCGCGCTTGCCTGGGCCCAAGCCGCCCGCGGCGCGGCGAGGAAGCTGACGGACGTAGCCGTGATCAGCAGGCTGGCCGCCACGGCGGCAAAGGAACGCTTCTTCATACATGCTCCAGATGGTGCAGTCATTGATATTGAGTGGGTTTGCATCAAGGCAGGCGAGGACCGCGCACGCGACGCTCAGTTCAGGTTGAACGAGAACGGCACCTGTACGCGAACCGGCTGTCCTTGCGAAATGCAGTTGAACTTCTTCACCGCGACGAAGGCCGCTCGATCGAGGATCGGATCGGCGGACTGCTCGACCTTCTCGTCGGTCACGTGCCCCTGCGGGTCGACCACGAAGGAGATCGTCACGTCGCCCGTGATGTTGTTGTCCTGTGCTTCCTGCGGGTAGCCCATCGAGCGGCGAATCTCGTCGGAGTTCGGGCATACGACGCCGATCACGTGACTAACGGGCTTCGCGGGCGCCGGCGCAGGCGGCGCCACAGGCGCGGGCGGCGGTGCGACCGGAGTCGGCTCCGGTGTGGCCTGATGCGTGATCGTCGGCGCGGGCGGCGGCGTGACCGCCACTTCGGGCGGCGGCACGAATGGTCGCGGTGGCGGCGGTGGCGTGAACTTCGGCGGCGGCAACTTCACCGTCGGGATCGGCGGCGGCGGTGGCGGTTTCACCGGTTCGATGATCCTGGTCTCGATCGGCTTCTGCACGATCTGCACGACCTTGTTCGCAAGGCCATTCGTCAGCGCCCAGATGAAGAAGATATGCAGCAGCAGGACCACGGTGATGCCGGCGTAACGGCGAACCGGATTCTGCTGACGACGCCCATAGTGGCGTGGACGTGCACTCGACGGCGCCGATCCGGAAATCAGCTCTGTTGCCATACATCACTCCGGTAGCTGTAGCCTGTGCTGCTCACGACCGATCTCCTTAATACCTTGCACAAAGAATCGCCGGCATGTTTATGCTGGGCTGCAATGGGAAAGTGAAATACGTTATCCCCACGCGGTATTTGAGTGAACAAAGAATTCCATCTTTGGATTCCTGTCCACGCGTAAGAAAGATCGGAGTGAATCGAACCAGTCGCGCCGCGCCTTGCGCTCAAAATTTCGGGGACAGTCGGCAGCGTGGGTAAGCGAAGTGACATAGACCGCGACCCTTTGCGATACCGGGAAATCTCTTCCGTGGGTCAGCCTTTTGACTTATAGCTGGTTGCGATGCTTGCGTTTCGGTAGGTCTGGTGGAGTTGTTCGTGGACTTCAGTCTATCGAGCGATAGCGCAGCGTCCGCCGTATAGTCATTGACGTTGACGAGTTTGTTAGGATGGCAAAACTCGAAAAACCCTCCTTTCTCGCCGAGGTCGCGCGCGGCGGGCTCTTCGATATTGTCGAGAACAAGCCGGCCAACTTTTGTGCTCAGCACGTAGTCGTCACGATCGTGCTTCCGCAGAGCTGCGCCAACGCCGTCTCGATGTCGCGCTGGTCGGTGAACCGCCGCTCGAGGACGACCTGGACCTCGACGGCGCGCAACTTCCGAGCGCCCCCATGTTGCTTGCGGTTCCCGATTCGCATTCTCTAGCCACCACGCCCAGGCTCACTCCTGCCGCACCTGGAAATCTCGACAGGATTGCCGTGCCGCGTGCGGCGAAGTGGACATGCAAGAGAGTCACGCCCAGAACCACGCGACGAAACTGATTGACTTCCCGGTATTCCCCCGTACAATGGGTTTTGTTGCAGCGCAGCAATTTGCCCTGCCCTTTTTGGCGCGCGGTTTTGTTTTCAATCAGAGCCCCTCGCACTCTTGCCGCCTTACCCTTACGGAGCAGTGATGAGCACTCTTATTCCCCAACAATTGGTTGCCGCCCAGCAGTCCAGCCTCGAAACACTTTTCGGCCTGACGAACAAGGCATTTGAAGGCTTCGAAAAGCTGGTCGCGTTGAATTTGCAAGTTGGCAAAGCGACTCTCGCCGAAAACCAGGAAATCGTCGCCAAAGCCCTCTCAGCCGGCAACCCGGGTGCGCTGTTCGCACTGCAAGCAAGCCTCTCGCAGCCTGTGGCGGAAAAGGTAGTCGCATACGGCCGCCAGGTTCACGAAATCGTGTCCGGCGTTCAGAGCGAAATCTCCGCCGCTGCGACAGCACATGGCCAACAGTTCCAACGAGAAGCACAAGGGTTCGTCGAGAACCTCCAGAAGAACGCGCCGGCAGGAAGCGAATCCGCTGTTGCCGCGTGGAACTCGGTTCTCTCGGCAGCGAATGCGACCTATGAATCGGCCAACAAAGCTGCAAAGCAGTTCGTGTCGACAGTGTCCGCCGTTCAGTAAGACTCGTCGTCTCTCTTAGACTTTTTGCGTCTACAAATGCGAACTTCGGTTCGCATTTCTTCTTCCGGAACCGGATGTATTGAGAAGCAACGAATGCTGTATATGGTTGCGTCAGAGCAGGAGCGCGCTCCATGACGACGTACTGACTGTGACTCGACAAGTTGAGGCGCTGGCGCTGCTTAAACCGCAAGGACGAAATGAACGGACACACCGCAATGGACGACCGATTTGATCGACGAGAATTGCTGCTTCACCTGGGCGACATTCTTGCCGCTTTGAACTGTTTAGCCGGCACGAACGAACCGAACGCGTCGGTGGCGCATCTTGTGCAGAAACACGCTTCATTGCAGGACATCGCGTTCCTTAAAGCCTTGGCGCCAAAAATGACGGCGGCCGAATTCAGCGCGCGCGCCGCCCGCTCATTTTTCCTGTGGCCAACGGAGTTGCTTGAGGCAGAGCTCAACCAGGACGCGTTGGCGTCAACCGTTCAGCACAACCTTTTTGACGGCAACCCCGACGGCTGGAACGTGTATATCGGCTACGTCCAGAAGAAAGTGAAGTGGTTCGGCACCGGACTTTCGAATAATAAAAAGGACGCTCCGGCTGAACCGTCGCACGGTGCCCGCACTGAGGCGGGTTCGGTCGAGGCTGCCGTTATGGCCGTGCCGGCCGCGGAAGCGGCAGTGCCCAACGAGAAGAGAGGCTGGCCTTGGCCCGAACCAAGGCCGACGTCGTGACGCGTCCTGTTCGTGGCCTATACCTCCACGTCAAGATTCCCGAGCACTGACACTCGGGTTGCAAAGTCCGGTCGGCTCGCTCCTGAAGCCGGCCGACGCTTCGCATGTCCAGAGATCTCCCATATCAGGACGCGCCCGGACCTTAAAGGATGAAAGGGAACCCGGCCATCCCGACCAAGGGCGCCGGTCCCTTTCCCGACGCGAGCAAACAGTACCGTCAGTGGTTGACTCGCGCGCCGTCAGTTGATTTTTTAGCTGCCTCCAAAAAAGACGTTGCATTGCGGGTCCACCCTGCACGGCCTGGCATGTTTCGCACCGCTTTGGACTCTGGTATCAGGCGTGCCGCCATAGGCCTCCATCCCCGCACTGGGTGAAGAATCAGTCTGAGTCGCGACGTTCTGCTGTGGGGCGGGTTGTGCAGCCTCGGGCGTGTTTTGCGCATCCGCAAAACCGGCCATGACAAGCAACCCGAAAGCAGAAGCAACCATCAATCGTAATTTCATGTTGGCTCCTTAAACTAGTTTAAGTTTTCCATCCATGCGATTCGTTATTCGCGTGTCCTGCGGTTGAAATCCATCAGGATGTGCGGATACAAAACCGTCTTCGAATCCGCGGGCCAATCGCCCTAGGCCAAAGTTTCAGGCAATTGGGAAAAGATACGAAGCGCAGTGCGCCGAGCGAAGGTCTGTGGGCGCAAGACGGCGTGCGAACAGGTAATGTCGATGGATCTCATGGACCCATCGACACGTAAGAGTCGCACCTGCAAATACGTTATAGGGCGCAGAAAGTCGAAACGAAAGCGAATGTTTAAAGCGGGTCCCCGCACGCAACGCGGAAACGGCCTTTTGTGGCGGTTTGAGATTGGAGTTGTCACAAGAGGCGCGAAAGTTTTGCCAATCTGCCTGCAACAGTGTTTTCAGAAATCGCACATCGACGCCAGATTTCCTCGACACGATACTTGCCACATCCGAATTGTCTAGTGGCGGGGCGCGTCGGCGAAGCAAGACGACACGAGACCGCTGCGAGGCTGGAACTTCGAAGGGGAAACCGACATGGATGAGCAAAAACGCCAAAGCATGATTGCATACCTGCGTCGCAAGATGACGAAGGTTGGTATCAAGGTGGGCGACCTCGCGGCAGCAATTGCCGAAGACCGGGCGCGTCAAAAGTCGGCACGATACCGCAGCGCTTTCGGCGACACCTGGGGTGGCAAGGGCGACATGCCGCAGTGGCTGAGGCAAGCCACCAGTGCCGGGCAGTCACTGGCGCACTTTGCCGTTGAGAAAACGTCGACTTCGGCTAGCCGTCTACGTCCTGTCATCGACTGGAGTCGGGACCCGTTCGCTGGCACGCGACTGGCCACAGTTCGGCCGTCGTAAGCTGATATCTGGTTGGTGTGTCACGCGGGCGGTTCGATCACGCGACCTCGTAGTCAAAGGGCTCTCGCGGCCTGGTTGGCTTACTAAGCGTATTGACTCATGCCGCTTCGTCAAAGTAGACGATCGTCCAGTTGGGCAGTTCTGCCTTTAGTCGGCCGCTGTCGCGTGCCGTCGACGTGCGTCCAGTTCAGCCACTGGTTCAAGCTGTCGCGGAGCTGTCGAACACGGGTACATCGCCCCTGGCGTTCAATGCGAACGCCCGTGGCCTCCGCCACCGCCCCAGTAGTGGCCGCCGCCCATACCGTGTCCTGGGTAGCCGTGGCCGCCCCAGCCGCCATGACCGCCCCAACCGCCTCGATATCCGTGCCCCCAGTAGCCGTGGCGACCCCAGTAGCCGTATCGGCCGCCTCCATAACAGCAGCCGCCCCAGTAGCCGAAGCTCAGTGAAACCGATGGTCCCCACCACGCTGGCGAGCCGTAATATGGATACGCGACCGGGTAGTACGCGGGTGCGACGAAGACGGGTACGACTGGTGCGGCATAGGTATTCGCCGATGCAGTCGCATCTGACGCAACGCCGCCGGGTGACGCTGCGTCGGCCACCGAGAACGGATATTGCTGTTGCGCGGCCGCCGCCGGCATAGTGCCGTACGGAACGTAGCCATAGGGCACGTAATAGTAGCAACCGGACAAAGCTGCGGACAGGACCGCCAACGCAACGGCGCTGC
The DNA here is from genome assembly GCF_046027395.1 of Paraburkholderia dipogonis. GTDB lineage: Bacteria > Pseudomonadota > Gammaproteobacteria > Burkholderiales > Burkholderiaceae > Paraburkholderia > Paraburkholderia dipogonis_A. The sequence goes on along the minus strand of NZ_JAQQEG010000002.1, from coordinate 114,124 downwards.
CCGCGCGCGACGTTGCATCCAGCGTTTTCATGACGTGCTCTCCAAGGTCTGACGCGACGCAGCCTACTGCTGCGCGCACCTTTAATACAGTCAGCTTACTCCAGAAAACGGCATGGCTATGCGCCTCAGGGTTCAAGGACATCACGCATCGGAGTGCGGCCGCCGCGGTTAGACTTGTTTCACCTCACCACACTGCCTGAAAGGTCCACGACATGCCGAAAAGCTCGGAAATCAAGGCTCTCCTGTTCGACGTCTTCGGGACGGTTGTCGATTGGAGAAGTGGTGTCGCCCGCGATGCGGGTCAGTTTCTCAGCCGCCATGCCGTGCCGATCGACTCATTTGCGTTTGCAGACGCGTGGCGACGCGAATACGCGCCCGCAATGGAGGAAATACGGAGCGGGCGGCGGCAGTTTGTCCGGCTTGACGTATTGCATAGAGAAAACCTGCTCAAAGTAATAACCGACTATGGCGTGGACGTCCGTTCAATGTCCACGGAAGAACTCGATGAACTGAATCACGCCTGGCACCGCCTCGACCCTTGGCCTGATTCCGTCGAGGGACTGCTGAGACTCAAGCGCCGGTTCATGATCGCCCCGCTCTCGAACGGAAACATCAGGCTGATGGTGGATATGGCGAAACGGGCCGCGCTTCCGTGGGACGCAATTCTCGGAGCGGAAGTCGTTCGGGCGTACAAGCCGTCGCCACAAGTCTACGTCGACACCGTCGAAATCCTTGGTCTGAATCCTGCGGAGGTTTGCATGGTTGCAGCCCATAACGGCGACCTCGCGGCCGCACGTCAATGTGGGTTGAAGACGGCGTTCGTCGTGCGCCCAGTCGAACACGGACCCGCCCAACGGAGCGACCTGCATGCCGAACAGACCTGGGATTTCGTAGCAGCGGATATGAACGACCTGGCTACGAAGCTCGGCTGCCCTACGTAGCGACCCGGACGCCTGCGATGGCATCGTCCTTTTCTTTGCTTCCAAAACTCCTGCCCCAAAGCTCGTCGCCCATTTCAGTAACCGAGCCACCCGGCCTTTGTGCCCGCCGCAGTGCGAGCGACACGCCAGTTCTTCGAACCCGCGCCTTGAGGGACAGTTCGGGTCATCCTGCAGCCGACGGCTCGGGAACACCGCTTGCGCACCACTGGAGTACCTTTTTTGAAGGAGGTGAATCATGGGCTCAATCAATCCGCAAGGTGACACCCAGCGCGGAGCCGATATCGTCGGCAGTGGCATGGGCGAGGGTCCGGGGCCGGACATCATGGCCGCGGCAACGCTCGATGGGAACAAGGTCATGTCCTCTGATGGCGAACACGTTGGAAAAATTTCAGACATCATGCTGGACGTCAGGAATGGACGCATCGCCTACGCCGTACTTTCTGAGGGCGGTTTCCTCGGGATGGGTTCCAACCTGCATGCGATCCCGTGGAGTGCATTGACTCTCGACACGGACGAGAAGTGCTTTGTCGTCGACATTACGGCACAGCGCCTCAAGGACGAGCCGGGTTTCGACAAGGACCACTGGCCGATGATGGCGGACGCGAAGTGGGGCGAGTCAACGTACAGCTACTACAACCAGCAGCCGTACTGGGCAGCGACCCATGAAGTGGTGGAAAGCGACCCTGCCATCAGACCGAGCGAACACTGAAATACACCAACAGGTAAGCCGTCCCAGGCGGACGGCTAGTCTGTCGCTCCAACGCTTACGCCACCGCGCCCTCTGCGGGCGGCGTAAGCGCATCAAATAAAGCGCAAGTCGTCTGTTAGCTGTGCCTTGTGGTTTATTGCGTAAACCGTTTATTGCGGCGAGTGGTTGAAACACGCTCCGCCACTCGCGCATTGCCGGCTCCGCTTTCGAGGAGCCGAACGTCAGACCGGATTCAGAGCAGGCCGCTCATCCAGCACGGCGGCAACATTGTCGAGCGCCGTAAAACCCATCTGGTCGCGCGTCTCAATCGTGGCGCTGGCCATATGGGGCGTCAGGAACACGTTGTCGAGTCCGGCGAACCGCTTGTCGACATTGGGCTCGTTTCGGTACACGTCCAGACCTGCGCCGAACAGATGCCCCGAAGTCAGCGCTTCATAGAGCGCGTCTTCGTCCACCAGTCCGCCACGCGCCGCGTTGACAAAAACCGCGCCCGCGGGCAGAAGCCCAAACTCCTTTTTCGCCATTAGCGGGACGCCGCCGCCCGGCACGTGCAGCGTCAGCACCTGACAGTGCGGCAACATTTCGTCGAGGCTGGTGTAAAACGTCGCGCCGTTTTCCAGCGACGGAGCCGCACGGCTGATGTCCGTATAGATCACGCGCATGCCGAAACCCTGCGCGCGCTTCGCGACCGCGCGTCCGATACGCCCGAATCCGACGATGCCGAGCGTCTTGCCATTGACTCGCGTACCCAGCATCTCGGTCATCCCGAATGATTTCCCCCATCCGCCGCGCATGATTCGTTCGTATTCCGATGCGCGGCGGCAGGCCGCCAGCACGAGCAGCATGGAGAAATCGGCCGTGCATTCGGTCAACGCATCGGGTGCGTTCGTGACGATGATTCTCCTGTCGCGGGCGGCGGCCACGTCCATGTGATCGAAGCCCGCGCTGGCGTTCGCAATGATCTTGACTGTCGAGGGCAGCGCGGCAATGTGCTCCGCTTGCAAACCGGACTTCTTCCCGATCAGCACAGCCGGCGTTTCGTGTTTCCTGCAAAAGTCGACGACAGACCACGCATCCATATCAGACTCGGTCACGAAGGCATGGAATTCGGCCTCGGCGCGAATCGCCACGGCTGTGGGAACCTTTCGCGCAATCAACAGCCTGGTGCGGTTATTTTCCGGCATGGTTTTTCCTTGGGTAGACAGACGTCGAGAGACTACGAAACCGCGGACCAGACCGTCAATGTTGATTGGATGAATCAACTCATCGGAGACGATTGCCCCCTTTATTCGTCTCGGCGTGCCTTGCGCGTTGCGATGCGCTGTCTTCCACGCCTGATCCGTCGCGCTGCCGGCAACGCGCGCATCAGGAAAACCCTGGTGCGCGCCCCATCGGCAAGGCGCTCAGATGTTGATTCAATGAATCAAGATTGCTCGACGCATGGCGCGGATGCAAATCTCCTTCCCGTGTTCAACTGAACTGTCCAGAGGAAGTGAAATGCCTGCATCGAAGAAATTTGCCGCCGTGACCGGCGCCGGCTCCGGCATCGGCCGCGCCGCCGCCGTGGCGCTCGCCAACGCGGGATTCGCCGTCGCGCTGATCGGGCGCAGAGCCGAGCCGCTGCTGGAAACGAAGGAGACCATCGGCATTGCCGGTGGAGAAGCGCAGGTATTCCAAGCCGACGTTGCGGACGCAGCATCGGTCGAGCACGCGTTTTCGCACATTGCCAAGGCATTCGGCCGGCTCGACGTGCTCTTCAACAACGCAGGCCGCAATGCGGGGGCCGTCCCGCTGGAAGACTACGAGACCGATTTCTGGAACGATGTCGTGGCCACCAATCTGACCGGCGTCTTTCTGTGCGCCCGGGCCGCTTATCGCATGATGAAAGCGCAGTCCCCTCAAGGCGGACGCATCATCAATAACGGATCGATCTCCGCTCACTCGCCGAGGCCGAATACCATCGCCTATACGGCAACCAAACATGCCGTGACCGGCATCACCAGATCGATCGCGCTGGACGGACGTGCATTCAACATCGCCTGCGGCCAGATCGATATCGGCAATGCGGCCACACCGCTCACGGAACGCATGAACCGCGGCGTACTGCAAGCGGATGGACGCATGGCGCCTGAAGCAAGAATGGATGTGACGCACGTCGCGAATGCGGTCGTGCATATGGCCAGCCTTCCGCTCGAAGCGAATGTTCTTAACATGACCATCATGGCGACTGCCATGCCGTTCGTCGGCCGCGGATAGATCGCCCTTACGCCAAATATAAAAAGAACAACCGGCCAATGTTATGGAGACACCGATGAAAGTCGTAGAGGAACAAACATTGCCGGCGCGAAACGCGGCTTACGCGGATACCACCAAACGCTCCAGGGTCCGGTACATCGTGCTGTCGATGTTGCTCGTGGCGACCATTCTCAATTACGTGGACCGGTCGGCGTTGGGCATCGTTGCACCGGGCCTCTCCAAGGGCCTGGCGCTCAACAAGATGCAGATGGGAGAGCTGTTTGCGGCATTCGGCCTGGCCTATTCCATTGCGCTCGTCCCCGGCGGCGTGCTGACCGACATTCTCGGCTCGCGCCTTGCCTATGCCCTGTCTCTCGTCGGCTGGTCATTCGCCACGCTGACGCAGGGTCTCGCGACCGGCTATCACATGCTACTCGGATCGCGACTCGCGATCGGCGCGCTGGAGGCGCCGGCTTTCCCTTCGAACGCGCGCGCCGTGACGCTGTGGTTTCCCGCCGGGGAGCGCGGCTTCGCAACCAGCGTCTATGTCATGGGGCAATACATTGGGACGCCCTTGTTTACCGGCTTGTTGCTGTGGATCTCCGCCGCGTACGGTTGGCGTACGGTCTTTTACGTCACGGGCGGCTTCGGCATTCTGTTCAGCCTTCTCTGGTACCGGGTTTATCGCGATCCGCTTCAGCACTCGGGCGTGAACGCGGCCGAACTGCACTACATCAATGAAGGCGCTACGGCGGCGCGCAAGTCTCGCGAGAAGTTCGATTGGCGCATGGCGCTCAAGCTGCTCCGCTATCGGCAAGTTCTCGCCATTTGTCTCGGGAAGTTCTGCAACAACACCTTGCTGGTGTTCTTCACCACGTGGTTCATGACCTATCTGATCGAAGCGCGCCACATGTCGATGATCAAGGTCGGGATCTTCCAGGCACTCCCTTTTATCGGCGCGACGCTCGGCATTCTCGTGGCCGGCTTCCTCTCGGACTTTTTCATCCGCCGCGGGGTGTCGCTTTCCACTGCGCGCAAGGCGCCGCTCATCATCGGCACCTTGTTGGGCGCGTCGATTGTGTTCGTCAATTTCGTCGAGTCGAACGAATGGGTGATCGCCATCCTGACTATCGCGTTCTTCGCGCAGGGTGTCGGCTCGATGTCGTGGGCCGCCGTTTCCGAAATCGCGCCTCGCCAGTACGTGGGACTGACCAGCAGCATCACCAGCCTGGCGGCCAACATCGCGGCCGTCACCACTCCGCTCATGATCGGCTACATCACGCAGCACACCGGCCACTTCTACTGGGCCCTCAACCTGATGGGCGCGATATGCCTGCTCGGCACGCTCTCCTACTCCGTGTTGCTGGGGAAGCTTTCCCGCATCGAACTGTGACGCTCTTGACTATCCGGTGAAATCGTATGCTTGAATTCAAGTGGGATCATCTGCAACTCTGTTCGGCCGACGCCGAAGCCACCGCCGCATGGTTTGCGCGCTGCCTGAACGCCGAGATCGTGCGTCGCCCGGGGCGCGTGGATTTGCGCATCGGCAGCATCAACCTGTTCATCACCTCGCTGGCGGGCGCCCAAATCGGCCGCCCTGATGGCGAGCGGAAACAGGGCATCGATCATTTCGGCGTGGTCGTGGACGATCTCGATACCGCGTTCGAGCATCTGTTGCGCTGCGACGCGGAAATCGTCGAGCCGATCAAGCAGGTCCGCCCCGGCGTCAGAGCCTGCTTCGTGCGATCGCCGGGGGACATTCTCATCGAGATCCTGGAGCGGCGCCCCGCCGAGATGACTTTTACCTGAAAAGACGTCAATATTGACGTTCGATCGGTTACGCTCGCCTGCACGGCGCGTTCCGCATCACGACGGCCCTGCTGCCCGTTCCGCCGCATCTCTTGCCTGCCATCCCATGCGAAACTGGATCACTCTGACTGAAGCTGCTCGACAACTCGGAGTGCAAGCGCAGACTGTCTATGCGTACGTCAGTCGAGGCAATATCGCGGTCATGCCGGACCCGAATGACCCGCGCAAGAGCCTTTATCGTGCAGAAGACGTCGCCGGCCTGTGCCGCAAAAAACAGGTTGGACGCAAGCGCGAGGCGCTCGCCGCCGGAACCATATTCGGCACCGAGCCTTGCATTTACAGCAGCATCACCACCTTCTCGAAAGGCCGGGCGTATTACCGGGGACGGGATAGCATCCGGCTTTCGGACACGGCGACGCTCGAAGACGTGGCGGCCATTCTCTGGAATGCGCGCGCGCCCGTCTCCTTCGAAAGCGGTGACCTGCCGCTACAGGGCGGCGAGCGAGGCAGGCAATGTGCGTTCACATCGCTGGCGGCGCTCGCGGCCTGCGGGCACTCGACCCTCGGACGCACCGACAGCGCATTGCATGTCGAAGCCGGCCGGCTCGTGGCACTCATCGCGCAAGCGTTCGGTGCGCGCTGTGATGCGAATGCACAAACGACGCATGAACGGCTCGCGCTCGGTTGGGGCCAGGACCGCGACGGCGCCGAACTCATCCGCCGCGCCATGGTCCTCGTGGCCGACCATGAGACGACGAGTTCGGCGTTCGCCGCCAGAATTACCGCCTCCACCGGCGCATCCCTGCCGGGATGCCTGCTCACGGGGCTCGCGACTCTCTCCGGCCCGCTGCATGGCGATGCGTCAGGCCGCGTGAGGGCCGTGTTCGACGACGTCGGAAGACTCGGTGCAGAGCAGGTCGTCGTCCATCATTTGCAGTCGGCCACTCCCATTCCGGGGTTTGGGCATCATCTCTATCCGGACGGCGATGCGCGTGCGGCCGCGTTGCTCGAGGTGCTGAGTCCGCCTCAAGAACTCACGTCGTTCATCAACAAGGTCGTTGAGCTGACCGGCCTCAGGCCGAATATCGACATTGCGCTTGCCGCATTGGCGGCGCAGTTGGAATTGCCACGCGATGCGTCGTTCGCGCTCTTCGCAACGGCCCGAAGCGTGGGTTTGCTTGCGCATTGTATCGAGCAGCTCCGGGTGGGCAAGGTCATACGGCCACGCGGCCGCTATACCGGGCGCGCATTGGAAGACGCCAGCCCCGCGCTGCCCGCGGAAGGCGGCGAGAAGACGCTCGATCCAGCCACGCTCGACAAGAATCGGGTGTTCAAGGCGGTCGAGCGCTGAGGGGGCGTACAGGCCCAATCTCCGCTGAAATAGAAAACCCTCGACGCCAACTGTCGATTTTGCGCGCACTCGTTCGTCGTAGTGTTGAAGGCACCGAATGCCTTCCGACATAATCCGAGACTCACCTTTTGGACAGGAGAAACGAAATGCGCGTAATGGTCATGGTCAAGGCGACCGCCGAATCCGAAGCCGGTCAAATGCCCGGCACGGAACTTTTCGAGGCGATGGGCCGATATAACGAGGAACTCGTCAAGGCCGGCATCATGCTCGGCGGCGACGGACTGAAACCGAGCTCGAAGGGCGTGCGCGTGAGGTTTTCTGGCAAGGACCGGACCGTCGTCGACGGTCCGTTTGCTGAAACCAAGGAACTGATCGCGGGCTACTGGATCTGGCAAGTGCAATCAATGGACGAGGCGATCGAATGGGTACGCCGCTGCCCGAACCCGATGGCCAGCGACTCGGAAATCGAAATTCGCCCGTTCTTCGAGGCCGCGGACTTTGGCGAGGCGTTCACGCCTGAGCTTCAGGAAGGCGAAGAGCGGCTGCGGCAGCAGATTGAATCCAATCGAGGTAAAAGCTAAGGAAACGCTCCACGCGCCGATCGTTACCGCCTTTCGTCACACGCCTTCGACGAGAACAGCGCGGTAACGCGCGCCCTTGAACCGGTGCTGTGCGACCTCCTGATACGCCGGGCTGTCGTACCACGCTCGCGCGGCCGCCGTCGATGGAAATTCAGCGATTACGACGCCCTCTGGTGGGTCGCCCTCAAGAACCTGCTGAGGTCCGTATACAGCGAGAAGCTTGACGGGATGACCCTTGAAGGTCTCGCCCACCTTGCTTTGATAGATGTCGAGCTCACCCTGATCCTGCGTGCTCTCCTTCGTGAAAACGATATAGGTCGCCATAACGTACGCTCCTGAGGTGATGTGAAGATGCGCACGATGATCCCCTGCGAGCGTATTGGACCTCGATACGCAGCGTCGGCGCATAGTCGAATCGGTTTCGCATCCTCCATTCTAGTGCCGCGATAGCTATCCCGCCGTCGTAGCATGAATCGCCTTGACGACCTCATCGGTGAACCGTGTGTCGCCCACTTCGATGTCTCCGGACAATCGCACAGTAATTTCCTGCAAGAGCCAACCGTTGCCGTCCGGATCGCTGAACGAAGCGTACGAGGCATAACTTTGTCGTTGCGGATTCAAGCCGCTAACCACGCATTTCGCGTCAGCATGGTGAAACACGCCGCCCGTGTCGTGGAATGGCTCGCTGATCCCGATGCCACGACGGAGCAGTGCGTTGCGCGCGGCCACGATGTCGGAGACGACGAGATGAAGCGCCTGGGCCGAGCCGGGCGCGGCCGCGGTAACGTTCGTGCCGAACATGACTGAGCATCCGGAGCCGGGCGGCGTGAACTGGATCACGCGGTAGTCGTCCCCTGCCTTGAAGTCGAGATCGAGCCGCCAACCCAACTCGCCATAGAAGCGCTTGGCGCGATCGACGTCCGAGACAGGGATGACGACTATCTCGAGCTTCATGTCGAACGCGCCGGCGTCCAGGGTCTCAACTGTGCGTTCGGTGCGCATTGGAATGTTGCTCATGTCTGGCTCCTGAGAGGCGTTGACCACCGGTTCCCCATTCACTGCTTCGGGTATGTGGAAACACAATATGTGAAAACGCAACGTGAAAACACGACGCCTGACGACACAATCTTTTGCATTGATGCCAGCACGAAAACAGCAGCGTTGCCGGCATTGCACCACGGTGCCGCCGGGTCGAACGGCGAAGCGCTGCGCATACCATCGCATGGTCAGGCAATACCTTCGCGTGATGGCGCTCCTCGGGAGCCGAACCACAATACAAGCGGTCATCACATGCGTCGGCAATAGGAGGCCGCTGTGACAGCGTCCTCTTCACCGCGCCCGGCAGCCCCATCCTCCAGGCCCGCACGGGCCAATTTCCCGGCAAGGCGAGGACCACGAACATCTGCCCCGAGGAACGACTTCCCCTCAAGCATTTCCTGCGGCGAAGCCGCGTTTAGACACTGGCCTCAATGAACGGAGACTGCAATGAAAATCCTGTTGGTTTTGACTTCGCACAACGTGCTTGGCGATACCGGCAAGCCGACCGGCTTCTGGCTCGAAGAATTCACCGCCCCTTACTATGCGTTCACGGATGCCGGTGCCGAGGTCACCGTGACCTCGCCCAAGGGCGGTCATCCACCGATCGATCCCAGAAGCGACGATCCCGACAATCAGACTGACTCGATGCTGCGCTTCAAGAAAGATTCTGCGACCCAGAAGGTGTTGGCCAACAGCGTCAAGCTCGCCGACGTCAAGGCGGACGACTACGATACGATCTTCTATGCCGGTGGCCATGGCCCGATGTGGGATCTGACCAATGACAGGAACTCGATCGCCTTGATCGAGGCTTTCTACAATGCCGGCAAGCCGGTCGCCGCCGTCTGTCATGGCCCTTGTGTTCTGCTCAAGGCGACCTACGAGGGACAGCCTCTCGTCAAGGGAAAGCGCGTCACCTGCTTTACCAATGATGAGGAAGAAGCTGTGGGCCTCACCAAGGTCATGCCCTTCCTCGTCGAGGATGAGCTCAAGCGTCTGGGCGGCCACTTTGAAAAGGTGGCTAATTGGGCTGTGCTCACCATTGTCGACGGACGGCTGATCACCGGTCAGAACCCGGCCTCATCTGGCCCGACTGCCAAGGAGCTGCTGAAGGTTTTGCAGGCCTAGTTCCAATCGGGCGCGGGCCACGAAGCCCGCGCCCGGTAATTGAGGAATCTATCGCAGCGGCGGCATCATCGTCGCTGACTCGGCTGAATTTCTTTTCGATAAATGTTTTTTTTGGCGCGCATGCCGATCATCATCGAAAGCCGAATGAAAAAAAGAAATCACGTGTTGGTCATATCGCGTCTCTAACGTCTGCGGCACGGTAAGAGTGACGACTTCGTCGCCGCCGTCCATGGAGACTAAAGAGATGACGCGTGCCCTGTTCCCCGTCTCAGCAACTCTGAAAGCGCTCGCCGCCGCGGCGATCATCGGCCTCGCTTCGGCCAGCGTGCAAGCCGACGTGCCCGATCCCACCACGCAGATCACGCAAAGCGGCTACTCGCCCGTGTATCTCGGCGTCGATGCCGAAACCGCGACCGTGCCGTCGAATCCCGCGACTGCGGGCGGCAAGCCGACCGTGAGCCGCGCGTACGTGATGCGCATTGATTTGCGCGCGCCGGGCGTGAGCGTCGAGACGACCGGGCATAGCGGCCCGCTGATGACGACGTCGGAGACGATCTCGCAATTCGCCGCGCGCACCGGCGTGCGGCTCGCAATCAACGCGAACTTTTTCGCGCCGTGCTGCGCGACGACGCCCGAGCCGAAGTCGATCATCGGCTTGCTGGTGTCGCACGGCCAGATTGTGAGTCCGCTGACCAATGACCCGACGCAAAGTGAAGCGGTCCTTGCGATCACGCGGCAGGGCCGCGCGTATATCGCCGAAGCGCCGCAGATTTCGGCGCAGGATCTGAAGCTGATCGACACGGCGGTCGCTGGCTCGGCGATTCTGCTGAAAAGCGGCCAGGACGTCAGCGCGCAAAGCCCGAACGAAGGCGATCCGCTTAATCCGAATCCGCGCACACTGGTCGGCCTGTCGCAACAGGGGCGCTTTCTCTATCTCGTCGTGATCGATGGACGCGTCGCGGGTTATTCGACAGGCACGACCAACGCGCAATCGGCGCAACTGATGAAGGCGATCGGCGCGGATGACGCGATCAATCTCGACGGCGGCGGCTCGACCGAACTCGTGCGCGCCGATCAGATCGGCGTGCCGTTTATCGTCGATACACCGAGTGGCGGTGCGGAACGGCTCGACGCGTCGGCGATCGGCGTGCATGCTTTGAAGCTGCCGGACTTGCCGGGGTTGCCGTTTTAAGGCGTTGAATATTTGAAGCTGCACCAGCTCTTTCAAAATGGCCGGGCGCTCACGCGTCCGGCCATTTTCTTTCTGCGTTTGCAGTAGATTGATCCCGACATTCGCGATCAGTCGAGCCGGTCAGTCAAAAAAAATTTCAGGCACGACACGCCTGGGCATCAGATTTGCTGCTAAATCATCTGGGCGTGCGTGACGCGTCTTCGACGCTCGCTCCTCTGAACGCCCGACACCCGGCGAATCGATCGCCAACGGATCCAATCCTGCTTCAGCCTGCCGCCCGGCCGCGCCAATTGTGGCCGCTCTCGCCATGAGGAGAACGCATGATGCAACAGACCGCCTCCAAAACCACGCAACAGAGCGCTGACCCCGCCGCAGTCCGACCCAGTCGCCAGCCTTCCGCGAACGCGTCGATGCCAGTCGAGTTGACCGTCAACGGCAATCTCTACACGCTGTCCCTCGATCCGCGCACCACGCTGCTGGACGCGCTGCGCGAGCATCTGCACCTCACCGGCACCAAAAAGGGTTGCGACCACGGCCAATGCGGCGCGTGCACGGTGCACATCAACGGACTGCGCGTGAATGCATGCCTGTCGCTTGCCGGCACGCACGCCGGCGACGAAATCACCACCATCGAAGGCATCGGTCAGCCCGAAGCGCTGCATCCGATGCAGGCGGCGTTTGTAGAATGCGACGGCTATCAGTGCGGCTACTGCACGTCGGGCCAGATCATGTCCGCGGTCGCGTTGCTCGACGAAGCGGTCGGGCCGGGCGACGCCGAGGTGCGCGAAGCGATGAGCGGCAATCTGTGCCGCTGCGGCGCCTACCAGAACATCGTCGCGGCGATCCAGCGCGTGCGCGGCCAGTCCTGAGGAGCGCCATCATGGAAATCTTCCAGTTGTCGCGCGCCAACGGCGTGCGTGACGCGATCGCGGCGGGCGCGGCCTCGGCAACGGCCCAGCAAGGCGCACAAGTGCGCTTTCTCGCAGGCGGCACGACCTTGCTCGACCTCATGAAGCTGAACGTCGAGCGGCCGACGCGGGTCATCGATATCAGCCGGCTGCCGCTCGACGGTATCGAAGCACTGCCCGATGGCGGCGTGAAGATCGGCGCGACGGCGCGCAATGCGGACCTGGCATTGCATCCGCTGATCCGCGCACCGTACGCCGTGCTGTCGCAGGCGCTGCTCGCCGGAGCCTCGGCCCAATTGCGAAACATGGCTACCACCGGCGGCAACCTGCTGCAACGCACGCGCTGCGTGTACTTTCGCGACACCGCGATGCCATGCAACAAGCGCGAGCCGGGCTCGGGCTGTCCGGCGATCCAGGGATTCAATCGCACGCTCGCGATTCTCGGTGCAAGCGACGCCTGCATCGCCACCAACCCGTCAGACATGAACGTCGCCTTGACCGCGCTCGACGCGACCATTCACGTCGAAGGGACGGACGGCGAGCGCAACATCGCGATCGACGACTTCTTCGTGTTGCCGGGCGCAACGCCACAGCGTGAGAACGTGCTCGACGCAGGCGACCTTATCACGCACGTGACACTACCGCCTCTACCAGCGGGTGCCCGCTCGGTTTATCTGAAGCTGCGCGATCGCGCGTCGTACGAGTTCGCGCTGGCGTCGGCCGCCGTGGTCGTGACGGTCGAAGGCGGACGCATCGGGCATGTGCGCGTCGCGCTCGGTGGCGTGGGCACGCGGCCTTGGCACGCGCTCGAAGCGGAAGCCGTGCTGCGTGGCGCAACGCCCGATGCCGCGACCTTCCGCAAGGCCGCGGATGCCGCGCTCGCGAACGCGAAGCCGCACAGCCAGAACGGCTTCAAAGTCGAACTCGCGCGCCGCTGCATCGTCCATGCACTGACGCAGGCTACGGCCACGCCCTGAATCGCCGATCGAAAGGAATGCACCATGTCCATCTTGCCCGACTCCGTGCTGTCCGTGATCGGACGGCCTCAAGCGCGCGTCGACGGACCGCTGAAGGTCAGCGGCAGCGCCACCTATACCTCCGATGTGGATCTGCCCGATCTGCTGATTGCCGTGCCGGTGTGCAGCACGATCGCGAGCGGCCGGCTCGTGTCGCTCGACATCGCGGGCGCCGACGCGATGCCCGGTGTACACGCGGTGCTGCATCGAGACAATATCGGCCGCTTCTACCGGCTCTCCGGCAATTCGATGGAGACCGGCTTCGTCGACGAAGCACGGCCGCCCTTCGAGGACGACATCATCCGCTACTACGGCCAGTACATCGCCGTCGTGATCGCCGATACCTTCGAGGCGGCGAACGCGGCATCGGCGGCGATCGGGGCCAGCTACGAAATCACGCCGCACGACGTGCGCGACGAACTCGAGGCCGACGACAAGCCCAAGGTCGAGAGCAAGCGCGGCGATCCGGATCGTGCGTTCGGCGCAGCGCCGGCGACGCTCGACGCAACCTACGTGACGCCGACGGAAACGCACAACCCGATCGAACTGCACGCGTCGATCGCGGACTGGGACGGTGAGAACTACACGTTTTACGAGACCACGCAGGCCATTTCGGTCCACCTGGGCACGCTCTCGCAGATGCTCGGCGTGCCGAAGGAAAAGATCCGCGTGATCTCCCGCTATCTTGGGTCGGGCTTTGGGGGCAAGCTGTGGATGTGGCCGCACACGCTGCTCGCGGCGGCGGCGACGCGCCAGACCGGCCGTCCCGTGAAGCTGGTCGTGAGCCGCAAGATGATGTTCCAGAACGTCGGCCACCGTCCCGTCACGCAGCAGCGGGTGCGGGTGTCCGCTGAACGCGACGGCAGACTCACGTCATTGCAGCACGACTACGTCAACCACACCGCGATCGCCGACGAGTACCAGGAAAGCTGCGGCGAAGTCACGCCGCTCATCTATAGCACGCCGAATCTGCGCGTGACCTCCGGCCTCGCGCGCCGGAACGTCGGCTCGCCGACGTCGATGCGCGGCCCAGGTGCCGTGCCCGGCCTGTACGCAATCGAATCCGCGATGAACGAACTGGCGCATGTGCTGAACCTCGATCCCGTCGAATTGAGGCTGCGCAACGAACCGCGCGTCGACGAGAGCACGGGTCTGCCGTTCTCTTCACGGCATCTCGTCGAGTGTTTGCGCACTGGCGCCGAGCGCTTCGGATGGTCGCAGCGGACGCCGGATGTCGGATCGATGCAACGCGACGGCCTGACTTTGGGCTGGGGCGTCGGCGCCTGTGTCTGGCCAGGGTTGCGCTTTTCCGCTGCTGCGGACGTCGATCTTCGAGCGGACGGCAGCGCCCGGGTGGTATGCGGCACGCAGGACATCGGCACCGGCACGTACACGGTGCTCGCGCAACTGGTCGCCGAAGAAACCGGCATTCCGCTCGAGCGCATCGAGGTCGGTCTCGGCGATTCAGTGTTGCCACCGGGACCCGTTTCGGGTGGCAGCGCGGCGACAGCATCGGTGATTCCCGCAGTGCTCGATGCGGTGCGTGCGGCCATCAAGATTTTGCTGTCGCGTGCGGCGGCCGTCGACGGTTCGCCGTTCAAAGGCGCCGCTGAAGATGAGCTCGCGTTCAGCGCGGGACACGTGCATCGCAAAGGTGAAGCGCCAGAGCGCGGCGTGCCGTTCGGCCAGATTCTCGAAGCAGCGAAGATGCGCGCGGCGTCAGGCAGCGGTAGCGCCAAGGGCGGCTTCGACGATCCGCTAAAAAAACGTTTCTCCATCTATTCCTACGGCGCGCACTTCGCCGAAGTCACGTGGCAGCCGGAGATCGCACGGCTGCGCGTGAGCCGCGTCGTCACGGTGATCGATGGAGGACGCATCGTCAATCCGCGCGCCGCGCGCAACCAGATCGAAGGCGCAGTCGTCATGGGCGTCGGCATGGCGCTGTTCGAGCATACGATGTACGACAAACAGACGGGCGCACCGATCAATAGCAACCTGGCCGATTACGTCGTGGCGACGAACGCGGATACTCCCGAACTTGACGTGACCTTTCTCGATCATCCGGATACCGTGTTCAACGAACTCGGCGCTCGCGGGATCGCGGAAATCGGCCTTGCAGGCATCGCGGCGGCGATTACCGATGCTACCTATCATGCAACCGGCGTGCGCGTGCGGAAGTTGCCGATCATGATCGAAGATCTGCTGGCTGCGGACATGGCTTGAGGACAGATGTTCATTGGAAGTCGTGGCCCAGAAAGCTATCCTACTAGCTTGTCTTCTGATGATCGAAGACGAACCAGGCATCGCACGCCGAGAATCGAAGGGAATGGTCCGCCCTCACGTATGCCGGAGAACGCCATGAAGCCCATGCTCCAAACCCTGCGGGCCGCCGCGCTGGTGGCCTTTGCAATATGTCTCGCTGTCCCGGAGACTTTTGCTCAGGCTGCGCCAGGCGTGGTGGGTTCATGGTCTCTGGTTTCGTTGACTGTCTCAAGAAGTGGTAGCGAAGTCGAAGTGCTCGGTCCGCACCCGTATGGCCAACTCATCTTCGGCAGCGACGGCCGCTATGTTCTGCTCGGCGTTCGTGCAGACTTGCCGAAGTTCGCATCGGGTAACCGCTTATCGGGTACCTCCGAAGAGAACGAACGCATCGTCCAAGGCAACTTCGCGCACTTTGGCACCTATACCGTCGATCCGGCCGGACAAGTGATCGTTTTCCACATTCAGAAAAGTACCTTTCCGAACTGGGACGGCGATGTTCAACGGCGCCCATTCAGCCTCGATGGCGACCGGCTGACCTACGTCACGCCCGGGAGCTTCGGATATGGTGCATCGAAAGTTGTGTGGCAACGAATGAAGTAAGCAGCAGAACGCGAGGTGCATGACCTGAACCTCCAGCGGCGAGATCGGGAACGCAATCGCGATCAGGTCGCCGTACCACTCGCCATCGCGGACCTCGCGCCGAGCGCCGGCTCCCGAGTGCGGCACACGTCAATCCGTCGATCAAGAACCACAAGGCGAATCTAAAGACCTTTCTTGTAAGCGAATTGTCGTCCATCATATTTAAGCCAGAACGATCCTGCACCGTCTTCGAAGTTGGAATGACACGGTAGTGGCTGAACACGTCCCTCCGGCGCGGCGTCCGCTTAAAACGGTAGTTATGCCTGGCGATATCAGGGATTTCCATGCTCGACGATTCGCCCCTAATCCGAAAAGAGTCGATGACAGCGCACCAACGCTGGACCATTCTGGTCGCCAGCACGGGAGGGGCGCTCGAAGTATTCGATTTCGTCATCTTCGGATTTTTTGCAAGAAGCATCGGCAGCGAGTTCTTTCCGACAGGAACTGGCGTGCCGGCGGAGACTTTGTCCTTCACAGTGCTGGCCATTGGCTACCTTTCCAGGCCGGTGGGCGGCATCCTCCTCGGGCGGTTCGGCGACACGCACGGCCGGCGCCTCGTCTTCCTGTCGTCGGCGATGATCGCCTCCGTTTCAACGCTTCTCATCGGAATACTTCCTTCATACGCGGCATGGGGCGCGCTTGCCCCGGCACTTCTTCTCGTGCTGCGGCTCATCCAGGGTCTTTGCCTGGGCGGCGAGTTGCCAGGTGCAATCGTCTACGCCGTCGAAAGCGCGCGCGGCAGACCTGGTCTTCTGTGCGGCATCGTGTTCGTCGCGGTCAACCTTGCGTTGCTTCTGGCGACGAGCATCAATCTCGCCATGCAATGGGCGCTCACACCCGGGCAGGTCGACGCGTTCGGATGGCGGATTGGCTTCCTGCTGGGTGGAATGGTCGGGCTGTTGAGCTTTGCCCTGCGCCGCACGCTTGCCGAGACCGACGAGTACGCGCAGGCCATTGGCGCCCGGCATCGCGAGCCTCTCGCCGTCCTGCTTCGCAACCATTTCGCTCCCCTGGCGACTGGCGCTGGCGCGTCTCTACTGGTGGGCGCATCGGGTGGCATCTTTATCGGCTTCACGCCAAGTTATCTGCAAGGGCTTCAATACGACACGCATCAGATCGCGAGTGCCCAGACGGGGTACCTGATCGTCGTGGCTGCCTGCATTCTCGTGACGTCGCATGCTGGCGACCTGTTGCCGCGCCGTTACGTGTTCAGGTCGGGAACCGTCTTGTCCGCGCTTTTCGCGCCCTTCTTCTTCATTGCGGCCGCTCGTCACTACGCGAGCCTGACTGCGCTGTTCCTGATGGCAGGCGTCGTCAGTTCGTTCGCCAACGGAACCTTCGCGTGCGCGATCGCGGAGATGTTCCCCGTCGACGTCCGCTTCAGCGGCGTTGCCACGGCCATGAATCTCGGGCTGTCCGCGTCGCTGGGACTGACGCCGCTCGCGGCGAATTTCCTTGTTTCCGGCCTGCACTGGTTGCCTGCGCCCGCGCTCGTCATTCTGTTGTGCTCGGCGCTCGCATTCGCGGCTTCATTCGGCATGAAGCGCGAGCGGCGGCGCGCCGACGTCGTCGCTGTGAACCGGACCTCGCGATGGCAGGAGCGCAGATGAACACGCCAGAATCCGTCCGGATCGCGGATGTCGAACTGAACATTCAGCGCTACGAATTGCGCCGCGCAGGCGAGAAGGTCAGTCTCGAGCGCCTGCCGATGGAGTTGCTGATCCTGATGGCATCCCGCAACGGGCAACTCGTCACGCGTGCGGATATCGTGAGAGCACTGTGGGGCGCGAACGCATATCGGGAAACGGACAACTGCATCAATACGGCAATCCGGAAAATCCGCGTCGCGCTTCACGACGATCCGGTCAACCCGCAGCACATCATCACCGTGAAGGGCAAAGGCTATCGTCTGAACAACGTACGGCCCGCGCCGGAGGAATCGGCGCCCGCCCCGCAGGAAGCCGTGCGGATACTGGTTCTGCCGTTCGAAAACCAGACCGGCGACTCTGGTCAGAACAGCTTCTGCGACGCGCTGGCCGATGAAACCTCCGCCAGTATCGGCATGCTCGATCCTGAGCGCATCCTTGTCATTTCAAGGACGACCGCCGCCCACTGCAGACGGGTCAGCAAGAGTATCGCGGAGATCGCGCGCGAGTTGTCGATCGACTACGTGCTGGAAGGTGCGCTCAAGCGGGACGGCATGAGGATTCGCATTCTGGCGCAACTGATCCGTTGCTTCGACCAGGTGCAGATCTGGAGTCGCGCGTATGAGCCGATGACGAATGGCGCGCTGGAAATCCAGAAAGAGGTGGGAGCGGCGCTCGCCCAGGAAGTATCGCCCGCGCTCGCGGACGAGCAACGGCACACGCTGGCGAGACGTTTGCCGGTCGATCCGGCGGCGCACGACGCGTATCTGCGCGGCCGTTACTACTGGACCCGCCGCGTGCACTTCGATGCGGGGTTTGCCGCGCATCACGCGCTGAGCGACGAGGACTTCGTTCGCGCGCGCGGCTACTTCGAACTCGCGATCGAGAGGGACCCGACTTACGCGCTCGGGTATGTGGGGATGTCGAACGTTTTAGGTGCTGCCGCGACGCACGGAGTCTGTGCACCATCGGAGGGCCACCCGCGAGCGCGGCAGGCGGCGCTGCAAGCACTGGAACTGGACGCCAATCTTCCTGAGGCTCACCAGGCGCTAGCCGGCGTGCACTACTTCTATGACTGGGACTGGCACCGGGCAGAGGAGGAGTTCCTCGAGGCGTTACGGCTGAATCCAAGCCACGCCGAAACGAGCCGCCTGTATGCTCGGCTGCTGCTGGTGCTTGGGCGAGAAGCGGAAGGCAGAGCGCAGTTCGAGCGTGCCGAAAAAGTCGACCCGCTCGGGTTCGAAGGATCGCGCGTATTCGGACTCGTACAGGCGGGCAAATACGACGAAGTGATTCGGGAATGCCTGAAGGGCGGGCATGGTAATCGCTCCCCGCTCGTCTATCAGCTACTGGCGACCGCCTATGAAGAGCAGGGTCAATACCAGGAGGCAGTCGAAGCGACCGTTGATGCGCTAACGCGGTGCGGCGAATTCGCCCGCGCGGAGACTATTCGCACGGTCTGGGAGTCCGGGGGTTATAAAAAAGTCCTTCAATGGTATTTGCAGGACCTGATGACGAGGCGTCAAAGGCGCTATACGTCGCCGTTTCTGTTTGCGGAAATTTACGCGAGGCTCGACCAGCCGGACGAGATGTTTCATTGGCTCGACGTTGCGCTTGCTGAACATTCGCCGCGCCTGTGTGAACTTCGTACTAATGCATGGTTCAATCGCTACCGATCGATGGGGCGATTCCGGAACGTCGAAAAGCGTATCGGCTACTGAGCCCTGAGCATCGCCCCATCACGCGCCGGACGGGCCCGGTCGGAACCGTAGCCTGCCACCGTCACGCGCGATGAGTGTGTTCGCTGACACTCATCGTGCGGGACGGCGGTCGCGTAAAACCATTGCGCGGCGCTCAGTGATGGCGGAACGTATTGGCCACGTTACGGCTTTGCTCCCCGGATTGCAGGGTGTTGAGGTCCGGATAGGCCTGCCGCGCCGGACTCATTGCCATTCCCGTTTCACCCCTCGACGCGTCGGTGACGCCACCGACATCCTGAACAGACGTTGCGGTTCCCGATGGTACTGGTTTGTCTTGCGCCCACGCTTGTCCCAGGAACATGCCGATCGCGCAGAGCGCCACGATTCGAAGCGTTTTCATGTCAATTTCTCCTATCCACACGTGCGGAGACGGTCAGTGCATGACCGGCCTTAGGGCGATCCCGGACGGTTCCCGCGAGGATGCGGCGTCGCGTTGCTATCGCTTGGTCAAGCCTGCGATCAGACCGGCCTTTGCGCCATCGACTGAGTCTAAAGAAATTGTTAACACGTGCCAGATTGCGGATCAGTGGAGCGTTGCCGCGCAGCGTGCTCGTTTAAAGCGAGCGTGAATCTGGCGGGATCCCAGTCCTCGTCAAGCGCGCGGTGCATGAGTTCCTGCTGGCTTTCCGGCGCCAACCCGCCGACCGGTGGATCGCGGTCGAGGTTGGTAGGGAACGGGTATCCCTCAGCGCAGGATGCGATCGCCGCGGCGGCTTCCGTGTCACTTATTCGTCCCGACGCGCGGCGCTCGCGCAATACCGGATAAACCGCCTCGCACATTCTCCTGCGGTCGAGCACTTCCATTGCCCGGCCATAAGCCGACGAGACCTGCAAGAGATTCGCCATGCGTTGAACGTCCTTAGTGCGATTTGTGCCGGCCGCATGGAACAACGCGGGGTTGAAAAACACGGCATCGCCCTTGGAGAGCGGCAACTGGACGAAATGGGCCTCGAAATATTCCCGAAAATCGGCTCGGCGCCACGCCAGATATCCCTCGTCATATCGCTGCGAATACGGCAGGAACTTCGTCGGACCGCTCTCAACCGACATGTCGCTATGCGCCACCGCGCCCTGCAGGGTGAGGAAGGTGGACATCCGATGTACGTGCGCAGGATAGCGTTCAGCCTTTTCAACCGTCTGGAAGCCGAGGTGGTAATCGCGATGCGCCTGTTGAGCTGCGCCGCCGGGACGCACCACATTGACCTGCGACGTCATCTGGTAGCACGGTCCAAGCCACGCTTGCGACACCATCATCAGCATTGGATTCGAGAAGTATTCCGCGAATACTTCGGGCGCTCGCAGGCAGAGCTTCTCCTGGGCGTTCCAGATCCGGTCATTCGCGCCCGCCTTGGCGAAATGGTCTGCCGCATGCGAGCCTTGCTCGCGTTCACTGCGGATAATGGATTCGAAGACGGCCGTTGCGTCGTCGACAGGTCCGTTATCGACAAATGCCTGCCGAAGCACCAGCACCCCTGCGCCGTCGTGAAGAACGCGAGCCCATTCCGCCTGCAACTCCGCTCTCCGGGATGGATCGCGTGTCATGCCATCGAGTTGCGGACAGTCGTAAACGGGAATCCGCTGCGTAATTTCCGCCGCATGGCGCGTCGAGCCGTTGTCATCGCGCTCCAAGAGCGCGACGAATTCGTTTAAAGCGCAATCGCGTTCGCGGTACCAACTCTGCTCCCGCTTTTCGATGCGATCCTGGCTGCGGCCCATGTCTCTCTCCCTCTGTACGTCACAGCATAGCCCCATGTCGATGCACTCGCCAGGCGCGTAACGAATCGAAGTGCGGTGCCGTATTCCAAGTTCGCATAACCACAGTCGCCTGCCTCTCAAAGATACTGCCGTTGGTCAAGCCCATTTGGAAGTATCGGACACAGCGTCGAATAGCCACCCTGACGTTTGCCTGATCGAAGGTGTACATCGCGGGGCTGGCAATCCATGAAAGCGTTTGCCGCCCCGCGATAGGTCGTGAAACATTTGATTCAACTCGACTAGCTTATGTTGCCGCCACTCGAATTTGCCTTCGCAAGTTTTCTGACCGCGTCAGAGACACCTGCACCGTAAGCCGCATCCGCGAGACCGCAATGTTCGATATGAAGCTGAACGACCGGATCCGACACGCCCTGCAGTGCGCGCGCGGTGTTTTCGAACAACACTTGCTGTTGCGCGGATGACATGTTGCGGAACAGGACGCCCGTTTGCGAGTAGTAGTCGTCGTCGACCCGGTGATTCCAGTGATCCGCAGCGCCTTCCAGGCTCAGCGGCGGCTCGCGGTAGTCCGGCTGCTCGACCCACTCGCCACGCGTATTCGGTTCGTAGGAGATCGTGCCACCTTGATTACCGTCTGTACGTCCTTGACCATCACGGTGATAGCTATTGACATAGCTCGCTCCCCTCGGCGCATTCACCGGAATCTGCGCGTAGTTCACGCCCAGACGATAACGCTGCGTATCCCCATAAGAGAAGAGTCGCCCTTGCAGCATGCGGTCTGGCGAA
This sequence comes from Paraburkholderia dipogonis, assembly GCF_046027395.1. Taxonomy (GTDB): domain Bacteria; phylum Pseudomonadota; class Gammaproteobacteria; order Burkholderiales; family Burkholderiaceae; genus Paraburkholderia; species Paraburkholderia dipogonis_A. The sequence continues at coordinate 92,413 of NZ_JAQQEG010000002.1, read as the reverse complement.
AAACCGATTCCCGGCACGATGTTCGACGGTGCGAATGCAGCCTGCTCAACGTCCGCAAAATGATTGTCGGCGTTACGATTGAGTTCCATCACGCCAACTTCGATCAACGGATAATCGGACTTCGGCCATACCTTCGTGAGGTCGAACGGATTGATGCGGTACGTGCCCGCTTCCTTCTCGGGCATGATCTGGACGAACAGCGTCCAGCGCGGGAAATCTTTGCGCTCAATGCTCTCATACAGATCGCGCTGATGTGATTCGCGATCCCGGCCAACCAACGCCTCGGCCTCAGCGTCCGTCAAGTTCTTGACACCCTGCTGCGTGCGGAAATGAAACTTGACCCAGAAGCGTTCATTTACCGCGTTGATAAAGCTATACGTGTGGCTTCCAAAGCCGTGCATATGACGGAAAGAACTCGGCAGGCCGCGATCGCTCATGATGATCGTAATCTGATGCAACGCCTCGGGAAGCTGGGTCCAGAAATCCCACTGGTTCTGTGCGCTGCGCATGCCCGTGCGCGGATCACGCTTGATCGCATGGTTCAGGTCCGGGAACTTCAGCGGGTCGCGAAAGAAGAACACCGGCGTGTTATTGCCGACGACGTCCCAGTTGCCTTCTTCGGTATAGAACTTCAATGCAAAGCCGCGAATGTCGCGTTCAGCGTCCGCCGCACCGCGTTCGCCGGCAACCGTCGAGAAGCGCGCGAACATTTCCGTGCTCTTGCCGATCTTCGAGAAAATCTTTGCGCGCGTATATTTCGTGATGTCGTGCGTCACAGTGAACGTGCCGAATGCGCCTGAACCCTTCGCGTGCATCCGGCGCTCCGGAATGACTTCACGGTCGAAATGCGCCAGCTTCTCGAGGAGCCACACATCTTGCAACAACGCCGGCCCGTTCGGGCCCGCCGTCTGAATGTTCTGATTGTCGGCAACAGGTGCGCCAAATGCCGTAGTCAACTTCCTTTTCATATTCATGTTCCTATCCTCGCATTGGGGGGTAATGAAAACCGATGCAAACCGTTGCGAATCACAACCATCGTTTGTCGATTCAAGAATAGCAGCGCTGTGCAGCTGCCACGTTTGGAATTATTTACTGATTGGATAACAGAATACTAAGTCCCGCATGCCAGCTCATACGTCGAATAAGGACAATCTACGTAGGAAAACTGCCAGCATGTTTCATTGGCCTTGCTGACATGGGTGCTAGCACAAGTCAATGTCACGCATCGCAGACCATCTCGCGTGGCCGATAGTCGCGACTTATTGAAGCGCTAGAAAATACGACTTGGACCTGAAGCGCAGAATTGGCGATGATTGGCCCAGAGGGTGGATCGTTAATCGGCGATACCGCCCAACCCGCAAATGGATCCGAGAGCTAACCTTCAGGTGACGCGAAATGTATGCTGATATCTCTTTTCAGAAGACGTCCCCTGCCGTTTCAATGCCCCGCGTGGCAGTGTTGCTGATCAATCTCGGTACACCAGACGCGCCCACTCCGCGCGAAGTACATCGTTATCTTGCGGAGTTCCTGTCCGATCCACGCGTGATCGAAATGCCGCAATGGCTTTGGCAGCCCATTCTTCACGGCCTCGTGCTTCCATTCAGGCGCCACGCGGCGGCGCGCCGATATGAATCCATCTGGATGCCGGACGGATCGCCGCTGCGTGTGCATACCGAACAGCAGGCCATTGCACTTCGAAGATGGCTGACCGAACGCGGACAGCAGGTGCATGTCTCTTACGCGATGCGTTACGGCACGCCGAGCATCGCGGGAGAACTCGATCGTCTGATCCGGCAAGGCTGCGATCGCATCGTGATCTTGCCGATGTATCCGCAGTACGCGGCATCGACCACCGCAACTGCCTTCGACAAGGTGGCCTCCGCGTTCGCGCAGATCCGCAATCAACCCGAAGTGCGTTTCATCAAACAGTACTTTGCAGATTCACGCTATATTTCCGCACTCGCCGACACCGTACGACGGCACTGGTACGTTCATGGACGTCCCGACTTCAGCCGTGGCGATCAGATGCTTTTGAGTTTTCACGGCTTGCCGCAACGCGCTATCGAGCGTGGCGACCCTTACCATGCGCAGTGCCTCGAGACGGGCACACTGCTTGCCGAGGCGTTGAGCCTTGACGCACAACACTGCAGAGTCACGTTCCAGTCGGAGTTCGGAAGACAGGAGTGGATCGGACCACATACCGCGGATACATTGGCTGAACTGGGCGCTTCCGGCACGCATCGCGTAGACGTGTTTTGCCCGGGCTTTACTGCCGACTGCATCGAAACCATCGACGAAATCGGTGTTGAGGGGCGGGACACGTTCCTCCAATGGGGCGGCAAGGAGTTCCATCGGATCGATTGCGTGAACGCGTCAGGGCCGTTCATCGACACACTCGGGGAGCTTGCACTCGACCAGTTGAAGCACTGGAGCGGCGTCGTCATACAACCCCGCGAGGAAGATGAAGTCACGATGTGCTAAAGCGCATCCACGTCCCGCGTGAATCGCTCGAACACGACCTGCTGAAACCATCGATTCCCCGCGTCACGAGGGCGAGGCACGCTCTTTCAGTTTCTAATGGACTGCAGGAAATAGTGATCCGGCAACGCAATGCCGAGGCCTAGTCGCGACGCTTCCCGATACACGTGGCCGCCCACCGCCGCAAACTGGACGCCCCAGTTGCCCACGGTGTAATAGAAAGTGATCTGCCTGGCATCCGTGCGGCCGGGCGCGCGGCCCGTAATCACATCGGTGTAGACCGGCCAGCCGGTCGTATCCACCCTCTCCCCGCGCGAGACAGGCAGACGCGCCCGCTCGTCGCCGCTTCCGCCGATAAACGCATTCGGGCTGCCCGACACGCGCTGGCTGAAGCGCTCGCTCTCCTCCATCGGCAAGCGTTCATGGCCTTGCGCGATGCACACGTCGAGGCGGTTTGCGACCCTGGCGTCGAATTCACGCGGCGTGAGCGCCACCACGTGCATGCCTGGTTCCAGCCAGTCGGCGTCGATCACGGGCGTCATGCTGTCGGTGCAGGTGGCGACGATGTCGGCGCCGCGCACCGCCTCTTCGGCCGAACCGACTGCTTCGACTTCGATCCCAAGTTTCGCCGCCATGTCCCGCGCAAAACGCACACGGTTCGCCTCGCGACGGCTGAAGACACGCACGCGGCGGATGTCGCGCACCGCCACCAGCGCTTCGAGAAATGTTTCCGCCATGCCGCCCGAGCCGATCATGCCGATGGTATGCGCGTCCTCGCGCGCAAGCAGCCGCGTGCCCAGCCCCGCCGCGCCGCCTACGCGCATGTGTTGCAGGTGGCCGTCGTTGAGCATCGCGAGCGGCTTGCCGTTCTCGGTACTGAACAGCATCACCAGCCCGCAATACGTGCCGGGCTCGACGCAGTACTTCTGCTCGGTGCCCGCGCGGCCATCGGCGTCGCGCGGCCACACCATCACGTCCGATTTCAGACGCACCGCCAGAATGCCGCCGGTCGCGCCATCGACCGAGCCGAAACGGTAATAGCTGTCCTCGCGCTGCGTCGGCACATAGGTGTCGATACGCGGACGCCCAATCGAGGCGCCATCCGGCAACCCGGCGAACGCGCGTTCCTGCACGTCGATACAATCGCGCATCGTCAGCACGCGCGCGACGCAGTCGTTATCGATAAGCAGCATCGTAGTGAGTCCCCCGAGCGTTCACGTGAGCGTCCGAATCAGCGCGCAACCAGTCGCGCCGCGCCTGCCCCGGCGCGCCGCCCGAACACCACGCCGGCGACGAGCCCCGTGCCGCTGCCGTAGTTGTGATAGTAGAGACCGCCGACAATCTCGCCCGCTGCGAACAGCCCTCGAATCGGCGTACCCGACGTGTCGAGCACCTCGGCCTCCGTTGACACCTTCAGTCCACCGAACGTAAAAGTCACGCCCGTGGTCACGCCGTAGGCCTCAAAAGGCGGCGTGTCGAGCCGATTGGCCCAGTTGGTTTTGTCGATGCCGAGCCCACGCGTGCGCAGACCGTCGTGGATGTTCGGATTGAACGACACATCGGGCCGCGGCGCCTCGTTATAAGCGCGCACAGTGCGCAGAAAACCTTCCGGATCGACGCCCGTGAGTTTCGGCGCCAGTTCTTCGAGCGTATTTGCCGTCTCTTTGGTGGTGCGCGCAATCCGGTACTCGTCGCGCAACAGCTTGACGACTTTCTGATCGAAGATCTGCCACGCGAAAAGGCCTGGCTGGCGCAAGACTTCATGCCCATATTTCGCGTACGTGAAGCTGTGAAAGTCGAGCCCCTCGTCGAGAAAACGCTCGCCCCTCGCGTTCACCAGAATTCCGAACGGGTAGTTATGTTTCTGGAAGCGATCGCCGATCGTCAGATCGCCGTACTCGGGCGCGTTCATATCCCATTGCACCGCATGCGCGCCGGACCAGTGCCCCGTCACCGCCGCGCCGATTTCCATCGCCATCTTGTGGCCCCAGCCGGTGTTGTAGCGTGTGCCGCGCACTTTCGCCAGGTCCCAGTTCGGCCCGAGATAGCGCGCACGCATTTCCGCGCTCGACTCGAAACCGCCGCATGCGAGCACCACCGCTCTCGCGCGGATATCGACCTGCCGGCCCTCATGCATGGCGCGCACGCCCTCGATGCGCCCGTCGCCATGCAGCAGGCCCATTGCCTGCGTACGATAGAGCACGCCGATACCCGCGTCCTTCAGCGCGTGATGCAGCGTTTCGACCAGATGCGTGCCGCCGCCCAGAATGTGGCAGGCCAGCCCGCCCCAGAAACGAAACTTGCCTTCGACACGAAACGCCTGCCGCCCTAGCGCAGGTTGAAAACGCACGCCATGCCGCTTGAGCCACAGCGCGGCGTCGTAGCTGTTGCCGATCAGTACGTCGGTGAGATCCGGATCGGCGCGGAACTCGGTGAGCCGGCCGATATCGTCGAAATACTGCTCGCGCGTGTAGGTGCCGAAATCGATATTCGGCAGATCCAGCTCCGCGATATCCGGCGCGAGCTTCAACAGGTCGTCGACGGAATCGTAGACGAAACGGAACGCGCCGCCCGTGAATGCGGAGTTGCCGCCGCGCGCTTCCTCCGGTGCGCTTTCGAGCAGCGCGATGCGCTTCGCGCCGCCTTCGCGTGCGGCAAGCGCCGCATTGGCCGCGGCGTTTCCCGCGCCGATTACGAGCACGTCGATATCGTTGAGTTCGTCGAGGGTCATCAGTTGGCTCTCCAGTTCCAGTGTGATCTAGCGTCGCGGGTATTCGGCGAGCGGCGTCAGCGACGCCGCGTCCACTTCATCCACGACCGGGTTCAGGGTTTCGAGGCTGCGGCCGGTAGTCCGTGGGCCGAAGACGAGCGTGATCAACGCGGTCAGGAACCACGCACCCGCGATATACATGAACACGGTCACATAGCCGTAGTTCGTGTAGATCGCGGCGATCACGAAGGCATTCGCGACATTCGCGATCCGGCCGGCGCCATACGTGAGGCCCGTTGCGCTATTGCGCACGCCGGTCGGAAATTGTTCGGGCGTGTACGAATAGAGCAGCGTCGCGAAGGTCTGTGTCAGCATGCCGACCGCGAACCCGAACGTCACGATCAGCACCGGCGTGAAGCTCAACCCGTACAGCAGACCGAATCCCGCGATCAATAGCGCGACGAGCGCGATCAGATGCTTGCGTTCGAAGCGGTCGGCGGGATAGACCGCGAGCAATGCGCCAAGCGGCGCGCCCACGTTGATCAGCGTGAAATACGTGAGGCTGCGTGCAATCGTGATGCCGTGATGCACCAGCAAGGTCGGCACCCACGCTTCGAAGCCGTAGAAGCCGATCGTCTGCAGCAGCCAGATCGCGCAGAGCGTGAGCGTGCGCCGGCGGTAGACGCTGTTGAACATCGTCATCCACGGCTCGCGCGCTTCGGGCGGCCGCACCACGACCTCGGGCGTCGTCAGCACGTTCCCTTCGGCGATGCTCCTTGCCTCCATCGCCGAGAGCGCGGCTTCCGCTTCGTCGAAGCGCCCTGCTCGCGCGCTCCAGCGTGGCGACTCGGGAAGCCGCTTTGCGATCAGCGGAAACGCGACGCCAAGCGCGCCCCACACGAAGACCCAGCGCCAGCCGTCCGGTCCGTACGGCACGAGTAGCCGCGCGACGAAGTTCGTCAACGGAATCGCGCACAGGTTGATGACCATGGCCCACGATTGCCAGGTGCCGCGCGAGCGTGCCGGGAACAGCTCGGCGATATAGGTCATCACCGTCACCATGCCCGCGGAAATGCCGAAGCCGGTGACGACCCGCGCCGCGAACAGATACGGCACGCTCGGCACGACCGCCGTTGCCAGCGAACCGAGCGACGAGATCAGCACGAACAGCATCAGCGATCGTTTGCGCCCGAGCCGGTCGGACAGCAAACCGCCGAGTGTCGCGCCGAAGAACATACCGATGAAACTCGCGGACGTGATCAGCGCGATTTCATTGATCGCGATGTGCCAATGCCGGATCAGCGCGGGCGCCGCCGACGCGAACGTGTTGATATCGCAGCTATCGAAGAAGAGAGGAATCGCGAACAGGAACATCCATTCGCGATGCATCCGCGAGTTCGGCAAACGGTCGACGCGCGCGGCGACGAGTGAGTCGTTCATGCCTGTCTCCATCTAGTCATGCGGTCATAGCCGCGCGATTGTCTTGCTCGTTCGGATGAAACCATCCAACGGGGTCCCGACGCCTGCGTCAGTGCCGTAAACCTGCTTCGAGTAAAGCGGTCAACGTAGTGATGTCTTCCATACTGTCGATGCGCCACAGCATGCCCAACGCGTCGCGGCTCGCATCGGGCGTCAATACGTGATTCGCGCAGTCGAGAAACTTGGCTTCGATCCGCGCATCCGGCAGCGGATTGGCCGAGGTCCGGCCCGCCGCGCGCGCAACGCGTTTCGACACGCGCCGCCCGTCGCGCAACTGAACGACGATTTCCGCGCCGAAATGATCCGGCTGCTGGTCCGCCAAAGGATCCGGCTCCGCGACGATCTTCGACATGAGCGCGCGAATCGCCGGATCAGCGTACGCGTCGCCTTCGAAATCGGACAGCACCACGCGCCCTTGCGCCAGTGCGCGAGCCACGCAGTACTGCACGCTGAATTTCGCGTCGAGCGCACTGGCCGGTTGCGGGCGGTTCGTATGCTGAAGGCGACGCGGATGCGTCCACGACACGACCGATTCGACATCGTCCGGCTTCAGTCCGTATTCGTAGACGAGCATCAGCATCGCGTCGATTGCGGGGTGCGTGCTACCGCAACACGGATACTGCTTGATCGCAATGCCCGGTTCGACGATGTCGAGTGGATCGGCCCAATGCGTCAGCGCTGCCTCGGCGTCGTAGTGGCCCATGCCGTTGTAGACATTGAAGAAACCTTGGGCATGTTCGAAGGCTTCGTCGCCGGCGCTGAAACCCTCGCGCGCTAGCAGCGTCGCGATCAAGCCGTTGCGCGACGCATGACCGACATGCAACGGCTTCGTCATGGTGCCGAAATTGGCCTTGATGCCGGAGGCGAACGACGCGGCAATCGACAGCGCAGTCGCCGTGTGCGCCGCATCCAGTTCGAGCAGATGCGCCGACGCGGCACACGCGCCGAATACGCCGAGCGTCGCCGTCGGATGCCAGCCCTTGTCGTAGTGGTGAAAATTGACGGCATGCGCAATGCGCGCCTGCGCTTCGAAACCCGCCACGTAAGCGGTGACGAGGCGCCACCCGCTCGCGTGCACTTCTTCGGCGAGCGCGAAGAGCGCCGGCAGAATCGGCGCGGAAGGATGGCCGCCCAGCGTATTGCTGCAATCGTCGAAGTCGAGCGCATGCGCGGCCGTGCCGTTGACGAGCGCGGCGTCGCTCGGCTTCATCCGTTCGCGCGTGCCGACCACGAGCGCGGGACCGTTGGACGGCGCCGCCACGGCCCGGGCAATCCGCGCGCACGGTTCCGCCGAACCAGCCAGTGTGACGCCGATCGTATCGATGATGCCGATGCGCGCCCAGCGCAACGCTGCGTCGGGCACGTCGGCGGAAGTGAACGCCGCGATGCGTTCGCCCAGCGATTTCGCGATGCTCATCAGCGGTCTCCTCTTACTAGCGATAGATCCGGCGACGACCTGTGCAATGAATCGGGCGACGATGCAGGCGCCGCGTCGAGCCAGTGCAGGCCCGCTTCGTCTTCCACCCGGTCCAGCTGCTCGAACAACGTGTGCGCCGCGGCGCCCAGCCGCTTCGTCATCCGCATGAACTTGGCGCGCAATTGGGCCGGCGTGAACGGTGTCGACGGACAGCCCGGGAAGTCCGTCTGTGCCAGTTCGTAGGTCGTGCCGTTATCGAGCGTGATGCGTGTGACGGTGGCAAGACCGGTGGCGTCGGTGGCGACGAGCGTCACGCGCTGCGCGAGTTCGCCGATGGCTTCGTCTTGCAACAGGCGGTCACCGAAGGTCAACGGATCGTCGGCATCGTGCAGCAGTGCCGCCGCCACGCACACCGGCACGCTGTATTGCGCGAGCACCTGATTGGCGGGCAGCTTGATATCGTGATTCGCAGCAAGACGCGGCGCGCCCTCGATCCGGATCGCGACGATACGGTGCGCGTCGATATCGTGCGCGGCGCGCAGTTGCTGCGCGGCATAGACCGGCGTGTGAGCCACGATGTGACACGCGTAGCGCTTCAGGCACAGCGTCGGCGTTTCATAGCGCGTGCCTAAGCCGTCGGTCAGACGCGCCGCGTCAGAGGCCTCGCAATACGCCTCCAGAAAACCGTAGCGTCCTTCGAGCACCGTCGACGGCCCGTCGAACCCCGCCTGCGCCAGTTGCACGGCAACGATGCCCGATTGTGCCGCGCGCCCCAGGTGGATACGTTTGACGAGACCACCATCGCCGGACTTCGCGAATTCAAGCAATCCGCCGCTCAACGAGCCGGCAATACCCAACGCGCGACTCAGCGTATCCGCATCGACGCCGGCCAGCTTGCCCGCAACGATCGCGGCCCCGAACGGTCCCGTCAGACCCGGCGCATGAAAGCCGCGTGCTTCGGCCGAGTGTTTCGTCGCCGTGCCGATCCGGAATAGCACCTCGATACCGGCGACGAGCGCCGCCAGCACTTCGCGTCCCGACGCGCCATAAACCTGCGCGGCGGCAAGCGCAACCGGCACCAGCGATGCGCCGGGATGAACGCCGGCGCCAGGTTGCCGCAAGCTATCGAGTTCCGCCGCGTGGATTAGCACGCCGCCCACGAACGCCGCCGCCTCGGGCGCGACGCGCCGGCTCGTGCCAGGGATCGCGCACGGGCCCGCGGCCGCATGGCTGACATAGCGCAGCACGGCCTTGCCCGCCTCGACTTCGTGTCCGTACAACGCCGCGCCGATCGCATCGATCAGACAGTCTTTGGCGAGCCGCACGATGTCGGCCGGTAACTGCTCGAAGCGCACGCTGAGGGCGTACTCCGACAACAACTGCGCGGCGGTGCGTCCAGCGGATGAAGCCGGCTGCATGAAAACGTCTCCGTTGATCCTGGTGATCAGCTTGGTGACCACTGAGGTGATCACATTACTGGCGCGCTTCTTCGTCGATCACCGACCGATGGCGCGTCTCGGGCATCAGCACATACGTGAGCAGCGACACCGCCGCGCACGCGCTGACGTAATAGAAGAACCACGATTCGTGGCCCGCGTGCTTGAAGCGCAGCGCGAGATATTCGGTGGTGCCGCCCATTACCGACGACACGATCGCAAACGGCAGGCCGACACCGAGCGCGCGAACCCTCGCGGGAAAAAGCTCCGACTTGACGAGCCAGTGAATCGACGAAAAGCCGCTGAGAATGCCGAGCGCCGCGAGGTTCAATGCGAACGCGGTGAGCGCGCTGTGAGTCGCGCCGAGCGCGTGCATCAGAGGCACCGTCAGGAACGTGCCGCCGACACCGAAGATCATCATGACCGGACGCCGTCCGATCAGATCGGACAACAGTCCGAAAAGCGGCTGAAAACCCATGTAAATGACGAGCGCCGCGGTTGCGATCAGCGTCGCGGTATCGCGGCTGAAGCCCGTCGTATTGACCATGAACTTCTGCAGATAGATCGTGAACGTGTAGAACGCGACCGTACCACCGATGCTGATGCCGATCGTCCACAGCGTCTGACGCCGGTGCTGGATCAGCAGCACCAGCAGACTGCCTCGCTCCGTCTGCGGGCGCGCGCCTTCACGCTCGAACGCTTCGGTCTCAGCAATGCCACGCCGCAGATAGAGCGCAAAGACGGCCAGCGCGCCGCCGATCGCAAACGGAATGCGCCACCCCCACTGTTCGAGTTGCGTGGGCGTCAACACGAACCGTTGCAGCACGAGCATCAGCGCGAGCGCCACCAGTTGTCCCATCACCACCGTCACCTGGACGAAGCCGACAAAGAAGCCGCGCCGGCCCATCGGCGCCATTTCGCTCAGATAGGTCGCGCTCGTGCCCGCTTCGCCGCCCATGCTGAAGCCTTGCAGCAGACGCGCGCAGACCAGCACGGCGGGCGCGGCCACGCCGATCGACGCATACGTCGGCGTTAATGCGATGATCAGCGAGCCGACGCTCATCATCGCCACCGAGACGCTCAACGCCACGCGCCGTCCATGCCGGTCGGCGAGCGCACCGATGGCCCAACTGCCGAGTGGCCGCACCACATAGCCGATCGCCGCAACGGCCGCCGCGTTCAGGAGTTGCGCGGTCTGATTGCCGCCCGGGAAAAAAGCCTTGCTGAAATAGATCGAGAAGATCGAATACGCGAGAAAGTCGTACCACTCGATGACGTTGCCGGCACTGCCACCGATAATCGAGCGTAACCGTTCGCGCCGCGCGGCGGGCGTGGCGGACAACGGGAGCGTGTGCGCAGTGGCGGCCACGATGGCTCCTCAGGGCGCGCTCGCGAGAAGCCGCGCGAGTTCTCTGGCGTCCGGCTGATCTTCGGCGTGCATCACCCAGTCGACGATGCGCGCGATCTGCCGTGCGTCGACTCGATGCGCGGCGAGCTTTCTCATCTTGCCGACGATATCCGCCTCGCTCGCGAACGCGTGTTCGCTGCCACGCTGCGCCTCGAGCGTTTCTTCGAGCCGCGTGCCGTCGCGCAACAGCACCTCGACGCGCACCATATGCCGCAGCATGGAACCGCGCGCCGTGATCGACGGATCCTCGACCACTTGCACGCGATCGGCGAGCGCCATGCGCTGCGGGTCCGCGACCTTGTCCTCGCTGAACTGGTCGACGAAGACGTCGCCTTCGAGCAGCAGCGTTGCGACGCAATACGGCAGGTTGAGCTGCGCGGAGGTCAGCCCCTGTGGCATGTATTTCCAGCCCACATGATCGACCGTCACGCGCGAACCGTGCACGACGATCCGCTCGATATCGTCCGGACCGAATGGATGACGCGCCTGCATCGCGCGGATCGCGTCGAGCGTGGTGTGATTGCTGCCCACGCACGAGTAGAACTTCAACGCGATACGCATGGTCTCGAAGCGCTCGCCGAGGCCATCCACGAGTTGCGTCAGATCGAAGCGGTCCGACGAACGCGAGAACGTGCTGCAGAAGCCGCCGTACGGGTTTTCAAACACGTCGACGATACCTGTGAAACCGTTTTGCGCGAGCAACGCGCCGTACAGGCCGCTTTGCGCGGCCCGGCCCGCGTGCATGCGCTTGACCATCGCGCCGAACTGCGCGGCCATCAGCCCGGCCGCCTGCGTGCCGCCGATGCCGAGCGCGTGCACCGTCTGTTCCACATCGAGCCGCAACGCGGCTGCCGCGCCCGCCGCGGCCGAGAATACGCCGACCGTCGCGCCCGAATGCCAGCCCTGCGCGATGTGCTCCGGTCCCATGCACATGCCCACGCGCGGGCCGACCTCATAGCCCGCCACGCAGGCGCGCAGAAAATCGCGGCCTGACATCGGCGCGCCGGCGGACAACAGTTCGGCGACGGCCAGCACGGCCGGCAAGGTCACCGCCCCGACATGCAGCACGCCGACGCGATGCACGTCGTCGAGTTCGAAACTCTGGATCAAGGTACCGTTGACGAGCGCCGCGTGCGGCGCGGACAGACGCATCGGCATGCCCCACACGCGGCAACCCGGCGTGCTATCGACGCGCTGCAAGGTATCCGCAAGAATGCGGCTCCACGGTAACCCGGCGCCGAAAATGGCGCAGCCGAGCGAATCGAGAATCAGCAGTTTGATGCGCGCGCGCACCTCGTCCGGTATCGCCTCATACCGCAAGCCCGCGACGAATGCGGCCACGCCGCCGGTATAAGGGTTTGCGCCTACGTCGTTGTGCTGGTTCATCGTTCGGGTGCCGTTTGGGTGCAATCGCGCGGATTGGGTTGCACGAAAATGTCGCGCCTTCAGTATCCGCAGCCCCGACGCGTTTGTGAATTGCACGCGACGTGATTATTATTGCGTGACATGCAAGAGTCAGCGGGGTGCAGATGAACCGTTTTCCGGGTGTCGATCTCGACGCATTGCGAGCATTCGTCGCGGTCGCGTCACACGCATCGTTCAACGACGCGGCGATCGAACTGAACCTGTCCGCGTCCGCATTGACGCGGCGCATCAAACGGCTCGAGGAAGCGCTCGACGCCATGCTGTTCGAACGCACCACACGTACCGTCGCGCTCACCAGTTCCGGCGAATTGCTGCTGCCGCGCGCGCAGGGCGTGTTGCGTGAGCTCGATGCATCGCTCGAACTCGTGAGCGAAGCGACGCGTATCCGCACCGGTCAGTTGACCATCGCGTGCATTCCGACGGTAGCCAAATTCATGCTACCGAAAATCGTCAGCAGTTATCACAGGCGGCGTCCTGAAGTACGGCTCAGGCTCATCGAGGCCAACCTCGCGACGGTCGTGCAACGTGTCGCGATCGGCGAGGCGGAGTTCGGCATCGCGTTTCTGGTGAACGAATCGCCTGAGCTTGCAATCGACGAACTGCTTGTCGATCCCTATGTGCTGGCCTGTCCCTCGGATCATCCGCTCGCCGCGAGCGAACATGTGACGTGGCCGGAGTTGCGGCCGTGGCCGCTGATTGTCTCGGGCACGTCGAGCGGCAACCGGCGCATGCTCGACGCCGCGCTCAGGGATATCGACTGGCGCCCCGACCGGCTGATCGAGATCGAGCATCTGACCACTTCATTGGGGCTCGTCGAGGCGGGGCTCGGCATCTCCATCATTCCGCGTTGCGCGGCGCCGCGCGATGCGCACGCGCGCATCGCGATCCGGCCGCTGGTCGATCCGACGGTCGCGCGAACCATCGGTCTGATTCGACGGCGCGATGCCGCGCTCTCGTCGGTCGCACGCGACTTTCGTCTCGCGCTGCGCAGGATGGCGCCATTCGATCCGTCGATCCTGCACGAACCTGCTTGAACCTGCTTGAACCTGCTTGAACCGGTCGGCGCGTTGGCTGAACGGCTCAGAGAGTGTGGGACCGAATCATGGCGTCCTTCGAAGGCGTCCGATCTGTCGGCGCCTCGTCGTCAGTGGACTCCAACGCATCGATGCTCGTGTCGGCACGGTCGAGCATCGCGCGGGCCTTGTTCATATCGAGCGCCCCTTCCCATCGAGCTACCACAATGGTCGCCACCCCGTTGCCGATCAGATTCGTGACCGCACGAGCCTCGTTGAGAAAGCGATCGACACCGAGCAGCAGCACCAATCCAGACACGGGGATCTTGTGCATCGAGGCCAGCGTGGCAGCCAGCGCGACGAATCCGGCTCCGGCCACACCCGCGGACCCTTTGGATGTCAGCAGCAGCACGCCGAGCAACAGCAACTGGTCCCAGATCGTCAGGTGAATATTCATTGCTTGCGCGACGAACATCGAGGCCATGGTCAGGTAGATCGCCGTGCCATCGGCATTAAAGGTATAGCCCGTTGGCAACACCATTCCGACCACGGGCCGTGAACACCCCAGCTTCTCCATTTTGATGAGCATCTGCGGGAGTACCGCTTCAGTCGAAGCGGTACCGAGAGTAATGAAGATTTCGTCCTTGATGTAGCGGAGATACTTCCACAACGACAGCCCGCTTATCCGCATCACCAGACCCAGCACCACGACTACGAAGAAAATCGAGGTCAGGTAAAGGCACAGCATCAGTTGGCCGAACGATGCCAGCGTGCCGATTCCGTACTTCGCGATGGTGAATGCCATGCCGCCAAAGGCACCGATGGGCGCGACATACATGACGATTCGCACGACGCCGAACATGCCCTGAAGGAACATGTCGAGCATATCGACGAACGGCGTCGTGCGAGGCCCCAGCCTGGCGAGCGCGATGGCAAACAGAAGCGAAAAAAAGATGATCGGCAGGATGTCTCCATTCGCGAACGCTCCGACAATGCTGTTCGGAACGATGCTCATGAAGAACTCGAGCATCCCATGCTGCTGTGCCGCGTGCGTATAGGTGGAGATCGCTGAGCTGTCGATATGCGCGGGGTCGACGTTCATACCGCTGCCCGGCTTGATGACGTCCACGATGACAAGGCCGACAGCGAGCGCAATCGTCGATGCGATTTCGAAGTAAACGACCGCCTTGACGCCGACGCGACCGGCCTCATGAAGGTCGTTCATGCGGGCAATGCCGACGACAACAGAGGCAAATATGATCGGAGCAAGCAGCATCCGGATCAGTTTGATGAACAGGTCTCCGAGTGGTTTGAGTTGAGAACCGATGTCAGGGTAGAAATGCCCGACGAGGACACCGGCAATAATGCCAATCAGAACCTGTACGTAGAGCTTGGAAAGAGATTTTCCGATCTTTGAAACCCGCATGACTGTCTCCTATGCGTGGCATCTTCTAATGAAAGTCAGGTCCGCACTCTCCACAGCGGGATCTACCGCTGCGGCGAGCACGGACCGATTTCGCCAGCGTTCTTTTGTCTATTTTTAACAACGCTACGCCGACACTTTTTGTCGGCGCGTTTTGCCGGTTCGCGGCTTATGCGGACAGCTTTTGCATCTCGGCGAAGAGATCGGCTTTTCCTTCGAAGCCGATGCCGGGCAGATCAGGCATCGTGATGAAGCCGTTGTCCACCTTCACGCCATCGGGGAAGCCGCCATACGGCTGGAACAGGTCCGGATAGGACTCGTTGCCACCGAGGCCAAGTCCGGCCGCGATGTTCAACGACATCTGATGGCCGCCGTGCGGAATGCAGCGGCTCGGTGACCAGCCGTGTTGGCGCAGCATGTCGAGCGTGCGCAGATACTCGACGAGGCCGTAGCTCAGCGCGCAGTCGAATTGCAACCAGTCGCGATCCGGGCGCATGCCGCCGTAACGGATCAGGTTGCGGGCATCCTGCATCGAGAACAGGTCTTCGCCGGTCGCCATCGGCTTGTCGTAGTAGTTGCGCAGCGTGGCCTGCAATTCGTAATCGAGCGGGTCGCCCGGCTCTTCGTACCAGAACAGGTCGTATTGCGAGAGTGCCTTCGCGTACTGGATCGCCGTGTCGAGATCGAAGCGGCCGTTGGCGTCGACAGCGAGTCTTTGTCCGTCGCCCAGCACGCTCAGAATCGAGTCGATGCGGCGCAGATCTTCGTCGAGCGAAGCGCCGCCGATCTTCTTCTTCACGACCGTATAGCCACGGTCGATATAGCTGCGCATTTCGTCTTTCAGCTTCTCGTGGTCCTGGCCTGGGTAGTAGTAGCCACCCGCCGCATACACGAAGATCTTGCGATTCGGCTGACCGTCACCGTAACGGTCGGCCAGCAACTGGAACAGCGGCTTGCCTTCGATCTTCGCCACCGCATCCCAGATCGCCATGTCGATGGTGCCGATCGCGACCGAGCGCTCGCCGTGACCGCCCGGCTTTTCGTTCATGAACATGGTCGCCCAGATCTTGTGCGGATCGAGGTTGTCGCCGGCATCGTTGACGAGCGTGGCGGGGTCGGCTTCGAGAATACGTGGAATGAAGCGCTCGCGCATCAGTTTGCCCTGGCCGTAGCGGCCATTCGAATTGAAGCCGTAACCCACCACCGGCTTGCCGTCGCGGATGACGTCCGTCACCACGGCGACGAGACTCAGCGTCATCTTGCTGAAGTCGATGTAGGCATTGCGGATGGGGGAACTGATCGGAATGGTTTTTTCGCGGATTTCAACGATTCTCATGACGGTGTCTCCTGAATTTTGGCCACGTATCGCATGCGTCTGGCTGCAATGGAAACTAGCTTATCCGCGAAATGAGGCGTTAGAATTCGCTTAGATTCATTTCATCTTTTACTTTAGGTGAACAACCAAAGTGACAACTGACTCGGCATCCGATTTCGAGTTTTTCATCCTCCTCGCCAAACTCAAAAGCTTGTCAGGGGCGGCGCGAGCGCTCGATCTCACGCCGCCGGCCGCGACCAAACGCCTTGGGCTGATGGAACAAAAACTGGGGGCGCGCCTGGTCAACAGGACAACACGCAGTGTCAGCCTGACGCCGGAGGGCGAGACCTACCTGCGCTACGCGACACAGATCGTCGGGCAACTCCGGCAAATGGAGGATGAGATATCGGGGGCTCGATCTGATCCCCATGGACTGCTACGCGTCAATGCGACGCTCGGTTTCGGGCGCACGGCCATCGCGCCGCTCGTGTCCGACTTCGCGAAGCGCTTTCCCAATGTGGAGATCCAGTTTGAAGTGACGGATCGGCCTATCGATCTGGTCGAGGAGGCGTTCGACATGGCGATCCGTTTTGGAACGCTCCCTGACAGCCGGCTTAGCGCCCGGCGCATCATGAGCAATCGTCGTTTTCTTTGCGCCTCCCCGAAATACCTCGAACGGTTTGGGACCCCGGAGCGCATAGAGGATCTGGTTCGGCACCGTTGCATCATTCATCGCCAGAACGATGATGCTTATGGCGTGTGGCGGTATATGCAGGGGGACCACACCGAAGCGTTGAAGGTCAAAGGCGCGCTTTCGAGCAACGATGGCGATATCGTGCTGAGGTGGGCGCTCGACGGACATGGGATATTGATTCGTTCCGAATGGGATCTGGCGAAGTACGTTCAAAGCGGCCGGCTAAAGCTGGTTTTACCCAACACGGTACTGCCGTCGGCCGACCTGTTTGTCTACTATCCCAGCCAACGCAACCAGACGGCGCGCGCCCGGGCATTCATCGATTTTCTGATCGATCATTTTCAGGCTCCGTTCATTCCGGTTGAAACCGGCGCATTGCTTTACGACCAAAAAAAGAGAGCGGGCCGCAAGGTGTGAGTCGCCTGCTGTCATTACACAGGCGCTGTCAGGGACGGCGCGCATTCGATCACTAGCGTTGGTCGTTCATCCAGGCTGCCCGTGCGGCCAGTTTTGCGCCCTTCACACCCACATTACGTCGACCTTACGTCGTCGACCTTACGTCGACCCAATAGGATCGCTCAAGGCGCCGCGGTGCGGCGTCGGCCCCAATTGCTCGCCGAACTGCAACGCAGCGAGCTGCGCATAGAGCGGGGAGCTCAGAAGGAGCTCGGCGTGACGACCCTGCGCGACGATACGCCCCTGTTCAAGCACGACAATGCGGTCGGCCTGTTGGACGGTCGCGAGGCGGTGTGCAATGACCAGTGTGGTGCGGTTCTGCGCGGCATTGTCCAGCGCCTTTTGCACCAGCCGTTCGCTCGCGGCGTCGAGTGCACTGGTCGCTTCGTCCAGCAACAGGATGGGCGGATCCTTCAGGATCGCGCGAGCGATCGCAATGCGCTGGCGCTGTCCACCGGACAGTCGCACGCCGCGCTCGCCGAGAAAGGTGTCGTATCCCTGCGGTAATTCTTCGATAAAGCCGGCCGCTGCGGCCATGTCGGCAGCCCGCTGTACTTGCGCGAGCGTGGCTTCCGGCGCGCCATAGCGGATATTGTCGAGCACGCTCCCAGAAAAGATCACCGATTCCTGCAGCACCACGCCGATTTCCCTGCGCAATTCATCGAGCGGCACGTCACGGTTCGGGACGCCGTTGACCAGAATGCGGCCGGCTTGCGGATCGTAAAAGCGCAGCAGCAACTGGAACAACGTGGTCTTGCCCGCGCCGGACGGGCCGACCAGTGCGACATGTTCGCCCGGACGGACGTCGAGCGAGATTGCGGAAAGCGCCGCAATGCCTGGGCGTGACGGATACGAGAAGCTGACGTCGTCGAAGCGGATGCCCTCGCCTCGCGCGGGCAGCGCGACCGTCGTCTCGGCCTCCACCACCGGCGAGCGCGCCGCCAGCAACTGCAGCAAACGTTCGGTGGCGCCGGCAGCGCGCTGCAGATCGCCCCACACCTCGGCGACCGCGCCCACGGCGCCCGCCGTGAACACCGCGTAGAGGATGAACTGGGACAATTGGCCCGCCGTCATCCGGCCGGCCAGTACCGCCTGCGCCCCGAGCCACAGTACGAATACGATGGCGGTGAACACCAGCACGATCACCACGGCGGTCAACCAGGCGCGCGCGCGAATGCGCGTGAGCGCGGTCTCGAAGGCCGCCTCCACCGCGTCGGCAAACCGGCGTGTTTCAAAGGGCTCCTGCGTGTACGACTGCACGGTCGGCATGGCATTGAGCACCTCGCCCGCCAGCGCGCTCGTGTTCGCGATCTTGTCCTGGCTCGCGCGCGAGAGCCGCCGCACGCGCCGGCCGAACATCACGATAGGCGCGACCACCACGACCAGCGTCGCGATGATGTAGCCGGACAGCACCGGGCTCGTCACCGCCAGCATCGCCACGCCGCCGGTCAACAGGAAAAAGTTGCGCAATCCCAGCGACAGGCTGGTGCCCACCACCGTCTGGATCAAGGTGGTGTCCGCGGTGAGCCGTGACAGTACCTCGCCGGTCTGCGTGGTCTCGAAGAATTGCGGACTCATGCTCAGCACGTGATCATAGACCGCACGCCGCAAGTCGGCCGTGACCCGCTCGCCCAGCCATGACACGAGGTAAAAGCGCAGTGCCGTGGCGCCGGCCAGTACCAGCGAAACGACCAGTAGCGCGAGGAAATAACGATCGATGTGCCCCCGGTCGCCCGCGGCGAAGCCACGATCGATCAGGTATTTGAACGCCACCGGCAACACCAGTGTGGCGCCCGCCGAGGTCACCAGCGCGAGGAACGCGAGCGCCCAGCGGCCGGCATAGGGACGCAGGAAAGGAAACAATGCAAAGAGGGGGCCGATACGGGGTGAAGGCGGCGGCGACGTCATAGCGTCTGGCATGAGGGTTCCCAAGCGGATCGAATATCCTCTCGATTGTGCCAGTCTTGCGGATTCGCAAGCGGTTCACGTAAAAGCCTGGCGCCAGTTCATGGGAGCTTGCGTGTCCGCCACGCATCGTCCTGAAGCCTTGCCTATGCGAATACACACCGGGCGGCGAGCTTACGCTGGTTTAGGGCCGAAA
This sequence comes from Paraburkholderia dipogonis, assembly GCF_046027395.1. Taxonomy (GTDB): domain Bacteria; phylum Pseudomonadota; class Gammaproteobacteria; order Burkholderiales; family Burkholderiaceae; genus Paraburkholderia; species Paraburkholderia dipogonis_A. Next base: position 73,058 of record NZ_JAQQEG010000002.1, on the reverse strand, counting down.
CGCCCGGCGAGACCGAGGATAGAAATCGGCGAACTTTTTAGAGAACGAATAGCGTGATGACTGCGGTAATTCCATTCCGCAGTGCGTGCACAGCAAACGTAGCGATAAAGGGATGACCTTTTCGCGCATCCTCGATTGCGAAGACCATCGCGAATATGGCACCCACAAGCGTTCCGAAAAAAACGTATGGTGCACTGTAGCTATGGCCGAGGCCGAATATCAGAGCCGAGATGCTGATCGCAACGCCCGTCTTGCAACGGAGTTTCTTCAATAGCCGAAGACATCCCCACTGATTGATCGCCGTCTCGATGAGGGGAGCCGCAATGCAACCCATTAGGACCATCTTAAGGATGTCGTGCTTTCCCAAATCGGGGCCGCCGAGCGACTGTCCGGACATCAGAAAGGGAGCGCAAAGAAACAGAGGGAGTGCTGCTAGATACGTGCTTACCAAAGCAAGCGCTATCAGTTTTGTCGTTGATAATCTGAATAGCCAGGTTTTGATCTCCTGCATGCGCATGCGGAATGTCGTTAGCATCGGCTATCCGTGGTCATTCTGGTAATTGTTGGACCCAGCTTGATTGTCAACGATCTGGACGCCAGTGTCGAACGTCCCTTTGTGGCAAGAACGTGAAACTGCTAAAGACGCTGCTGATCAAAGCAGGTACCACAGCGAAGGCAGCGATTCCCGAGGCGACGCCTATCAAGCGATCGCAGGCCACCGCCGATACGAAAGTAGCATGCCAGCCAGGCGGCGGCTCGATAGTCTAAGATTAGTCGAGGCGGGCTGGCTGCTTTGCAAGCTCATCAGCCCGTTGAATCACGCGACAGCCGCCAGCATCGACTGACGGCAGCCCACCGCGGCACACCGGCAAGTGTATTGGGCTCGAACGTCCTCGTCTAAGGGATCGTCAGTCGTCAGCAGGTATTCAATAAACAGCTCTTCACCCGCCTCGATCGGCCGGATCGTGTGAATGAAGATGCGGCCAGCCTCTTCGATGGTCTCGCAGTTCGGCGCACATGCATGGTTCAGCCATCGCGCACTATTGCCACCACGGCTCCCGTCGATCACGCGCCCGTCCGACAGGCCAAAAAGAAACGTGTGCCCGGCGACACCTTCGCGCCGGTGCCGGCGCACGGCTTCCCGCCAGCTCGTCAATTCGCCCCGGTATTCAAGCACGCACTCCCCCGCCGCGAGCGGCCGCATCGCGAACACACCCTTCCCGTGGACTGACGACCGCCGTACGATCACGCGCCGCATACTGTTTCCTTGACTGATATAGGCGCCAGTATACGAGTGCAAATTTACCCTTGCATCATTTTGTGCTGGTTATTCGTGCTCGGGCGACCCGTGGAAAGCGATCCGAAGCCCCGCGAAAACTAGAACTTCTTGCGAATTCCGAGCCGCAGCGCCATCGAGTCCTCCGTGCATTGGCATGCCACTTTCGACAACGACGAGAGCGACCGCTGGCTCCGCGAACTTGTCGTCGAGACGCTGCGCAGATCAAGTACTGCCACTAAGGCCGAGGCAGCCCACGACGGCGGAGCCAAACCCTGAGGATTACTCGACCGATTGCACTAGGATGATGAAACTCGGCCCGCTCGATCTCGCGATGGGTATGAGCGAGGCGGCTATTGCCGCGGTGCCGCTTCCAGAAGGCTCTTAAGTCGCGAAACTGCCGTATCGGATTCCAGTTGAATCCGCGCGCGCAGCACGAGCCAGTTGAATATCGCGAACCACAACGACGGCGCGCGATAAGTGAATTCACGTTCGAAGCGAGTTCCGCTCGCGGTCGATATCAGCGAATAAGTGACGGTGCCTGCCGGTCTGCCATCAATCGTTCCTTGTATCGCCCACTTGCCCGGAGGCTCCCGTGCAGCGACTGTCCACACAACGCGGCCGCGCCTGCCCGCTACACGGAATTCCTCCGTTACCTGCTCTCCCAGATCGAGTGGATGGTCAACCGAGCCGCTGACCGCAAGCGATGACGGATGCCAGGCCGGCCAGTGAGCCGGGGTCGTGACATAGTCGAACACGACCGTGGGAGGGCGTTGAATCGACGCGACCGTAACGATGCGCGTGTCGAGCCCGATCCGCTGCGGCAATGGGATAAAAAGCAACGCGATGGCGACGAGCACGGCCAGTATTGCGGTGACGAACCGTGGACGGTTTTTCATGGCGCTTGGTACTCTGCGTGCTCCAGACGAAGTTATTTTACTGCGGAGTCGTGGGTCAAGCGGGTCTGGGGCGAGCGTTGTCGTCCTGCGTCGGCGGATGACGTGCTGTCCGGCAACGCGACGATCGAACGGCAGGAACTGGCCGCTCACCCAAATGGTCCGGTACCGCAATCATTCGCTCGGCGTCCACCGTTCATCGGAACGTCACCGTCAAGACATGAGCCCCGATCGGCGTAGAAGCAACGGTTCAGTCGCGGAGTACCAGCGAACTGGCGCTCCGCGAACAAGCTCATCAGCCACCGCGATACATCGGGTTGATGCTATCACCCGGAGCACGCCGACCGGATTGCGACTTGCCCGGTTCGCTACCGCCGACGCCACCGTGGTTCCCGTTAACCACGCTGCCGTGGCCCTCTGCCGCCGCCTTCGTTTGAGCGGATTGACCGCGGTGCGATACTGACACACCGACATCGTTTCGATAGGGGGAAGTCGGGTCGTTACCGCCCGCGAAGGCGGGAACTGCCAGTAACGCGGAGCTTGCGACTAACAGAGCGGCGACAGATTTCGCTTTCATGACGACTCCAATAAGCTTGTTGAACATTCGAACGCACCCGGATGAGGTCCATTGCGGCGCGCCAGGGTCAACGTTGGTGGGTCGACGTGTAGGACTTTGCCGCGCGCTAACAAAGTGGCTCAAACGGACAACAAGTTTCTCGGGATCTGAGCAATGCATGCTGATGCCGCGGGTAGCACCAAACCATCCGTCGTTGCGCCCACAGCTATAAATGCACGGGTTGTGCCAATCCTGATTCGCTCGTCTTCCGAGCGACCCTAACTACCTGAAAACAAACAATGTCGATCTCGACCACGAGGGCTTTTACGGCCGGATTGAGGAGCGAAGACGTCTGGCTATAGACAACGTTTTTTGCGCTTCTGTGTGCGGTCACCCAACACAAGATCTGCGCGCTCGAGCGACGAACTCGAGATCGCGAGCAATGACCTCAGCGTCGTCCGGGGCAATTCTTGCGCTACTTCAAAACAGGGGCGTTTTCTATTGAGCAACTGGGTCAGGAGTCAAATACTCATTTATTCGTCAGCCCATCGACACCGACAGACGCCCTGAACGGTTAATTCAGCGTTACGCTGGCGCGGTCAGCGCGTGTTGACCGCTGCGCTGGTTGTCGACCACATGCGAACCGTTCGTCGTATCTACGGACCGATCGGGTCCGTCGACCTGGAGGACATTATGCGCAAGCTCATTGTTTCCGCGTTCATCAGTCTGGATGGCGTCATTCAATCCCCAGGCGGGCCTGGAGAAGATTCCAGCGGCGAATTCCGCCTTGGTGGCTGGATCGTTCCCTATGCCGACGAAGCCATCGGCCAGAACTTGCAGGACCTGCTCTCGCAGCCGTTCGAGTTACTGCTGGGGCGTTTCACCTACGACATATTCGCGGCGTATTGGCCGCGCGTACCGGCCGATTCAAACAGCCGCGCCATCGCTGATCCGTTCAACAGCGTACCTAAGCACGTGGCCACGCATCGATCCAGTACCCTTGACTGGCAGAACAGCCACGCGCTGGAGGGCGACCTTGCCGACGCAATACGCGCGCTTAAACGTCAGGACGGCGCCAATCTATTGACGTTTGGCAGCGGCGACATGGTGCGCCAGTTGCTCGTAGCCGGCCTGGTGGACGAGCTTTGGCTTCTGATTTACCCCATCATTCTTGGGCACGGCAAGCGCTTGTTCGGCGACGACGCACAAGCGTCTGCCTTCACTCTGGCGCACTCGACCAGCACGCCTGGCGGCGTGCTGATTACCCGCTATGTGCGCGGCGGCGAGGTGCGCACAGGAACGTTCGAAGAAGTCGATTAACAATCCAGGCAGCAAGAACAGGCGATCTCGCTCATTCTCCCGAGGCACGAATTGCAGGCTGACAAATCATTCAAGCCGAACCCGTTTCGCGGGTCGGCTTAATTCTGGCATTCGTGCATTGATGTCCGCTTCTGAGCCGCGAACGGCCGCCGACATAGGAGCGCATACATCCTGCCGCCCCGCAACCAACGCCACCATGCTTCGTTTCCTGAAATTTCACCTCATGGTGGTCGTGGTAGAGTCGAGCATCTTTCCTTATCGCGTAGCCCTTATGCCGCCACGCATCGAATCTGGACCCGTCGATCCGGCGGATCATCAACAGGGCATGGAAAGCGCCGCCGCGGCGCAAAGCGTGAACATGCAGATTCCGGCGATCGTTCCAGCGCAAACCGCTCTGGTCGTCATGCATTATCAGACGGACATCCTGGGGTTATTTCCATCGGTCGCACCCACTCTGCTCGCCAATACGCGCAAGCTGTGCGACGCTGCACGGGCCAAGGGTGTCAGCGTCTATTTCGCCAAAATCCACTTTAGTCCAGGCTATCCGGAAGTCAGTCCGTTGAATAGAAACGGGCAGGGAATCAAGCAACTGGGTCTTTTCGTCGACGACAAGATCGCGCCGGAACTCGGCCAGCAGGCCACTGAAGCGCTCATCATCGCGCATCGTGCCAGCGTGTTCTTTGGCACCGATCTGCAGAAGCGGCTTTCCACGCAGGGGATCGACACGCTACTCATGGTGGGCATAGCATCGACCGGTGTCGTGCTGTCGTCCGTTGCGTACGCGAGCGATGCGGACTTCCGCTTATTCACGGTCAAGGATTGCTGCTACGACCCGGACCAGGTCGTGCACGATCATCTTTTTTCAACGGCGTTCGATTCGCGCACGACGGTGCTCTCGCTCGGTGATGCCTTGTTGTTGCTTGCCTAGCATCTGCCGACATTTTGACAGCGTTCGGAGCAAAGCAGCCGCTCCACTGCGCGCTGTGCGGGTTGATCGTTGACGCTCAAGAAAACAGCGGTAAAGATTCAACTGCCGTTTGCCGCCGACGTCGCGAAGCCGCGGAACGACCGGTTCGCGCGGGAGCTTGCCCGCCGACCGAGCCGAGGCGCATGTTGAGGTCCGACAGTGCTTTACAGACAGACGTGCGATCGGGTATTCCGGCCAATGCCAGTTCAAGCCGGTTCAGCAGTTCCGGCAGACTCGATTCCCTAGTCATCTTTCCTGCGAACTTCCGCTTCCGCATAAGACCACTCCCTGGTTCGGCAGACGCTGCGCGCTCACGTCATCACACACGCTCAAGATTCAGCGACATCTGTTTTTTTCGTGTTTGCGCCAGGAGATCCGTCGAACGCCCCTCCCTTGCGTAACACCGGTTTTAACACATCAAGATGAAAAGCCGCGTCCACTAATCGATCGCAACGCACGCCGGTGACGGCGAGCAGCATCTCATGCTACCAGGTCGGCAGGCACGCGTCCAGGCAGGTCCGGCGAAGATCGACCTTCAGAAAGGCGCCATCGTCCGCCGGGGTTTTCGAAGCTCACCCTCTTTTCATCTCGCCTGGGCGCGCAGCATCTGTTCCGCGCCCATGTTGAACAGCGCCGAACCGGCCAGGTTCTGCCCGCCGTCGCAAACCATCACACAGCCCGAAATATAGGAAGCGAGCGGCGAAGCGAGAAACACCGCGCTCTGGCCGATGTCGTCCACCGTGCCCATGCGCCGCAGCGGAATGGCGTTCACGAATTCATCGTGTCGCTCCGCGCTCAATAGGCGCTTCATGCCTTCGGTCCCCTCGATGGGTCCGGGGACGATGCTGTTCGTGCGAATACCATAGCGCCCCCACTCCAGCGCCAGGTTTCTCATCAACATATCGATGCCCGCCTTGGCGGCGCCCACATGCACCTGGAAAGCGTGCGGCATGTACGCCATGCCGGCGGAGATGTAGAGGATGGCGCCCTGCGTCTCCTTCAACTGTTCGAAGGCCGCCCGTGACGCGTTGAAGGCCCCAAGCAGATCAATGTCGATGACAGTCTTGAAGCCGTTGGCGGAGAGTTTCTCCGCCGGGGCCAGGAAATTGCCGGCCGCGCCGCACACCAGCACGTCCATCGGACCCAGTTCCGCCCTGCTCCTCGCGAAAGCCGCTTCCAGCGCGGCGAAATCACGCACGTCGGCAACGATGGGACAAACCGTGGCGCCGAATGCGCGCAGTTCAGTTGCAGCCGTGTCCAGCTTTTCCTGAGTGCGGCCGCAGATGGCCACATGGGCGCCCAAGGCGGCGAAATTCTTCGCCACACCGAGATTGATGCCGCTGCTGCCACCTGTGATGAAAACGGTCTTGCCTGCGAACAGGTCGTTCGCCAGGTATCGAGTGACTAGCATGCTTCCCTCCTGGTTGTACGCCCTCGCACCGAAAGGGCATCAGTGAACAATTCAGCTAGAACCGGTATCCGATCCCGACGAAGCCGATCCACGGATTGGCCGTAATGCGCGTCCTGTTGGTCAGCACGGTTTGCCCGTTGGCCGCGACGGCAGTGATCGTCGCATTCGTCTTGAGCGGCATATACGTCACCGATGCGGTGGCGTACCAGTTCTTGCTTAAGTTATAGGAGAGGCCCGCATTGAATGCAGGATTCCACGACGGACTAAGCGATGCCTTAACGTCCCCTCCTGGCCCGGCGACCGTGTGCAACGCACCATTGAATGTCGGATTGAGCTGGACCGCCGTATACCAAGTGTAGTTGACACCCACACCGATAAACGGACGCACTTTCGCCTGCGCCGCGCCGAAGTAGTACTTGAGGAAAAGAATGGGCGGCCACGCTCTTGTTGTCGCGAGCGGTTGCAGATTGCCCAGCCCGAGGGACGGACCGCCGGGGCCGAACGGCGTCACCGTTCCCTGCGCGTAGAGTTTGAGCTTCGGCGGCACGCCGGTAGCCAGATCAATCGCGATGTTGTCCGTGATGAAATAGGTAAACGCCGTCTCGACCGTCCACGTATTGTGTATCTGGCCACCCGTCCCCGACGAGGTGAAGGTGCCTGCCGCCGAACTGCTTTGCAATGGCGTTGCCGACGACATGCCATAGTCAATCCATGTACCGCCGCCAGTCGCGATGAAACTGCCCGCGCTTTGGGCCAGTGCGCCGGCGCACATTACCCCTGCCAACAAGGGCAGATACCTGACTTTCCTCACCTTTGCCTCCGCTTTATATTTTGCATAACGAACTTATATAGACTTGTTATTTTGTCGATTCATTTTCAAAACCCGGATCAGAATTGTTCGATGGCGATATCCGACGCGCTGGATGTGCCTGACCGGATCATCTCCAGATGCGCGTTCGCTTTGGGCAGTATCTTGTCCGCGTAGAACCGTACCGTCGCGATCTTCGCCTCATGGAAGTCCGGATCTTCGCCCGCAGCGCATTTTCTCGACGCGGCCAGCGCGGCGCGCGCCATCTGCCATCCACCGCACACATAGCCCGTGAGCATCAGATAGTCGAATGAACTGGCCAATGCTTCGTCCACGTCTTTCGCCAGAGCTCGAAGCATCCACCCGGTGGCGTCCTCCAACGCCTGCACGCCGGTGGCCACCGCGGCGCCGACCGGGAAAAGGCGCGTATCCGCGCTGCGCTCCAGTTCAAGCGCGAGCTCGCGCATCTCCGCAATCAGCTCAGCCATTGCCGCCCCCTGGTCGGTGGCGAGCTTGCGGCCTGCAAGGTCTGCTGCCTGGATGCCCGTCGTACCCTCGTAGATGGTTGAAATGCGAGCGTCGCGCAGGTACTGGCACGCGCCGGTCTCTTCGATGTAGCCCATCCCACCGTGCACCTGCACGCCGAGCGACGCGATCTCCTGACCCAGTTCAGTGCACCAACCCTTCAGGACCGGAATCAGGAGATCGACGCGAGTCTGATAGCGGTCGCGTTCACCGGCGTCCGGATGCCGGTGCGCGTAGTCCGCATTGGCCGCCATCACATAGGCGAAGCCTCGCATCGCTTCCACCTGAGCCTTCATCGTCAGCAACATGCGCCGCACGTCCGGATGTTGAATGATCGCCACAGCAGTGCTCGACTTGCTTGCGGCCGGCTTGCCCTGAATGCGCTCTTTCGCGTATTCACGCGCCTGTTGATACGCGCGCTCCGCCATCGCGAGTCCTTGAATGCCGACCTTCTGGCGGGCCTCGTTCATCATCGTGAACATATGCGCGAGGCCCCTGTTTTCCTGCCCGACCAGATAGCCGATCGCGCCGTCCTGATCGCCGAAACTCATCACGCAGGTCGGGCTCGCGTGAATGCCGAGCTTATGTTCGAGGGACACGCAGTGCACATCGTTGCGTTGTCCCAAAGAGCCGTCGGCGTTCACGAGGAACTTGGGCACCAGGAAAAGCGAAATGCCGCGCACGCCTTCGGGCGCATCGGGCGTACGCGCAAGCGCGAGATGGATGACATTGCCGGTCATGTCATGATCGCCCCACGTGATGAAGATCTTCTGCCCATACAGGCGATACTGATCTCCCTCAGGAACGGCTTTCGTGCGAACGGCGGCAAGGTCCGAACCGGCTTGCGACTCGGTCAGGTTCATCGTGCCGGTCCACGCCCCACCAATCAGGTTCGGCAAGTAGCGGGCCTTGAGTTCCTGTGAGCCGTGCAGTCGCAATGCCTCGGTGGCACCCGCCGTCAACAGTGGGCACAGGGCGAAGGACATGTTGGCGGAGTTCCACATCTCCACGGTCGCTGCATGCAGCAGTTCGGGCAGACCTTGACCGCCGTAGTCAGGATCGCCACTGAGCCCGTTCCAGCCTCCCGCGACGAATTGCTGGTAGGCCGCCCCAAAGCCGTCTGCCGCAATGACGCCATCGCGGGTCAGGCGCGCACCCTGCTCGTCGCCGGTCTTGTTGAGCGGCGCAAGCATTTCGGTGGCGAACTTTGCGGCCTCCTCGAGCACGGCGCCGGCGAGTTCCGGCGTCGCGTCCTCAAAGCCCGGCAGCGACGATAAAGCGTCTAGGCCGGCCAATTCGTTCATCACGAAATGCATGTCGCGCAACGGCGCAATATAGGTGGTCATCATTGACTCCTGGAATCAGTTCTGTTGCTGCTTGTCCAGTTCACGCGACAACTCCGGCAATACCTTGAAGAGGTCGCCGACGAGGCCGTAGTCCGCAATCTGGAAGATGGGTGCTTCTTCGTCCTTGTTGATCGCCACAATCACCTTCGAGTCCTTCATTCCGGCCAGATGCTGGATCGCGCCCGATATGCCCACCGCGATATAAAGCTGCGGAGCGATGACCTTGCCGGTCTGGCCCACCTGATAGTCATTGGGAACGAAACCGGCATCCACCGCGGCACGGGATGCGCCGACCGCCGCGCCGAGCCGGTCGGCGATCTCGTCGAGGAGCGCGAAGCTCTCACTGGAACCCATGCCCCTGCCGCCCGAGATGACGCGCTGCGCGGCGGTGAGTTCAGGACGCTCGGAGCGCGTCAGTTGCTGGCTTACGAAGCGGGAAGCCGAAACCTCCGCGGCCGGCGCGAGCGATTCGATCACCGCGGCGCCCCCTTCGGCCGGCGCCGCGGCGAAGGCCGTGGTTCGAACCGTCAAGACTTTGATGCGATCCGCGCTTCGCACCGTGGCGAGCACGTTCCCGGCGTAGATGGGACGCACGAACGTATCCGCCGACTCCACCGCCACGATCTCCGAGACCTGCGCGACGTCGAGCAGCGCTGCCAGGCGCGGCATCACGTTCTTCGCGGAAGTGGTGGCCGGCGCGAATAGATGGCTGTAACCGGGAGCTAGCCCGACAATGAGGGCGGCCAGGTTTTCCGCCAACGCGTGCTCATATTGCGCGGCATCGGCCACGCGCACGCGGGCCACGCCTGCGATGCTCGCCGCCTGCTCCGCGACTCGCCCGCATTGAGATCCCGCTACGAGCACATGAATTTCGTCGCCGAGGCGAGCGGCAGCGGTGATGGCGCTAAGGGTCGCCGCCTTGAGCGTTTGGTTGTCGTGTTCTGCAATAACGAGTACGGACATGTTTGTCTCCCTTTTCTCTAGATCACACGCGCCACGTTCTTCAGCTTTTCCACCAACTCGGCGGCGTCGGCGACGCGGATGCCCGCCTCGCGTTTCGCGGGCTCCGCCAGCTTGAGCGTCGTCAGCCTCGGCGTGACGTCGATACCGAGGGCGTCTGGCGTCACGACATCGAGCGGCTTTTTCTTCGCCTTCATGATGTTGGGCAGCGTTGCGTAACGCGGCGTGTTGAGCCGGAGATCGGCGGTGATCACAGCAGGCAGGTCGACCTCGATCGTTTCCAGGCCGCCGTCGATCTCGCGCGTCACCGTCGCCTTCCCGGCTTCCACGACCACCTTCGATGCGAACGTCGCCTGCGGCAAACCAAGCAGCGCAGCGAGCATCTGGCCGACCTGGTTGGCGTCGTCGTCGATTGCCTGTTTGCCGAGCAGCACCAGTTGCGGCTGCTCCTTGTCGACCAGCGCCTTCAGCAGCTTGGCCACGGCGAGCGGCTGCAGTTCGGCCTCGGTCTCGACCAGGATCGCGCGATCGGCGCCGATCGCCATCGCGGTGCGCAGCGTTTCCTGGCACGCCTGCACGCCGCAGGACACCACGACCACCTCCGTGGCAGCACCGGCCTCTTTCAGACGCACGGCCTCCTCCACGGCGATCTCGTCGAACGGGTTCATCGACAACTTCACGTTGGCGATGTCGACGGCGCTACCATCGGCCTTCACACGAACCCTCACATTGGCGTCGACGACGCGCTTGACGGGAACAAGTACTTTCATTGCCTACTCCGTTTTGACAAAAACGCTCCGCCCGGCCGGCAACGAACCGGTCGATTCAGGTGCATGGGGCACGGTCCGCCGAGTCGATTTCGACTACACGTGCGCGGTATTCGACTCCCTGGCGGGAACCGTCATGGGATCTCGGTGAAAACGCTGTCACGCCGCTGTCCGAACATTTCGACGAGATGGCGCTCCAGTGGCTTCTCCGATGCAGTCTTGGGAATCTCGGGCACGACCTGCAGGAAGGAGATCACCGAGCTCGCTTCGAGCTTCGCGCGGCAGAGACGGAACACCTGCTGCGGGTCGAAGTCCGACGCCCGCTTCGGCACGACGGCCGCAACCACATCCTTCTCGCCTGGCGCGCCGGATGACGCCGCTACACCGTACACATAGACGTCCTCGATTACGCCGGACTCGGCAATTACCTTCTCGATCGGCGCGGGATTGATGAATTCACCGTTATGGCGAATCCCGCCGCCTTTGCGGTATTCGAAGAAGAGCCAGCCGTTCTCGTCTTCACGCACGACGTCGCCCATGTGCAACCAGCCGTCCTTGCTTTTTTTCGCGGACGCATCCGGGTTGCCAAAGTATTCGACCTTGAACGGCGAGCCGTCCGCCGGCCGGAAGAGCAGTTCGCCGGGCACCCCTCGCGCGCAGTCGCGGCCGTCGTCGTCGACGATGCGGTGCTTGAGCGTGGGCACCGGCTTGCCGATACTGCCGACCGGCCCGACCCCGACGTGCTTGACCGTGAGCCCGCCCTCCGCGGCGCCGTAGAACTCGACGATTCGTACGTCGAAGCGCTGCTCGAAGTCGGCCCAGATCGCCGCGGGCATCCCCGCTGAAACCACGAAGCGCACCGGGTTGTCCGAGTCGTCTGGCCTGGCCGGTTCGCTGTAGATCGCCGTCGTCATTCCGCCGAGCAGCGTGAAGGTGGTGCACTGATACTTGCGTGTGATGTCCCACAGCCGCGACTTCGTGAAGCGGCGCGACAACACGGCCCGCATTCCGGTGGCGAGCGATGCACCGAGCGTAATGACCTGAGCGTTGGCGTGGGTCAGCGACAGTCCTGAATAGGGACGCTCGTCGGCCGCGTAACCGAACATTGCCGGCACCACTGCCGAGGTTGAGCAGTAGCGCAGATGTGTCATGACGATGCCCTTCGGATCGCCGGTCGTGCCGGACGTGAAGATCAGTTGCATCGGACTGTCGGGGTCACGCGTCAGAATGGGTAACTCCGGCACCTGCTCCGGCCGTGACGCGCGGTAGGACAGCACATCGGGGAAGTCGGAGAGCGGCCTCGCGCCTTCGTCCGTCTCGAGCCCGATCACCCACGACAGTTGCGTAAGCGTTCCCCGCACGGCGGCGAGATTGCCGAGCGCGTAGTCGGCGGCGATGACGCCTCTGCACTGTGCGTTGTCTAGCATGTAGGCGAGCTTGTCGCCTTTGGTGCGCGGATCGATCGGCACGAATACGGTGCCCGAGATCGATGCCGCAACCATGGCTTCGATGAACTCGGCGTGGTTAGCCATCAACAATGCGAAGTGCTCTCCGGGACGCAGGCCGCGATCGATCAGGACTTGAGCGAGACGCTGGCCGTTGTCCCAGAGCTGCTGGTAGGTGCGCACCTCGTCGGGCCGCACACCGGCGCCCTCGATCGTGAGCACGTCCCGATCCGGCATGGTGTCGACGCGATTGGCGATCAGCGCCGCCAGGATGGTGTCTGGTCTGGTGCTCATGGCACGGTGTCTCCTGATGGTGTTCGATATCGTGTGCGTGCCGGATCTCTGCCGGCCGTCACGGCCTCAACGCTAACGTCCGAGAATCGTGATGCCGGCCACGGCTTCTTCCACGCCGCACAGACCACCGCCATTCTCCGCAAGTGCGATACGCGCGCCCTCGACCTGGCGCTGTCCCGCTTCACCGCGTAGCTGGGTAACGAGCTCATAGATCTGGCCCAACCCGGTCGCGCCGATTGGATGCCCTTTCGATTCCAGGCCGCCGGACGGATTGATCGGAATCCGCCCGCCGATCGAGGTGTCTCCGCGCTCCGCGGCCGCGCCGCCCATCCCGGGTTCACACAGCCCGAGCACTTCAGACTGGATGATTTCGCCGATTGCAGTCGCATCGTGTACTTCGGCGACCGAAACGTCCCGCGGCGCCACGCCGGCCTGTTCATAGGCCTTGATGGAGCCGAGCCGGACCAGATGCTGGTCGAGCGCGGCGGCCGGCCGGTCGCTGCCGGTCTGAAGCACGGAAGCCAGCACGCGAATTGCCCGTGTGCGCCCGCCTTTGAGCCGTTCAAGGCCGGCCTCGCTGCACACGATCGCCGCAGCCGCGCCGTCGCTGATCGGCGAGCACATGGGCAGCGTCAGCGGATAGGTGATCGGCGGCGCGCTGAGTACTTCTTCCACGGAGTAGGCCTGCCGGTACTGGGCGAGCGGATTGTGTACCGAGTGCCCATGGTTCTTGGCGGACACCGCGGCAATCTGCCGTTGAGTCGTGCCGAATTCGCGCATGTGCATGCGCCCCATCGACGCGTAGATATCCATGAACACGCTATAGGGCTTCTCCGATACGCTTCCTTCGGGTGGCTCAATGCCCTTTCCCATCTCTAGCAACCTGCGCCTGCCGTTCTCGGTATCGTGCACGTCCCATGCACCGTCGAACGCGCTGAACGTGCGCGCCTTGTCCGTCGAAAACATCTTTTCGGCGCCCACCGCGAGCACGATGTCCGCAGCCCCCGCCTTCACGTAGTTCACCGCCAGATGAAATGCGGTACTGGCGCTCGCGCAGGCGTTCTCGACGTTGATCACGGGCAACCCGTGCACGCCCATCGCGCGCAAGGCAAGCTCGCCGCGAATCATGTGCTGGCCGTCCATGTGCCCCTGCGTCGAGTTGCCGAAGAACGCGCCCTGCAGTTGCCCTTTATCGCAACCGGCATCGGCGAGCGCGTCTTCCACGGCCTTGCACGTCATCTGTTTCACGCTGGTGTCCAGATGTTTGCCAAAGGGCGTCATCCCGATGCCCACGACGTATACGTCCTTGCTCATGTTCACTTCTCCCTCGCTCATTGGCTACGCGACCATGCAACGCGGCGCGTTCCGATCCACGCTGTTCAAACGCTCTTCACTTCGTAGTGCAGGTAGCCTTCTTCGGCCTGCGCCGCGAGGAGATTGCGCGCGCCGAACGCCCGCGCCGGCGAGACGAAGCCGACCGCATGCAACTGCCCTCGCAGAATGCGGCGTACTGCTTCCGCACCCAGCACGCCGGTTTGCGCGTAGGGCGAATTGCCGCGCAGAATCACGCTGACGGAATTCACGTTGCCTCGTCCCTGACATGACAGCGTGCAACGGTTGACATCGGGATTCTCGCGGGCGGGTTCGGTCTGCGTGACGGCCTTGCCCCATTCGTTGGTGATCTCTTCCTGTTTGGCTGGATCAAGATGCCGGCACTCGTCCTCGAACTTCTTCAGCAAGCCGACGACTGCATTGAAACGCTCCTGATTTCTGAACGACACCAGCGTCTGGCAATTGCGCACACGCGGATCGTCCTCGTACCAGATCGGTTCGCCGCCGCCGCCCCAGGGCAGCGCGTTCAGCAGCATGTGTTCACCGGGCACGTGAACCTGATACGGCGTCGCCCAGGGCCATTGCACGAGCTCGTTGTTCCGCAGGAAGAACTGCGGCTTCGTGCACATCCGCAGAAACGACATCGTCGACGCGATGCTGACTTCCGAATCCCCGAGGTAGATCACGTCGAGCGTGTCGATGCCCGGGGTTTCCAAAGCGATCTCGGTCGCCAGATTGCCTTCGGTCCACATGTACGAATTGCCGGGACACAGCGCCAGATCTTTTGCGGCAAACGCCTCGCCGTATGTGCGCTTCAACATGGCCATCCAGTCGGTTTCGCCCGTCGTATCGACATAGTGGCAACCCGCCGCGAGGCTGGCCTCGACCACCGGGCGGCCGAGTTGCATGAACGGCCCGACGATATTGATAACCGCCTTCCTGCCTTTGAAGAGTTCTGTCAGCGCGTTCGTTTCGTGCTCGACGGCGACGCACTGATAGTCATGTCCGGCAAGTTCCGGCACCCTGGACATCTCCTCTTGCAGCCGCTCTTTGTTGCGCCCCGCGGCAATGAACGGAATCCCGCGTTCGGCGAGCTTCCAGGCCGTGAGCTTGCCTGTGTAACCACTCGCTCCGTAGAGCACCACTTCGTATGTCGTTGCCATTTCGTCGTCTCCTTGAAGTTGCTATCGCAGTGCTTTGCACCAGGCGCGAGATTCACAGCAGCTCGGGGTCAATCAGGTAGTAGCCGCCCTTGATCGCGAGGACTTCGTTGCAGCCGTCCTCGATCAACGACGCCCGCGCGTCGCGCCAGATCTTTTCGATCGGATACTCGCGCGTGAGTCCGTTGCCGCAAAAGATCTGCAGTGCGTCGTTGGCAACTTCGAAGGCGGTTTGGGTCGCGGTGATCTTGGCCGTCATCGCCGCGTGCAGCGACGGATGCGGCGACGTGAAGTTGTAATGCACGACGCGGTGAGCCAGAGCGCGGGCCGCTTCCACCTTCCTGAACATGTGGAAGAGCCGCGACGCCACCGACTGATGACGAATGATCGGCAAGCCGCCCTGCTTGCGTTCATGCGCATAGCCCAGGGCAAGTTCGAAGGCGGCGCGTGCCGCGCCGGTGAACACGGTGCCCATGATCGCGTTGGCGAGCGTGTGAATGGCGTAGACGGCGTCAAGGTATTGATCCGGGCCGGCGAGGATGTGATCGCTGGAAAGCTTGACGTTTTCAAAGAAGATTTCGCCCTGGTTGAGGGCGCGCTGTCCGATCTTGTCGAGCGGCTTGCCACGCGACACGCCTGGCGCGTCCATCGGCACGACGATCGCGACCCCGCGCTTCGTCTCCACACCCGCGCCGCTGTCCGCCGCGCAGTAGAGAATGCAGACATCCGCGACGATGCCATTCGACACCCATGCCGACTTCTGCCCATTGATGATCACGTCGTCGCCGCGCAGCGTGGCCACGCAGTTGGGCCGGCCGTAGGTTCCCTGCGGGTGCAGGATCATGCCACTCGCGTCCAGCATGTCGGAGCCATGATCGGGTTCCGTGATCGCCCAGCAGCCGAGCTTCGAATCCGGCGCCAGGGCCCGGCAAAACGGGTTGCCTGACAGCGCGCTCATCAGCGCCGGGAGCAACCCCGCACCGTACGAAACCGCAAGCCCGGAATCGCCCCAGCCGAGTTCCTCGAACAGGATGCACATGGTTTTGGCACGTTCGGCTGGCTCGAGCTCAAAGAGCCCGTCGACGCCGAACCCCAGCTCGACGAATTTTTTGCGGGCGTCCCAGTAAGGCGACCCCGGCGCGATGGCCTCCTCCGGCGTCATGCGATCGAGTTTGACGCCGACGGGGCGCATGACCTCTTCCGCGTAACGATGGACGGTCTGCTGAACCATCTGCCCCATCTCCGACAACTCAGGTTCAGCACCTAGCGGGCCGAGTTTGTGCGTTGCAACGTGATGCGATGCGGTCGACATGTCTCCTCCTTGGAGGTGGTTGGGCGTATCATTTCCTCGGTGACGCACCGGTCCCGGGCGTGCTCGACGGGCCTGTGACGCAATCGCCGATCGGCGCGCTGCAGGCTGGTCCGGTTGCACTTCGATGTCCTCTATGGAAACCATGGTGTACCCGCGAAGCGCTGCGCAATATCCCCCGTACAGGGGAGCGCGATCGCATGGACGGGGGAGGGTACCCAGGGAGAACCCAAATGCCCGAAGCAGTTCATGCGTCTGACCAAGGAACCCATGCCCGCCGAGAAGCTGCCCCTCCTGCTCGCTACGAAGGTTCTTCCGCCGCGCCTGTCGCCGGGGCTGATCGATCGTCCGCGCCTGTTCGATCTGGTGACTCAGGCAGAGGACAAGCGGCTCACCGTTATCAAAGCGCCCGCCGGCTTCGGCAAGACCTCGCTCGCGATCACCTGGCTCAACCGGCTGCGCGCAAGCGGCGCGCGCGTAGCGTGGCTGTCGCTCGATGACGAAGACGACGAACCCGCGCGCTTCCTCCACCATCTCGCCCGCTCGTTGCGGCATGCCTGCAACAACGTCGGCGCGTCGGCGATCGGGCTGACGGCAGGCGGCTCTCTGGCTCCCGCGCACGCCGTCGTCTCGACGCTGATCAACGACCTCGTGGAGGTCGAGGACGAGGTGTGTCTGTTCCTCGACGATTACCATCTGATCAGCCTTCCGGCGATTCACGACGCCATGTCGTTCTTCATCGCGAACGCGCCGTCGCACGTGCATGTGATCGTTTGCACCCGTGCGGACTCCGCGCTGCCGCTCGCCAGGCTGAGAGCGCAAAACGAACTGCTCGAAGTTGACGCGTCGACACTGCGTTTCAATTTCGACGAGACGCGCTGCTTTGTCGAACGCGAATGTCCTGGCAGGCTGGGCACGTCCGGCGTGAAATCGCTGCACGCGAGCACGGAGGGCTGGGCGGCCGCGTTACGCATTTCGGCGTCGGTGCTGTCGCGCGAAGAACCCAGGCCGGGTTGGGAGTCGAGTGTGCCGTCCGGCGCTTCACGGCCGTTCGCCGCCTACCTCGAAGACATGCTCATGCGCTTGCCCGACGACATGGTCGTCTTCATGCTGCGCACGGCGATACTCGATCGGTTGACTGCCCCGCTCTGCCAGGCCGTAACCGGTGTCAAAGCCAGTCAGAGCATGCTGGAAGCTATCGCCGCGCGCCAGTTGCTGCTGGAGCCGATGGATCTCGAAGGGCATTGGTTCCGCTATCACCCTCTGCTGCGCGAGTATCTGCGCCAACGCCTGGGCGCGCAGTCGGGCGACGAACTGGCGGATCTGCATCGCCGCGCGTGCCGGTGGTATGCATCGCAGGAAATCTGGACGGACGCTGTCAGGCACGCGATCGCCGCAGGCGACACGGACGATGCGATCGCCCTGATCGGCAACTGCGCGATGGCGCTCGTCAAGAAAGGCGACCTGCTGACGCTGCTCGGCTGGCAACGCCATTTTCCGGCGCACCTGATGCGCGGACAGGTCGAGGTCACGCTGGCGATCGCCTGGGGCATGGCGCTCGCGATTCGTTCGAACGATGCGCTGGCGATGCTGGATACGATCGAGCGCGATGCGCACGCGAGTGCCGACCCCGACAGCATCCGCTGGGAGTGCCGGGTGATCCGCTCGGTCGCGATCGCGCTGCAGGACGATCCGCAAGGAGCGCTCGCAATCGCGCAACCGTGCCTCGAGCGGCCGTCGACCGATATCTGGAGCACCAATGTCGCCTCCAATGTCGTGCGCTTCGCGCACTGGAAGGCAGGCAACCTCGAAGCGCTCTACGCGACGCCGTGGATCCCCTATTCGATCGAAGAGGACCAGCGCAATGTCTTCTCTTCGACCTACCGTCTGTGCCTGCTCGGTCATGCGGAGATGCAGCAGATGCACTTCGATCTGGCCGAGCGGTATTTCACCGAGGCGATGCAGTTGGCCGAGCGTCATTCCGGTCCGCAATCCGTCTCCGCCGCGCTGTGCGCACCGATGATCGCGCAGATCCGCTACGAGCAGGGCCGGCTCGACGAGGCCGAGGCATTGCTCGTCGATCTCATGCCGGTGATCGAACTGGCGGTCCTGCTCGACAGCACGTTGATCGCGTTCCGGTTGCTCATCCGGATCGCAGCCGCGCGTTCCAATACCGTGCGGGCCTACGCGCTGCTCAACCAGGGAGAGGCGCTCGGCCATGCGCGCCACTGGAACCGGCTGATCGCGGGCGGCCTCGTCGAGCGCACGCGGCTCTATCTGCTGGAAGGACGAATGGCGGAAGCCGCGGGATGCGTCGCGCAACTGGAACATCTCGCCGCTCCGGGCACCGCTGATTCGCCTGCCGTCTCGCCGGAGATCGGAACCTATCGTTCGCTCGCGGCGGCCTATCTCGCGATGGCGCAGAAGCGGACGCAAGACGGCATTGAAATCGTGACGGCAGCGTTGGAGGTCGTCGACGCACGGCACGAGAACTATCTCGCCCTGCGCCTGCGAAGCGTGCTCGCCCTGATCTGTCTGGGTGCTGACGAACGCGACCGCGCCGTCGAGATCTTTCGCGACCTGCTGAAGGAGGCCGCGGCCGCGGGCATCTATCAGTCGATCATCGACCTGTTTCCGGAAATCGGCGCGCTGCTGCAGGCCGTTCGCGACGACACGCGCGCGACCGCGCAGACGAAAACACTGCTGTGCTATGTGGACCGTCTGCTCGACGGCTGGCGCGCGTTGTACCAGCCCGGCAGCAAATCCGCGCGGGACACCGAACGGGAAGCGCTCAGCGCACGCGAACGCAACATCGTCGACCTGATCGCCGACGGGCAGTCGAACAAGGAAATCGCGCGCACCCTCGGCATCGCGCCGGAGACCGTCAAGTCTCATGTGAAGAGCATCTTCATGAAGCTCTCAGTCGACAAGCGCGCGCAAGCCGTTGCGCGCGCGCAGGCATTGGGGCTCGTGAAGCAAACCTAGCAGGCTAGTCATGCATTTTCGGCGAGCCACTCGCTCATGCGTGTCACCGCGTGACCATGAGTGCGGCCGCATGGAGCAGCACGCCGACCGTGCCGCCCACGAACGTGCCGTTGATCCGGATGTATTGCAGATCGCGGCCAATTTCCGCTTCGATCTTCGCGCTCACTTCATCCGCGTTCCAGCTTTTCACGACGTCGGTGATGAGCGCCGACAGTTCGCGCCGATAGCGCACAACCAGTTCGTGAGCCAGCGCGAGCCACCAGGCGTTGAGCTTGCGCTGGATCGCAGGCTCGCTGCCCACGCCTCTCGCGAGCGCCGCCAGCATGCCCGCCAGCGCTCCACGCATTGCCGAATGCTCGTGCGCGAGATCAGCGCTCACGCGTGTGCACACGTAGTCGAGCAGTACGCGGTACGAGTCCCCGTTTCTGAAGTAGCGAATGCAGTCGCGCATCAACGATTTGCCGACGCGGCGATGTACCGCCGAGGTCTGCAACTGGACGATCAGGTCCTGCGCCGCGTCGTCGAACTGATGGCGAAGCTCGTGATCGGGATTCGCCGCCACGTCATGAAGCAGCGCGATCATACCTTCGACAAATTTCCTGACGATATACGTATCGAGCGGCACGGGCGTGTATCTCGAGGCCGCGCTGAATCTCGCCTTGATCATGTCCACGTTGGCCGTCAGCCACTTCTCCAGCGCCAGAAGCCCGTGGTCCAGCAACGGCCGATGCCTGCCCCCGTCCGTCAGCACTTTCAGCACGCTGCCGGTCGCACGTGAGACATCGAGCGCACGCAATTGCGGTATCACCATACGCTCGAAGAAGCGCTCGACGTCCGCTTCGTCTATCCCGTTCAGCAATCCCGGCAGCGAATCCGCGACGACGTCGGCGATCGCCCGGCTGTTGGCCGGCACAGCGAGCCACTGCGCCAGCGCCTGCGCGGCATTGTGGCCGCTCAGTTTGCCGATGATAAGCTCAGGCGTCAGGAAATTCTCTTCGACGAAGTTGCCGAGACTCTCGGCGATCCGCTGCTGGTTCTGCGGAATAATTGCCGTATGCGGGACCGGCAGACCGAACGGCCGCCGGAACAACGCGACGACCGCATACCAGTCCGCGATCGCGCCGACCGTGCCCGCTTCCGCAAATGCCCGCAACCATGCCAGCCACGGATACTCGCCCTGCCAGGCGACGGACATGAGCAGCAGCGCGATCAGCACCGCGAGCAGACACGTCGCGGTTCGCCGCATCCGCTTCAGGCGCAGCGTTTTCAGGTACTCCGGCGCAGCGGCCGCGGCACGCCGCGCACCTTCGTCGCCATCCGCGACGGCACTCAACCCGCCTCCTGCCGCAGAAACCGGCGCACCACGGGAGCGACCTCCCTGGCGCGCGTGATGAGGAACAGGTGGCCGTCGTCGATCACATACAGCGTCGCGTTGCGGATGCGAGCGGCGAGAATCTTCGCGTTGGTGAGCGGGACGATGGGATCGTCGTTGCCGTGCATCACGAGCGTCATCTGGCGCAACGCGCCGAGCCAGGGCAGGCTGCTCCAGCCCGAAGCGGCCAGCAACTGGTAGAGGTAGCCGCGGCCGCGGGGCGCCTGAATATGCCGCGCGTGATCCCGCAGCAACGACGGATCCCGCCGGTACGCACCACCGTAGATTTCCGCGCCCACCTCCTGAAGATAGGCCGGATCGGTATAGCGGCGCGGTCCGATCAGCTTCGACAACACCGACAGTTTCGCCGGCACCATGATGACGCCCGGCGAGGTCGCCGCGAGAATCAACCGGCGGCAACGCGCCGGATAGAGACGCGCGAATTGCTGCGCGAGCGCGCCGCCCCACGAAACACCGAGCACATCGACGGGTCCGTCGTAGCCGAGCCGCGATAGCAGCCGCTCGCTCAGCACGGACAGTGTCGAGAAGCGATACGGCACGACGGGCGCGGGCGAACCGCCCACGCCGGGGACGTCGAAGATGATCACGCTCACGTCCTCGAGCGCGGTGACGAACGGCTCCACCAGTTCGAGGTTGGCGCCGATGCCGTTGAAAATGAGCAGCGGCGGCGACGCGTCGCTGCCCTGCCGCGTCGCGACACGCAACAACTGGCCATTGAGATCGACCATCTGGATTTGCATGCCGCCGACAGACGCGGGGGTGGGTTCCATATCTATCATCCGGACGACCCTCTGGTGGAGCATGATATCGGGGATTGGGCGCGTCGCATCGCGAGGCCGCCTTACTTCTTCGGTTGCAGCAGCGTCTTCAACTCTTCGACGTGCTCCGCGACGCGCTTCGTGACCACCGCCACGCTGTCCGACTGCGCGCGGTACGCCGTGTCGGCGAGTTCCTGCATGTCGGTCAGCGCCTTGTGCAGTGCCTGTTGAACCACTTCGCCGGCGTTCGCGGGCTGGCCGCCCGACGCGCTCAGGCGACCGACCAGCGACTGCAGTTCGGTGAGCGTCGTTCGCAGAATGTCCGCCTGCTTGCTGGCAAGCGACTGGAAGCCCGAGAGTGCGGTGGTGTTGGCCTCGGCGAGTGCCTCGATGTCCTTGCGGCGCAACTCGAGGATCGCGCCGGCGTCGATACCCGGCAGCTTGAACTGACCGATGAGCTTCGTGTACTCGGTGAAAATGCTGTTAGCGTTGGTTGAATCCATGGTCGACTCTCCAAAAAATTGCATCGGGAAAAGGCTGGCCATCACCCGGCCAAAAGGATGTGCGTCATGCTTCCATCACATAGGTGCCCGGCGCCTTGACGCCTGCCGGGTGCCGCTCGTTGCCGGGCGCGGCCGGCGCCGCGCGCCGTTCGCCGGACCGCTCGCGCAGCCAGTCCGTCCAATTGCCCCACCACGAATCTTTCTGCGCCTGCGCGCCGGCCAGCCATGCGTCGGCATTCGCCGGCAAGCCGGCATTGACGAAGAACTTCGCCTTCGGATTGCCTGGCGGGTTGATCAGGCTCTGGATGTGCCCGCTCGAACTCAGCACGAACCGCGTGTCGCCGCCGAACGTCCGCGCCGTGTTGTACACGCCCTTCCACGGCGTGATGTGATCCGTCATGCCCGCCACTACGTACTTGTCGCACGTGACGCCGGACAGGTCGATCGGCGTGCCCAGCACCGACAGCGCGCGTGGCTTGCTGAACAGATTGCCCACGAAGATGTCGAGCAGCTGGCCATGCATGCGCGCCGGCAACCGGGTTGCGTCGTTGTTCCAGTAGAGAATGTCGAACGCGGGTGGCGTCTTGCCCAGCAGATAGTTGTTGACCCAGTAGTTCCACACCAGATCGTTGGGCCGCATCCAAGCGAACACGCGCCCCATCTCCTCGCCGGCGAGCACACCCTTCGACAGGCTGTTCTGTTTCGCCGCCGCAATGGCTTCGGGCGTGGCGAAGAGGCCGAGTTGCGAGTCCGCCTTGTTGTCCAGCACGGCGACCATCAGCGTCGCGGCGTTGACGGTCGTTTCGCCGCGAGCCGCGAGGTGACCGAGCAGCGCGGAGATCGTCATTGCGCCGGAACATGCGCCGTGCAGATTCACATCGTCGCTGCCCGTGATGTCGCGCACCGCCGCGATCGCTTCGAGGAGCGCACCGACGTATGTGTCCAGATCCCAGTGGCTCTGCGCCGCGGTCGGATTGCGCCAGCTCACGACGAACACCTGAAACTCGCCTTTGACGAGGTAGTCCACGATGCTCTTGCCTTCGGACAGGTCGAACACATAAAACTTGTTGATCTGAGGCGGCACGATCAATTGCGGGCGGCTGTAGACCTGCGGGGTCGCCGGCGCATACTGGATCAGCTCGAGCACCTCGTTGCGAAACACCACCACTCCCGGCGTGGTGCCGAGATTCTTGCCCACCTTGAACGCGGCCTTGTCGACCTGCGCGGGCATGCCCTGGTTCTGCAGCAAGTCCGTCATGAGGTTCTTCATGCCGCCAATGAGGCTCGCGCCGCCCGAATCGACGATCTTCTTCAACGCTTCAGGATTGCCGAACAGCGTGTTCGTCGGCGACAGCGCCTCGGTGAACAGCGACATCACGAACTGCGCGCGCTCCTTTGATTTCGGATCCAGCGCGGAGCGCTCGACAAATCCGGCGAGCGCGTTGCGCCATGCAAGGTAGCTCTCCAGCGTAACGCGGTAGAGCGAGTTGTCGCGCCAGGCAGGGTCGGCAAACCGCCTGTCGGGCTTCGGCGGCGACGCTTGCGCGCCATCGCGGGCGCCATCGCGGGCGCCGCCGTAGAGCACGGCGATCAGTTCGCGCACCAGCGCCGCTTCCTGCTCGAGGACCAGGCCGGGTTGCCGCAGCGCCTGCGTGCCGATCTGCTGCGCGGTCGCCAGAATGTCGCACGGGCGCAGCCCGACAAACGGGTTGGGGCCCAGCATGCCTTCGGCGGCCGATGCCGCGAGATCATCCGTCTGATCGTTTCGCGACGCGTTGTCAGTTGTCTCCGCCATCTTGATGCTCCTCGAACGACGCTTTGTTTTGTCAACAGTAGTAGAGGTCATGCCACCAACATCGCCAGTGACTCGGCGATCAGTGCCGGCTTGTCCTCGCCCTCGATCTGCAGCTCGTTCATCGTCTTCACGATGATCCGGCCGCCGCCTTTCGCCTCCACGGACATGACGGTCACGCGGTTGCGCACCCGCGCGCCGGCCTTCACCGGTGTCATGAAACGCACCTTGTCCAGTCCGTAATTGAGGCCGGCCGACGCATCCTCGGGAATCAGGCCGATCTCGATGGCCAGCGCGGCAAGCAGCGAGAGCGTCAGATAGCCGTGGGCGATCGTGCCGCCGAACGGGCTTTCGCGTTTCGCGCGCTCCACGTCCACGTGGATCCACTGCTTGTCGCCCGTGCATTGCGCGAACGCGTCGATGCGCGCCTGATCGACCGTGACCCAGTCCGACAGTCCCAGCTCGCGGCCGACGAAGTCGTCGATCGTCGCGATGCGATATTCGTTGATACTCATCGTGCCTGCTCCTCGTGTCCGGTTACGCGAACTGCGCGCGCAGCCACTTCTTGTTCATCTTGCCGACGCTCGTCTTCTCCAGCGAGTCGATGAATTTGACGATCTGCGGCACCGCGTACTTCGAGATCTGCCCGCTGTGGGTGAACTTGAGAACGTGCTGCTTGATGTCGTCCTCGGTGAGCGCGGTGCCAGCCTTGAGCACCACCAGCGCTACGGGCCTTTCGCCCCATTTCTCGTCCTTGATCCCGATCACCGCGACCTCCGAGACAGCCGGGTGCAGCGAGATCAGGCTTTCGATCTCGAGCGACGAGATCCACTCGCCGCCGGACTTGATCACGTCCTTGATGCGGTCGGTGATCTGCAGATTGCCGGTCGCGTCGATGTTCGCGATGTCCTGCGTATGCAGGTAGCCGCCTGCCCAGAGCTGTTCCGACGCTTCCGGGTTGTCGAAGTATCCCTGGGTCAACCACGGGGCACGCACGACGACCTCGCCATACGCATTGCCGTCGTGCACGACGTCCTTCAACGATTCGTCGACGATACGCAGGTCGACGAGCGGAACCGGCAGACCGGTCTTGCAGCGCAGGCGCACTTGCTCCTCGGTGTCGAGCTGCTCGTAGTTCTGCGGAAGCTGGGCGAGACTCAGGACGGGACAGGTTTCGGACATGCCATAGCCGACGAACACGTCGATGCCACGTTCCATCGCGGCAAGCGCGATGCCGTGCGGCAGCGCGCCGCCGCCGATCACGACTTTCCAGTTGCTGAAATCCGCGGACTCCGACTCGGGGCAATTGAGCAGCATGTGGAGAATCGTGCTCACGCAATGCGAGAACGTGACGCCCTCGTCGCGCACCAGTTTCACCAGCCGCTCGGGCACATAGCGGCCGGGATAGACCTGCTTCACGCCGAGCACCGTTGCGATGTACGGCATGCCCCATGCGTGCACATGAAACATCGGCGTGAGCGGCATATAGACGTCGCCACGATGAAAGCGCTGCCCCGACACCGGGCTCGCGAGCGCCGCCATCAGCGTGATGGTGTGCAGGACCAGCTGACGATGCGAGAAGTACACGCCCTTGGGCAGGCCGGTCGTGCCCGTCGTATAGAACGTGGTGGCCCGGGTGTTTTCGTCGAAGTCTGGAAAGTCGTACTTCGTTGCACTCGCCGCCAGCATCGCTTCGTATTCCGTCGCGAACGGAATGGTGTGCTCGAACGCCTCGCTGTCCGGCTCTTCGATCCGCACGAATGCGCGCACCGTTTCGAGCTGATCTTTAATCGCTTCCACGACGGGCAGAAAATCGGCGTGAACGAACAGCACTTCGGCGCGCGCGTGATTGATCGTGTAGACGATCTCCGCCGGCGATAGCCGCACGTTGACCGTCTGCAACACGGCGCCCATCATCGGCACAGCGAAGTAGCTCTCCAGATAGCGATGACTGTCCCAGTCCATCACCGCGACCGTGCTGCCGTGGCGCACGCCCAACCCGGCGAGACCGTTGGCGAGCCGCGCGATCCGTTCCTGCAACTGGCTGTACGTCATCCGCAGCTGGTTGCGGTAGACGATTTCCTGATTCGGCGCCTGAGCGAACGGCGTGTGCAACAAATGCTTGATCAACAGTGGATAGGCGTAGGCGGATGGCGTCGCGCTCTGTACGGTGTTCTGCATCTGTATCTCCTCGTGTCTAGATATGGATAGCGGGCTGGCACCGGCTCGTCGTTGCATCTCGCATACGGTGGCATCCCCGAGTAGTGCCATGATCGGGGCGATCGGACATCCGGGACTATCCCCTGAACGGGGGAGATCGATGGGGTGCCGGCGGAGCGCCGCGGGAAAGCTACGGGCGCGTCCGGCGCACGCCGGCGGCTCGCAGTGCCGCAAGATCGGGGAATCCGTCGACGGCCATGAGCAGATCCGCCTCAGCCTGGATGGACTGGACCACGTGGACCACGCCGGCCTCGCCGCCCAGCGCCAGGCCGTAGGCATAGGGCCGGCCGACGCCGACCATGCTGGCCCCCATGGCGAGCGCCTTGATCACATCGGTTCCGGAACGGATGCCGGAGTCGAACCAGACCGGAACGTCGCCACACGCGCTGACGAGCGCGGGCAGGAGATCGATTGAGCGATTCCAGCATTGGCCTGGCGGCCACCATGATTGGGGCAGTAGACGACGTCGACGCCGGCGTCGATCGCCCGCTTCGCGTCGTCGGGATGCTGGATGCCTTTGACAATCAACGGCACGCTGGTAAGGGAGCGCAGCCAGGCCAGATCGTTCCAGGTCACGGTCATCCCGAAGACGGACGCCCAATGCCGCACGGCCGCGGCGATATCCTCTTCCGGCGGAGGCGCGAGCCTGGCGCGGAAATGCGGATCGGAGAAGTAGTTAGCCAGAGCGACGCCGCGCAGCTGGGGAAAGTTGCTGTCATTGAGCGTTAGAAAACAAGTGGAATCTGGGCTATCAGCGTTGCAACGCGCAGCTCCGAGACCTGCTTCCGCATGTCCCGCCGGCAATACTCGATCACAGACTGTCGCTCGTCGGCATCTATGGCAACGCAGCGCTGGCGGCGCGGGAAGCGAGCCGGGACAGTGGCGAGTCGGGACGCCTTTGGTCACCCGAACACACTGTGTCCAGCTTGATGGATACCTTCGAAAGCGTACTCGCCACCGAGCCGTCAGAAGAGACGCGGTCTCTGCCGAGTGGGTCAGAGGACGGCGGCCAGTCGTCTCGCTAACATGCCGGCGACCACATCGGCGCATTCATTACCCAAAGCGTCACATGCGCGGCGACTGGGGCGACGTTGCATCGCCCGCAGTCGAAGTCCGAAAAGAGCCGGCCTATGCCCTACACCGGCGTCATCAAGTAGGGATTTTCGCTTCCCGGCTCGTACCGCTGGGCCTTGATTTCCATGCGAGCGATGCTCTGCAGGTGAACCTCATCCGGGCCATCGGCAAAGCGCAGCGCACGCCCCCAGGTCCAGCTATCCGCCAGCGGCGTATCGGGACTCAGCCCCATCGCGCCGAATACCTGCATCGCCCGGTCGCAAACGGCCGTATGCACGCTCGGCACGAGCGCCTTGATCATCGCGATTTCCTTGCGTGCTTCTTTCGCGCCCACGTTATCGATCATCCACGCAGCCTTCAGAACAAGCAACCTCGCCTGATCGATTTCGATTCGCGACCTCGCGATCCATTCGGCAACCGTACCTTGCTCATGCAGCATCTTGCCAAATGCCGTGCGCGCCTGGGCCCGCTCCACCATCAACTCGAGCGCCAGTTCAGCGGCGCCGATCGAACGCATGCAGTGGTGAATCCGTCCCGGTCCAAGGCGCGCCTGGGCGAGCGCAAAGCCGCTCCCCTCTTCGCCGAGCAGATTCGACCGAGGTACGCGCACGTCTTTGAACTCGATCTCGCAGTGTCCTTCCGGCGCCACGTGATTGACCACTGTGATATTCCGGATCATCTTGACGCCCGGCGTATCGCGAGGCACGAGAATCATGCTTTGCTGACGGTGGGCCGGTGCGTCAGGGTCTGTTTTTCCCATCACGATGAAGAGCTTGCAATTCGGGTGTGCCGCGTTCGTGATGAACCACTTTCGGCCATCGATGACATAGTCATCTCCGTCACGACGAATCGACGTAGTGATATTGGTCGCATCCGAGGAAGCCACTGCCGGCTCCGTCATCGCAAACGCCGAGCGGATCTTGCCGTCGAGTAGAGGCTCGAGCCACTCTTCGCGCTGCGCCGGCGTGGCAAACATATGGAGCAGTTCCATATTGCCCGTGTCAGGAGCATTGCAGTTGAATACCTCGGACGCCCACGACACGCGCCCCATGATCTCGGCCAACGGGGCGTACTCGAGATTGGTCAGCCGGGTGCCTGGCTCGTCATCCCGCAGATGCGGAAGGAAAAGATTCCAGAGGCCCTCCGCACGCGCCTGTTCCTTCAAGCTCTCCATGAAGGAGACCGGGTATTGCCCCGCACTCACTTCTTCGTGCCATTGCCGGATGCGCGGAACGATATGTGCGTCCATGAACGCGCGAACCTGCGCGCGCAGCGCTTCCATTTTCGGGTTATATGAAAAATCCATTTTTAATCTTCCTGATTCCTGGTAAATGTCGTCGATGCATCGTTCAATGCCGTGCATCGACCTGGTGATTAAATCGTCAGTCCACCGTCGACGACAATGCACTCCCCATTGGTATAGCTCGCGGCATCGGAGACCAGATAAAGCACGGTACCCGCCATCTCGCGAGGCTCCGCGTGACGGCGCAGCGGAATTTTGGACATCCAGCTTTCGTAGATGGCCTGATCGTCGAACAGCGCCCCGGCGAATCGGGTTTTGGTCAGGCCGGGAAGCAGCGCATTCACCCGAATCCCCAACGGCCCACACTCTTTCGCGAATGCCCGCGTCATGTTGACGACGGCGGCTTTCGTGATCGAGTAGATCCCTTGCTTATCGCCCGGCTGTAACGCGTTGACGGAAGCCGTGTTGACAATCGCGCCGCCGCCGTTCTCCCGCATCAACTTGCCAGCTTCTACGGACATGAAGAAGTAACCGCGCAAGTTGACCTCC
Source organism: Paraburkholderia dipogonis (assembly GCF_046027395.1). Lineage (GTDB taxonomy): Bacteria > Pseudomonadota > Gammaproteobacteria > Burkholderiales > Burkholderiaceae > Paraburkholderia > Paraburkholderia dipogonis_A. Next base: position 44,169 of record NZ_JAQQEG010000002.1, on the reverse strand, counting down.
ACCGTCTTTTCGAACGACGTCAGATCGGTATCGAGAATGTGGCCGAAATAGGGATTCGTCGCCGCGTTGTTGACCAGGATATCCAGGCGACCATGTCGCGCGCGAATATGCTGGAAGATCGCGAGAATGTCCTCGACGCGCCCGACATGGCAGGGTTTTGCCTCTGCACTCCCGCCCGCGTTGTTGATCTCGTTCGCCACCGCCTCGCAATCTTCGAGCTTGCGGCTCGACACGATTACGTGGGCGCCTTGCTCGGCGAGCAGCCTGGCAATCTCCTCCCCAATACCTCGGCTGGCGCCAGTCACCAGTGCAATCTTTCCTTCCAGACTAAATAAATTAGTAGTCACAATCTGCCTCCATGTGTTTTTTTCAGGTTTCCCGTCTTCCGCCTGCTGTCAGATCAGGGCAACGCCCATCTTCGCAAGCGTCCCTGCCATCTCCCCGACCTGGCGCGCCTTGTCATTCGACGCATTGCCGCCCAAGGCCCGCTTCTTTACGCCCTGCGCGATGGCGGCAAGCCGGAAGAAGCTGAACGCAAGATAGAAATTCCAGTTCTCGATCGACGCAATGCCCCGCAGCCGGCAGTACTGTTCGATGATCACCGCCTCATCCGGCACGCCCAACTCTGCTCTGTTCAACCCTTCAAGCCCGGCGATGTGACCGTTAGGAGGCAATCGCAGGCACATGCAAAAGTACGCGAGGTCGGCCAGAGGATTCCCGAGCGTGGAGAGTTCCCAGTCGAGAACCGCGCGAACCTGCGACGAGCCGCGCGTGAAAATGAGGTTGTCGATACGGAAATCGCCGTGTACGAGCGAAGGCTTGCCGGCTTCGACGGGACAGTGCGCCGGAAGCCACTCGATCAGTGCCTCGACGGAATCCAGCACGTCGGTCTGCGCCGCACGATACTGTTTGGTCCATACGTCGATCTGGCGCGCGAAATAATTTCCGGGGCGACCGTAATCGGCTAAACCAACCGCCTCGACATCCACGTCATGGAGGGCCGCCATCGTCCCGAGCAGAGCATCGTAGATGGCGCCGCGCTCTCCGACGGCTACTTCCGGCAATGCCGGATTCCAGAAGATGTGTCCATCCTCGAAACTCATGACGTAAAACATGCTGCCGATGACGTCACGATCCTCGCAAAGATGAAATGCGCGCGCAACAGGGACCGGCGTTGGACCGAGGGCCGTTAGCACGCGGAATTCACGGTCCACCGCATGCGCGGACTTGAGCAGCATTCCGGGCGGCTGACGCCGCAAAACATAGCTGCCGCTGTCCGCTTTCAGGAGGAACGTTGGATTGGATTGTCCGCCAACAAATTTCTCGACGGACAACGGCCCCTGAAACCCGGGCACGTGCGCCGTCAAATAACGCGTGAGCTTTTCGACGTCGAGTTGAAGGCCAGTATTCATAGTGTGCGGGAGTCCCGATTCAAATCAACCGTAGGTGACGAATTCGCGCCTCTCGATAGGGTCGAGATGAGGCAGTGAGTTGAAGCTGACTAACGACATTGCGGTGTCGTTAAAGACATATTGGCAAACGCTGCTATTTCGAATCTGCATGTTGAGCGCAATGGCGGCCGCCGCCGGCGCCTGCAGAATCTGCTGGGCAAAGACGGCAATCGGACCACCGGAACTCACTACCAGAACCCGCCTGCCACCGGCTTGCTGGATGGTGAGACGTGCGCGCTCAACGCGCGCCTGGAACTGTCGCCATGTTTCGGAAACGCGCCCGGGCAGGAGATCGTCGGACCAAAGTTGCAGCGCCTTCTTGAGCCGTTTGTAGAAGTTCTTCTTCGAACTTTCGGCAGAAGAGCCCGGCGGAAACTCGTCTTCGCCAAGAGCCGCAAACAAGCCTTGGAAATCGTATTCGTTCAAACCCGCGTCTTGCACGACCTCGACTTGCGAACCTCGCATCGCTGCGAGAATGGCGTCAGCGGTTTGCTCATGCCGTCGCATCGTGCCGATGACAACCCGATCAAACTCCAATTTGCTGTGCGCGAAGTACTCGCCGAGCCATTGTGATTGCGTATAACCGGAAGGTGATAGCTCGTCATAGTTGTCTGCGCCGAACGACGCCTGACCATGCCGTACAAGGTAGAGTTCCGCCATGCCATCCTCGTCTAAACATGACTAGAACAATACCGACCCCCGCCTCATTCAGGAAATTTATTGTTGTGATAGCAGGCGATAAATTTTCGTGACACCTGATGTCTACGCTTCCTGCATGAGTCCGCCGATCTGCTCGCGTAGCCAACGATGCGCCGGATCCCCCGTGACGCTTCGGTGCCAGTAGCAATGTGACTCGAGATTGGGGAGATCGAACGGCAGCTCCAGGATGCGTGCGTCATAACGCTGAAGGAGCGTTAGAGGTGCAGTAAGGACGAGATCGGTCCGCATCGCGATCAACGGGGCGACCAGATAGTGCTGAACCCGGGTCTGGATCGAGCGCCTGAGACCCAGCTTGTTCAGTTCCGCGTCGACCAGACCGGGCCCCTGCCGCCGGCTGGACACGTGAATGTGACCGAAGCCGAGGTAATCATCGATGGTTAGCTTCTTCTTCGAAAACGGGTGCTCCTGACGCAGCATGCAGGCATACCGGTCCCGGCTCAACGGCTCCTGCTCGAGGTATGGGTCGTCAATCAGAGGCGCATCGATCGCGAGATTGACCGCACCGCTCGCCAATGCTTCGGGCACCTCTCTGCGCGTCGTGAAATAGCTTTCGATGCGTATGCCGGGTGCGAGGCGTTGCAGAACTTCCTCCAGTGCAGGGAGTAGCAACGCCTCGGTCAGGTCGTTCATGCTAAGCCGGAATGTCCGTTCCGACGAGGCCGGATCGAATAGTTCTCCGGCATGGGTACTCGAATCGAGCAGCAGCAGTGCCTCGCGGACGCGCCCAATGATGTTTTCGGAAACCGGAGTCGGCACCATGCCGGCCGACGTGCTCACAAAGAGTTGATCATCGAACGCCTTGCGCATACGCGCCAATGCATTGCTGACAGCAGGCTGCGTGATGAATAGCAGCTCCGCTGCGCGCGTCAGGTTGCGCGTTTTATAGACTGCTTCGAAAACAACAAACAGATTTAGATCAATCTTTGATAGACGCATTGTCGGTTTCCCTGACGCCACCTGGAGTGGTAGTCCTTCTTTCGCACGCGAATACACCGTTGAAACGCGGCCAGAAAGTCAGCGTTTGCCCTGCCCCTCTTCCAGCGCGAATTTGCTGAGCAGCATCTGACGGTTCGCGTTCAGTATTTCCTCTCCGAGTTGGGGATTGGCGTCGGCTACCGCCCGCGACAGGATGAGCGCACCGACCATCTCGCTGTAGAACGCGATTGCCTCCCGGCGCGCTTCGCCCGTATCTCCGCTTTCGTCGCGCTGTTCCGCGACAAGCGCTGTCAATGTTTCAAGCATCGTTTGCAAGCCGCTTGCAAAGTGCGACTGTGCCTCATGCCCAAGCCGGCGCACGTCCGCGGTGAGGCCGGCTATCGCGCAACCCTGCTCGATATCGCTGCAATGCGTCCCGGACAGGTAAAAGTCCACCTGCCGCTTCAGGCGATTCCCGCCCGGCTCGAGCGGCGCGGCAATGGCTTCTGTCAGGTCGCGGTTGGACTTGTCCATCGCAGTCGCCACGACTTCAGCGGCCAGCGCCTCCTTCGATTCGAAGTGGTTGTAGAACCCGCCCTGAGTAAAGCCCGCGGCCTTCATCAGCGCGCTCAGGCCCACACCATCGATTCCATGCGCACGGAACAACTTCTCCGAAGCCGCAATGATGGTCTTCCGGTTCTCCACCGCCTGCTGTTTTGAAACGCCCATCGCTCAATGCTCCCACGCCCGTTGTCAGCTCGATTATAACCGTCTTCGAAAAATACAATGGTGATCGACATTGACTTTTCAGAATCGCTCCATCAAACTCGATGTCAATCACCATTGTGTTTGGGTGAATCCCTCAAACGTCGCAGGAAATGTCCATGAACATCGAAAGCAAGCAGTCCCTGCACAAGCCGATCCGGCTGGGGGACCTCGATCTGCCCAACCGCATCGTCATGGCGCCGCTGACGCGCATGCGTGCGGCGAATCCCGAGCTTGTCCCGACGGCCTTGCACGCCGAGTACTATGCGCAGCGCGCCTCGGCGGGGCTGATTGTCAGCGAAGGTGTTTTCGTGAGCCCCGACGCAGTAGGCTGGGCAGACGTGCCCGGACTCTGGAGCGAAGCCCAGGTGCGTGGCTGGAGCACGGTGACGGACGCAGTGCACCGGGCGGGCGGCCGGATCGTCGCGCAACTCTGGCATGCCGGTTCGTTGGGGCATCCGGATTTCCACGCCGGCAGGGCGCCGCGGTCCGCGTCAGCCGTCAACCCGGAGCAGCAAAGCGTGACCGCGGCAGGCCGCAAGGACACCGTGGTCCCGCGCGCCATGGAGAAGGACGAGATCCGTCGCACGGTCGCCGACTTCGGCCGGGCCGCACGTAACGCGATCGCGGCCGGCTTTGACGGCGTGCAGATCCAGGGCGGCTATCACTACCTGTTCAATCAGTTCCTCAACGTTCGCACCAATCGGCGTACGGACGCATACGGTGGTTCGACGCAGAACCGGGCGCGCTTTCTGTTCGAGGTCGTGGAAACCGTGGTCGAGGCAGTCGGGGCGCAGCGCACCGGCATCAAGACGGGGCCTGCAACGTCGGAGACGGGCGCATTCGTTTCCAATGACGAAACGCTTGCCACCTCCGAATATGTGATCGACCGGCTCAACGAATTCGATCTCTCTCATCTGCTGCTGATGGGCGCAATGACCGACCTGTCGGCGACCCCGCTGGCCCCGCTGGCCACGTTGGCCGGAGACGGCATGTTCCGCCATTTCCGCGAGTTCTACCGCGGCAATATCATCGCCAATGTCGATATGGATCGTGCGCGCGGCAATCGGCTGATCGAAGCCGGGCTCGTCGATATGGTCGCCTTTGGCCGACCGTTCATTGCCAATCCGGATCTGCCGGCACGCTTCGCCGCCGGTGCACCGCTTGCCGAAGTCGACTGGCCGAAGGTCTACGGCGCGACAGCCGAGGGCTATACCGACTATCCGTCCTTTCAGGCCGTGGCGGCATGACGCGCCGCCACGCCACCCACCTATCAGGAGAACCATCATGACCACCACGACCGAAGCAGCCAACAAGGCCTTTGTACTCGAAGCGTTCGACACGCTTTTCAACCAGCGCGACTACGCCGCAGCCGAGCGTTTCTGGTCGCCCAACTATATCCAGCACAGCGCGCATATCGCACCGGGGCGCGACGGTCTGTTCAACCTGATCAAGACCCTGCCGCCGACCTTGCGATACGAACCCGGCGTGATCGTGGCGGATGGCGATTACGTGATAGTGCATGGGCGCTTTTCAGGTCATGGGCGTCCCGCCGCATGGATCGCTGCCGATATCCTGCGCTTTGCGGACGGCGTCCTCGCCGAGCATTGGGACGTGCTGCAGGACGAGGCAACCGAGGCCGAATCGAATAGCGGCCTGCCCATGTTCGGGAATAGCTTTCCGCGCTGACTCGGCCGTTGCCGATCACGCGCCGGAAAGCAACGCTCCCGCGCCAGGGACGATCGGCTCGAGCTTGAGATGATCCAGCATGCGCCGCACGGTGCATACCGCGGTCGAGACGGTGCGGATTCCCAACATGTCCTCGATGCGTTGAATCGCCGGCAATGAAGGCATCTGGACGCATGCGGACGCCACCACGACGTCAGCGCCTTCCGTGTTCAGGCGCCGAACGTCGTCGACCAGTTGCATCGGATCGCGCATTCCGACTTCGAGGTTGTCGGGAATTTCAAAGCAGAGGGAATCGATCACCTCGATTCCTTCGTTTTCGATGTAAGCGACGACCAGGTCAGTCAACGGGCGCATATACGGCGCCATCAGCGAAATCCGACGAGCGCCCATGATCTTCAGACCTTCCACCAAAGCTCCCGCGGAGGTCATGACTGGCGCGAGGCAATGATTGGCACGCGCGACCTCCAACAGCTCGCGTTCAGTTTCACGATGATAGCCGGGCCCCATCGCCATGATCGCGACCAGGCACGCGGTGCTCATGACATCGACACGAGCGTCGGCAAGTTCCGCCGCGCAGCGCAAGCCCTCCTTGTTCATCGCGACCAATTCCTCCTTCGTGACCTTGTGCATTCTCATCCGGCTCGAATGAAAAGTGAACCGCTCGGGGCGAATGGCTTCACGGGCACGAAACATGGCCGGAATCTCGGTTTCCATGGTCGTATTCGAGCTTGGAACGATCTGTCCAATACGAAAGTTTTGAGGCATTTTTCAAATCTCCAAAATACAGTTAGGCATCCAAAATGCCGGAAGGATTTTCGTGACGTCCTGATCCGCGTGAAAAAATCGTGGTCTCAGTCCGGCATGCCCGCGCCACGCGTCTCAGGCAAGAACCAGGGCAGCACGATGCCGACCAGATACACGGAGCCGAGTGCCAACGCCGCCTGCGACACGCCACCAAACGATTTGATCATGCTGCCCGCGATGATCGGGAAGACCCATGCGATCAGGCGCGCCGCGTTGAACACGAAGCTGATCGCAGTGGAACGCACGCTGGAACCGAAGAGTTCACAGGGGTAGATCGCCATCCAGACATAAGCACAGCCCAGGGTGAAGAAGCCATTGATCGGCGCCACGATCATCATCGCTTCGACGCTGGTGGTCAGCTTGTACGTGACGAACGTCGTGATCAGCGAACCGACGAACGTGAGTGACAGGAAGGCCCGCCGTCCGATGGCATCTACCACGAAACCGGCGATCATGTAGGCCGCAATCGCACCAACCGTGTAAGCAATCGATATCTTCGAGCCCCACGACAACGCGTCGGGGATCCCCTCGGCTTTGGCGAGCGACACGGTGAAGGTCGGCAGCCAGCTTGAAATAGCCCACCAGCCGACGGTCGTGACGATCGACAGCACGAGCAGGAGCAGCGTGCGGCGCAGCGCTTCGGGTTCATTGAACAGTTGCGTGAGCGTGAAGGGACGCTTCTCGGATGCGGGCGCGTCGCTCGCAGCCTGCCCGGTGCTCGTCGCGCTCCAGCGCTTCTCGCGCACCGCGCGTTGCCATTTCTCCGACTCGCTGACCCCGCGGCGAATGTACAGCACAAAGAGCGCCGGGACTGCGCCAAGCACGAACATCAGCCGCCAGGTTTCGGCGCCGAATGGGTGCGTCGATGAAAGCGCATACCACACGACCGCTGCGATCAGCGTGCCCCAACCGAAGCCCGATTGCAGGAAGCCGGCCCCTTTCGCGCGAGCCCGCTCCGGCCAGGTTTCCGACAGCAGCGCGACGCCCGTGCTCCATTCACTGCCCATTGCGAGGCCAGTGAGGAAACGCAGCCCGCACAACACCCAGAAGGTCTGCGAGAACGCAGTCAGCCCCGAAAACAACGCATAGAGAAATACGGACCAGAGCATCATCCGCTTACGGCCGACATAGTCCGCGAGAATCCCGCCGATCAGACCGCCCGCTCCCCAGCCGAGCAACGTGATGCCGATTACCAGACCGGCGTAGGTCGTGGGCGACGCGGCTTGCTCAGGCGAGAGCACCGAATGCAGCATCGGTCCAAGAACAACGACGAGCGCCAGCGCTTCGTAGCCGTCGAAAATCCAGCCGAGGAAGCTCGCTTTCAGTACACGCCAGTGCATCGCAGTGAGACCGTCGTACCAGTGCGTTCGCGAGTTCATCGCTAGCTGTTTGTGTTCCATCTCTCGTCTCCTTCATATTTTCAACAGAGTTTTTCAGGCGGTCCGGTCTCATAGCGCCGGTACGCGCGGCGCTGCAACATATCGAGCAATTGGGCGGCGGTGTACCATGTTGCACCGGCGGCGGCCAGGACAACGCCGCCTCCCTCGACATAAAATCGCGCAGCGCGCTGCCGGCCCCGCGTCTTGATCTGGTCCTGCGAGGATCGATCTCTATGGCACATAGGATGCCGGTTGCCGGGCGGATTGAAAACTTCTCAATGTTCAATACAGGCATCGCCAAACGCGATGGGTGCCAACCGACCGGATATTCCCCCGAAGGAGTGAGGATGCGTGTTTCAGCAGATCGGCCGTTGCGACTCGACATGGAGTCCCTGCGCATTTTCGTGGCGGTCATCGAGGAGGGCAGCATCGCCGCGGCGGCGGCCCGCACGCACATCGTGGCATCGGCCGTCAGTAAGCGCGTATCGGATCTCGAAGACGACGCCGGCACGCCGCTGCTATATCGGCACAGCCGCGGTGTTCAAGCGACGCCTGCGGGCGAAGCACTCTATCATCACGCGAAGCGGCTAAGCGAGCACCTGCAGCAAATATCGGATGAACTATCTGAGTATTCGGCAGGATTGAGGGGCCATACCCGGATTTACGTGAACTTTACCGCCATGGTTCAGTATCTGCCCGGCGTGCTGCGTTCCTTTCTGCGCGCCAATCCAAACGTGCGGATCGACATGGTCGAGAAGTCGAGCGATGAAGTGGTGCAGGCGATCGCAAGCGGCGTCGCCGATCTCGGCATCTGCTCGGCAACTGAGGACTCTCTCGGCGATCTGCAGTGGCGCCCGTACAGCGTGGATAAGCTGGTCGTGATCGTGCCGTCGGATCATCGGCTCGCCGGGCGCGCAAGCGTGAGCTTCGCGCAAGCTCTGGAAGACGACTTCGTCAGCATGCCCTACGGAACGTCCATTTCCAAATTGTGCCGCGCCGCCGCCGAGCGTGACGGCAGCCGGCTACGCGTGCGCATCGAGGTGACAAGCTTCGAGGGCGTGCGCAACATGGTCAGCGCGGGACTCGGCATCGGCGTGCTGCCCAAGGGAAGCGTGACACCTTATATGCATTCGGCGCCGTTTCGCGTCGTTGAGCTTGACGAACCGTGGTCGCTGCGGCCGCTGTCCATCATTGCGCGCAATTTTGACACCCTGCCGCTTCCTGCACGCATGCTGGTCGATCACCTCGAAGCACATCATGAGAATGACTCGTGAGGACCGCCGCCGCTCAACGTTTCCTCCGACACCGCGCATGGCCCGATAGCTCACCGACTGCGCCATCGCGGTTCGCGATGGGTGGCGTCGCGAGTTATTGATTTACGCCGTCGGCCGGGTTTCATAGCATTCTGTTCGGAAGTTCAGATCACGGTACCAAGCGTTTCAATTCCCGGAGTGCGCAATATGAACGCCAAATCCCCCATCAAGGTCGCGATCCTCGACGACTATCAGAACGTCGCGTTGAGCATGGCAGACTGGTCGCCCCTCGAGAGCCGCGCGGACGTGACGGTGTTCAACGACCACGTCGCTGATATCGGGAACCTGATTCAACGCCTGCAGTCATTCGACGTCGTATGCGTGATGCGGGAACGCACACCGCTGACCCGCGAGGTCATCGAAAGCCTGCCGAACCTCAAGCTGATTGCCTCGACCGGCGCAGGGAATACGTCGATCGATCAGGATGCGGCTGCGGAACGCGGCATCGAAATTCGTCATACGGGCTATTCGTCCACGCCGACGATCGAGCTGACGTGGGCGCTGATTCTCGCGATGGCCCGCAATATTCCCCTCGAAAATCAGTCACTGCGTCAGGGAGGCTGGCAGCTTTCGCTTGGCGATGAACTCGCGGGAAAAACGCTCGGATTGCTGGGTCTTGGCCGCGTGGGCTCGGCTGTCGGCATCATCGGGCGGGCATTCAGAATGAACGTCATCGCCTGGAGCCAGAATCTTACCGAGGAGCGCGCCGTGGAAAAAGGCGCGCAGCGAGTCAGCAAGGATGAACTGTTCTCCAAGGCAGATTTCTTGTCGATCCACGTGCGGCTTAGCGAGCGAACCGCAGGTCTGGTCGGTGCGACGGAATTCGCACAGATGAAACCCACGAGCCGGCTGATCAATACGTCGAGAGGTCCGATCGTCGACCAGGTCGCACTGCTTGCGGCACTCACGACCGGCCAGATTGCCGGCGCCGCACTGGATGTATACGACGTTGAACCGCTCGACAATCCGCACCCTCTGCGCGAGTTGCCCAATGTGCTCGCGACGCCTCATATCGGCTATGTATCGAAGGAGCTATATCGCACCTTCTATGGCGATACGGTGCGTAACATCGTTCAGTGGCTCGATGAAAGCGGAAGTTCTGCGCAAGGCTAGCGGAGGAGATGGTCACTTTTCAGTGAACCATTGTCACCGGCGTAAGCGTCCGCCTCGATAACGACGCGAGCATGGCGAGCCTGCGGAAGAAACCCATATGACTGGCGTCGATCACCATGACGTCGGGCCGGGTCGTGGCTGCATAATCAGCAATCGCTTTGGTGCGGTGACCGAAGATTCGCTTCCAGTGATAAGGCACCCCGGCTTCTTCGAGAATGGTTCGAGCGTCGATCAAAGCCTTCAGCATGGCGTGCTTCTCGTGGCGCACCAGTGAGCTTCGAGTGTGGAAAGCTGCTGCACGTCCTTCTGCGACGGGCTCGAGAACTTCCAGTAGTTCGACCTCCGTTACGCCGTGCTCGAGAAACATGAACGCAGCATAGCGGGCTGCTTCGACTGCACCGCCATGGTCGAGGACGGGGATCAGCATTCGTATCATCCAGAACTCCTGGAAGCCGGTATCGCTTTCAGCTTAGCTAACGCCACGTTAATACAGTGTAAAAGTACTAGTCTTTTGGGCACAATTACACGGATGCGGCCAACCCGACGTGCCGCCCTGCTAGGCCTGTATCGCCGCGGGGTTCAATTCGATATGCAGGATGACGAGCCACCGCTTCGGGCAGTCGCCCGCGATCTGCACGTCCTGCGTGCCGTCGCCGCCCTTCTTCACGAATCCCTTCTCGCGCGCGAAGCCAAATGCGCGCCGCGCGTCGGCCTGCAGCCATAACGTCACCATCCCGCACGTCACACAGCTGAAAAGCCAAACGGCTTGATGCGGTGGCGCGGAATCGAGTTGCTCCACGAAATACGTGAAAATAGTCGTGAGAATCTGGTTTGTGACGAAGGCGATGGCCACCACCTTGCACAGCCCCCTGAATACCATCGCGGGTCTTGACGATGTCATGGAAGTCGGACGCCGGACTCGACGGTCACGCGACCCTGCGTTTGTTTGAATGCCATATCGGCTCCAGTAGATCTCTTCATCTCTTTGCAGCGCAAAGCCAGTCACCCACTATACGAAGTCCGCGGTAAAGACCGCGCAACGATTGCTGGCGATGCCGTAAATATTGTGTGAAATTCACCTCACGCCGACCAGCCGGTACCCCACGCCCGACTCGGTGATGATGTGTTCGGGGCGCGCCGGATCGCTTTCGAGCTTGTGGCGCAGATGCCCCATGTAGATCCGCAGGTAATGGTGGTTATCGGTTTGCAACGGACCCCATACCTCGCCGAGCAGTTGCGCATGCGTCAATACCCGCCCCGGATGACGCACCAGCGCCGACAGAAGCCGGTATTCGATTGGACTGAGATGGACGATACGGCTATCGCGCAGCACTTGCCGCTCGCCAAGATCAACCGTGACCAGGCCGAACCGGACCTGCGGCGAGCCGACCCGCCCGCCGGCGGCCTGCCTGCGCAAATGGGCACGAATCCGTGCACCTAGCTCGGGCAATCCAAACGGCTTGGTCAGATAATCGTCGGCGCCGGCATCGAGCGCGGCGACCTTGTCTTCCTCGCGGCTGCGCGCCGACAAGACGATCACCGGCATCGCCGACCAGGCGCGCAACTGACGGATCACGTCGATGCCGTCCATGTCTGGCAAGGCGAGATCGATGATGACGAGATCCGCGCGCCGCGTCGCGGCCTGTGCGAGACCTTGTGCGCCGGTCTGCGCTCCGAACACGTTCATCCCGTCCGCTTCGAGGTGCGTGCGAATGAAGCGGCTTATGGTCGTGTCATCGTCTATCACGACGACTGTTATGGTGGGGTCCCTCATAGAGGCCGCGAGCGTCGACATCAATGCATTGGCTTGACGTCGTCCAACGCAAGGTTGAGCTGAAGCACGTTCACACGCGCCTCGCCGAGAATGCCGAACTGCCGCCCCTGCGTATTGCTGGCGACAAGATCGCGCACCTGATCGACCGGCAGGCTTCGCGCTTTCGCCACGCGTTCGACCTGATAGGCCGCGGCCGCCGGGCTGATTTGCGGATCGAGCCCGCTGCCCGAGGACGTCACCAGATCCACCGGCACTGGTTGCGACATGTCGTTACCCGCGGCTTTCAAGGCATCGAGACGGCCCTTGAGTTCGTCCGCGAGCGCGGGGTTGGTCGGCCCGAGGTTCGAACCGCCCGAACTCTGCGCGTTGTACGGCATGGGGCTGGTGGCCGACAGGCGTCCCCAGAAATAGTACGGCGCGTCGAACTGCTGACCGATCAGTTTCGAGCCGACCGGCTTGCCGTTCTTCTCGATCAGACTGCCGCCAGCCTGTGCCGCGAAGGCGCCGCGGCCGAGGGCCGTGACGACGACCGGATAGACCACGCCCGTGATCACGGTCATCAGGATGAACAGGACGAGTACCGGGCGAATCAGCGTTTTCATGATCTCCACTCCGTTGTGGTCAAGCCCAGCCGAACACGTTCAGCACCATATCGATCAGCTTGATGAACGGGAACGGCAGCAGAATCCCGCCCAGCCCGTAGATCAGAAGATTGCGGCGCAGCAGCGACGCGGCGCCCAGCGGCCGGTATTTCACGCCCTTGAGCGCAAGCGGAATCAGCGCGACGATGATCAGCGCGTTGAAAATCACCGCCGACAGAATCGCCGACGATGGCGAACTCAGATGCATCACGTCGAGCACGCGCAACTGCGGATAAGTGGTCGCGAATGCCGCCGGGATGATGGCGAAATACTTGGCGACGTCGTTGGCAATCGAGAACGTGGTGAGCGAGCCGCGCGTCATCAGCATCTGCTTGCCGATCTCCACGATCTCGATCAGCTTGGTCGGATTGGAATCGAGGTCGACCATGTTGCCGGCTTCCTTCGCCGCCTGCGTGCCGGTGTTCATGGCTACCGCCACATCCGCCTGCGCGAGCGCCGGCGCGTCGTTGGTGCCGTCGCCGGTCATCGCGACGAGGCGTCCTTCGGCCTGGTGCGTGCGAATCGTCGTCAGCTTGGCCTCGGGCGTGACCTCCGCCAGAAAGTCGTCCACCCCCGCTTCGGCGGCGATGGCCGCCGCGGTCAGCCGGTTGTCGCCCGTCACCATGATGGTCTTGATGCCCATCTTGCGCAGTTCGGCGAAACGCTCCTTGATGCCGCCCTTGACGATGTCCTTCAACTCGATCACGCCCATGCAGCGCGCGACGCTCTCGCCCTGGCCTAGCTGCGCGACCACCAGCGGCGTGCTGCCGCGCCGCGCGATTTCCGTGACCGCGGCCGTCAGTTCGGCCGGAAAGCGGCCGCCATGAGTTTCGACGAAATGCTTGATCGCATCGGCCGCGCCCTTGCGTATCTGGCGGTCGGGCAAATCGACACCGCTCATGCGCGACTGCGCGCTGAACGAAAGGAACGTCGCCTGCAGTGCGTGCATATCGCGTTCGCGGATATTGAAGCGCTGTTTCGCGAGCACGACGATGCTGCGCCCTTCCGGCGTTTCGTCCGCGAGCGAGGAGAGTTGCGCGGCGTCGGCGAGCATTTCCTCGGTGACGCCCGGCGCCGGCGTGAAAGCCGATGCCTGGCGGTTGCCGAGCGTGATGGTGCCGGTCTTGTCGAGCAGGAGCACGTCGACGTCGCCGGCCGCTTCCACCGCGCGCCCTGACGTGGCGATCACGTTCGCCTGCATCATGCGGCTCATGCCCGCCACGCCGATCGCCGACAGCAGGCCGCCGATGGTGGTCGGAATCAGACACACCAGCAGCGCCACCAATGCGGTAATCGTGACGACATGTCCCGCCTTCGCTGCTTCGACCGAAAACATCGAGAACGGCAGCAGCGTGGCGGTCGCGAACAGCAGCACGAGCGTCAATGCGACGAGCAGAATCGTCAGGGCGATTTCATTCGGCGTCTTCTGACGCTTCGCGCCTTCCACCATCGCGATCATCCGGTCGAGAAACGCCTCGCCCGGATTCACGCTGACCCGCACGACGATCCAGTCCGACAGCACGCGCGTGCCGCCCGTCACCGACGAAAAGTCGCCGCCCGACTCGCGGATCACCGGCGCGGATTCGCCGGTAATCGCCGATTCGTCGACCGATGCCACGCCTTCGATCACTTCGCCGTCCGCCGGGATCACGTCGCCGGTTTCGACCAGCACGACGTCGCCTTTACGCAGATCGGTCGCGGTCGTGATGCGGATCGGCGACTTGGGGTGGGAGTCTTGCAGCTTCTTCGCCATGACGTCGCGCTTCGCGCCGCGCAGCGACGCGGCCTGGGCTTTCGAGCGTCCCTCGGCGAGCGCCTCCGCGAAGTTGGCGAATAGCACCGTGAACCACAGCCACAACGCAATCGCGAGGATGAACCCGGCGGGCGCCTCGGCCTGGCCGCCGAGCGCGGCGATCCAGAGAATGGTCGTCAGAATGCTGCCCACGTACACGCAGAACATCACCGGATTGCGCAACTGGTGACGCGGCGCGAGCTTCTTGAACGAGTCGACGAGGGCCGGCCGGGCAATGGCCGGGTCGAACATCGAGCGCGCGGCATTGCGCGCCTGGCCGATGTTGCCAGGCTGATGAACCGGGGGTTGAAATCCGTTGCTCATGCTGTCCTCTCAGTCAATGTCCCGCGACCATGATCAGATGCTCGACGACGGGGCCGAGCGCGAGCGCCGGCACATACGTCAGTGCGCCGACCAGCACCACCGTGCCGAGCAGCAGCACGACGAAGAGCGGGCCGTGCGTCGGCAAGGTCCCGGCGGTCGCGGAGATGCGCTTCTTGGCAGCCAGCGACCCTGCGATCGCCAGCACCGGCACAATCGAGCCGAAGCGGCCGAACCACATGGCGATGGCCAGCGTGGAGTTATAGAACGGCGTGTTCACCGACAAGCCGGCAAACGCACTGCCGTTGTTATTGGCCGCGGAACTGTAGGCGTAAAGAACCTCGGAGAAGCCGTGCGGCCCCGGATTGGAGATGCCCGCCGTGCCGGCAGCCGCCAGCACGCCGATCGACGCTCCGACCAGCACGAGCAGCGGCGTCAGCAGCACGGCGATCGACACCATCTTCATCTCGTACGACTCGATTTTCTTGCCGATGTATTCCGGCGTTCGCCCGATCATCAACCCGGCCACGAACACCGCCAGCAATGCGAACACGAGCATGCCGTAGAGGCCCGAGCCGACACCGCCGAAGATCACCTCGCCGAGTTCGATCAGCAGGAGCGGGACGAAGCCGCCCATCGGCGTGAGTGAATCGTGCGTATTGAGGACCGCGCCGCACGAAGCCGCCGTGGTCGCGACCGTGAAGATGCCCGATTGCGCGATTCCGAAGCGGGTTTCCTTGCCTTCCATGTTGCCGCCGGACTGCGTGACCGACGCGCTTTGGTCGACATGCAGCGTCGAATACAGCGGATTGCCGCTCTGCTCCGATGCAATCTCACCCCAGCAGGCCACCGCGAAAGCAATCGTCATCGCGGCGAGTACCGCATAGCCTTGACGCCGGTCGCCGACCATCCGGCCGAACACGAGGCACAACGCAGCCGGAATCAACAGCATCGCGATCATCTGCACGAAGTTGGCGAACGGCGTCGGGTTCTCGTACGGGTGCGCCGAATTGCCGTTGAAAAAGCCGCCGCCGTTGGTGCCGAGCATCTTGATCGCTTCCTGCGACGCAACCGGACCCATCGCGATGGTCTGCTTGTCGGCCTTGTTGTCCACCATCACGGGATTGCCCTTCGCATCCTTGACCGCGTTGCCCTGGGCATCGGTCTTCGGCGTCTGGTACGTCGTGACCTGCAGGGTCGGCACGTCCTGGTACGATTCGAAGTTCTGGATCACACCCTGACTGACAAACACAAGCGCGATAACCGTCGCGAGCGGCGCGAGAATATAGAGCGTGATACGCGTCAGATCGACCCAGAAGTTGCCGATCGTTGCTGTCGTATGACGTGCAAAACCGCGAATCAAGGCGACCACGACGGCAATACCCGTAGCGGCCGACAAGAAGTTTTGCACCGTCAGAGCCGCCATCTGCGTCAGGTAGCTGACGGTGGATTCCGGCGTGTAGTCCTGCCAGTTCGTGTTGGTCACGAAGCTGATTGCCGTGTTGAAGGCGGCGTCCGGCGTCATGGGGCCGAAGCCTTGTGGATTGGCGGGCAGCCATTGCTGGATGCGCAAAAAAGCATAGACCGCGAGCACGCCGAGCGTGTTGAACACCAGGACGGCTAGCGCGTAATACTTCCACGACATCTCAGCCGTGGGATCCACACCCGCCAGCTTGTACACCGCTGCTTCGATCGGCCGTCCAATGCGGCGAACGACGACCGACGAACCGTCGAGCACCGCGGTCATGTAGCGGCTGAGTGGAATCGCGAGCGCGATCAGCACGACGATGAAAACGCCGGGCTGAAACAGGTTGTTGAAGTTCATTCGAGTGCCTCCGCGCGCAGCAAGGCGTAGACGAGGTACGCAAACAGAATCAGCGTCGAGGCCGCCGCAAGCCAGGTCATCCAGGTAGTCATGGACGGCCTCCCGGCGCGCGGCGAAGCTTGTCGCAGCCAACCACGAACGCGGCGACGAGGCCGCTGAATGCAACGATTGCAATGATGTAAAGCAGATCCATGGCGTGGCCTCCCACATCGGACTTCCGCACCATCGAATTTAGGAAACTCCGCGTAAACGCGCCGTTAAGAGAGCACGGAGATTCGTAAAAAACGTGGACCTGGTGTGGGGGACCGTTGCGCGTGGATGCCCAGATTGGACATCGCGAGATTGCGGTGAGCTCGCGTCTAAGGGGCCGTCTCCGTTTGTGACCGCATCCCTTCGTGCTCGAGCCATGCGCGGAACAGCACGACCAGCTCATCCGCCAACTTCCCATCCGGAACGTAAGTGCAATAGCTCCGCGACGGCAGACGTGGGCCTGCGAACGGCGCGACGAGCCGGCCGGCCGCGAGATCGTCGGCGACCAGCGCAGTCGGTCCCATCGCGATGCCTATCCCGTCGATGGCCGCTTGCAACGTCAGATAGAAGTGGTCGAAAGTGAGAGCGGCCGCCGGCCTGATCGCGGAAATCTTTGCGCTCGCCAGCCAGTCCGGCCAAACCCGCGGAAGACTCGACGTATGCAGCAACGTGTGCTGCCGCAAATCGTCGGGCGTTCGAAGCGGCAGTCGCTGCAACAGCGCCGGACTACAGACAGGGACTCGCTCCTCGGACAGGAAAGGCCGCATCGAGTAGCCATAGAACGTATCCGGCCCGCCCCGGACGATGATGTCGTAGGTCTCTTTCAGACTTTCCAACGACTCGTTCGACGTCTCCACCTTGACGTCCACAGCGGGATGCGCGGCGCGGAATGTCGCCAGTCTCGGCACCAGCCAGCGCAGGGTGAATGTCGCGGGCGCATTCACGGACAGTGTCCGGGAGACCGTTTCGGGGAAACCGTATCTCGCCGTTGCCTGCGAGAGTTGCTCGAACAAAGGACCGATTTCCCCCAGATAGGCCTTCGCAGCCGGCGTCAGCGCGATGCGCCGATTGTGCCGTTCGAACAACGATGCGCCGAGCCACTCTTCGAGCGCGCGCACGTGCTGGCTTACTGCACCGTGAGTCACGTGCAATTCCGCGGCGGCTTCCTTGAAGCTGCCGAGACGGCCTGCGGCCTCGAAGGCGCGCAATGCGTTGAGCGGTGGCAGGGTCCGTTTCATTCGCAAGAGTTTATCTAACGCGAATCCGCAATTTATCTGGTTTGCCGAGCCTCCACAAGATAGATATTCTTCTTGGTGTGCCGCCGATCCTGGCGTGGGCGGTCACAAGCCGGCGAGCGGACCTGGAACGCTTTTTCCAGTTCAGTTCGCTGACATCTCGCGCCCCACAAGTGGCGCCTGTCCGCGTGGAGCATGATCTCCCGCACTCATTTCGGCCTTGAACCTGCATGCTCAGTTATACCGGCGGCCTCGTCCTCTTTGCCGCCCTGCTCCACGCGAGCTGGAACGCGATGCTGCACGGCAACCGCGACCGGTTCCTGTCCATGACGTGGATGAGCATCGCCATCGCGGCGGTCGCCACGCTCGTGGTCCTGTTCACGCCGTGGCCCGCCGGCGCGGCCTGGCCGTACATCGCCGCATCGGGGCTCGTGCATATCGTCTACAACGTCAGCCTCGTGCGGGCCTATCGCCGCGGCGATCTGGCGCAGGCGTATCCGATCGCGCGCGGCTCGTCGCCGCTGCTCGTCACGCTCGGCGCGGCACTGTTCGCGCATGAGGCGATCGGCCCCTTGCACGCTCTCGGGATCGCGATGATATCGGGCGGCATCATCGCGCTCGCGCTGCAGGGCGGGCGCGTGTCGCGCGCGGGTGCACTGGCCGCGCTGACGACCGGCGCGTCGATCGCGCTCTATACCGTGATCGACGGCATCGGCGTGCGTTTATCCGGCGGCCAGGCGCTCGCCTACACCGCGTGGATGTTCCTGTTCTATTGGCTGATGCCGGTGCTGTTCGTCGCGATGCGCGGGCTCGCGGCGCTGTGGACACCGGTGCGGGCGGAGCCAATCGCCGTCGGCTCGTCGCTCGCTGGCGGCCTGGTGTCGATCGCGGCGTATGGCATCGTGATCTGGGCGATGCAGTCAGGCGCGATGGGCGCGGTATCGGCGTTGCGAGAGACCAGCGTCGTGTTCGCGGTGCTGATCGGGCGCGTGTTTCTGCGGGAAGCGGTGAATGGAAGGCGCTGGCTCGCGTGCGTGATCGTCGCGGGTGGGGCGGTTTGTCTGGGCCTTTGACCAGACAAGATCCCAATCCGCCCAAATCAAAGGGTGATTTCCCTTTCTTCGGAGTGCAAGCAAGCTTGTTGCCACGGCGGCGGAATCTCCCTACAGTCTGCCAACTGCGAAAGTGTTTTTTGTTCTACGCTATAGGTGCGGCCCGCAGCGCGTCCCGATGTCTGTCCCGCATCACGGCTATCCGGGAAAGCCTCTGACTCTGCTGCACCCCGTAGATGGTCCTCCAGCGCGGTACGGTGCACCCGGCCGGAGGTGATCTCGAGCCAGTCCTATCGCCACTCAACACTCCGGCAGCCCGGCGGTCATCGCTCCGACCACGGCACTCGAACCTTGGTGCACCCGACCTATGGAGACTAACGATGTCTATTCGATTAGGGGAAGACGCTCCCGATTTCACCGCGGAAACCACCGAAGGGACGATCCATTTTCACGAGTGGATCGGCGACCATTGGGCGGTCCTGTTTTCGCACCCGAAGGATTTCACTCCCGTTTGCACCACGGAACTCGGCTACCTGGCAGGCCTCAAGCCAGAATTCGATAAGCGCAACACGAAAATTATCGGGCTCAGTGTCGATCCCGTCAGCGACCACACGGAGTGGGTCAAGGATATCGCGGAGACGCAGGGCCACGAGGTCGGCTATCCGCTGATCGGCGACTCGGACCTGAAGGTCGCGAAGCTCTACGACATGATTCACCCCGAGGCGAGCGGCGGTGGCCCGCGCACCGCGGTCGACAATGCGACCGTACGCTCGGTGTTTCTCATCGGGCCGGACAAGAAGGTCAAAGCCATGCTCGTTTATCCGATGAGCGCCGGCCGCAATTTCGACGAAGTGATGCGGCTGCTCGACGCGCTGCAGCTCAACGCGAAACACACGGTGGCGACACCGGTAAACTGGAAACCGGGTGAAGACGTCATCATTCCAACGTCCGTTTCCAACGATGCCGCGATGCAAAAATATCCGCAGGGTTTCAAAACCGTGAAGCCTTATCTGCGGTACGTTGCGCAACCGAAGTAAAGCGCTCATTGATGGGAGCCGCGAGTGCCGGGCAGGGCGAAGTCCGGCGCTCGATGTGAGTCCGGCTGCATCGATGCGCCCGGCTCTCTGAACGGGGCTGCGGCCATTTCGACTGCCTGCAGGGCAGTTGGCGGCCGCACGGGCCGCCTACTTAAGCGCTCGCAGGAGCGGGCCGCGGAGCGAAATCGTGTTGATCTTCCGGCAGCTATTCGATCAGCAATCGTCGACCTACACCTATCTTCTTGCCGATAGCACGAGGCAAGAAGCGGTGCTGGTCGATCCGGTATTCGAACAGGTGCGCCGAGATGCCGCCCTGATCGAAGAACTTGGATTGCATCTGCTTTATACGATCGACACCCACGTCCACGCCGATCACGTGACCGGTGCATGGATGCTGAATCGCCGCATAGGCAGCAGGATTGCGATTTCGGCTGCGAGCGGTGCCGAAGGCGCGGACCGCTACCTGAGCCACGGCGACAAAATCGAGTTCGGCGCGAGATACCTGACGATACGCGCGACACCGGGTCATACCGATGGATGCATCACGCTCGTTCTCGACAACGAGACCATGGCGTTCACCGGCGATTGTCTGTTGATCAGAGGCACTGGCCGCACGGATTTCCAGCGCGGCGACGCGCACGCCATGTTTCGCGCGGTGCATGGCCAGATTTTTACGCTGCCCACCGCGTGCCTGCTCTACCCGGCTCACGACTATCGCGGTTTGACGGTCACGAGTGTGGGCGAGGAGCGGCGCTTCAATCCACGCCTTGGCGGCGAACTGTGCGAAGACGATTTCACCGGATACATGACGAACCTGCACCTGCCGCATCCGAAGCAGATCGACGTAGCGGTGCCCGCGAACCTGAAATGCGGTCTCGCGGCGAGTGTCCCCGCGCAGATGACGGAGCCCGATTGGGCGCCACTGACATGCAGCTTTGCGGGCATCTGGGAAATCAATGCGCAGTGGCTCGAGGAAAATCTGCGTGCTGTCGAGATCATCGATGTGCGGGAACCTGACGAGTTCAATGGACCGTTGGGGCGCATTCCCGCAGCCAGGCTCATTTCATTGGGCGAGCTCTCCGGCCGCACCGCTGAACTCACGAAAGAACGCCCGATCGTGACCGTCTGCCGGGCCGGCGGACGGTCGGCACAAGCCACGGTCATGCTGCGGCAGGCTGGATTCGAGCGGGTTGCCAATCTTGCCGGCGGTATGCTGCGCTGGCGTGCGGAGGGGCGCGTCGTTGAAAACGGCAGTGTGTGACGGTGACTTTTATTGATGGCGAACTGTCGACCAGGCGCCGTCTAAGCCAGCCGATCTTCGCTGAGAATTAGAACGTCAACGCGACACGTCCCTCATCGTCGGGCTCGAACCAATCCGGATTGCGCTCGGTGACCGGTCCAAGGGACACCAGAATTTCACGCAGATGGTCGGGCATCGCTTCTTCAGCAGCGTCGCGATCGCGGGCCTTCAACACGCTGACGATGCGCGCGTGCTGTTTGCGGCCATCGCGACCGGACCCGCGGACGCCCGATCGTCGAGTAGACCGCCGATCATGCCCACGTATCAAACAGAGCCCTAAAACAAGGTACGTATCCCCACGCGCACCGCCGTCGACGATTGCCCGGTACTCACATACTCGCCGTTCGCAAACACAGGCGCCGCGCCACCGCCGAGAAACACGGGCGCAGCGCCGCCTGACGCGCGCAGATACGTTGCACTCGTGTAGACGTCGGTGCGCTTGGACAATGCATAGTCGAGCAGCACCGTCACGTTCTGCCACTTCTGCGCTTCGAGTTTGCTGTACCAGTAGCCGCCCATCAGCGTGGTGGCAGGCGTGAGTTGAAATACTTCGTTAGCCTCATAAGTGGTCATCGATCCGTTGTCGTCGCGAACGCGGAAATGCGTATCGGTGAACAGCAGACGAGTTAGGCTGCGGCCAAAGCGGTAACTACCACCAATGCCGAAGCTGCTGACGCTATTCGCAATCACCGGGCCGGCAGGCAAATCGGGAAATAGCGTGGTGCCTGCCTGCGTCGGCGCATTCAGGCCAAGGTCATGCGTGTCCGTGTAAGCCGCGCCGAGGTTCAGCGGACCATTCGAATAGCGCAGTCCGAAGGCGATCACACGGCCGGTACCCGCGGGAACGGATTGCGAAGGAAACGCGTACAACGCGCCCGCGGAGAATCCGCCGTAGTTCGGCGACGTGTACTTGAGCGCGTTGTTGATATGCAGCGTGCCGGCCAGGTGATCGAAGTCACCCGGATGCCACGCATATTGGCCCGCAACCTGGCCCATCGCGAACTGAGTGAGGTTGTCCCAGAAGAAGTCGTATTGCTTGCCGAGCGTGAACGTGCCGTATTTCGGCGCGCTCAGGCCCAACCACGCCTGGCGGCTGAACAGAACACCGGATTGCACCATCGTGCCCGAATAGAGATTGAAACCGTTCTCCAAAACGAAAACGACTTTCGTGCCGCCGCGGATATCTTCCACGCCGCGCAATCCCCAGCGATTGGACTGAATCGAGCCGTCGTTCGCGACAAACGTGCCGTGGCCGTTCAGATTGCTGAAGTACGTCAACCCGGCATCGATAATGCCGTACAACGTGATACTGCTTTGCGCATGCGCGATGTGGCTGCTCAATGCCAGCGCTGCGGCCGTGCTCAAGCTCAAGGCAAACTTTTTCATTGCTCGTCTCCAGGTTTTATTTTTTAAAGGCAAAGCGGCGCCCTCCCGTGCCGAAGGGATATCGGTTCCCGTGGGGAATTGCCCGGCGGGCCGCCGGGCCAGTCAGTGTTCGACGAAGCTGCTAACCGTTGAAGCGATACACCGTCGAGTCGATACGAAAGCGGATGTCAGCGCTCAGGCTATTGCTGACGGCAAGATAGGGCTGCCCGTCGATCATGAAACTGCAGGCGTCCGTTGCAGCGGAAGTCTCGAAAGACTCGACGAGTTCGAAACGGTCCTCGCACCATTTGAAGATTTGCGATTGCGGCACGACTACCGGTGCTTTCGGCGTACCAGTGATGAAGCACACGCGCACCAGATAAAGGCCTTGCTCGCCGTCGATCAGACAGAGTTCGCGTCCGCCCGCCTCGCCGAGTACCTGCACGGCCACGAACTGCGAGTCGTCGAATCGGTACAGCGTGGTGTGGTTGAGCAGATTCGCGTGAAGCATCCACAGCGCATCGTTCGCTTCGAAGAAACGGAATGTGCGGCCGCCGTTTTCATCCAGCATCTGAAACGTTTCGAATCGCTCACCGTTCCAGCGATAAATTGGCGAACCGCCGACATGGTCCGCATACGCGAGATAGTGTTCACCACCGAACGAGACGAACGCGAAGTTGTAACCCCACTGTCCATCGAGCGTCTGAAACGGCACGAAGCGCTCGCCGTCCCACTCGAAAATGCGCGACGTGCGGGAATTTATTGGCTCGACGCCTTCAATCACCACCCCTTGAGCCAACGCGAGAAAATGCCGTGCACCGAGCGAGAACGCGAACCATTGCTTCGCGGCGAAAGTCGGAAAGTGCTGCAACGGTACCCATTCCCGCTCGATCCGTTCGTAGACGGTTGCGTCGCAATCGAGTTCGTAAGGACCCTTTCCAGTTCGAATTCCGGCTGTCGCCAGAAACTGCCGTCCGCTGATCCTGAAGTACGCGAGATCTTCGCCACCCGGCAAAGACAACGCTTCATGCTCGACAAAGCGGCCATCCTGCCAGCGGTAAATCGGCGCATCGATGTCGCTGTCGCCGCCGTTCATGTACGGCGCTTCACCGGCCACATCCTGCGCCAGTTGCGGCACGCCGAGGAACGTGCCCTCGTCGTTCGTAAAGACTTCCACCGCCCGCGCGCCGCTCGTGGGTAGTTGCTGCAGCGGTGTGAGCAAAAATCTGCTGCGCTCAGTGTTTGCCATTCCCTAACTCCGAACCTGTGATTGCAAAGGACGCAGACGCGAGCGCCGATCCACTCTCCTCGCGCGGCCGCCACATATTCGCGAGGCCAATGCCGAGCGCACCGCCCACCGCGAGTAGCGCGGCGACCATGAACAGCGTGTCGAACGGCAGATGTTGCGACAGCAGAATGCCGCCTGCCAGCGGCCCGATGATCGAGCCGGTCCGGCCGATCGCCATCGCCCAACCAATGCCGGCCGCGCGGACGTCGGCGGGAAAGAGACGGCTGGCGATCGCCGGAAACGTCAGTTGTCCGCCGACGAGGCACGCTCCCACCGCGAATAGCATGGCGAACGCGACGTTGCCCGCGCCGATGATGTGCCCCAGCGCGAGCGTCAACAGCGCGCCGCATAGAAACGAAATCGCCACCGGCACGAATGGTCCGCGTTTGCCGACCAGCGTCGAGATCACCAGCGCGCCGGCGATCGCGCCGATGTTCAGCACCACAGCACCGAGCGCTGCACGCGCCGGCGCCACACCGTTCATGTTCAGGATGGTCGGCATGAAGCTGACGAGAAAGCCCGACAGAATCATGCTCGAGAGCACGCCGAACCAGAGTGCCAACGTGGCGGCGAGGCGGCCGCCGGCAAACAGATTGCCGAATAGCTTGCCTGGCAAACCGGTTCGATGCGCCGCGCTACGCTGTCGTGCCGCGGCCTGTTCTGCGCGAGAAACGGTCTGCTTCGGGATCACCAGCAACACCGGGATGAGCGCGACCAACGCTGAGGCGCCGCCCATGACGAACACGAATGGCCAGCCGAAGCGCATCATCAATGCAGCGGTGATCGCGCCGCCCACCACTGCGCCGAGCGGAAAACCGATGAACATCAGAATCACCAGCGACGAGCGGCGTTGCGGCGAACTGCTTTCAGCCGTGATCGCGGCCACCGGCGGAATCGCGCCGCCCATTCCAAGACCGCCGATAAAGCGCAACGCGGCCAACATCGTTGCGGAAGTGGCGAACGCGCAGCCGAGCGTGAAAATGCCGGTCACGCACAACGCAAGCACCAGCATGGGACGACGCCCGAAGCGGTCCGCCAGCGGACCCACGATCAGCGAACCGAGCACGGTGCCGACGAAACCCGCGCCGAATACGCGTCCCAATGACGCGTGATCGATCTGCAACGACTTGGCGAGCAAGGGCGCGACGAACGACAACATCAAGGTGTCGAAGCCGTCGATCATCGACACCGCGAAGCACACGAGCGTGATGCGCAGCACATTGTTCGACGGCGGCCCGGCGGATTGCTCCAACCCAAAAGCGTTCATGACTGTCTCCATCCATCAAGGGCATTTGATTCAGCCGGCGCGCGTGCCCTGACACGCCGGTCGTTTTTTAGCGGGCAAGCGTGGCGTTACGACGTCACGACGTCACGGCTTCACGACGTCCGGATACGACACATTGGTAAAACCGGGAATCGCCACGTTTTGCGGCTGATTACCGTTGTCGTGCAGCTGATCGACGATGTAATCGGCAACGCAATTCGATAGCAGTTGCGCGGGATCTTCCATGATGCGGCGCAGCCGTGCGGCGGTGGCGTCGCGATCGTCGATGGAAGTGATCGGCGGCATGCCGTCGGTGGGCGCCGGCTCGACGCGATAGGCGCGCTGGTCCGGAAACAGCAAACGCGCCACGTCGATGCTCGAGCGCGTGTTGAGCCAGAGGCTGCGATACGTGCGTTCGAGCTCGGCAAGGCCGGCCCCATCGCCAAGCTCGGCCACCGAGAACGACGGCGCGTGCGGTGCAACGAGAATACGATCCGGTGGCAGCACACGCTCCGACACCCGCCACACGAGGTAGCACATATTGTTCGACGCCCACGTCGCGCCCGCCGTCGGCCGGCCGGATTGGCCGCTCACCAGCACCATCGCGCGTTGCCAGTCGAGCGACTGCGCGCGCAACCAGTTGCCGATCCGATAGACGATATCGAGGAACGCGAGCCCGAACGTGGCGAACATCACGTCGTTCATCGGCACAGGCAGCGCGGCGCTTGAGGGCGCGGCGAAGTACTCCGCATTCAAACGCTCGAAACTCAGCAGTTCAGGACACTGCTCGGCTCGCGCAAGCCGGTCGATCGTCACGGCGCAGGTGTAATCGACGAGGTTGGCGATCTTGCGCTCATGGCCGCTGAAGCTCTTTACGGCAACATGCTCGCGCCACAAGGCAACCGAGTTGGCCTCGCGCACGTCCTGTGCGTGTCGGCGCAAGCGCGCCGCATCGCTTTTCCACGTGTCGTCATGCGGCGCCACTTCGCGCATTCGCGCAAGATAAGCCAACGCCAGAGGCAAATGCGACACCGCAGTCAGCTCGATGAAGCCGCGCGTCGATTTGCGAAAACTTTCAATCGACGGCGCCCGTCCCGCACCGGGGAACAGCACGATATCGCTGCCGGTCGAAACGAGCATCGGCGCGTCGTCGGCTTGCTGCGCCATTTGCTGCGTCAGATGCGCGCCGATGCTCTGCGGGTCGGACGTGAACGCGCGAAAGAGACCGGCAAATGCAGTGTCGGGTTGATAGGCCATAAGCTTGCGTGCTCTCTAGTAATCGAACAGACGCGCCGGATTGTCCGACAGAATCATCTTGTGAACCGCGGCATCGTCGGTCCAGGCGCCGAGCAGATTCAACAACTCGCCGGTGTCGCGCGTCGAATCGGGAATGTGCGGCCAATCCGAGCCCCAGATCACTTTGTGCGGCGCGGCTTTGATGATTGCCTCCGCCATCGGCGCGACCGCTTCATAGCCGCGATGTTTGGCGATGCGATACGGTGCGCTGAGTTTAAGCCAGCAGTTGCCGTCTTTCAGCAAACTCAACAGGCGGTCGAAATCGGCCTGGGTGAGGCCGTCTTCTTCCAGCATGTAGCCCATGTGGTCGATGACGAATTCGCTCTGCACGTCGGCGAGAAATGGAATCAGATTGCGCACGACCCAACCCGGCGCATAGAACTGCACATGCCAGCCGAGGCTCGCGCACAAACGCGCCATGCGCGTGATGTATTGCTGGATCTCCACGGTCGGCAATCCGGCGCGTGCGAACAGATCGAGCCTGATTGCGCGCACACCGGAATGATGAAAACTGTCGAGCGTCGCCGCGCCGGTGTTCTCCTCGATCATCACGACGCCGCGCGCGATCGAACCCGCCACATGCAACGCGTCGATCATGCAGCGATTATCGGTGCCGTAAAAACTCGGCTGCACGATCACGAAGCGCTTCAGTTGCAGCACGCTCATCATCTGCAGATAGTGCGAGAGTTTACCGTCCGGCAGCGTGTAGTGCGGATGCTCCACCTTCGGATATTTGTCTTCGGGGCCGAACACATGCATATGCGCGTCGCAGGCAAGCGCGGACATAGTGAACGACGGACGCGAGAGGGTGTCGTAGTCGCGCATCGGCGTGGAAATCAGCGGGGTTTCTGCCATGATCGAAAAGTAAAAGTGTCGAGTTAGAGTTGACGTGCCTGCTCGGCGCGCTCACGCAGCGCCGCGAGATAAACATCGCTGTCGATGCCGGCAAAGATGAACGGTGCCGCGCCGTCGCGGCGCAATTCATCGAGCGCCGCGCATTCCGGCATCCCGCCGACAATCACCACCTTGCCGTGCCGCTGCGCCGCGGCGATCACCTTGCGGCACGCGGCCACCACCTCGGGATGCGCGGATTCGCCGGTGAAGCCCATATCGGCGGACAAATCGTTGCAACCGAGCGCGAGCACGTCGACGCCTTCGATCGCCGCGATCGCGTCGGCCGCTTCCACGCCGGCGCGGCTTTCGATCAGCACCTTGAGCACGGTTGCATCGTTCAGAAGCCGGTTGAGCTCGCGAGCGGGCAATTTCTCGAAGCCGACGTAGGGCAGCGTCGCCAGTTGCGAGCGCTGGCCGAGCGGCGGGAAACGCGTCGCGACTACGGCGTCGCGCGCCTGCGCCGCGGTTTCTACGCGCGGCACGATGATGCCGAGCGCGCCGCCGTCGAGCACACGGTTGATCGTGCCGTAGTCGCGCTCCGGCACCCGCACCCACGGCATCAAGCCGAGATCGACGGCGCACGAGCATAGTTGCGAGACGGTGTCGACCGGCAGCGAACTATGTTCCATGTCCACCCAGATCGTGTCGTAGCCGGCGGCTTTGGCCCAGCGGACGGCGTCCGTGGTGCGCGAAGCGCGTATGCCCAGCGCAATGATTTTCTGCCGCGCTCGCAGGCGGTCGACGAGTTCCGCACCGTTCATGCTGTCTCCGTGGTGATGTTGGTGGAAGACAGTATCGCCCGGGAAACAGTTTTGATTTATTCTCTAAACCAAGGTTATTGATTTACAGAGCAAATCAATGAATATCCGTCATCTGGAATTTTTCGTGGTCCTCGCCGAGGAACTGCATTTCCGCCGCAGCGCCGAGCGGTTGGGCATTACGCAGGCCCCGCTGAGTCTGGCGATTCAGTCGCTGGAGGCGGAACTGGGAGCACGGCTCTTTCACCGCACCCGCCGCACGGTCGCGCTGACCGAGGCGGGCTTGGCGCTCGTCGACGACGCGCGGGCCATCCTCGCGCGGATCGAGCATGCGAAAGAAAGTGTGTGGGAGACGGTCAGTGGCGAGGTGGGGCGCTTGCGAGTCGGGTTTACGAACGCGTCTTCGTTGTCGCCGCTTTTCCCGCGTCTGATTCACGCTTACCGCACTCAGCGGCCGAAGGTGAATATCTCGTTGCTCGAGCTGTCGTCGTCGTTGCAGATCGAGGCGATCGAACAGCGTGAGCTGGATGTCGGTCTATTGAGATTGCCAGACAATACGCCGCGGACCGAACTCGTCTTCACGCCGTTGATGGAAGAGCCGTTGCTTGTCGCAATGCATGCAGGACACCGCTTGGCAAAAGCCGCCTCGATCAAGATCAAGGATTTGCGCGGCGAGCCGTTTATCGCGTATCCGCGCGCCGCGGGCGTGGCGGTATCGCAGCAGACGCTCGCGTTGTGCGCGAAACGTGGCTTCGAGCCGCAGGTGGTGCAGGAAGCGCAGCAGGCGTCGACGTTGATCGGCCTGACGGCGACGGGCCTTGGCATCGCCCTGGTGCCCGCCACGTTACAAACCATCGCGGTGCCCGGCGTCGTGTTCAGAACGCTCGATGAGACCGACACCACGACCACGTTGTACATCGCCCACCGTTACGGCGATGCGAATGCGCGAGCCATGCAGTTTGCGGAACTCGCGCTCGGGTTGCGTTAAGCCATCGAACCAAGGGAGCCAGCGCCGCACAATTTAGCGCAATGAGACTCGCAGCTTTCGAGGCCGAGCGGCTAGTCCCGATAGCCCGAGTCAATCCGGTCAAGTTTGCGCCTGAGTGCCGCGAACTCGATCGTCCCTTCCGGCACGCGCTGCATGCCCTGGAATTCGCCAAGGTCAGCGCGCGATCTGGACGCCACGTCCGCGTTGATCAGATTGAGTGTCCCGCAAGCCGCGGCATCCACCTGAATCTGACACGCCCGCTCCAGCCGGTACAACCGCAGAAAACATTCCGGCACCGACGCGCCCGTCACCAGCAAGCCATGATTGCGCAAGATCAGCGCTTTCGCCGAACCGAGCGAACGCACAATGCGGTCGCGCTCGTCGAGATAGAGCGACGCACCCTCGTAATCGTGATAGCCGATGTTCTCGTAGAACACGGTCGAAAACATCGAAATCGGCAGCAGGCCTTCCTTGATCGCGGCGATCGCCATGCCCGCTCGCGAATGGATATGCATCACGACCAGATTGCGCTCGTCGTGCATCATATGGATCGCCGAATGGATCACGAAGCCCGCATAGTTCACCGAGCTGTTCGCGCCCGACACCACGTTGCCGTCCACATCGATCTTTACCAGGCTCGACGCCGTGACCTCGTCGTAGTTCTCGCCGAACCCATTGATCAGGAAATGGTTCTCGGGACCGGGAATGCGTGCGGTCAGGTGGCCGTAGATCTGCTCGGTCCAGCCGAAGTAATCGACCAGCCGGTACGCGGCCGCCAGTTCGACGCGCAGCGTGCGCTCCGCGTCGCTCATGCTGTGCGCGCTGTCTTGTGTCAGCGGCAAGTCATCCATTGTCGTCATCGGACTCGCAGACATATTTCTCGTCTCCACAGAAATTGCGCCATCGCGGCCGCGCACCGTTCCGCTTTTCATCACACGGTGCGTTGCTCGACGGCGTGTTCGACGCCGCGCCCTGCGTCGCTCGAATCGTCATCGCCGATCGGTGCGTTGAGCCGGCGATCCTTCGTATCAGGTAAGCCGAAGCCCGCTATCAGCACGGCCAATGCGAGCAAGCCGACCGGATACCACAGCCCGAAGTACACGCCGCCATTGGCCGCCACCATCGCGAACGCGACGCTCGGCATGAAGCCGCCGAACCAGCCCGCGCCGATGTTGTACGGCAGCGAGATCGCGGTATAGCGGATGCGCGTTGGGAACAGTTCGGTCATCCAGGCGCCGGCGGGCGTGTAGATCATCGCTAGCAGGGAAAGCAGATACGTCATGATGCAAATCAGCACGCCGCGATGCACATGCGCCGGATCAGCCCGCGCCGGATAGCCGTTTGCCGTCAGCGCCGTCTGAACGTCCGCCTGGAACTGCTTTTCGCGCGCGGCGAAGGCGGCCTTCGGCATGCCGGTGCCGTCAAACGCCTGGAGTTTGGTATTGCCGATCTGCAGCGACGCCATCGAACCGGCTGGCAACGTCTGATTCTCGTACGACACCATCCGGCTCGCCAGATAGCCCTTCGCGATATCGCATGAAGAACTCAGCGCCGCCGCGCTCACCGGATTGAACTGCAACGAACAATTGGCGGGATCGGCGTACACGACCACCGGCGCGGCGCGTTGCGCGGCTTCGAGCGCTTCATTGCCGTAGTGCGTCATCAAACGGAATGCCGGTTGCAGCGTCAGGGCCGCGAGCAGCGTGCCGATCAGAAAGACCGGCTTGCGACCCAACTTATCGGTCAGCCAGCCGCACACGATATACAGCGGAATGCTCAGTAACAACGAAGGCAGCATCACCCAGTTGATCGTCACCGGATCGATGCCGAGCGTGCGCGCCATGAAGAACTGTGAATAGAACTCGGACGTATAGGCGATCACGCCGATCGCGGTATTGACGCCGAAGGTCAGCAAAATGGCCGTACGCAGGTGGCGCCACTCGCCGAACGCTTCGCGCACGGGCCGCCGCTTGTCGCGCGCGGCAGCTTTCATCTCTTCGAATACCGGCGATTCCTTCAGCTTCAGACGCAGCCACATCGAAATCCCGAACAGCACGATCGAGGCGAGAAACGGAATCCGCCACGCCCATTCCGCCAAGGCGCTCTCGCCGGAAATCGTGCGCGTGATGAGTGTGGCCGACAACGCGAGAATGATCCCGGCCGGCGTCATCGCGCTGAGCCACGAGGTATCCTTGCCGCGCTTGGCCGGCTCGGAATGCTCGGCCACATAGACAAGCGCGCCGCCATATTCGCCGCCGACAGCAAGACCCTGCAACACCCGCAGTACGATCAGCGTGGCAGGCGCATAGATGCCCCATGTCGCGTAGTTGGGCAGCAAGCCGACGAGAAACGTGGGCAACGCCATCAGCATGATCGTCGCGACGAAAGTGCGCTTGCGGCCAACCAGATCGCCGATCATCCCGAACACGAGCGAGCCGAACGGCCGCGCGACGAAGCCCGCCGAGAACGTCAGCAACGCGAAGATGAATGCCGCGGTTTCATTGACGCCGGAGAAAAACTGTTTCGCGATGACCGGCGCGAGTGCGCCGTAAAGCAGAAAGTCGTACCACTCGAATGCCGTGCCGAGTGACGAACTGATGATGACCTTCCATCTTTCCCTACCGGTGAAATCGGCGCGGGGGGATGCTGTACCCATGTGTCGTCGTCTCCGTATTGCCGGGCACTCGCGGTGCCACGCCTTGGTGGCGTGGCCCGCTCTGCCGGTCATTTTTTTCGCCGTGCGCCTTTCGGACGCCGGCATGTATTGCCTGCCGCCAGATGGGCTCTGGCGTTGCCTCTTTTTCTACCGCACGGCTTGTTAGTGCCCGAGCTTATAGACTCGCGTCGCGGTATCGTGAAAGAGCGCCGCTTTCTCGCTTGCCGAAGCGCCCGAGGCGATCCGCTTGTACGCGTTCCACATCACCGGATAGCTGCACATGCCCTTGTCGACCGGCGAATTGGTTTCGAACATGCAGCGCTCGGCGCCGAAGCGTTCAATACACGCCTCCATATACGGCCGCCACGCGTTCGCCAGTTCGCCGGACGAAGGCGGCAACGGCTCGCGATGGAATTCGAAACCGGCAATCGCCATCGCGAGGCCGCCGAGTTTCACATAGGCATTCGGGCACTGCGCGAGTTCGTCGATCGCGGCCAGCCACTCACGGAACACCTCATCGCGCCGGCCCTGATATGGACCGACACCGAGCGGGCCGCCCAGATGGTTCATCACGATCGGAAGCTCCGGAAAGGCTCGCGCGAGATTCGCCAGCTCCTTGATCTGCGTGTGATACAGCCATCCGTCGAAGCACAGGTTGAACGCGCCGAGCCGGCCCACGCCGCGCCGGAACGTGGCGTCGTTCATCAGGAACAGCGGCGGCGGCGCCAGCAGGCTCGCCTGAAACGACTCATGGCGCGCGACGATATGGCGGACGCTGCGAAACCTGCCGCCGCCGGCATCGACATGCGCCTGCAGCACGGCGTCTACCTCGTCGCCCAAAGTCAGATCCGCATAGCCGACGATGCCCGCGCAGACGCGCGTCTTGACGCCGCGCCGAGCGGCTTCGTTGGCCACCGAGGCGACGAACTCCGTCTCGCCGACTGGCTTGAACGCCTCCGGTCCGTCGTGGCGATACGCGTAACCACATTGCACGTAAACGGTGGCGGCGATGTTGTGGCCCGAACTGGTGTCGGCCAGCAAGTCATCGAGCAGATAACCGCCGTCGCGTTCCCACAGATGATGATGCGGATCCACGATCGGCAGATCGGGTTCGATGATGTCTTCGTGCAGACGGTCCAGCCAGGCGGGGTTCAACTCGACATGCTTGAAAACGGGAAGTTCGGTAGTCGACATGGGAAGTCCTCGAAAGCGTCGTGTGTCCTGGGGATTCAGCCCGCGATCACCGGTTGATCGCCGACGATCGTCGTACGGTGCATCACGCGCCGCTCGGTCGGTTCGAACGAAGTCACCTGGTGCATCGTGCAGCGGTTGTCCCACAGCACCACGTCGTCCGTTTCCCAGCGATGCGAGTAGACGAACTGCGGCTTCCCGGCGAACGCCGCGAGTTCGGCGATCAGCGCGCGCGCCTCGTCGCGCGGCATGCCTTCCACGTCTTCGTTGTAGATCGGGCTGATATAGAGCGACTTGCGCCCGGTCACCGGGTGTTTGCGGACCATCGGCTGCCACACCGGCGGCATCGCCGCGCGTTCCGCGTCGGTGAGCGGCTTGAGCTTGTTCTGCTTTTGCAGAAACTCGAAGTCGTGCAGCGCGCGGCGCCCTTCGACCTGCTTCTTCAGCGCGTCGGGCAACGCATCGTAGACGGCGTACATGTTGGTGAACTGCGTCTCGCCGCCGGTCCGGCTCACTTCGATCCCGTGCAACAGCGCGCCGGTGCACGGCACCGCGCGATAACTGCTGTCGGTGTGCCAGAACTGCGCGAGCGACACTTGCCGCGCGGTGGGATGATCCGGCGGCATCAGCGTACCTTCCTCGTCGACGTTCGACACGCGAAAGATTTCGCGCACGCGCTTCGAGCGGATGATGTCCTGATGGAAGATCTCCGGCTCGCCGAAGCTGCGCGTGAACTCCACATGCTGCTGGTCGTCCACGTGCTGCTCGGGGAACACCAGCACGAGATGCTCCATCCAGATGTCGTGCAATTCCTGATGGGCGGCGGGGTCGAGCGGATGGCGCATATCGACGCCCAGCACTTCGGCGCCCAGCGCGTCGCCGAGCCTGCGGACCTTGAAGCGGTTGGCGGTGGAAGCATTCACAGCTTGAGCTGACATGGTTTGTGTCTCCAGGATTGGGTGGATGGTTCGCGTTCTAGTCGGCGAACGAGAAACCCATCGCACGCGTGTAGTAGTAGATGCCGCCGTCCTGCACGATCAGGAACATCGCGCGCTGATCGCCTTCGTTGTGATGGGAATGCACGGCCACCGGCGGCGTGATCGTGGTCGCCCATTGCGACCAGTCCTTGCGTTTGCCGTCGATCATCGAGAAGCAGCCGTCGCCTCGAATGATCAATGCGACCGCCATCGAGTTATGCCGGTGCGGACGTTGCGCGACACCCGGCGGCAACGAGTTCATCGCGACGGTGAGCGTCGGCAGCACGTTGCGAATCGCCTCCTGACGCTCGGATGAGAAAATCAGCGCTGAGCCGGCGATATCCTGGCCACGGCCGACGTCGTAGATCAGATCGATCTGGCGTTCGATTTCGTCGGCCGGATAGTGCACGACCGGACTCGGCGCGCCGCCATCGACCGGCGCGCGCAGATGTTCGAAGGCGAGTTGCGGCTCGTTCGTGACGATCCACAGCACGGCGTCGGCGTCAGGCGCCGCTTGATAACGATGCGGGATGCCGCCGGGCAGCACGAACACGTCGCCCGCATTCCAGTCGATCTGTTCGTCGCCACAAACCGTCTGGCCGCCGCCGACCATCACATAGACGATCACGCCGCTCGCGGCAAATTCGGTATTCAGCGTTTCGCCGGCGCGAATGCGCGCGTAGCGCACCAGCGAAAGCGGTGTGGTAGCCGGCACGGGAATCTGCAACTGCGCCGACAGATCGCAATCGATCAAACCGGTCGGCGTATCAGGATTCAACGCGCGCGCCGGTTCGGCGGTGAAAGCATGGTCCGGCACAGGCGGCAGCTGGATATTGAACGCGTTGCCCGTGTTGAAATAACGCGCGGTGCGTTGCGCGGCGGTTTTCGGCGCGGCGGCGCGCTGCGCCGGCAAATCCGCGATCGAACGCGTGGGAGCGGCTGTCGACATGTCTTCCTCCAGTTTCATCAGCTTTTTCCGGCCGCGCGGCGGCGGCGGCCTTCTATCGTTGTGTCTTCACGTTAAGCGCCTGCGTGGTTCGGGTCAAACGGGAAGTTCTTGTCGATACCCATCACTTCCCCTTATCGAAGCCGCAGCAAAACGCGCCCAGACGGACACTGGCTACTTGGTCGCCAGCAGTGCGGCCGCCATCGCCTTCAGTTCCTTGCGAAGCACCTTGCCGGTCGGCGTGGCCGGCAGTTCGCTGCAGATCTCGATGCGATCGGGGGCCTTGTAACTTGATGCGAGCGCCCGGCAATGCGCGCGCAACTCCTCGCTTGTCACGGTCGCGCCCGGCACCTTCACGACGAACGCGACGATCATCTCGCCGCGCTCGGCGTCGGGTACGCCGGCCGCGCCCGCAAGCGCGACGCCTTCGTGCTGCCGCAGGATTTCCTCCACTTCGGCGGGCGCCACGTTGATACCGGCGCGCTTGATCATCTCCGTATTGCGGCCGATGAATTGCAGGCTGCCGTCCCGCGCAATGCGGCCGATGTCGCCGGTTTGCAAATAGCCGTCCGCGGTTCTGCATTCCGCGTTCAGCGTTTCGCTCTTGCCGGTGTAGCCGGGCGTGACGCGGCCCGCCACCTCGATCATGCCGGGTTCACCCCGCGCAACCGGCTCGCCGCTTTCCGCATCGACGATGCGCAGCCGCACGCCGGGCAGCGGCGGCCCCTGGCAGTGCTTGCGCTCGTCGAGCGGCGTGTGGTGCCACGTTACACAGCAGTTGCCGTACGTTTCGGTCTGCCCGTACACATTGCAAATTTCGCGGATGCCGAGCACGTCCGCCGCTGTCGCGACGTCCTGCGCGCTGCCGATCGTGAGGCCGGTGCGCAAACTGCGCGTGCGTTCGCGCGAGAAGGATGGATGCGTGACCAGTGCGGTAGTCGCAGCCGGCAACGTGTACAACGCGGTGCACTGATGCCGCTCGATCAGATCGAGCGCGCCCGCCGGCTCGAAGCGGCTTTGCAGCACCAGCGTCGCGCCGTGCGTGAAGGTCGCGCACATCGCATTCGCCGAGCCATACGACCAGAAGAGCGGCAGGCTCAGCAGCACGCGGTCGTCGCGGGTATACCCCTGCCGCTCGCCGATGTTGAAGCCGTTCTCGATCACGTCGCCATGGCTTAGCCGAACGGCTTTCGGGAACGACGTCGAGCCCGACGTGTAGAGAATGAACGCGTCGTCCGTTGCGCACGCTCCGTCACCGGGTGGCGGCAACGTGTCGAGCGGCGTGGCGTGGCGACAGAGATCGGCGTACTGCGAAGCGCCCGCGAGGCCGTCGCCGCCCACGCAGACAACTTGTTGCAGCGCGGGATAGGTGGCGCAGAGCGCACTACCGGAACGCGGGTCGGCAAGCTCAGGAATCAGCGCGGCAAGATCGGCCGCATAGTTCTGGTCGCCGAAACGCTCGAGCGTGAACAACACTCTCAGACTCGCGTCGCGCAGCAGGAAATCCAGTTCGGCGCGTTTGGACCACGTACTGACCGGGACCGTTACCGCGCCGAGCAGCGCGGCGCCAAAACAGATCTCGATCCACTCGGTCCGGTTGCTGAGCAGCAGCCCGACACGGTCGCCCCGTGCCACGCCGAACGATTGCAGGCAAGCCGCGACGCGCCGCG
Organism: Paraburkholderia dipogonis; assembly: GCF_046027395.1. Taxonomy (GTDB): domain Bacteria; phylum Pseudomonadota; class Gammaproteobacteria; order Burkholderiales; family Burkholderiaceae; genus Paraburkholderia; species Paraburkholderia dipogonis_A. The sequence continues at coordinate 7,720 of NZ_JAQQEG010000002.1, read as the reverse complement.
CGCGGATTTCGAGTTCACGCCAGCTGACGTGCTCGTCGTGAGCGATCACCGCGGGTTGGTCCGGCGCCTGGGCCGCCATTTCGCAGAGAAGATCGAACAGGTTTCTGCTTAAAGGTGCTCGCATCATAAAACTCATGGGATGAAGTGATTGCCGTTGTGACGCATCCTGCCGATGCTCACGCTTTGATACCGCGGCGATTCATGCGCCGGAACCGGCGCTAGACGTCGCGCCCACCGCGTTCAGGTCTTCGCGATAGGTTTCCCGCGACTTCAGCGCGACGATGAAACTGATGACACAGAACAACGCGCCGAATGCGATCACGTACTGCGCATGCGGGACGCCGCCGCCCGCGGCCAGCAGCGCACCGGCGATCAGCGGCGTGAAGCCGCCGCCCAACGCGCCCGCCAGTTGATAACCAAGCGACGCGCCAGTGAAGCGTGTGCTGGTCGTGAAGAGTTCCGTGATGAAGGCGCCGAGCGGCCCGAACATGAAACCGTGCGCGAGGCCGGCCAGCGCGAAACCGAGCACCAGCATGCCGCTGTCGTGCAGCGTCGCGAGATAGAGCAGCGCGGAGATGTTGGTCGCCATCAGCACGGCCGCGACCATGAATACCGGCCGGCGGCCTACCTTGTCGGACAGCCAGCCGCCGCAGAACATACCGATCACCTGGCACAACGCCGCGGCGGTCGCTGCATTGAGCGCAATCACGCGCGTGAAGCCGGCCTGCACCGAATAGGCGATGCTGAACGGGCTGATCAAGGCGCTGATCACGAACGGTCCCGACACCATCAGCGCGGCTTGCAGCACCTGGCGCCATTGCGTCTGCAACACCAGGGCGAGCGGCAGACGCGGTGCTTTGCGCTGCGCTTCGTCCTTGCGTTTCTGTTCGAGGAACACCGGGCTCTCTGAAATGCCGAGGCGCATCCACAATCCGATTGCGATCAGCAGCACTGCGCCGAGAAACGGCAGACGCCAGCCCCAGGACAGCAACTGCGCTTCCGGCAAACGCGACACGAGGCCGAACGCCGCTGTGCCGAGCAACAGGCCCGAACACTGGCCCATGCCGATCACGCAACTCCACAGACCGCGCTTGCCCGGCCCCGCGTGTTCCAGCGTCATCAGCAAACCGCCGCCCCATTCACCGGCCACCGCGAGCCCTTGCAGCATGCGCAGCGCCATCAGCAACAACGGCGCCCACAAGCCGATCTGCGCATAAGTGGGCATGATGCCGACCAGCATCGTCGCCACGCCCATCAACACGATGCTCGAGATCAGCATCTTCTTGCGGCCGATGCGGTCGCCGAAATGACCATAGATCACGCCCCCGAGCGGCCGGACCAGATAGCCGATCGCGATCGTCGCGAACGCGACCAGCGTGCCGCCGGTCGAACCCAGTTGCGGGAAAAACAGCACGTTGAACACGGACGCGCTGGCAATGCTATAGATAAAGAAGTCGAACCATTCGACCGTGCTGCCCACATAGCTCGACATGACGACCCGAATGCCCAGGCGGCGTTCGGCGTCCGCTGAATATTCATCGGCCGGTGCCGCATAACCCGCCTGCAACACGTGCTTACTGCTGTTCGCTGACATGATGCTCTCCTCGACACTCTTGCAAAGGCGGCTGCCGAACCTTGGGCTCGCGCCGCCGCGCGGATGGTTGGCGCTCAGAACTTGTGACGGATCGCGACGCGCGCGAGGTACTGGTTGACGCTGCTCGACGCGGCCATCGGATAGATTCGCGCGGTCTGTGCATCGCCTGCCGCGCGCTGATAGACGCCCATCAGATACACGTCGGTACGTTTCGACAGAAAGTAGTCAAGCACCAGGTTGAATTGATGCCAGCGAGGTTGCTCATCGGTCACGTCGACATTGCCGCGCGTAAACGTATAGGCGCCGCTCAGCCGTAGAAACGGCGTGAAGTAATACGAGCTGTCGAATTCGAAGTTGTCGAAGCGCACGTTCGAGGACGGCATCTCGTACAGCACATGCGAATAGACGATGCCGAACATCGCGCCGCCCAAGGTGTAGGTGCCCGCCGCTGATGCGATCAATTCGTTCTGCACGCTGCCGGCAACAAAGGTATTAGCCAGCGCGGCATAGTCGGACGTGGTGCCGCTGCCCGACGCGCCGACTGCGCCATTGGTGCCGAGGCCCGGATGATCAAGCCTGATCACCCCCGCGCCGAGCGCGATCGCCCCATTCGCGTAACCGCCGCCGACGCTCCATGCACTGTTCTGATTGAAGCCGCCGGCCGTATTACTGAAGGCGTACATGGCTTCGGCGGACGCGCCGCCAAAGGTGGGCGTTTTGTACTTGACCGTGTTGTTGACGCGGTACGTGTCCTGCAGATTGTCGTTATCGAGCGGATGGCCGCCGTATGCGCCCATGAAAGCGACAAGGCTGATCGGCTGCACGTAGTCGACCACCGGATCGTATTGACGGCCCATCGTCAGCGTGCCGTAGTTCGAGGCGAGACCGACATACGCTTGCCGCCCGAACAGACGGCTGCCCTGGCTCATCGAGCCGTTGTTGACGTCGAACCCGTTTTCGAGCCGGAACACCGCCTTCAGGCCGCCGCCCAGATCTTCGGTGCCGAACACGCCCCAGCGGCTGCCCTGCATCACGCTGCTCGCCGCCGTGTAGTTGCGATGACCGCCTTGATTGCTGTTGAATGTCAGGCCTTCGTCGATCAGGCCGTACAGCGTCACACTGCTTTGCGCGTACACCGTACAGACCGGACTTATCAGCAGTGCGGCCAGCAAAAGTTTTTTCATTGTGTCGTCTCCATTCTTTTTTTGTGTAGCCGAGGCTTTGCGGACGCACGAAGCCCTGCCCGCCGCGCAGAACGCGGCGGTGCATTTCGTACGTGAGTCAATGAATCGTTCAGGCGATGCGGCTGCGCGACGAGCCGAACGTCGTCCGCCGCGGCGGCACCGCTATCGCCCTGGCTCGATCATTCCGGCTCGAAGCGGAAGTCGAGCACGTCGCCGGTGCGTTCTTCGGAAAAGCGTGTCATCACGCGGCGGCCGATCTTCAACTCTTTCGCAGCGGCATCGCCATCGCTCAGATCGACGCCGGTAAAGAAGCCGCCGATCGATGTATCCGCGCCGTCCAGTTGCACATAGCCGAATGCATACGGCGGATCGGGCAGGTTCTGGAACGGCTCATAGACGATCGTGAAGCCGGTGATCGTGCCGCCGGGACCGACTTCGACCCAGTCGGTGGTCGGCTTGAGCGTCTGGTCGGAAAACGCGCGCGGCGGCACGAGCACCTTGCCGCTTTCCGCGCAGCGGCGGCCGTAGATTTTCGCATTGTCGCGAATCTGCACGTAGAACCAGCTGGCCGTTTCGCCAAGTGCGTGGTCGTAAGTGATGTTCCAGTTCTCTTTGCGTCGCAGAAGTTCTGTTGCCATGTTCGTATCTCCTCTCAAGCCTCAATGACCATCGTGCCGAAAATCTGGTGGTCGCCGCCGTTGCCGCTCGCGACGCCGCGTTTTGCGCCCGCGGCCTGGTGGCCGCCGGCCCTGCCCCATACCTGCAATGCGACTTCAGCGGCGCGCACCATCGCCGTGACCGCAATCGCGTTCGTGCAAAGCACGCCGCCCGACGGATTCACCGGCACCTTGCCACCGAGTTCGAAGTAGCCTTCGCGCATCAACCGAACCGACTCGCCGCGTTCGCACAGACGCGCGGCGTCGATCGAATGAAATTCGGTGTTGCTGAACGGCGAGTACAGTTCGGCGACGTCGATCTGCGTGCGCGGATCCGTGATCCCGGCCATCTGATAAGCGCGGTCGAATGCGCGGCCCAGTGCGAACGCATCCGCGTGATCCGCGATCGGGTTCGACGCCATCCGGTCGCCGAGCCAGTAGGTTTCCGCGCAATGCGCGAGACCCGTGATCCACACCGCGTCGAGATGGTTCTCGCGGATATAGCGCTCGGAGGCGAGCACCATGGCGGCGCCGCCGCTCGATTGCGGGCAGCAGTCCATCAGCTTGATCGGCCACGAGATGCAGCGCGAGGTCATTACGTCCTCGACGCTCACCAGCTTGCGCAGATGCGCATTCGGATTGAGCGACGCGTGCCGGCGGTTCTTCACCGTGACGCGCGCCATGTCTTCCTGCGTCATGCCGTAGTGCTCCATGTAGCGCACCGCCGACATCGCCAGCATGTTGATCGTGCCGAGCGGCAGTTGACGTTCGTACGATGGATCCCAGATCTTGTTGAGCACGGTCTGCGAATCGCCGCATTCGCCGACCTTGTCCGCGCCGGCGGTCAGGACGACGTCGCAGGCACCCGACGCAACGTGGTAATACGCGGAGATCACGCTCGAAATACCCGTGGCGCCGCCCGTGTTGATGCGCAGGAACGGTTTGTTGCGCGCGCCCACCGCGTCGACGCCAAGGCGCTCCGCATTGCCGATGCCGACCATCGCGTCGGGCGACAACGAATAGACGATCGCCTCGATCTGCTCGAAGTCGAGCTTCGCATCGGCCATCGCGAGCACGACCGCCTCGCGGACCAGATCCGGATAACTGGCATCGTCGCGACGCGGCTTGAACGCCGATTGCCCGATGCCGATAATGCCAACGCGTTCCTGTCTCATGCCGCCACCCCCTGTTCACGGCCGAGCACGATCGCCGCCTGATATTGCATTGCAAAGCCACTTGCCGCGTGTGCGAGGCCGCAGCGCACGTTGTCGATCTGATGTTCGCCCGAACGGCCGCGCACCTGATTGGCCACCTCGGCGATACGGATCAGCCCGGTGCAAAACACGGGGTTGTGCGTGAGCACGCCGCCCGATGGATTGACCGGCAGGGCGCCGCCGCGCTGGAACTTGCCGGCGCGAATCTGCTCGTCCCATTGCTCGCGGGCACACAGTCCGAGCGCTTCATAGGCGAGCAATTCTGTATAAGGCGTTGCGTCGGTCACTTCCGCGACGTCGAACTCGGCGGACGGATTCGTGATGCCCGCCGTCTTGTAAGCCTGCTGCGACGCGCTTTCAAGCGCCGGCGCGCGGCCCAGTTCGCGATCGCCGAGGAAACCGGTTTCCGTCGCCCAGCCCATCCCGCGCACCCACGCGACATTCGCGATGCCGCGCTCTTCGATAAATTCCGGCGACGCGAGAATCATGGCGACACTGCCGGTCACCGGCTGCGAGGTCATCGACGCCGCGAGCGGCCAACGCGCGAGCCCTGCTGCCGGCCGTGTCGTAGGCTGCGCCTGCTCACCGTGGTGCCGGTTCTTCGCCGCGACACGCGCTGCGAGATCGCGCACGCCGGGCACCTGCGCTTCGAGCGTGGCGGCCTGCAACGCATGCGCGGAGAGTTCGTCGAGCGGCAGAATGCGGTGAAAATACGGATCGGCGCCGAGCCGTTCGGCTTCCGACAACGACGACGCCTCGGTCGGGCTCCACGACACCACCAGTTGCGTGCGATAGTGGCCCGATGCGACGCGCAGCGCGCCCATCACGAATGCGTGCTCGGAAGCGGAAGGCGTCGACAGGATGTCGCGATCGACGCCGCCCACCGGGCCGGAGGCCATCATCACCGAGATCGCGCGGCCGTCGAACTGATCGTTCGAGGCGACCACGATGCCGTCGATGTCGTCGATCGTGAGACCGGCATCGGCGAGCGCCATCTGCACGGTGTCGTACATCATCTCCTCGAGCGAGCGGTCCTGTCCCCTGATGACCGGGCGTATCGCGCAGCCGATGACGCCGGGCTGTACCTTGTAAGTCATATGAGAGTCCCTCTGGTTGAAAATCAAACAGTCGACCGGTGCCCGTCGAAGCAAGCCGCGAATGCCGGATCGGCAGTCGTCTTCGATGGGCCGCGCACGGCGGGTGGCACGCCGTCGATCCACGCGGGAAACAACACCTGTAAATCGTGATGCGGACCGAGGCGCAGCAGATTGCGCGCGACGTGATGCGGCGCGTCGACGGCCTCGCCAAGATCGAGCACTGGCGTGACGCAGCAATCGGCCGCGGCGAAGCGGTCGATGCATTCGGCGGCACTCAGGGTCGCGAAGAACGCGTCGAGTTCGCCGATCAGTTCGGTTTGCGGCAACGCGTCCTGGTGACGTGCGAGCCATGCCGGTTGATGCGCGGCCTCGCAGAACGCCCGCCAGAATTTCGGCTCGACCGCGCCGAGCACCACGTGCCGCGCGTCGCGGGTCCGATATACCCGGTAGTACGCCGCGCCGCCGTTCAGATAGGTTTCGTCCGTCTGCGGCGCGACACCCGTGGCGCCGAAGCCCGCCAACGCGAACTGTTGCAGCAGCATCGGCGTATCGGCGAGCGCCAGATCGACGAAACAGCCGGCGCCATCCACGTCACGCCGATGCAGCGCGCCCAGGATCGCAATCGTCGCGAACAGTGCGCCGCTGACATCGGTAATCGGCGGATCGAAATAGCGCGGCGGATTGCCGTTGCGATGCAAGACGCCGGAGGCGGCCAGATAATTCGCGTCGTGTCCGGCCTCGTTCGCGGCGGGACTACTTTGACCGTAGCCGGTGAGCGCGCAATAGACGAGCCGCGGATTGCGTGCGGCGAGCGTCGCGTAGTCGAGGCCAAGCCGCTTCATCACGCCGGGACGAAAGCCCTCGATCACTACATCGGCTTCATTGGCTAGACGCAGAAACGTGGCCACGCCTTGCGGCGATTTGAGGTCGAGCCGGCAAATCGTCTTGCCCGCGTTGATCGCCGCATGAAACACGGGGACGTCGGCGTCGTCGCGCGGACCCAGTTCGCGCATGCCGTCACCACCGGGTGGCTCGATCTTGATGACCTGCGCGCCCATGTCGGCGAACAGCAGGCCGGCGAGCGGGCCAGGAATGTAGGCGGAGACGTCGAGTACCCGTACGCCCTGCATGAATGAATTGAAGCGGGACATTTCGCGCGCTCCGTTAAAGCACGGCCGTCGGTGCGAGCGGACTGCCCGTCGCGCCGACGATCGGAAGCGCGCTCGCCATCAGCAGAAACGTGCTGCGCTTGCGCGACGCAATCTCTTTCAGGCTCAGCCCTTCGAGCAGCGGCACACCGTAGTCGCGAATCAACCGCTGATGCACGGGAAACACCTGGCCTGCCGGAAACGGCAGCACTTCGATTGCGTAGTTATCCGCACCGATCACTGCGACGTCGCGTTGCGCGAGCCACAGCGCCGCTTCTACGTTGATACCCGGTTCGATATCGAACGAGACATCCGTTACGCCCGCCTGGCTTTCGAGCCAGCCGGTGCGGATCAGCACCGCATCGCCGCGGCCGATCTCGACGTCGGCGGCCGCTGCGGCTTCAAGAAGATCGGCACGGCCGATCGAGTAGTCCGGCGCAAGCGGCTTGCCGCGCAGTTGCACGAAATCGAGCAGCACGGCACGTGTGACGATCGGCGGCATCTTGTCGACACCGAGCCGCACAGCGCCCGTCGTGCTGCGAATCGTGTTGCCAGGAAACCCGTTGTAGAGTTCGTCGTCGTACCATGCGTGGCACAACGCGTCGATGTGCGTGCCGATATGCAAGGGCATCACGACGCTATCTTCGGAGAACTGAAAGCCGCCCGGACGGCGACCGCCCGCGGCGTAATCGCCGCCGTCGCGATTCATGAAATGCTGCAGGCCACAGCGGTGTTTCGGACCGGGCGTCTTCGCCGAAAGCGGTTGCGCGAGGCTCACCACTTCGCCGGATTTCACGAGCGATACCGCGCGCTGCACTTCTTCCGGT
>NZ_JAQQEG010000019.1:0-181895 GCF_046027395.1 Paraburkholderia dipogonis | reverse complement strand
CGGCCTGCTCGTGGATCCGGTGGGCGAGTTCGCCGATGCTGTGAACCGCATCGATGCTCTGGCCCGTCACCAGCGCGTTGTTGCCCAGGTGGTCCACGAGCATGCTCGAATGGAAATGCTCGCGCGCAGTACCGAGCCCATCAATGAGCCCGGTTGCCGCGGCGCCGGTAAATGTTTTGAGTGTGTTGAACATGGCCGAGGCAAACGGGCCTTCCGTGGGAGGCAGGCCGGTCGTGACACCCATCAGGATCCCCATGATCAGCATCGGCTGCGCAACGATCTCCAGCGACTGCAGCCAGTAAAAGTTATCGCGAATCCACTCTGAGGTCATGAAGCTCCCCAGCAAGCAGGTGGTCGCGATCAGGCAAAGTCCAATGGCCATGACCCAGCGGTGGTCGATCTGCCGGAGATTGAGCAGCGCGGCGGTCGCAGGCAGCGCGATCAATAAAGGAATGGCGACGAGTAACGACAGCGGCGCGGTTTGCAGCGGCCGATAGCCGTGAATCTGCGCGAGAAACTGGCCGGGTATGGCGGCGACACCCACCAGCAGGATCACTGCGCCGACCAGTGTCAGAAGCCCGTGTGCGAAGTTCCGGCGGGCAAGCAGCTGAAGTTTGAAAAACGGCAGCGGATGAAACCACTCGTTGACGAGGAACGCCGCGAACAGGAGCATCCCGCCGCAGAACATCGTGGCGATAAACGTGGAATTCAGCCAGTCAAGCCGATCGCCCTGCAGCAGGCCGATCACGAGCATGGCGATGGCGGGATATCCGAGCAGGAATCCGGTCCAGTTGAATGAACGGAACCGTTCGAGCCGGGTGGGATCCGCCGGAAGTCCCTTGTAAATTGCTACGCAGCTCATCAGGCCAAGCGGCACGATTTGCCAGAATGCCATTTGCCAACTGACATATTCGGTCCACAAGGCGGCGAGAGGCGTGCCGAGCGCCGGTCCGAAGGTCGCGGTGAGTGCGTATCCCGCGAGTCCATATAACTTGATCTTCGGGGGCAGGTAACGCAGCGCGACGATGATCAGCATCGGCGGCAGACATCCGCCGGCGACGCCCTGCAGCGCACGCAATACATAAAGCGTCAGCAGGTTCGGCGCAAAGGGACACAGGAATCCAAGCAACATCACGGCCAGCACGGCGCCGATCGTGAATCGCTTCAGCGTGAACGTTACGCCGAACCACGGCGCGAATACCATCGTGGCGACGTTCGTGGCCTCGAAGAGGGCGGTCAGCCAGGTCCCATCGTCACGCCCGATCGAGAACGCGCCGCGAATATCGGCGAGCGCCACCGCGGTGACCTGTTCGTTCAGTATGGCCAGCAGCGACGCCAGCAACATGCCGAGCAGGCCGATAGCGAGGCGCAGGGGCAGTGTCGCTTCGGTGGAGGTCTGCGGCACGGGAGTGCCCGGCGCCGGTACAGAGACCGGCGCCGACGATGGCTCGGGCTTCGGTTCTCCTGTTCCAGTTATCGGTGGGTTGGCGGTGTTCATAAGGGTCCGGCTACCAGTGTTTAATGGGGCATGCCATCGGGAATCTTCCTGTCACGCCCAGTGCTCGCGAAGATCCAGCCGGCTCGCTACCGTATTGCTGCCGCGCGATGGGTTTATGAATTCTAGGCGGCGGCCCGGCTTTCTTAAAGCTGACACAGAACGCGTATCAGGCCATTTCGTGCGTAAATCTGGCCAATGTCACCGTCCCTACCTGGACAACGTGCGCACCCCCGGCAATGAATCTTTTCCATTCGGTCAACAGAACAAATTTTCACCGACATGGGGCGGCGCGAGCAGCCATCTTTTTGTAGCGACCGGGGGTAACCGCAGATGAATGGCGCAAACGCGAAGCGGCATACCAGCACGCCACTGGCCGCCGCCTCGTTACAGGGATCCGATCGCGCCGCGTCCAGCTCACGCCTTGGGCTGCACCTCTGCAAAGTACTGAGGCGCCTCGCGCCGATCGAACATGCCGTACTCCCGGACAATGCGGATGTGCCGCAGGCGCACGAACTTCGGCAGGGTCATATTGCGTTCGAAGGATTCAGCGGCCGCCAGGTCTTCCCACGTCGCCACCGCGATGACGTCGCCGGGTGTCATCAACGCGTCGAATGCGTCCCAGGCGACGAGACCGGGCGCCTTCGTATCGAGTCCGAGCGATTCCGCAACCTCGTCCGCACTTACCAGCTTGACCCAGTCTGGGGCATATGTCGCGTCGAGTAGCGTTACCGCCTTGCCAACTCCCGTTTCGGTTGTGTCGAGGCGTTGCTCGACCAATGTCTGCCCGGCAGGTACGCACGTATCCGCGACGGTCTGGCCAATGCGCAAGCGGTAGTCGGCAAACACACGATCGCGCGCCGCCTGTTGCACCTTGTGATGATTCGTCGTCACTCGCCAGCGTATCAGCGACTTCTCATCGCGCCAGCTCGATAGCGAGAGCAGCCATCCCTGGCGTGTCAGACTTGCGTAGCGGGTATTGTCGACGAAACCATCGATCGCTTCGAGCTCCGGGCGCAGCATCTTGGCCATGCCGAGATAGGCATCGAATTGTTCGGATAACGGATTGACTTCAAGCATGGCAGAAAACATGGATTCCTTCGTCTGGTTGAGGATGCCTGGTCATATGGCAGGACATGTCACCGCAGCGATGCAGTCGATTCAGCACCCTGTGACTATCGCGCGATGGGTTGCTTGATTGTCGGAGATGGAGAGGGCTTCCTGAAGCCTCAGCAGGCCGCGTATTGGGCCATTCCATGCGCGAATCTTGCCAGGCTCATCACGGATACCGAGGGGTTGCGTCGATCTGGAAAAGGTCATTTTCCGTTTGGTCAACAAAGCAGATCCCACTGAGACGGGATATCGCGAAGGCCATTTCGTTTGCGCGTTGAAAGAGTGCGAAATCGGCCATTCTTGGCCTTCTTCGAGTCAACCGCGGAAACAGAGTCTCACCATGCAGGACATGGCGCTTACTATTGCGGCATCTTCCTGGCGCCCGATGATGCGGCGTCCCCATGAGGAAGCCGCAGGTCTATTGGCACGCTGCAAACACATTCAAGTTGGAATCAAGATGGACAGATTACGCGAGATGGAGGTTTTCGTAGCCATCGTCGACCGAGGCAGTTTTACCAGCGCATCAGAGAAACTCGGAATGTCGGCCCCCGCGGTCTCGCGAGCGCTCAACTCGCTCGAAGCCCGCTTAGGCGCGCAACTGCTTGCGCGAACAACCCGTTCAGTCAGGCCGACGGAGGCGGGTATGTCATACCTCGATGCCTGCCGCAGGGTGCTGGATGCCGTCACGGATGCAGAAGCCGATGTCGCGGCTTGCCAGGACAACCCGGTAGGCACACTGACCATTTCCGCCCCGGTGCTGTTTGGCCAGCGATTCATCGCTCCGCTAATCGATGCGTATGCCCAGCGTTACCCGGACGTCAGCATTAACGCGGTGTATGTCGATCGCACCACGCGACTTCTCGAAGAGGGCGTGGATATCGCCATCCGGATAGGCCACCTGGGCGATTCTTCGATATATGCAATTCCGTTGGGTTTTGTACGGCGTCGAACCTACGCGGCCCCGGCTTATCTCGTGACGCATGGAGAACCCGTTCATCCCAGGGAGCTTGCCGACCACCACTGCGTGTCCCTCACGGGAGTAACGAATCCTCTCGAATGGTCGTTTTATGAAAACGGCTTGAGGCTATCGGTCCGGGTTCAGCCACGAATGATCGTCAACCTGGCGCCCGCTGCCGTGATGGCAGCCGTCGACCGCGTAGGAATAACGCAATTGTTTTCGTACCAGGCGGCTCCAGAGGTACTCAATGGAACGCTGCTGCCGGTCCTGACGGCATTCGAGCCCGAGTCGACGCCTGTCAACTTGCTGCACGTGGAGCGGCGAGGCGCAAGCGGTAAGATTCGGGCCTTCGTGGAGTTCGTGACCGAGACGTTGCGCAGAAACGTGCATCTTCAACACACGGAGATTGCGATGACTATGAATGGGACCTCTGGAATTTTGAGTCCAGTCAAATAGCGCGTGCTGAAGGGCTAAGTCGAATTGTGCGGGCTAGTCCACGCGGCGAGTTCTTCAAGCTCGGACCGAACCCGCGGGCGCGACTGCAAGACGAAGTTCCCGATAGGCAGTCACCAGCGCATCGAGGCTGAATGTCCGGTTCAGGCCGCTAGGATTGGGCAGTACCCATACGCGGGCCCCGCCGAATGTTGCCGGTTGCGGGCCCCATGGGATGTCGCGGCTGCCCGACATTGCGCTGAGCGCCATCTTTCCGAGGAAGGCAACGCATTGCGGCGCGTATCCTTCAATCTTCTGTTCGAACTCCGTCGCGGCCGCTCTGAATTCCCAGTGTGATAGCTGGTCCGCTCGTGCGGTCGGACGCGAGACCACCGTGGTGAGACCACAACCATGCTGCAGGAGCGTGTGGTCGTCTTCGGGACCAATCTGTTCGGGAGTAAAACCCGCCAGATGAACGGCCCGCCAGAACCGATTGCCTCTGCCGGCAAAATGGCGGCCGGTCGACGCCGCGCGGACGCCCGGATTGATGCCGCAAAATACGACTGATAAGCCCGGCTCAAGGAGATCAGGAAGAGATTGAAGTGAATCGGAGCGGGTCACGGATGGTGTAAGCCTATTCATGAAGTACATTCGAGGAGTCGAGTGGCAACAACAGGCTACCTCCACCACACTCACGCGCGCAGTTTGGACCATCCCATCACCGCGGACAAGCGGCAAGAGCGTCGATTTCAGGTCAAATGCGCCGCGATTCTTGCCAGCCCGACCTCAGTAGACCCGAGACCTAATCGACAGTTTCCAGTTCCGCTGTTTCGACTTGCTCGTCGATATCACTAGATGCCCACTGCTGATTGCCTACCGAACCGCGGAATCGTTGGCGATACTGTCTGGGCGTGACGTTGAGCCGCCGGAAGAAAGTGGCTCGCATATGTGTGGCGCTGTGAAAACCACAATTGAACGCCACGGTCTTGAGAGGCGCATCTGTCTCCTCGAGCAGCTTCCTCGCGGTGTCGACGCGAACCTGTTCGACAAACGCGGACGGCGTCACCTTGGCATACTTCGCGAATAGCCTCGAGAAGGTACGGCGGCTGACTGAAACGGCGCTGGCAAGCTGTTCGATCGATAACGCGTCGGTGATGTGCTCGGTCACATACCGCAGCACCTTGCCGACGATCGGATCCTGGTCCTTCCGTACTCCGACGTAAGGACTGTATTGAGACTGTCCACCTTCTCGCTGGATATAGACCACCAGACGTTTCGCGACCCGCACCGCCAACTCGTGCCCCCAGTCTTCCGCCACTAGCGAAAGGCACAGGTCTATGCCCGCCGTCACGCCAGCAGAGGTAAAGAGCCGTCCGTCACGAATGAAGATCCGGTCCGGCTGCACGCGTGCCTGAGGGAACTCGTCAGCGAGGCGGTCCGCATCTGCCCAGTGGGTCGTCACTTCCTTACCGTCGAGCAGCCCGGCGTGCGCGAGCACGAATGCTCCGTTGCAAACGGAACCGAACCGGGTTGCGCCGCGCGCCTGGTCTTGCAACCACTTTAGAAACTCGGGCCGTGGCTCGGCGTTGGGCAACCGCGGTCCGCCTGCTACCAACAGCAGGTCGAATGGCGTGTCGAAATCCGCATAGCCATAGGGAATCGAGAGTTGCATCCCGTTCGAGCACGACACGGTGCCGGCCTCGTTTCCCAGCAGAAACACCTGATACTTCTGGTGTTCAGGGAGAAATGTGTTGGCTTCCGCGAATACGTCCAGGGGGCCCGCGACATCCAGCGCCTGCACATCATCGAATACAACAATGGCGACTTTCATGCCGTGACCCTCGTTCCTCGTTGCTGGACTTCATGTCCGCGTCCTCGAGCGGGTCGATCGACCCACCGTTCCCGAATCCGCGCGCGGCCGGTGAGCGGCTTGCCTGCCGGCTCGCGACACAGATGTCTCTTCGCTGGACCCACTATAAGAGCGAAGCGCCGCGGGATAAATGCGTTGCGCCGAAAATCACTTGTTACACGAAGTGGGGGTACGCAAACCGGGAAACACTGGTAAAGCGGCGCGCAGACCCGTTCGTTGGCCGTCGCGAGGGCGGAGTCAGGGGAACGCCGTTTATTGCGGCACGCCTCATGACCTGTTCGTAGCCGACGCGCAGTGCGACACCGGCTACGTGGCCCAAATCTCACCCCGATTGGCCAGCGACGGCGCCAACGATGCACACGGTCGCCGTGCCGACTACCTATGCTTTATCTCATCAATGCGGCTGGGAATTCGAAGCTCGGGCGCACCAGAGAATCTGTCGTCGGCGAAATGGTCGTCCGTCCTTAGCCCCTGGTTGCACGCCGGACTGGCCACCATGAGGCTACAGCCGCCTCACCCCATGTCACGGTCGAAGTTCAGACCGGACGCGATCGAGGACAGATTCATCATGCTGATTGAAAAAATTCAAAGCTCTTTCCTGTTCGGCGGAAACGCCCCTTATGTCGAGGAGCAATACGAACTCTACCTGGCTGACCCGGCGTCGGTCGCGGATGTGTGGCGCGCGTATTTCGATGCGTTGCGCGAAACGCCCGCCATCGACGGCAGCGACCGCGATGACGAACCGCACGCGCCGGTCGTTTCCACCTTCGTCGAGCTGGGCAAGCGCTCGCGCGCCACGGAGATGACGCTCGATGACGGTCTTGCGATCGCCAGAAAACAGGTGGCGGTGCAGTCGCTGATTGCCGCGTTCCGCATGGTCGGCACGCGCAAGGCGAAGCTGGACCCGCTGTTGTGGACTCCGCCGCAGGCCTCCGTCGAACTCACGCCGGCGTTCTACGGCTTGTCGGCGGCAGACATGTCCACGCGATTCAGCACGGCCGACACGTTTCTTTTCGACGAAGACGCAACGCTGGGCGAGATCGTCGCGGCGCTCGAACAGACCTATTCCGGCACACTCGGCGCAGAATTCATGCATCTGACCGATGCGGGCGAGCGGCGTTGGTGGCAGATGCAACTCGAGTCGACACGCGCGAGACCTTCGTTTTCGGTAGCGGAAAAAAAACGGTTCCTCAAACGTCTGACGGCTGCAGAAGGGCTGGAGAAGTACCTGCACACGCGCTATGTCGGGCAAAAGCGCTTCTCGCTGGAAGGCGGCGAATCGTTGATCGTGCTGCTGGACGAGCTCGTTCGTTATGGCGCATCGAAGAAGGTCAGCACGGTGGTGATGGGCATGGCGCATCGCGGGCGTCTGAATGTGCTGGTGAACATTGCCGGCAAGCCTTTGCGCGCGCTCTTCGACGAGTTCGAGGGCAAGAGCGGCGACCCTCTCCCGGCCGGCGACGTCAAGTATCACAAGGGCTATAGCGGTGTCACGCAGACAGACGATGGGCCTGTCGATGTCGTGCTCGCATTCAATCCCTCACACCTGGAAATCGTCAACCCGGTCGTGCAGGGCATGGCGCGCGCCAAAGGAGACACCTCGGGCGCGGGGGACGGAAGCGAGGTGCTGCCCGTCGAAATTCACGGTGACGCGGCAATGTCCGGGCAAGGCGTCGTGATGGAGACGTTGAGCCTGACGTACACCCGCGGGCACGGTACGGGCGGAACTGTCCACGTCGTCGTCAACAATCAGATCGGCTTTACGACTTCGGATCCGCGCGATACGCGCTCGTCGTTCTACTGCACGGACATCGCGAAGATGATCGAGGCGCCGGTTCTGCACGTCAACGCTGATGACCCGGAAGCGGTGGCCATGGCCGTGCGGCTCGCGCTCGACTATCGCGCGGCGTTCAGGCGTAGCGTGGTGATCGATCTCGTCTGCTTCCGCAAGCACGGGCATCAGGAGCAGGACACGCCCGCCATCACGCAGCCTCTCATGTACCGCGCGATTACCAGCCACCCTGGCGTGAGGACCGTGTACGCGCAACAGTTGATCAAGGAAGGCGTGGTGACGCCGGAGCAGGTCAAGGACTACCTCGACGCACAGCGCGACAGCCTCGAGCACGCGCGCGAGAGCGAGCCGCTCGAGGCATCCGTTCCGCCACACGAAATACCCACATGGCCGGAGTTTCTCGAGGACTATGCCGGCCCCGTCCAGTACGGTCCTCCATTGCTCGCGCAGGTGCGCGAGCTGGCGCAGCAGATCTCGACCGTTCCGGACGGTTACGAAATCCATCCACTGGTCGGCAAGATGGTGGCCGCACGCCGCGAGATGGCCGTGGGAAGAAAGCCGGTCGATTGGGGCATGGGCGAGCACCTGGCATTCGCCTCGTTGCTCGGCGCCGGGATCGATGTCCGCTTGAGCGGGCAGGACAGCGCGAGGGGCACGTTCAATCACCGCCACGCCGTTCTGCACAATCAGACACGCACGAGCCGGTCGGAGGGCGTCTACATCCCACTCGATCATATCGACGGCGCACGAGGCCGATTTACGGTGACGAACTCCATTCTGTCGGAGGCGGCCGTGCTGGCTTTCGAGTATGGCTACTCGACGGTGAACCGCAATGCGCTCGTCGTGTGGGAGGCGCAGTTCGGGGACTTCGCGAATGGTGCGCAGGTTGTGATCGATCAGTTCATCGCAGCGGGCGCCGCAAAGTGGGGGCAACTCAGCGGCTTGACCCTGTTTCTGCCGCACGGGCAGGACGGGCAGGGACCGGAACACGCGTCGGCGAGGCTCGAGCGATATCTGCAGCTGTGCGCGCAGGACAACATGCGGGTAACCCAACCGACCACGCCCGCGCAACTGTTCCACTTGCTGAGGATGCAAGCGGCTGTCTTCGATCGCCGGCCGCTCGTCGTGATGACGCCCAAGTCGCTGCTGCGTCATCCGGAAGCGGTCAGCACGCTCGACGAACTGGCCACGGGTGCGTTCCGCGAGATCCTGGCGGACACGCAGATCGAGCCGTCGCGGGCGTCGAATGTGGAGCGCGTCATCGTGTCTTCGGGCAAGGTCTACTTCGACCTCCTCGAATATCGCCGCACCTCGGGTGTTGCCGATACGCCGCTCATCCGCGTCGAACAGCTGTATCCGTTTCCGTCCGGGCAACTCGCCGCTCAGTTCGCGCGCTATCCGAATCTGAAGACCGTGGTCTGGTGTCAGGAGGAATCGCGCAACCAGGGTGCATGGAGCTTTATCGAACCGCAGTTGCGCGAGATCCTGCCTTCGGCCGCGCAATTGCTGTATGCGGGGCCTGCGGCTTCCGCGTCGACCGCGCCCGGTTATCACGCGGTACATGCGGCGAGACAGGCGGCGCTTATTTCGAGTGCTTTCGCGGAATAAAGGCGCATGCCTATTGCGGTGGTGCTGCACGCGGACTTTCAGTCGCTCGAGGCGTGGACAAGCGGGCCGAGTAGCGACCGTTCGCATGCAACCGGAAAGAGCCGCGGACGGGGTGTCATCGCAATGGCTCAAATGCGGCCTATCCTGGCCCATATACAAGCTCTTTTACGCGTGTGCTCAACTTCAATCATTGTCAGAATGACTAAAACCGTTTCTCACGATTCTTCCAGACGCACATCAAAAAAGTGCTAGATGGGCTGTGCTTCGTACGGAGAACCCGTCGGAGCAATCGCCCATAAGCTGGTAAGGAACATACGCTGTTCTCGAGTTGGAAGGGAAATCGTCCTTAGTTTTTGGCCGCTGATGTTGTCAGCGCCCGTTTCCATGCGAGCCAGCCATGACCCAAAACCCAAACGTTGCTTTAGACGCTCTCCTGAAACCGCCGGCTGCCGGCGAATCGATGTCGGGTGCCGACATCATTCTGCGCGTACTCAGCGAACAGGGCGTCGATACCGTATTCGGCTATAGCGGCGGCGCAATTTTGCCGACATACGACGCTGTCTTTCGTTTCAACGAAATGCACGCGCAAACTCCCGAGCGCCAGATCAAACTCGTCGTACCCGCCAATGAACAGGCCGCCGGCTTCATGGCCGCTGGTTACGCGCGCGCGAGCGGAAAGGTCGGCGTATTCATGGTGACGTCAGGCCCCGGGGCGACGAACGCGGTGACGCCGATCGCCGACTGTAACGGTGATTCGATTCCCGTCGTCCTCATATGCGGGCAGGTGCCTCGTGCCATGATCGGCACCGATGCTTTCCAGGAAGCTCCTGTCTTTAACATCATGTCGGCGTGCGCAAAGCAGGTGTTTCTGGTTACCGACCCGGCAAAGCTGGAACAGACGCTGCGAACCGCATTCGAAGTTGCTCGCACTGGCCGTCCAGGCCCGGTTGTCGTGGATGTGCCGAAGGACATCCAGAACTGGACCGGCATCTACCACGGGCAAGGAACATTGGAGTTTCGAGGCTACTCCGACCGACTTCGTATGGTGGCAAAAGGCGCTCGTCTCGAAGAGAACAAACGCACCGAATTCTTCGATCTGCTGGCGCAGAGCAAACGGCCGCTGCTGTATGCAGGCGGCGGCATTATCACGGCGGGCGCGACGGCTGAACTGCGTCAGTTTGCAGAGCGCTTCGGGATCCCCGTGGTGACCACGTTGATGGGTCTTGGCGCGATATCCGTGAAGCACGAACTGGGGCTTGGCATGCTGGGCATGCACGGCGCGGCCTGTGCGAACTACGCGGTGGAAGATTGCGACTTCCTGATCGCGGTGGGTGCCCGATTCGATGACCGGGTTGCGGGTGGCCGCCCTGACGCATTTGCGCCGAGAGCGCGGTATGTCGCGCACATCGACATCGATGAGGCGGAAATCAACAAGGTGAAACGGGCGCACTGGACGCACGTAGGCGACGCGAAGGATACCTTGCTGTCACTGATGAAGCATGGTCCGGCCGCGCAACCGCCTTTGGACTGGCTCGATCGTATCAGGGAACTGAAACGGGTCTACGGTATGAACTACGACCGCAATAGTCCGGCAATTCAGCCGCAGTTCGTTGTCGAGAAGCTCAGCGACATTACCGGCGGGCTAGCCATCGTCACCACAGGCGTCGGCCAGCATCAGATGTGGGCCGCGCAATTTTTCGACTTCGTCGAGCCGCGCAGCTTCCTGACGTCGGGCAGTATGGGGACCATGGGTTTCGGGCTGCCCGCGGCCATCGGTGCTCAACTGGCGCGGCCGGATGCCCTGGTCATCGACATCGATGGTGACGGCAGCATCCGCATGAATATTGGCGACCTGGAGACGGCAACCACCTATGGCGTGCCTGTCAAAGTACTGCTGCTCAACAATCTCGGTGACGGGATGATCCGGCAGTGGCAGCGTCTCTTTTACGAGGGGCGCTTGTGCGTGAGCGACAAGTCGCTTCATCGCAAGGATTTCGTCATGGCCGCTCGGGCCGACGGGTTTGAGTTTGCCTGTCGCGTTGACGCAATGAGCGAACTCGAGGACCAACTTAAGGCCTTCGTGGAATTTGACGGACCGGCTTTCCTCGAGGTGATGGTCGACGAGAACGCCGATGTGTTTCCGATGGTGGGACCAGGGCAAAGCTACGCGAATATGATCACCGGGCCGTTCATTCCGTCGCGGGTTGAGCCGGAAACCAAAGGGAAGGGCACGGAGCGTCAGGCGGCTGCGGATATGTTCTAACCATACCTGGTGCTGACTCACCTCACGCGCTCTTACCCGCGCGTCTCAACAGCGTGACAATGCCGATGGCTGCGCTATACTTGCGGCGATGAAAATCCTGCGGACACTTCTCGTCTTGCTGCTGTGTGTGATGCTGCCCCTCAGTGGGCTGGCAGCAAGCGGCGCGGCCGGAGCGTGTCCAATGGAATCCGCCATGACCGGCGACACCGCCGCCATGTCGGCTGATATGCCCGGCTGCGATTCGGCAAGCCCCATGTCCAGCGAACACGCCAAGTCGAAGGTATCGCTGTGCAAGGTGAGCGCCCAGTGTCAGATAGGCAGCCTCTATCACCCCGTTTCTTCTCCCACCGTGACTCGGCCCGCCGGGTCGTTTGTTCCCGTCAGCTTCCACTACGCACAGTCGCTCTCCATCCGCGAGCCGGATGGCCTCTGGCGTCCACCGCAGTCCCTCTAACTCCATCGTTCTGGTTCATCGCGTTTGCGCGGTGATGTCGTCCCGTTTCGGGACGTGAGTTCGTGTGTCCGCTCGCGCGGCTACGCACGGCTCGACCATTCGAGGTTAGACCATGTTTTCCATCATTGGCACGCCGGCATCCAGGCGCGCCCGGGCGGGCGCGTGTGCCGTCTTTCTTGCGTTCGGCCTGTTGGCTGGCCGCGCGGCACACGCCCAGCACGCGGGCTTGACGCTCGACGAGGCGCTTCAAATCGCCACCAGTCGCTCGTCCTCGATCCAGGCTGCGCAAGCCTCGGTTCGCGGAAGTTCGGACGTGGTTGTCAAAGCCGGGCAACTGCCCAATCCCACGCTGAATCTGAGTGTCCAGGACCTGCCTGTCAATGGACCCAATGCCTTCACGATCGGGCAGGACAATTTCACGATGCGTGGCATCGGCATCCAGCAGGAATGGGTCTCTCCTGCCAAGCGCCGGCTGCGGACAACACTGGCCGATCGTGCCGTGGAGCGCGACAAATCGACGTACCTCGAAAAGGTCGCGGAGGTTCGTCAGCAAGTGGCCATGGCCTGGCTCAACGCCATCTACGCAAAAAAAGCCGTCGCCCTGAGTCAGGCGCTGGTTGACCATCTGAGCCAGGAACTCGCCGCAAAACAGGCGTCGTACCGCGGCGCAAAAGGGGCAGCGATCGATGTCGCCCAGGCGAACCTGACGCTTGGCAATGCGCGTGACGAACTGATCAGCGCCGAGCAGGACGAGAAGACCGCGCTGATCACGCTGTCGCGCTGGACGGGGGCGGGCAATGTGCTCGAAGTGGGCGGCACTCCGCCGGCACTCCAGTCACACGTATCCGGTTTAAGCGCCGAGCAGCTTGCTCAGGTTCAGCCTTCGTTGATCGCGGCCCGCGCGGCCATTTCGCTGGCCGATGCCGACACGGAGGTTACCCGAAGCAACCGAAGCCCGAACTGGACCTGGGGGCTGACCTACTTCAAGAGCGGTGGCAAGTTTCCGGACTACGTGTCGGTAGGCGTTTCCATTCCTTTGCCGATTCACCGCGGGAACGTCGAAGACCGCGACGTCGAGCAAAAGTCCGAAATGGGTACGCAGGCGCGGCTCACTTATGAAGATGCCGAACGGCAGGTCGTCGCGGATATCCAGAGTCTGACGGCAAAGCTCGCCAGTGGGCGAGGCCGTCTGGCCAACGCCAAACAAACCGTTCTTCCCGCGGCCGAGCAAAAAGTGCAACTGGCCAATGCCGCTTACCGGTCGGGGACCGGCACGCTCTCCGATGCGTTGGATGCGAGACACACACAGCTCGAAGCGGACCTTCAGGTGTTGAACCTTGAACGGGACGTTTCCCTCGTCTGGGCGCAGCTCGAATATCAGGTTCTGCCGCCCGACCTGACCTCCGGCCAGTAAAAAGAAAAACATGAACCAGAAACTGATCGTACGCGCCGTTGCGGCAGTGTTCACTGCAGCCGCGCTGCTGGGCGCCGGCTATGTAATTGGCAGTCGTCGTGCCGCAACCGAAACACCCATGGCGTCAGCCACGGCCGCGGCTCCATCCGTAGCCGGAGACAAGGTCGACCCAAAGACTGGCCGCAAAGTGCTCTATTGGCACGATCCGATGGTGCCGAACCAGCACTTCGACAAGCCCGGCAAATCGCCCTTCATGAACATGGAGCTTCAACCCGTCTTCGCGGACGAAGGGAGTTCAAGCGGTATCAAGGTCGACTCGACGCTGCAACAGAATCTCGGCATTCGATACGCGACGGTGATCCGGCGGGATGCCTCCGAAAGTTTCGACGCGATCGGAACCACCCAGTTCGACGAGTCGATGGCCGGTGTCGTCCAGTCGCGAGTGACGGGTTATATCGATCACCTGTACGCGAGCGCTCCGATGCAACGTGTCGCGAAGGGAGCGCCGATTGCATCGCTCTTCGTTCCCGACTGGTTGGCGCCTCAGGAAGAGTACCTGGCGCTCAGGCGCGGAGGCATGGATGCCGGCCTGCTTGCCGCGGCACGCGCACGCATGCAGGCGCTGTCGATTCCGGACGGGCTGATTGCCAGCCTCGACCGAACCGGAAAAGCGCAGACCCATGTCACGCTATTCGCCCAGCAAGCCGGCGTGCTGACGGAACTCAACGTTCGCGATGGCGCGATGGTGTCGCCTGGACAAACGCTCGCCAAGATCGCGGGTCTTTCGAAGCTCTGGCTGATCGTTGAGATACCCGAGTCGCTCGCCTTGCAGGTGCAGCCCGGCATGATGGTCGACGCGACGTTCGCCAGCGACGCTTCGCACCACTTTAGCGGCCATATCCGTGAAATCCTGCCGGGCATCAGTCCGGACAGCCGGACGCTGCAGGCGCGCCTCGAAATCGATAACGCAGGACTGAAACTGACCCCTGGGATGCTGATGCGCGCACGGATCAGTGGAGCGGAACCGGTCTCGCGGTTGCTTGTGCCGTCCGAAGCGGTCATCACGACCGGCAAGCGCTCGATCGTCATCGTCAGGAATAGCGACGGCCGGTTGCAGCCCGTGCAGGTCGCGGTCGGTCACGATAGCGGCGACAGCACCGAGGTGACGAGTGGGTTGACCGAAGGCCAGCAGGTCGTCGCATCGGGCCAGTTCCTGATCGACTCGGAAGCGAGCCTGAAGTCCGTGCTGCCGAAACTCGAAGGCAGCGTGGCACCTGCCGCGCCTGCTTCCGCCTCCGAGTCCGCTGTCGCGCAAACCTACGAAACGACCGGCAAGGTCGAAAAAGTCACTAGCAGCGATATCACGTTCTCACATCAACCCGTGCCGGCGCTGGGCTGGGGTGCGATGACCATGACCTTCGGCAAGCCGTCGCCGACGGCCTTTCCGGACGTCAAGGCCGGCGAGTCCGTGCATTTCGTCTTCAAGCCGTCCGACGACGGCTACCAGTTGACGCAGGTCGAACCGGCCGGAGGCGCGAAATGATCGCACGCATCATTCGCTGGTCGATTTACAACCGGTTCCTCGTGCTGCTCGCGACAGTGCTCGTCACCGCATGGGGCGTTTATTCGCTGACTCAAACGCCGGTCGACGCATTGCCGGATCTCTCCGACACGCAGGTCATCATCAAGGCGTCGTATCCCGGCAAGGCGCCGCAAGTCGTCGAAGACCAGGTGACGTATCCGCTCACGACGACCCTGCTGGGGGTGCCGGGCGCCACCACCATCCGCGCCTATTCGTCGTTCGGGGACGCGTTCGTCTACGTGCTATTCGATGACAGGACGGACCCGTATTGGGCCCGCTCGCGCGTGCTCGAATATCTCAACCAGGTGCAGAGCCGTTTGCCACAGGGCGCGACTGTCTCACTCGGGCCCGATGCTACGGGCGTTGGCTGGGTTTACGAATACGCACTGGTTGACCGCACGGGCAAACATGACCTTGGCCAGCTTCGGGCCTTGAACGACTGGTTTCTGAAGTTCGAGCTGAAATCGGTACCGGACGTTTCGGAGGTGGCCAGTATCGGCGGCATGGTGCGGCAATACCAGGTCGTTCTGGATCCGGACAAGCTGCGCGCCTTCGGCATCACCCAGGCTAGCGTCGCGGATGCCATCGGCAAGGCGAATCAGGAATCTGGTGGCTCCGTGGTCGAACTGGCCGAGTCCGAGTACATGGTCAGGTCCTCGGGATATCTGCACTCGCTCGATGATTTCCGCCACATCATGCTGCGCACGAACGCCACTGGAACCCCTGTGTTGCTTGGCGACGTCGCGCGCATTCAGATCGGACCTGAAATGCGCCGCGGCATTGCCGAACTGAACGGTGAAGGCGAAGTGGCCGGCGGTGTGATCGTGATGCGCTCAGGAAAGAATGCGCTGACCACCATCGAAGCGGTCAAGGCCAGGCTCGCCGGCCTGAAGAGGTCTCTGCCGCCGGGCGTCGAGATCGTCACGACCTATGACCGCTCGCAGCTCATCGAGCGCGCAGTCGACAACCTTAAGGACAAGCTCATCGAGGAGTTCATCATCGTCGGCCTGGTCTGCGCGGTATTCCTGTTCCACTTGCGCAGCGCGTTCGTTGCGATCCTGTCGCTGCCGCTCGGCGTGCTGATCGCATTTGTCGTGATGCGTTATCAGGGCGTCAACGCAAACCTGATGTCATTGGGCGGCATTGCGATCGCGATTGGCGCGATGATCGATGCAGCCATCGTGATGATCGAGAACGCCCACAAACATCTGGAGGCGTACGACCACAAACACCCCGATACGCCGATCACGACTGCCCGGCGGTGGGAGTTGATCGCACAGTCGGCGGCCGAGGTCGGCCCGGCGCTGTTCTTTTCGCTTCTGATCATCACGCTGTCGTTCATTCCGGTGTTCTCGCTCGAAGGCCAGGAAGGGAAGCTGTTTGCGCCATTGGCGTTCACGAAGACCTACACCATTGCCGCTGCCGCCGGCTTGTCCGTGACGCTCGTACCGGTCCTGATGGGCTATCTGATCCGTGGCCGGATTCCGCATGAGAACGCCAATCCGATCAACCGTGTGTTGATCCGGCTTTACCGTCCGGTACTCGAAGCGACGCTGCGCCGGCCGTGGGTGGCAATCGGGCTGGCCGTGCTGGCGCTTGCCATCACGATGATTCCCGTGTCGCGGCTCGGCGGCGAATTCATGCCGCCGCTCGACGAAGGGGATCTGCTTTATATGCCGACCGCGTTGCCCGGCATCTCCGCGGACAAAGCCGCCGAGCTTCTGCAGCAGACGGACCGCCTCATCAAGACGGTTCCCGAGGTGAAAAGCGTGTTCGGCAAATCGGGACGCGCCGACACGGCGACCGATCCCGCGCCGTTCGAGATGTTCGAGACCACCATCCAGTTCAAGCCGCGCAGCGAATGGAGGCCTGGGATGACACCCGAAAAGCTGGTGGATGAACTCGACGCGCGGGTGAAGATTCCGGGTCTGTCAAATGTCTGGGTGCCACCGATTCGCAATCGCCTGGACATGCTGTCGACCGGGATCAAGACGCCCGTCGGAGTGAAAATCTCCGGCGCGGACTTGGGGCAGATCGACAGGATCGCCACGCAGGTCGAGTCCGTCCTGAAGAACGTTCCAGGCGTCACGTCGGCGTTGGCCGAACGCCTGAACGGCGGTCACTACATCGACGTCGATATCGACCGGCTGGCGGCCGCCCGCTATGGCCTGTCCGTGACGGACATCCAGTCCATCGTGTCGACCGCGGTGGGGGGCGATAACGTCGGCGAGGTTATCGCGGGCCGCGAGCGCTTTCCGATCAACATTCGGTATCCACGGGAGATCAGGAGCTCCGTCGATACTCTGCGCCAGTTGCCGGTCGTCACGGACCGCGGCGCGCAGATCACGCTGGGCGATGTGGCGACGATCAGAATCTCGGATGGTCCCCCGATGATCCGTAGCGAGAACGCCCGGCTATCAGGCTACGTCTACGTCGACATTCGCGATACGGACTTGCAATCAGCCGTGAAGGCGATGCAGATCGCGGTTGCGCAGCATGTTGACCTGCCGCCCGGCTATTCCATCGCCTGGTCGGGTCAGTTCGAGTATCTGGAGCGGGCGGCCGCGAAGCTGCGAACGGTGATTCCGGTGACGCTCGCGGTCATTTTTGTGCTGCTGTTCCTGACGTTCAACTCGGCGGCCGATGCCTTATTGCTGATGTCGACGGTGCCATTTGCGCTGGTCGGCGGATTCTGGTTGATCTGGATCCTCGGGCACGCCGTGTCCGTTGCGACGGCGGTGGGATTCATCGCGTTGTCGGGCGTGGCGGCCGAATTCGGTGTCGTGATGCTGCTGTACCTGAAGGGCGCGCTTAACCACCGCCTCGACGCAGGCGAGCCCTTTACCGAAGCGACCCTGCTCGACGCCATCCGCGAAGGCGCGGTTTTGCGCGTGCGACCCAAGGCGATGACGGTCGCGGTTGTCCTGGCGGGCCTCATCCCGATCATGCTGGGCCACGGGTCCGGCTCCGAAGTCATGCAGCGCATCGCCGCGCCGATGGTCGGCGGCATGGTGAGCGCGCCGCTCCTGTCGATGCTCATCATTCCCGCCGCCTGGCTGTTGCTGCAACGCCGCCGCGTTGCGCGCATGAAAGCCAGCCCGCAAGAAACGCTTCAATCCCACGTAGCACCCAATGGCACGCTTGTGCCGCAAACTCACTCTGGAGAAAAGCAATGAAGAAGTTGATCACTCTGACGGCTGCATTCTGTACCGGTCTTACGCTCGCCGGCGCGGCGATAGCGGCGGACGATATGGCCGGCATGAAGATGGCCAGCGGCGCCATGGATGCCGGGACACCGAACAAAGCAGCGCTCACCGATGCGGTCATCAAGAAGGTGGATCCGTCCACCGGAATGGTGACGCTTCAGCACGGCGAACTGAAGAACATCGGCATGTCGGCGATGACCATGGCTTACAAGGCCAAGGATGCGGCAATGGTCAAACAGGCCAAGGCGGGCGAAAAGGTCAAGGTTCGCGTTGAAAATGTAGATGGCACGCTGACCATCGTGAAGCTTCTGAAACAGTAACGGTTCGCGATTGCACAGCGATGCGTCGGCGCCTCTCCTACAGCCGACGCATTGCTGTGCCAGTGCCGACGCTGGTCCGGTGGCTGATAGCGCCGTAAGTGCCGATCCTGCGGCGCCCGCGCCATCGTGTCGGAACAATGGCCGCTCACGCACAACATGGTGAGTGTGGCGCGCGTGAATTACGACATGAGCACGCGCCGCCCGCGGGAGGGCCGTGAGGAAGTCATGGCTTGTCTCCAGGTTTGCCGCGCACCAGCGACTCCGGATGGCGCTCCAGATAGTCGGCCAGCGCGTTCAGCGATTGCAGCGTGCGGGTCAACTCCTGCAGCGCCTGGTGCACATCCGACTGCAATGGCGAGTCCTGCTGCAAAGTCGCCTTGGCCGAACCGAAGGTCTGCCTCGCGGCGGCGAGCGTATCGCGCGCCTGTGGCACGACTTCGTTGTTCAGCCGATTGAACAGCGCGTCGGCGTTCTTCAGCGACGTGTTCAGATTCGAGCCGATCTGATCGAACGGAATCCGATTGAGTTTCTTCGCGATGTCGGCCACCTGCGTCTGCAGCGCGTCGAGCGTGTTCGGAATGGTCGGCAGCTGGACCGGTTCGCTATTGGCGTCGAACTTGACGGGTGCGGCGTTCGGGAAGAAGTCGAGCGCGATGTACAACTGGCCCGTGAGCAGGTTGCCGGTGCGCAACTGGCCACGCAGGCCGCGCTGGACGAGACGCACCAGCAGGTCGTGGCCGGCTGCAGTACCCGCCTCGGGCATCGTCGTGCTACGGGAACGCCGCCGCAGCCGGTCCGGGTACAGATCCAGCGTCACCGGCATGACGAAGCTGCGCGCGTCCGGGTCGTATTCGACGCCGATGTCCGTCACCTGGCCGAGCACGATGCCGCGGAAGTCGACCAGCGCGCCCACTGAAAGCCCACGCAGCGACTGGTTGAAGATCATTACGGCGCGCACCGGTATGCCGTCCGGCGCGCGCATGGCGTCCACTTCGTCGGCGGCGAGCCGGAAGTCGGTTTTCTCCGCGGCCAGCGTGCCCATCGGCTGACCCGGCGGCGTCTGGAATGCAAGGCCGCCAATCAGGATCGCCGCGAGCGATTGCGTGTTGACGACGAAGCCGGCCGAATCGAGCCGCACGTTGACGCCACTCGCATGCCACCAGCGCGAATTGGTGCCGACGTACTGGTCGTACGGCGCGGCGACGAACACCTGCATCGTCACGCCCGTGCCGTCCTTGTCGAGCGAGATGCCATAGACCTGGCCCACCTGCACGCGCCGGTAGAAAATCGGCGAGCCGATGTCGATCGAACCGAGCGAATCGCCATGCAGTGTGAAGCGATGGCCTTTCTGGTTGGCGGTGATGGGCGGCGGCGTCTCCAGCCCGACGAACTCGGTTTGCGTTTGCGTGGAGTGGCCGACGTCCACGCCGATATATGCGCCCGAGAGCAGTGTGCCGATGCCCGACACGCCGCTCGCGCCCACGCGAGGGCGAACCACCCAGAAGCGTGTGTCCTTGACCGCGAAGCCTTCCGCCTGCTTCGTGAGTTGCACGGCGATCTGCACGTGCGTCCGATCCTTCGACAACGTGATCGACTTCACCGAACCGATTTCGACGTCCTTGTACTTGACCTGGGTCTTGCCGGGTTCTAGGCCCTCGGCGTTGTCGAAGACGATCGTGATGGCCGGACCGCGCTCCGTGACTGCCTTGATGACCAGCGCGAGACCGATCAACGCCGCGATCAGCGGCACGACCCAGACGAGCGAGGGCAGCCAGCTGCGCCGCGGCGCGATGTCGGGATCGGGCAGCTCGGGCGGCAAGGCGGGTCCTTGCGAGCTACTCATGACGGGCTCCGAAGCGTGGCTGGGTGTGGCCTGGCTGCCGCTCGCCGCGCGGGCGCGGACGCGGGCGCGGATCGAACTGCATCGCCATGCTCACCGCTGGTCCCGGGGCGCCGTGCGCCGGGCGCCGCCAGCGCGATTGCGCCCGGCGGTGCTGATGCCGCGTTCAGGGTGTCACGGCCTCCCACGACGAGTCTGGATCGAACGATTTGAGCGCAGCGGCGGCGGCCGCCGAATTCGGGCCGAGGTTCTTCTGATAGATCTGTCTGTCCTGATTGACGATAAAGCTCATCACGCCCGTCTTGCCGTATTCGGCTGGCCACGCGACGACGCCGTAGCCCTTGGTCATCGTGCCGTTCTCGACGTAGTTCTGACTACCGCCTTTGGCATGCGGCCCTTGCGCGGTCAGGATGCGGAAGTGATAGCCGTAATAACCCTCTTTCGAGATGTTCTCGGTATGCGGCATCGCCGCGGCGAGAGGGCCGAGCGGACTCTTTGCTTCATCCGGCGCGGTCGGCCAGTACAAGCCGTCGTGCTGGCCCGGTGTGCTGAGAATGCGTTGCGCGTAATGCTGGGTCGACGCTTGATATTCGCCTTGCGCATCGAGAATGGCGAGCGATATCAGCATGGCCGCGTTCTCGTTGCGGCCGATGCGGCGTGTCGCGATCTCATCGCGGGCGACAGTGGGATCGAAGCGCCAGCCTTTGGACGTCTGCACGAGCGGGATCGGCAACGTCCAGCCACTGGTGCCGACCGACAGATGCTTGCTCGCTTGACCGTTCAGCGGCGCCGGATCGTCGACGATCTGGTGTCCCTTCGACCATGCGCCGAGAAAGTCGTAGATGTCCTGTTCGCCGATGTTTTGCGTCGGAATGAAGCGGTTGAAGTCCTTACCGAGCACATGCTGCATGGCGGGGTGGTCGCTGCTGGCGAGCGCGCCGACGAACGCGTTGACAGCGGCCTCGGGTGTCGGGTACACGGCTTGTGCATGCGCCTCGGACGCGCCGGACAGCAGCACGGCGAGCCCGAGGACGGTAGCGGCGCGGCGCGGGTCGAGCACGAGAGCAAAGGCTTCGGCCAGACGTGCGCCGGGGGTGTGGAACATGCGGATGCGGATCATGAGCGGCTCCTGTGAGATCGGTTCAACGTTGCCGGCCGAAGTGACGCTGACCGCCGCCACCCGCGCCCAGACCGCCGCCGCGCGGCTGTCCGCCGCCGCCCGCGCCGAAACCGCCGCCGCGTTGTTGTCCGCCGCCGCCCGCGCCCAACCCGCCGCCGGCGCGCTCGCCACCGCCTCCCGCTCCAAGATTGCCGGTACGTTGCTGACCGCCACCGTTCGCGCCGATGCCGCCGCCGCGGTTGTTCGCCTGCGCCTGCCGGCTGGCTTGCCCGCGCTGCACGTCTCGCTGCGCGTCGCCGCCATTGCCCGCGCCGCGTAACGCGTTGTCGCGGTTCACGTTCTGCGCGCTGTCGCGAATGTTCCCGGTCGTGTTGCCGCCCTGGTGGATGCCCTGCACGCGCTGGCTGGCCGTTCCACCCAGGTTCTGACCGGTGCGGTTCTGCAAGGTCTGCTGCGCCTGCGCACGCGACGCTGCCGTCGCCGACGTATCGCGCCCGCGATATGCATCGCGCTGCGCGCTGCTCACGTTGGCCGTAGTGTTGCGGTTGAAGGTGGAATTACGGTTCCAGTTGGTCGTGCTGCTATTCACGTTGAGCTGTCGATTCACATTGATGTTGTTGTACTGATTGACGTTGATGTTGACGCTGTGATTGTTCCAGTTGACGTTGCTCCACAGCGAACTGGTGATCGCGACGCCGACGCCGAACGCGAGACCCGCGGCGAGGCCGCTGGCCACGGCATAGCCCGGCGGGGGCGGCACGTACACGGGCGGATAGGCCGGATAGGGCCACGTGCCGTAGACGACCGTGGGGTTGTACGTCGGCACATAGACGACCTGCGGGTTGACCGGCACGATCTGGATCGTG
The DNA here is from genome assembly GCF_046027395.1 of Paraburkholderia dipogonis. Classification (GTDB taxonomy): domain Bacteria; phylum Pseudomonadota; class Gammaproteobacteria; order Burkholderiales; family Burkholderiaceae; genus Paraburkholderia; species Paraburkholderia dipogonis_A. The sequence continues at coordinate 159,562 of NZ_JAQQEG010000019.1, read as the reverse complement.
CTCTGCTCGACCACCACTTTCTGCTGCGGGTTGGTCTTCAGGTTGCCGGCCTGCTGCGCCTGCTTGCGCAAGCGTTGCACGGAATCCATCACGTCGTTCGGCTGCGCGAGGAAGGCGTTGCCGAGTTGCGTGACCCAGTCGGGTTTCGACGCCATGGTGGCCAGTACCTGGGGAAACGCCACCAGCGATTGCACGCTCGGGTCCCACGGCTCCGACGCGACCGCCTTCACGGCGTCGTCGCCCTGAAGTTTCGGATTGGCTTTCGACCATGCGGCCGCCGCTGGCACGTCCTGCGGAAAGGTGGAGGCCATCAGCACCTGCGCGAGGAGGGCGTCGGGGTAGAGCGCGATCGGCGCGGTCAGCGAGTCCAGTTGCTGGTTCGAGATTTTCGCCGGGGTCTGCGCTGGGGTCTGCCCATAAGCGGCCGGCGCCGCGACCTCGAGGAAAAGCGGCGAGCCGCCCAGTACGGTCAATGCGGCTAGAAGAATTCGCGATCCTCTCTGGTATGCCCTGGAGCGTTTCACGATCAGGTCTCCCTTGTTGGAAGTTGTTTGTGGCGCAGTGGTGCGGTGCGTGAGACGTCGACGCCGTGACCGCGCCTCTGAGCGGCGGTCACTTGAGACCGGTTTGATCACCGGTGCAGCGGACGGTGATACAAGACGGCGAGAATCGAACTTCGAACGGACTCCGAATCGTCTTTCAGACAACTTGAACCCGGACCATCCGAGTCCCTGTGTGCGGTTTGGCAAATTCACGACGACGCACGGCACTGCGCCGCGTGCGCAGTGCCAGTGATGCGCGCATGCGAGACATCGTGAATCGCAATGGCAAGATTAACAAACCTTTTCCGCCGACGTGTGCAATCTTTTGCCCAAGTAAATTCTAGTTGAATTTCCTTTGTTGATGGATTAGCGGCGTGATGCTTGCCGGGTTTTTTCGACGGTCAGCGCTTCTGACACGCTTCTTGCCTTTCGCGCCGAGGTTTCATACGGTGTTTGAAGCACCACCGAAATAGTCTGCGTGTTAACCGAAGAGGTCAAGCCGCACCTGACTCAGCGTGCGCCTGCTGCGTTTTCCGAGGAACGTCGTAGGGCGGCGGATCGGCCACCTTCCTGAACCCAAACTCCGCACACGGAGCTCCGCTATCCATTTGCATGGCGCCAGGTCCATTGGGATCGTTTCAGTCGTGATGCATGAATATCGTCCTGCCGCATAGGTTATTTGTGCGTGGGTGATATCGTTGAAAAGGCTGCACGTGAAAACGACCGAATAATAACGCGGCCCGATATCAATCGATTTAGATAAAAACACTTTTTCGTTAAGCTTTTTCCGAACCCTTCCAGCTAATCTCTGGTTCCTGCGCCGCAGTCGGCGAAGCGGTGAAAGGCGCGGGCACGTCTCGTCCGTGCCTGCGCCACTCGAGCACCCAACTCAAAGAGAGACTGATATGAAGCGATTCGCCCTGGTGATCCTGGTCAGTATGAGCGCGCTCGCCCTGGCACAGAAACCGGCCGTTTATCCTGCGCATGGGCAGAGCCAACAGCAGCAGATGTCGGACGATGGCGCGTGCTATTCATGGGCAAAACAGAACACCGGCATCGACCCAGCGGTCGTCGCGCAAACGCCTCCGCCGCCGTCGGGGCCGACCGGCGCGCGCGTTCGGGGCGCGGCGCGCGGGGCGGCAGCGGGCGCGATCGTCGGCGACGTGAGCAATAACGACGCGGGACACGGCGCGGCCGTTGGCGCGACCGCGGGCGCGCTCGCCGGTGGGGCGCGCAGCCGTCAGCAACACGCCGCGCAGGCGCAAACGGCGCAGGCTAATCAGCAAGCGGCGATGAGCACTTATTGGCACGCGTATGGCGCATGCATGCAAGGCAAGGGCTATACGGTGCAGTAGCCGCGCCACATGGATCGGCACATCCAGGCCGAGGCACCCGTTACCGCTACTGTTCGTCGCCGACGAACCAGCGGAAATAGGGATTATCCGGCTGCGCGCGCAAAGCATTGCTAACGTCGCGAGACCACGCCTCGCGCTCGCCGCGGTATGCGTCAAGACCCGCGGCATAGAAACTTTGCAGCGCGCCGCGTTCCGCGTTCAGGGTCGCGCGGAAAGTCTCATCGGCATGCAGCAACGGTGGCTCGCTACGCAGCGCGAGCAGATGCGTGAACGTGTCCGCGAAACTGTCCCGCCGCACCCACGCCGCGTATTCGATACGCGGCCGGTCATCGGTGACGGGCGGGGCTTCCGCGGTGTAATAGGCGAGGCCGGCGCGATCGGTGATCCACGTCGCCAGCAGCGCCGCCGGCGACGCCACGCCCACCTCGCGCAATGCCGCCGCCACCTGTGGTTGCGCGAAGCGCGACGCGATACGCGGCACATCCAGTTCGATCGGCTGCATCGAGCCGATCAGCATCATCTCGTGCAACTCGGTGGTCCACAGCGCGGCGTACGGAAACACCTGGATGAAGCTTTGGATCAACGAGCGCGTATCGTCTTCGTTCTGGGTCGGCAGAGGCAGCCATTGCGCGACGATGCCGCCCGTTTGCAGACGCGAGGCCGCCAGCCGGTAGAAATCCGACGAGTACAGATTGACCACGCCGGCCGCTGAAGGAGGCGGCGGTTCGAGCGTGATCAGGTCGTAGCGTTCGCTGCTGCGTAGAAGTTCGCGCCGTCCGTCGCGCAGACGGATATCGACGCGCGGGTCCGTGCTCATGCCGTAGTTGCCCTTGAACCGCGGTGCCGCGCGCACGACCGCCGGCAGCAGTTCGGCGACCACGCGCTTGTCGAGGCCGGGCCACGTGAGCAGCGCGCCGCCCGTGATGCCCGTGCCGAGTCCGATGACGAGCGCGCTGCGCGGCGTATCGCGATGAACCAGCAGCGGCAGCAGCGCTTGCAGGCGCATATAGCGCAACGACGTCATGGCATCGCCGGAGTTCGAGACGCCTTGAATGTAGAGACGCCGGAACTGTTTCTGGCCCGCGCCCTGTTCGATCACTGCAACAGTGCCGCCCGCGCTCTCTTCGTAGGAGATCAGATTGCCGCCGCGCGCACCGGCGAGCAGGGTGGCGAGCCGGTCCGACGGTGTCAGCAGCACGGCGCACAGCGTGGCCGCGGCCAGCACCGGCACGCTCCAGCGCGCACCGCGCCGCACGCCTTGACCGCGCCACACGGCGACGCCGCCCACCGCGCCGGCGAGGACGGCGAGCACCGCGAGCGCATGCACCACGCCGAGCGCCGGCACGAGCAGGAAGCCGGCGAGCAGCGTGCCGGCGATGCCGCCCGCGGTATTCAGCGCCACCACCGCGCCGACATCGCGGCCGGTGTGCCGTGCATCCACGCTCACGCGCAGCGCGAACGGAAATGCCGCGCCCAACAACAGCGTCGGTATGAAGACGATGCACGCGGCTGCGACCGCGAAGCTCGCGCACATCGCGGCAAGCAGGCTGCCGGTGGCGGAAAACGCGGCCGCGCGTGCAAGGCTTTGCCATTGCAGCAGCCAGCCGCCCAGCGCGGTGACTTCCAGCAACGCGACGAATCCGGCCGCCACGATCAGCAGCGCGAACACGCCCCACGGATCGCGCGTGCGGTCGACACGGCGCGAGGCGAGCGCGCTGCCGAGCGTCAGTCCGAGCAGATAGGTGGCGAGCACGATCGCAAAGGCGAAACTGCGCGTGCTGATGAACTGCACGATCACTTGCGACCACACCACCTCGTAACCGAGCGCGATGCCGCCCGCGAATGCATAGAGGGTGATGGCGAGGCGTGCGCCGGGCTTGTCATTTGCTGCGGCGTCATCATCGGAAGGCGCCATGTCGAGCGGTGGCAAAGTCACGGGCGCCTGCGCGGAATCGCCACGGTTAATCAGCAGCGCGACCAATGCGGCCGCCGCGTTCAACCCGGCCGCGGCGAACGCGCTGCCCCGCACCCCGAGCGACGGAATCAGCACGAACGCGCAAACGAGCGTCCCCGCGATCGCGCCGCCCGTATTGGCCGCATAGAGGCGTGCGCCAGAGCGGCCCAACTGCGTGGCGCGCGGACCCAGGGCGCGCATCAGCACCGGCAGCGTGCCGCCCATCAGCATGGCAGGCAGGCCGACCAGTGCGAACGGCAACGCCCACGCCAGCGGCCCGGCGCGCTCCTGCAGCCAGGCGAACGGCGCGGCCGCGTGCGCCAGCGCGAGTGTGCCGGCCACGGCCAGCAGCAGCGCGCCGCCTTCCAGGGCGGCGTAAAACAGCAAAGGCCGCGACAGGCGGTCGGCGAGTCGGCCGAGCAACCAGCCGCCCAGCGCGAGGCCCGCGAAAAACGCGCTGACGCCGGTCGTGACCGCCTGCACGTCGACGCCCACGACAAGCGCCAATTGCTTGATCCACAGTACCTGGTAAATCAGCGACGCCGCGCCCGATGCAAACAGCAGCAGCATCGGCCAGGCGACGGACAATGCGGGGGCAGCGGCGGGCGCCTCCGCGGAATTCGGCGAGTCCTGTTCGAGCGGGTCGCTTCGTCCTGAAGCCCGCGCCTGCGCGCGTGCCTGTGCGCGGCGCTCACGACGCGGACTCTTGGCGCGGTGGGTCAGCGTGTGCGTCATCGATTGAAATTGAATGGTGTTGATGCGGCGCGTGGCATGCGCCGTTCGGGTGATGCGTTGCGCGCGCCATCGGAGGGCGGCGCGCGCAACGGAGGACGACGCAGGCGCAGGGCTACTCCAGTCCGCGTTTCTTGAACGACTCGTCGATCTTCCTGTCGACCTGCCGGCGCACGCCGTCCACGCTGAAGCTCGCGGGCCGCTGGCTCGGCGGATACGTGACGAAGGTCTGCAGGAATGTCGAGGCTTTCAGTGTCGCTATGCCGGTCAGATAGGCATTCTTCGTCACCCAGTCGTTGTACTGATCCGAGGTGATGTCCGCCCGTTCATAAGGATCCATGCGCAGGTTGAATATCTTCGGCAGGCGCAGGCAGACGAGCGGGTCCTGCCAGATATTCAGGTTGCCCTTCGCTCGCTGCTCGCAGAAGACCGCTTTCCAGGCGTTGCCGTCCTGGTCCCAGCGCATGGCTACCAACTGGCCGTCGTCGTCGAAATAGTAGAACTCCGTGCGCGGGTCCTGGGTCGTCTGGCCCGTCAGGAACGGCAACTGGTTGTACCCGTCGAGATGGTTCTTGAAGCTCGTGGCACCTGCCTTGGGCGCCCATCCTTTCATCAGGCGATCCTTCACAGCCCCGTCTCCCGCGGCAGCAAGCAGCGTCGGGAACCAGTCGAGCCCCGAGAACATCTGGTTCGACGTTTCGCCCGCCTTGATATGCCCCGGCCATCGCACCATTGCCGGCACCCGGAACGCGCCTTCCCAGTTGGAGTCCTTCTCGCTGCGGAACGGCGTGGTCGCCGCGTCCGGCCACGAGAATTGATTCGGCCCGTTGTCGGTCGTGTAGATGACAATGGTATTTTTGGAGATGTTCAGATCGTCCAGCAGCTTGAGCAGTTTGCCGACGTCCTGATCGTGCTCCCACATGCCGTCGGCGTATTCGTTGCCGGGCATGCCGCTCTTGCCCCTGAACTCAGGACGAACGTGCGTGAACACGTGCATGCGCGTGTAGTTCATCCAGACGAAGAAGGGCGTGCCGTTCTTGACCTGCTTGCGGATGAACTCTTCCGCGTGCGCACCGGTTTCGTCGTCGATGGTCTCCATGCGTTTGGCCGTGAGCGGGCCGGTGTCCTGAACCTTGCCATCCGAGGTGCTATGAATCACCCCGCGCGGCGAGAAGTTCTTCACGTAAGGATCGTTCTTGTCCTTAGGCCAATACGGACGCTCGGGTTCTTCTTCGGCGTTCAGGTGGTACAGGTTGCCGTAGAACTCGTCGAAGCCGTGATTGGTCGGCAGGTACTCGTTCTTGTCGCCAAGGTGGTTCTTGCCGAACTGGCCGGTGGCGTAACCGAGCGGCTTGAGCGCCTGCGCGATCGTCATGTCGCCCTTTTGCAGGCCGACCGGCGCGCCCGGTGCGCCCACCTTGGACAGCCCCGTGCGCAACGGCGACTGACCCGTAATGAAGGAAGAGCGGCCCGCCGTGCAACTGTTTTCGGCGTAATAGTCCGTGAAGATCATGCCTTCGTTGGCAATGCGGTCGATATTCGGCGTCTTGTAGCCGACCACGCCGCGCGAGTAGGCGCTGATGTTCGTCTGCCCGATATCATCGCCAAAAATCACGAGGATGTTCGGTTTCGCCGACGACCTGGCGGCCGGTTGTGGCGCGCTCGTCGCAGCGGGTTTGGCCGCGGGTTGAGTCTGCGCGGGTGCGTTGATCGATGGAAGGATCAGCACACCGAACACGGCAAGGGCCAGCACGGTCGCCCCCAACGCGTAACGCCCTTTTTTCAGCACCTTTGTCATTGTGTCGCTCCAATGGAGTTGACGCCTATCTGCCCGTTATTCGCCCGTCATGCCTTGCTCCGCGTGACGGGGTTGCCCCTCGTCGGCCGCTGTCCGCCTGCGGCCTGCGTTCGCCGCCTTGTGCGGCTTACTGCTTCGGCGCCGGAAACACCGTTTGCCAGTCGTCCTTCATGCTGACCACTGTCCAGCCGTCGGCGACCGCTTCGTCCCACGCTCGGTCGAGCTTGCCGACTTTCGACGCACGGTCGTACGCGAACTCGCGCGCGGCATCGTCGTGATGCAGCAGCAACGCGAGATGCCGCCCTGGACCGCTCGCGGTGTACTGCAGCATCTGCAAATCGCCGTCGGAGTTGCCGAACGCGAGAATCGGCTTGCGGCCGATGTTGCGATAGATGCCGACGGGTTTGCCCGGACCGTCGTCGACGAAATCGAGTTTCGGCAGGCGGACGAGCGCGGGCCGGCCGTCGCGCAACTCGTACTGCACGACCTGGCTGGAGCCGATGATCTGCTCTGGCGGAATGCCGTAAACCTTCTCGGCCCACACACGCATGAACTCGATCGTGCCGCCCGAGACGATGAAGGTCTTGAAGCCGTTGGCGCGCAGATACGCCAGCAATTCCAGTTGCGGTTGATACACGAGCTCCGTGTACGGCCGGTTGAATTTCGGATGGCGCGCAGTGTCGAGCCACGCGTGGATGGTCTTGTCGTAGTCGTCGACGCTCATGCCGCTATTGGCGACCGCGACCAGTTGTTGCAACGCCTTCTGCTGGTTCGCGAGCGCGCCGTAGTCTTTCGCGACGAGCGCCTTGAAAGCCGGGTTGTCTTTCCACTCGGGATGCTGCGGCGCGGCCGCCTTCACCTGTTCGAGCATGAAGACGAACTGGAAATACAGCGGCTGTTCGCTCCACAGCGTGCCGTCGTTGTCGAACACGGCGATGCGATCCGCGGGCGGCACGAACGTGGGCGAGCCTTCGCGGGTGATATCGCTGACGAAGGACTCGATCGTCTGTTTGGCAGGCGTGTCACGCCATGAAGACAAGGTGGCGACGGGTTGCCTGGCCGTGGGCTCGGCGTGTGTGACGGCATCATGTTGCGCGGCGCAACCGGTAAGACTCAGTACGACGCCTGCGGTCCGGATCAGGCGCAGGGCACGGCTCGACCACACAGGCTGATGGCACGGTTGCATCCGGGCTCCAGTTCGATTGGACAGACAATCGCGACGCGCGCCGACACCTTGTGGGCGCGAGAAACAGTGGTTAAGTAACGATCAACCCCAGCGATCTACCCGCCGGCGATGCCAGGCGCGCCCGCGGCCCTCGCCGAGGCCTGACGGGCGCCGCTTTCTTTCCAGGTGTCTTCGTCCATCACCAGGCGAAAGCCGAGATGCGACATGCTGTTATAGGGATCGGTGCCGCGTCTCGCGCTGGGCCGGTAGCTCAGGCAGTAGGTCTCGTTGCACAGGAACGAACCGCCGCGTGTCACGCGCTTGGGGGCGTCGACAGGGACGCCCTGGTCGGCGGGATCCCACGAATCGTGCGGGCCCACCGGGTTGTTGATCGCGCTCGTGCTCACCGCCTCGCGTCTGAACTGATCCGCGCGATACCAGTCGGCCACCCATTGCCAGGCGTTGCCGGTCATGTCGGAGAGGCCGTAGCCGTTGGCCGGAAACGTGCCCACCGGACTCGTGCCGAGCGCGCCGCCCGCTTTCGGATTGACGACCGGAAACGACTGCGCCTGCTGGCCTTGCCACACGTTGGCCATCTGTTTGCCGTCAGGGGAGAACTGCTCGCCCCACGCGTACGTGGCCTGTTCGAGGCCGCCGCGCGCGGCGAATTCCCATTCGGCTTCCGTCGGCAGACGCTTGCCGGCCCATTTCGCATAAGCCTGCGCATCCTCGTAGGAGACCTGAACCACAGGGTGGTCGCCCTTACCGATGATGTTGCTGTCGGGTCCAGTCGGATGACGCCAGTTGGCGCCGGGCACATAGCGCCACCACTGCGAGTAATCATCCAGCGGCACCGGACGATTGGTGCCGACGAACACCATCGCGCCCGCCACCATCGCGCTGTCGGGCGGACGCGGCGTGCCTGGCGGCAACTGCACTTTCAGCGTGTCCCAGTCGGGCTTCTTCTCGGCGGTGGTGACGTAGCCGGTAGCTTCGACGAAGCGGCGGAATTCGGCGTTCGTGACGTGATGGCGGTCCATCCAGAAGCCGTGCACCTTGACCTTGTGCGCGGGACGCTCGTTAGGCTGGGCCTGTTTGGCGTCGCTGCCCATGAGGAACTGACCGCCGGGCACCCAGGCCATGCCGAGCGGGCCGTGCGTGCCGTCGCCGAGGACGATTTGCGGATGAGCAGGAGTGTGCGGCGTGAAGGCCCAACTGACCGCGGCGCCGACGCATGCGGGAAGCATGACGAGCAGGGTGCCCCATAGCAACAGTTTGCGCATGCGTGAGGCACGCGTTGCTGTCGCGGCGGCCGTTCCGCTCGAGCGGGACGGCTTGGCTGGCCCTCGATCTCTTGCACTCGTCATCTTTTCTCTCACGCAGTGAAACGGCCGGGTCGTCGCATGTGACGGTCGACTCTCTATTTCGAGCTTCAGGACAAGCTTAGCGATACAGAATAAGGATGTTGCACTCGTGCAAACGAGCCAGTTGGAGAGTAGCAATTTTTTTCCGATATTTCATAATTTTTTTTTAAACAAGTTGGAAGCTTTGACGAATACGCGGAGGTGCATTACCGTGTCTGCGGCGAGCATGGCATCCGGGTCGCCCAATCAGATATCACATAATGACTTGAGAGAGAAAGCACGATGCGCGAGACCGTTCTGCAGTTCGAAGCGAGCGTGAATGAAGCGGTCGTGGGCCAGCAGGCCGTGGTTCGGCAGGTGTTGATTGCATTGCTGGCGGACGGCCACGTCTTGCTGGAAAGTCTGCCGGGGCTTGCCAAGACGCGCACGGTCAAGGCGATTGCCACGCGGCTCGCGGCCACCATGAGCCGCATTCAGTTCACGCCGGATCTGTTGCCATCCGACATCACCGGCGCGGAAACGCTGCTGCAATCCGGCACCGAACGCACGCTCAGTTTTCAACCCGGACCGATTTTCGGCAATCTGATTCTCGCCGACGAAATCAACCGCGCGCCGGCCAAGGTTCAATCCGCCTTGCTCGAAGCGATGGAAGAGCGGCAAATCTCAGTCGCGGGAAAAACGCACCGCATGTCCGCTCTGTTTCTCGTGATGGCGACTCAGAATCCGATTGAACAGGAAGGCACTTATCCATTACCCGAAGCGCAAATGGATCGCTTTCTTCTCAAGGTGCTGATCGACTATCCGTCGCCCGATAGCGAAGTCGCCATGCTGCGGCTGCTGCGGCACGAGAGCAATGCGCCCGCCGAGACGCCGACGGTGCTGTCGCAGGATGTCATTTTCGCGGTGCGCGACGAAATCCGCCAGATTGCCGTGGCTCCGGCGATCGACGACTATATCGTGTCGATCGTCAATGCGACGCGTCACGGCGCGGAACTCGACGCGGATCTCGGCAAATGGATCGAAGTCGGCGCAAGCCCGCGCGGCGCGATCGGCCTCGACCGCGCAAGCCGCGTAGAGGCGTGGCTGCAGGCGCGCAGTTTCGTTACGCCCGACGACGTGCGCGCCGTCATGCATCCCGTGCTGCGGCATCGCCTGATCCTTTCTTACGATGCGAATGCGGACAGTATCAGCGCCGACCGGGTGATCGACCGTCTGGTGGAAAAGGTGGCGGTGCCGGCCTGATCCGGCTGTCGTTTCAATGCTAAGGAGTGGCGTGGCCGTGCTGTCCTCAACTGACATCGGCAGCGTGTATGTCGACGCCGCGCATCTGGCGAAGCTCGAATTTCAGGCGCGCGGCTTGAGTTTCGTCGCGCCCGCGCCGGTGTCGAGCGTGCTGTCCGGCGCGCACGCGTCGCGTCTGCGCGGGCGCGGCCTGAACTTCGAAGAAATTCGCGGCTATCTGCCAGGCGACGACGTCCGTCATATTGACTGGAAGGCCTCGTTGCGGCTCGGTAAACCGCAGGTTCGCACTTATACCGAAGAGCGCGACCGGCCGCTTCTGGTGGTCGTCGATCAGCGCATGAGCATGTTTTTCGGCTCGCATCGGGCATTCAAATCGGTGGTGGCCGCCGAAGCCGCCGCGCTCGCCGTGTGGATGGGATTCGCCGCGGGCGACCGCGTCGGCGGCGTGCTTTTCAACGACAGCCAGCTCACGCGCATCAAGCCGTTGCGCAGCCGCGCCCGCATCAAGACGCTGTTCGGCGCGCTCGCCGCGATGAACGGCGCACTGCACGCCGAAAGCGAGATCCGAACCGCTTACGATCAACTCGACGCCGCGCTCGAAGGCGTGCTTCAACTGGCCGGGCACGACTATCTGATCTGCGTGATCAGCGATTTCGCCGGCGCGGGCGAGCGCACGCGCCGGCTGCTGCGGCAACTCGCGGCGCACAACGACGTGGTCGCCGCAATGATCTTCGATCCGCTGTGGCAGCAGATGCCGGGCCACCGCGCGCTCGTTGTCAGCGAAGGGCGCTTGCAGGTCGAATTGCGGATCGAGCAGGAGCGCGTGCGCCAGCCGCTGTCGAGCCTGTTCAGCGGCCGCACGGCCGAAGTGGCCGAATTGCTGCGCACGAGCGGCGTGCCGTTGATGGCGCTCTCCACCGACGAGCCGGCCGTCGATCAGGTGCGGCGTCTGTTCGGCGAACGCGCGCGGCGTACCACGGGGAGCGGCATATGAGCGGCGCGTCGGGCATCGTGTCGGCGGTGGCGGATGGGTCTGCGCAACTGCAAGGATTGCAGGAGTTGCCGTTGCCCGCGCCGGTATCGTACGTACCCCAAACGATCGGCTGGGTGTTCGTCGCGGCTGTGCTGCTGGCGATCGTGTTGCTGGGATCATGGGCAGCCTGGCGGCGCCATGAACGGCAGCGTTACCGGCGCAACGCCTTGCAGGAACTGGCCGGAATCGAAGCGAACCTCGCGATGGGCCAGGCAGACCCGCTGCAACGCGCGGCTATGCTTGCCGCGATACCGCGGCTGTTGAAGCGCACGTCGCTCGAAGTTGCGCCGCGCGCACAGGTGGCGGCGCTGACCGGCGACGCATGGCTCGCTTTTCTCCAACGCACGCGTGGGCGCTTCGACGCGCAAACCGGTCCGCTTCTCACGCTTGCAAGCTATGCGCCGCCGGAGCAGGTCGCGCGTCTTTCGCAGGACGACGCAGCCGCACTGATCCGGCATGCGCGCGACTGGATCGAGCATCATCATGTGGAAGTTTGATTTTCCGTGGATGTTCGCGCTGCTGCCGCTGCCCATACTCGTGTGGTGGCTGATACCGGCTTATCGCACGACAGCCATGGCCGTGCGCGTGCCGTTCTTTCATGAAATGGCGCAGGCCGCCGGCGAGAAGCCGGCGCCCGGCGGCGTGCGTCTGCGCCGGCACTGGCTGCTGCGTTTGCTGATGCCCGTGCTGTGGGTCCTGCTCGTGATCGGCGCGGCCAAGCCGGTGTTCGTCGAGCCGCCCGTCGTGCGCGACGAACCGGCACGCGATCTGATGCTGGCGATCGATCTGTCGGGATCGATGGCCACGCGCGACTTCGTCGATCCGGCGGGTGAGCGCATGGACCGGCTGAGCGCTGTCAAGCGTGTGGTGGCCGACTTCGTGGCGAAGCGCAAGGGTGACCGCATCGGCCTCGTGGTGTTCGGCGACGCGGCCTATCCGCAGGCGCCGCTCACGCTCGACCACGACAGTGTGCGAATTCTGCTGGATCAGATGCAGATCGGCATGGCGGGGCCGCGTACGGCGATCGGCGACGCGATCGGCCTGACCGTCAAGCTGATGGCCGATTCGCACGCGCAGGAGAAGGTGCTGATCCTGCTCACCGACGGCAACGACACCAGCAGCGCGATCCCACCAGAGCGGGCGGCCGAGATCGCGAAACAGCACAAGCTGGTGGTGCATACGGTGGGCATCGGCGATCCAGACACGACCGGCGAAGACCGCGTCGATCTCGATGCGTTGAAGCGCATTGCGAGCCTCACCGGCGGCCGCTCGTTCCGCGCATTGGGTCAGGAAAAGGATCTGGCCGATGTCTACACGACGCTCGACAAACTGACGCCTGAGAAAATCAAGCGGGAGATTTACCGGCCGCAGCGCGATTATTTCTGGGTGCCGGTCGCAGCGGGCTTGTCCATTCTCGCGCTTTATCACGTGCTGGCTTTGTTGATCGCGTTGTTGCGTGCGCCTCGGCGAGCGCGCGGCGTGCAGGGCGTGCCAGTGAGCGAGGCTCAGCGTGGAAATTGATCTGACCGCGTTCCATTTCCTGCGGCCGGCGTGGCTGCTGATGCTGATTCCGGCGTTCGGCCTGCCGTTCGTCTGGCTGCGTCGCAACGACGTGCGCGCGCGCTGGCGCGGTGTGATCGCGCCGGAATTGCTGGAGCATCTGATCGTCGGCGGCGCGAAACGTCGCGTGATTCAGCCGGTTCATACGCTCGCGTTGCTGCTCGGCGTCGGCGCCATTGCCGTGGCAGGGCCGACGTGGCAGCAGGAACGCCCGCCGTTCAATCAGGACAAGGCGCCGCTCGTCGTCGTGCTCGAACTCGCTCATTCGATGGATGCCACCGACATCGCGCCGACCCGTCTCGAACGCGCGAAGCAGAAAGTGCTCGATCTCGCGAGAGCGCGCAAGGGTGCGCGAACCGGCCTCGTCGTGTTCGCATCGACAGGCCACCTCGTCGTGCCGCCGACCGAAGATCCGGCGATGCTCGAACTCTACGTTCCCGCGCTTTCACCGGCGCTGATGCCGCACGATGGCAAGAACGCGGCCGCGGGTCTCGACGTCGCCGAGCGGGTTCTCACGAACGACCCGGCAGCAGGCACGATCGTCTTCATGAGCGACGGCTTCGATGCAAACGGCGCGGACGCCTTCGTGCAAAAAGCGAAATCGTTGCGGCATCAACTGCTCTGGCTCGCGGTCGGCACGGAACACGGCGGTCCGATCCGCGGCCCCGACGGGATGATCCAGATGGATGCCGAAGGCCATCCACTGCTGGGTACGTTCGACGCCGACGCGATCCGCACTGTCGCGCGCGATGCCGGCATCCCGCTCGCGAGCATGCGTGCGGATGACGACGACGTGTCTTGGGTCCAGCATCGCGCGCAGTCCTATCTCGCGCAAGCAGAGGAAACCAGGATCGAGCCGCGCTGGAAAGAGAGCGGCTATTGGCTCGTGTTGCCGTTGCTGCTGCTCGCACTGTGGAATTTCCGGCGCGGCTGGACCGTCAAGTGGCTGCCCATCGTGCTGCTTTCGCTCATGTTCAGCGCGCTGCCGCGGCAGGCGCAAGCGGCGCAATGGCAGTGGCTCGACCTGTTCGCGACGCACGACCAGCAAGGGCGCTGGAATCTCGAACACGGCCACTACAAGGCGGCTGCGGAACGTTTCGACGATCCGGTGTGGAAAGGACGCGCGCAATATCTGGCGGGAGATTACGCCGGCGCGCTTGAAACTTTCTCGCGGCTCAAGACGGCGCAATCGTATTTCTATATCGGCAATACGCTGGCGCATCTCGACGATTACGCGGGCGCCATCAAGGCCTACGACAACGCGCTCAAACTGCAACCCTCGCTCGCGCAGGCGGCGGCCAATCGCGCGTACATGCAGACGCTGCTGGCGAGAGACAAACAGAACGAAGCCGACCCCGAACAAGATCCGCCCGACCAGGTGCAGGTCGACAAGAAGAAGGGCCGCGGCACGACCGCGGTGATCGAAGCGGCGCCGCAGCCGAGCGAGGATGCGTGGATGCGCAACCTGAACACGTCGCCCGCCGTGTTTCTGCAACAGCGCTTCGAACAGGAATCCGCGGCGAAGACGGGGGCCACGCCATGAAGCGATTTCTGGTCGGCCTTGCGTTGTGGCTTTCCTTGCTGGCATCGGGATCCGCCACAGCCGATCCCGCGCCGCGCATCATGGCGCGCGCGCATCTCGAACCGGCCGGTCCGGTCGTGGCGGGAAGCGAGGTCAAGCTGGTCGTCGATGTGCTGACGACCACGTGGTTCACCGAGGCGCCAAACTGGCCGCTGTTCACGATCCCCGACGCGATCGTGAATCTGCCCGACGAGCAGGCCGACAATCTGTCCGAGGACATCGACGGTACGCGTTGGTTCGGCGTGAGCCGTGCGTACCGGATCGCGCCGCAGGCGGGCAAGACCTTCGAGATTGCGCCGCTGACCATCACCGTGTATCCCGGCGGCATGACAGGACCGGCGCAGGTGACGACGCCCGCGTTGAAACTTGTCGCGACTTTACCGCCAGGCGCTGAAGGCATGAGCACTTTTTTCGCCGCGCCCAAACTCACCGTCGAACAGAGAATCGAACCAGCGCCTGGGCATCTCACCGTCGGTGCGCCGCTCACGCGCACGATTACGCAGCGTGCCGCGGGCACCGAGTCGATGCTGATTCCTCCCGCGATACTCGCAGACGTGGCCGGCCTCAAGCGCTATGCGAAACCCGCCGCGACCCGCAACATCGTCGAGGACCGCGCCGGACTCGTCGCCGGTGAGCGAACCGACAGCGCGAGTTACGTTGCCGATCGCAAGGGCACGTACAATCTGCCGCCCGTGACGATCGAATGGTGGAACACGACGACGCGGCGCAAGGAGAAGGTCGTCCTGCCGGCGGTGCGTTTCTCGGCCGCCGCGGTACGGGAAAAGCCACTATTCGAGCTACCCGTCGACGCCATGCGTGAAGGCATGCCGCATCGAATCGTGGTAATTCATGCGCGGCAGGTCATTGTCGGCGGTGTGGTCGTATTGGGCGTGATCCTGTTGATTGCCTTGCGTGCGCGTGTCGGGTCTTTCGTTCGGCGCGGCGAGCGTGCGGTGAGTCAAGCGCGAAAGCGCTGGCTGGCAAGCGATGCGCTCGCCTGGCGCAAGCTCGCGAGGGCCGCGCGCAAGGGAGAATGGCGGCGAACCATTCCGGCCTTGTATGCGTGGATGGACAGGGGCAGCGACTTCGGTCGCCCGGCGCGGTTCGCCAACATCGATGCGACCGGGGACGACGAGGCCGCGAGTTTGATCGCCGCGGTCGCGTCGAACTATGCGGGAGACAAGGCGTGGACTCTTCTTCGCTGGAAAGAAATCGGTGCGGTTCTGCGCCGGAGTGCGGATCGAGCGAAGACGAAGCGCAAGAACGAAACCCTGCCGGGACCGCTGAACCGATACTAGGCGTTCGTCGAGTTCAACGCGCACAGTCGCGCGGTGCATCGCTTCTGGAAATGACATGAACCGTGCCTTAAAGGGAGGCAGGTCGTTTCCTCGCGACGGTGGCTATCTTTAGCATGGCCGGAAGCTGGGCGATTCCGGGGTTTGCAGGCGAAACCACCGCTACTCCAGGATATAACGGGCGGTCTCTGATGTTAAGATCATAATGTACTGGTTAGTTAATCGTTGGCCGACATGCTATCCCTCCCGCTTTCCGACGACGCCTGGCAGCGTATCAGTCATCTTTTCCAGCAGGATACGAAGCGGCGCTCCGGGCGCCCAGCGCGAAACCCGCGCGACGTGCTGAATGCAATCCTGTGGGTCACGACGCAGAACGAGAAATGGCATCGACTGCCCGCATGCTTTCCTCCGTCGCAGACCTGCTACATGAAATGGTTGCAGTGGCGGCGCGATGGCCTCATGTCGAGGATTGCCGAGGAGCTGGGCATGAAGGAAGTTTTACCGACGGACGAGCAAGCGGGCAGCAAGTAAGCCTCGTCCGGTTTGCGAAAGCGCGTGCCCGTTCAATGTCCTAACGTTTCTCACGCACCACGTAGTTCGCCTCTCCCGACCCGTATTTCCGCTCGATATCCTCGGGCAGCAGAAATTCCGTTTCGAGTTTGTCGATCATCGGATAGCCCATCAGGTCGGTGATGTCGTCGATGCCCACCAGCAGATCGGGCCGGTCGTGCACCGTGCCGTTCTGCGCGCCATCGCGAAACAGTTCGAGCGCGCGCATCATGCCCATGATCGCGGCGGCCGGCAACATCCGCGCGACGGTGACGCGTTTTACGCCGAGTTCCTGCAAACGACGCACGGGGATCAACGGCGTGGTGGGCCGCGAGCGGATGCCGAAGCCCATGTTGATGCTGACGGGCGCGTTGACGGCGTCGACGAATTTTTTGATCTGTTCTTCCGATGCGATCGCGTCGGGATAGACCATGTCCGCGCCGGCGGCCACGTACAGTTTCGCGCGTTCGATCGCGGCATCGATGCCTTCGACGGCGATCGCATCCGTGCGCGCATTGATCACGAAGCCGGAGTCGGATTTCGCCTTCACCGCAGCTTCGATCTTCTTG
Organism: Paraburkholderia dipogonis; assembly: GCF_046027395.1. GTDB lineage: Bacteria > Pseudomonadota > Gammaproteobacteria > Burkholderiales > Burkholderiaceae > Paraburkholderia > Paraburkholderia dipogonis_A. The sequence continues at coordinate 142,822 of NZ_JAQQEG010000019.1, read as the reverse complement.
GCCATTTCCCGTGCGTCGATCACTTCCTTGCCGCGCATGTGGCCGCAACGCTTCGGGCTGACCTGATCCTCGATATTCACGCCGACCACGCCGGCTTCCTCGAACAACTGCACGGTGTGATACACCGACACCGGATTGCCGTAACCGGTGTCCGCGTCGGCCATCAGCGGCAGCGAGACGGAGCGTGCCAGCCAGTGGCATGCATCGACATTTTCCGTGAGCGTCATGATGCCGATGTCCGGCTGGCTCAGGCGCGAGTTGGCCAGCCCCGCGCCGGTCGTCGAGGCCGCCTTGAAACCCATTTTCTCGATCACTCTCGCGCTGTATCCGTCGTAGACGCCCGGCGAAATAATGATTTCGGCGGAATTCAGAAGCGCTCGCATCTGCTGGATTTTCGTGCTGCCCATATGCCACTCTCCATGTTTAGAAAACGCGCGGCTATACGGCTATACGGCTATTCGAAGCCGTATAGCCGCGCGGGATTGATGCCGAGAATCATGTCGCGGGTGCCGGCCTCGGGCGCCCACTCGCCGACGAGGCCGAGCAGCACGCCCATGTTGGGCATCACGCCGTGATAGGACGAGTGCGGCCAGTCGCTGCCCCAGACCAGCCGGTCCGGGCGCGCCGCCACGAGTGCTTTGGCGAACGGCAGCACGCCGGCATAGGGGGAAACGTCGTCGCCGAGGCGAAACGGCGCGGATAGTTTGACCCAGCACGGGTCGCTTTCCAGCAGCGTCAGCAGCGCTTTGAAACCCGGTTGATCCAGGCCGTCCTGAACGACGATGCGCGCGAAATGATCGAGCACGACAGGCACCGGCAGACGTGCGAGGCGAGGGCCGATCTCCGGCAGGTCACGCGCATCGAGATGCAATTGCACGTGCCATCCGAGCGGCGCCACGCGCCTTGCCATCGCGTCCAGATCGTCGAGACCCGAACGCGTATGCAGACGCACGCCACGGAATCCGGCGGCGTCGAGGCGCTTGAGCTCCGCATCGCTTACATCGGCTCGCAATTGCGCGATGCCGCGCCATGCGCCGGACGATGCGGCGAGCACGTCGAGTGTCATTTGATTGTCGTGATAGACGGTCGGCTGAACGATCACCGCGCGCGTGACGCCGAGCCTGGCAAGTAACGCGCGATATTCGTCGAGGCCGACCGGCGCAGGCGTATAGCGCCGCTCATCGCGGTACGGGTACCGTTCAGGCGGCCCATAGATGTGCGCATGACAATCGCATGCGCCCGGTGGCAAGACGAACGGCAGCGGAACCGGCGAGGCGTCCGGCGACTGGCAGACCGGCGGTTCATCCGTTAAAGCGTGCCGGCGATCTTTTCCCGAATCGGTCATGTCATGCTCCGCGCCAGGGTTTGCGGTCACGGCCGTTTTTCGTAAGCGGCATGCTCGTATTTCTGCTGATATTGTTCCGGCGTCAGATAGCGCTGTTCGATGCGTTCGAGCTCCGCGATCCCGACCAGATCATTGAGTTCCTCGAACGACACGACGAGGTCGGGACGCTCGATCACTTCACCGCTCGCCACGGACTCCTTCAGCGTCGCGATCGCGTTCTTCATGCCCTGAATAGCCGCCGCCGTCAGCAAGCGCGGATAGACCACCACGGCCACGCCCAACTCCTGCAATTGCCGCGCGGAAATCAACGGCGTGGTGGAGCGCTGGCGAATGCCGAAGCCCATGTTGACGCAAACCGGCTTGGAGACGTTCTTGACCACCGTCGTAATATGATCCGTGGCCAGCAGCGCGTCGGCGAACAGCAGGTCCGCGCCAGCTTCGGCGTACATGTTCAATCGCTTGATGACTTCATCGATGCCGTGAGTAGCAAGCGAGTCGGTCCGCGACATGATGAGGAGTTCCGGATCGAGCCGTGCTTCCGCCGCGGCGCGGATTTTTTCCGCGCCTTCCTCGGCGGAGATGACCTGCTTGCCTTTCATATGGCCGCAACGTTTCGGCCAGACCTGATCTTCGATCATCACGCCGGCGAGGCCCGCGCCGTCGAATGCGCGAACCGTGAAATGCACGTTCACCGCATTGCCGTAGCCGGTGTCGGCGTCGGCAATCAGCGGCAGCTCGCAACAGGAGGCGAGCGCGCGCGTGACGCGCAGGTTTTCCTCGAGTCCCATGATGCCCTGATCGGCCCAGCCGAGACTCGCTTCACTCACGCCGGCGCCGGTCACAAAGCCCGCGGCGAATCCGGAAGCGCCGAGCAGTCTCGTGCTGTAACCATCGAATACGCCCGGCATCACCAGGATTTCAGGGGCGGCAATCAATTCACGCAGCTTGCTTCTCTTGCTCATCGTTTTCTCCAGGCAATACGAACCGGTAATGGCTGCCCACGCTGCGCGTCACTTCGTAATGAAAAGCTCTTTGCGCCAGCGGTCCTTGTGAATACCGATCACGTCTATCTGATCGACGTAATAAAGAATCTTGCCTTCGAGCGTGGCGGGGAATTTAGGCGCCTGAGGCGAATGCGTCAGCAGCACATGCACGATTTCGTCGGGAATGCCGTTGCGCAAGGCGAGGTGCGCGGCCCAAAACGCGTGCGGATACTGTTTGCCGATATCGGTCGCGACGGCCTTGCCTTCCGCGTCCGGTGCGAACTCGACCACTTTGCTCGCGTCCTGCAGCACGGCCGCTGCGATCAGATAATCGCGGTTCACCTTGATGCCGTGGTGGCGTTCGAACAGATCGGCGACCGACATCGCCATCTCCAGCACACACTGGTTATGCGGCAGAGTCGGATAGGGAATTTCAGTCGACGTCGGAACCTCCGCGATCCGCTTCCAGGGGCTCATTTCCCACAGCGTCTCCCATGTGGCAATGACGGCCTTGCGCAGCGTCGCATCGCCGATGTCGGCGACCTGGGGAAACATCGCAACGACATCGATCGGTTCTTTCGGTTGACTCATAGTGTGCTCCATGGCGTCCTCTGCTGTTTGACACATATCCGGCCTACGATGCGGCGCGTCGCCTTGCTCGAGCAGGAACCGTGCGATTGGAATTCCCTCGCGCTGCATAGCAGCATGCGTGACCGATCCACTGGGTGAACGCGGGGCCGGTCGCGGCATGATTGACCGGGCGTTGCGAGAGACGCTGCAGTTCTTGCCGGCGCGATGAAGTGATTGTCACGCAATGCCGATGCAAGGCTGTGGCGCGCGTGACGTACGAGGGGTCTCCGTTTTAGTGGTTCGCCGAATTGGGGCTGAGGCGGCGGCGTTGTGTTGCAACCAATATAGAGCAAGCGCCCGCAACGCGGAAATACCAAAACGATGACACGGACATAGCCGAATCCTATGGTTCGCTCACGCTACTGCGGCAGCGAGAGACCATATTGATCGTGCTGCTCGATAAGCTTTGTAAACAGCGCTTTGATCGCCAGTTCCACAACGCGGATACCGTGTGTGACCGGACGGTGAACCGCGGTCGCGAGGACGAGCCGCGTGTGCAATTGCGGGCTGGCGAGCGCCCGCGCGTGCAGCGTGGCCGCCGCCAGTTCGCCGAGCACGGCGGGTTTCGCGAGTACTGTGCAGGCGAGGCCCGCGACCACCATCTCCTTGAGCAGTTCGAGCGTGTCGACTTCGTACTGCACGTCGAGCGTCACGCCTTCCTTGCTGGCCGCGTATTCGAGCGTGCGGCGCAGACCGTGATTGCGCGTCGGCAAAACCAGCGGTATTTGCGCAACGCCTGCAAGCGTCGTCTCGACAGGTATCGTGAAGTTCGTGGCGACGGCCGGCGTGACGAGAGACAACTCCGCGGCAGCCAAAGGATCGACCGCGACGGTGGACGAGCGGCGGGCGTCGTGCAGAATCGCCATGTCGAGGCGGCCGTCGATCAGCCACTCGTGCACATAGCCGCTATAGCCCGATATCACGTTCACCCGCAGATTGGGATGCGTCTTGCGCAAGCCGGCGATCAACCGCATGCCGATCAGATTGCACACGGTCGGCGTCAAGCCGACGGTGACGAGTCCATGCGGCGAATCGCGTTCCGACTGGAGATCCGCTGGAATCGCGGTCAGCTGACGTACGAGCGGACTCGCGCGTTCGATCAGTGCGAGGCCTTCCGGCGTAAGCGAAATGCCGCGGCCGTGGCGGTAGAGCAGACGTAGGCCGCATTCCTCTTCGAGCTTCTGGATCTGCCGACCCAACGCAGGTTGCGCGATGCCCAGCACAGTGGCGGCTTTCGAAAAACTGCCGAACGCGGACACCTGCATCAGCAATTCGAGCCGTCTCAGATCCATTCTGACGCTCCTGCTTTTTTGCGGCATAGCTGCTATGCCCGATAAACCGATTGTGAGGCGCGCGCAAAGTTTTGATAATAGTGCTCTACCCGGGCATCGGGCGGCCTCGCTCGCGAACCTGTCGCCGCGTATTGGCGTGCATTGCCGTGTATTGCCGTGTCCGGCACACACAGAAGGAGTCACACAATGAGTGCAAGCAAATCATCCCCCATTCCCGCGACGCTGATACCAGGCGACGGCATCGGCCCGGAAATCACCGCTGCCACGATCAAGGTACTCGACGCATTGGGCGCGCCCTTTGCATGGGACATCCAGCACGCGGGCATGGCCGGAATCGAACGCGGCGGCGAACCGTTGCCGGAAACGACGCTCGACAGCATTCGCCGCACGAGGCTCGCGCTGAAGGGGCCGTTGACCACACCCATAGGCGGCGGATTCCGCTCCGCTAATGTGCGGCTGCGCGAGGCGTTTTCGCTCTACGCCAATCTCCGGCCGGTGCGTACCATCGTGCCGGGTCGCTATGATGATATCGATGTCGTGCTGGTGCGCGAGAACATCGGCGGACTTTATGTGGCGCACGAACATTACATTCCGATAGGCGACGATCCGCATGGCGTCGCCGTTCTAACGGGAATGAACACGCGCGAGGGTTGCCGGCGCATCGCGCGCTACGCATTCGATTACGCGGTTGAGCACGGGCGCAAAAAGATAACCGTGGTTCACAAGGCGAATGTGCTCAAGGCGCTGACCGGTCTTTTCCTCGAGACGGCACGAGAGGTGGCGCGCGATTACGAGGGCAGGGTGGCCGTCGACGACCGCATCGTCGACGCTTGTGCGATGCAGCTCGTGCTGAATCCGTGGCAGTTCGACATGCTGCTGTGCACGAATCTGTTCGGCGATATTCTCTCGGACGAACTCGCGGGACTGGTCGGCGGACTCGGCCTCGCGCCCGGCGCGAATATCGGCGCCGACGCCGCCATCTTCGAAGCCGTGCACGGCTCGGCGCCGGATATCGCCGGGCGCGGCATTGCCAATCCTGTCTCGCAGATGCTGGCCGCGGGCCTGATGCTCGAACACGTCGGCGCCGGCGATCTCGCGCAGCGTCTGAATCAGGCGATCAGGCAGACGCTCAACGACGACAACGTGCGCACGCCCGATCTGGGCGGCCATGCATCGACGGCGGTATTCACGGACGCGCTGATTGCACGGCTCGGCTGAACGGGCCGCCAGGAAATCGCTGCCGCTTCCATTGCGAAGGGCGTTGCCGCCCGACGCAGGAACCGGCAGCGATTGGCGCGTCAATGCTTCACTTCGAGATCTTCCAGACTGATGTTGGTCGTATCCACGGCGACGAACGCGGCCACCAGCGCACAGGCAAACCACGCCGCGGCGCCAATGCCGATCAACCAGCTATGCCCCGCACCGATCCCCAGCAGGAACGACGCGACGAGCGGCGCAAAAAAGCCGCCCAGCCGGCTGAGCGCGAAACTGATGCCGGCGCCGCGCGCCCGGATGCCGGTCGGATAGATTTCAGCCTCATACGTGTGCAGCAACGGGCCGTTGATGAAAATCATGGCCTCGGTGAGAAAGCCGAACAGCACGATCATGGAGGTCGAGTCCGCCAGCAGAAAACACAGGCCGAAGATCATGTTCAGCACATACGCGAACGCCATGCCCCATTTGCGCTGGATTTTGTCCGTAATGTAGACGGAGACCAGACAGCCGACCGGGTACGCGATCTGGATGACGGCGGTGTAGGTCAGTGCGTGCACGATCGAATAGCCACGCGAATAAAGAAAGAACGGTACGAACGTCGCAAAGCCGTACGCACCGAATCCCTGCAGCAGTTCGATTCCCCACGCACTCATTGTTCTGCGGATATAGGCGCGCGACAGCAGCAGGCTGATCGGCGATACGCCGCTCTCGATTTCATATTCCGTTTTGGGTGGGGGCGGCAGCATGACGAGGTTCTTTTCGCGCATGACGCGGTGCTCGATTCTATCCATGACGTCGTCGGCTTCGTCGCGCCGGCCCATGCGTTCCAGCCAGCGTGGCGACTCGGGCAAGCCAAGCCGCAACAGAAGCGATGAAAAACCGCCGACTGCCGCGAGCAGCAATGCAATGCGGAATCCCGGAAGCGGCAGATCATTCAGCGGCACGAGCAGCATCGAGGCAAAACCGCCCACCGTGCCGCCGAGAAAACCGATCGTCAACGCGAAGCTCGACATTTTGCCGCGTGCTCGCGCGGGCGACAGTTCCTGCACGTAGGTCGTCGACAACGGCAATTCCGCGCCGGTGCCGATGCCTGCAATAAACAGCGCGATCAGCAATACCGTGGCATTCGGTGAGAACGCGGCGAGCAGCGCGCCGGTCGCGAGAATGCACAGGTCGAGCGTGAAGGCGCCGCGCCGGCCGATCTTGTCGGCCACCGTGCTCAGGCCGACCGCGCCCACGAACGTGCCGAAAAAGAGCGCCAGCGGCAATTCGGTAGCGAGATGCGGTTGCCCGAGGTAAGCGAAGAAATGCGCTGAAATGGGCCCGACCGAAAATAGCATGTACGAATCCCAGAACGTGCCGAGCGAGATCAGCAGAATCGATAATCGCAGGTAGTTCGATTCGGGAAGGCGCTCGATTCGCGCGGCGATGGGAATGCGCAGATTGGTTGTCATGGTGCGTCCTTGTGTCCGTTGGGACTGCGCACGTTCATTGCGCGCGGGTGTGACGCGCAAACGTGGGAGAAAGCGGCTGGGGTCAGCGGCTCGGACCGCGTGCGGAGTGAGTTTCATCAGAACTTGTGGCGAAAGCCGAGCGACACGACGGTCTGACTATTGCTGTTCGATGCGGTCACCTGATTGATTGCCGCGACTGCCGGCTTGCCGGTCGAGTCTACCCCCGACGCGTGTTGATAAACGCCGACCAGATATACATCGGTCCGCTTCGACAGAAAGTAGTCCACGCCGAGCGTGCCCTGGTGGTACTGGGCCGCATCCGCACCGTTCACCGAACTACCGCGCGTGTAGTCGTATTCGAGCCCGACCAGCAGACTGGCCAGCACCTGGTACTTGAAACTGAGTTCGACGTTGTTGAAGGTGACCTCGCCGCCGAGGTGGCGTGAATTCGGGCCGCTTTGCGCCGTATTGCCGAGGCCCATGAATTTGGTGTTCGAATAGGTGGCGCCGAGTGTGGCCGCGCCGATCGTGTAATTGCCGCCGGCGCCGATCACCTGATAGGTATTCGCCGACGCGTAGCCGCTATACACAGGGCTCGCGATCGCATTGGCCGTCGGCGTGGCCGTGCCCGTCGTGCTGTTGCCGAAGAAACTGACGTTCGGATTTCGCACGTTCAGGTACGCGGCGCCGAGCGCCAGCGGCCCGTTCGTATAGCCGGCGCCGAGCGACCACACCTGATTCTGCGTGACGTTGCCCGCCACGCCACCGAGACTGTACAGACCGCCGAACGTGATGCCGTCGTAGTTCGCGCTCGCGTATTTGACCGAGTTATTGGTGCGCTGACTGTTGTCGAAGTTATCGAGGTCGCCGGGGTGCGAACCGATCGTGCCGCCCCACTGGTCGCCCACGGTCAGCGGCCCGATATAGTCGACCACCGAATCATATTGACGTCCCAGCGTGACCGAGCCGAAGCGCGTGGACGTCAACCCGACGTAGGCCTGCCGGCCGAACATCAGGCCGCCCTGGCCGAGTTTGCCCGTGCCGAGATCGAAGCCGTTCTCCAACCTGAAGATGGCGCTCAAGCCGCCGCCGAGATCTTCCGAGCCACGAAACCCCCAACGGCTGCCGCCCTGAGCGGCCGTGGTCAGGTTGTACAGATGCTTGCCTCCTGCGTTGCTGTTGTATTCGGGCCCTTCGTCGATCATGCCGTACAGCGTGAGGGTCGACTGAGCAAAAGCGGATGGCGCGGTCGCGGCAATGATTGCCAGCAGTCCTGCCGTGGACATGATCTTCATGTTGTCTCCTTGCGTCTCTGTAGTTGTAGGGTGATTACCGCAATCAAGGCTCCTGGTTGAGCGCCATCGACGGCACGCTCGAAAGTGGCTGAACGGATTCGATACTCGACATGACTTCGATGAAATAGGGCCGCTGTGCCGCGAGGCCGCGTTTGACGGCCGCGTCGATTTCGTCTGAAGCCGTCACGCGTTCGGCGTCGATGCCGCACGCGCCGGCAATCAGGGTGAAATCCGGATTGGTCAGCGTGGTGCCGACATGGCGTCCCGGATAGGTGCGGTCCTGATGAACGCGGATCGATCCGTAGCAGTTGTTGTTGGAGAGAATGAACAGGATCGGCAAGTGGCGCGCCACCGCGGCGATCATCTCGTTGCCGGTCATGGCAAAGCCGCCGTCGCCGACGAGGCAGATCGTTTTTTGCGCCGGCAAGCGCAACTGCGTCGCAATGGCGGCCGGCGTGCCGTAACCCATTGCGCCGGACAGCGGTGACATCAGGCGTTGCGGATAGCAAAAAGGAAAATGGCGGTAGACGGGCGCGGCGAACGTGCCGGCGTCCACGCAGATGACGGCATCCGCGGGCGCACGCTGCGCCAGCGAACGAACGACGTCGACGAATCGCACGCTGCCACCGGAGTCGCCGTGACCGTCACCGGGTTCGACGGTGCGGTCGGGCCATTCGGCGATGCGCGTGGCGATGCTTCGCAAGCGCGCGGGCCATTGTTGCGAGCGCGTATGAGAACGGTGCGCACCGACGAGCGCGTCGGCAAGCGCGACGGGATCGCACACCACACCGATATCCGGCGCCACATGAAGACCGACGGCGTGGCCGTCCGCGTGGCAATGCACGAATGTCTGCGCCGCGCGCGGCGGCTTCGGGAAGCGATAGCCTTGCGTCGTGATATCGCCCAGGCGCGTGCCGAGTGCGAGAACGAAGTCGCTCGACTCGAAGGCTTCGATCTGCTCCGCCGGATTGGCCAATCCCAGATCGCCCGCATACAGCGGATGCGGGTTGGGGAAAATGTCCTGGCGTCGAAACGACACCGCAACGGGAACATCGTACGTTTGCGCGAGCCGCAGCAGCGATTCGCGCCCGCGCGGTGCCTCGAACGCGCCGCCTGCGATGATGAGTGGCCGCTGCGCCTGTTCGAGCAGACGGGCGATACGCTGAAGTGCGGCGTTAGAAGGAACCGTGGATATGGAAGACGGCACCCGCCACGCATTCTGCTCGACGCGTTGTTGCTGAATATCTTCGGGAACGACCAGCACGACGGCGCCGGGCGTGTCGGCCGTGGCGATGCGCAGCGCCTTGAACGCGGCGGCCGCCAGCTGTTCCGGCTCCGTGACTTCCACCACCCACTTGGCAATCGAACCATACATGCTTTGATAGTCGATCTCCTGAAACGCTTCCTTGCGCAAATCCGCTTTGGGGATTTGTCCGACGATCAGCACCAGAGGAATGCCGTCCTGTTGCGCCGTGTGCACCGCAATCGACGCGTTGCTCGCGCCGGGTCCGCGGCTGACCATCACGACGCCCGGGCGGCGCGTCAAGCGTCCGTCCGCGCATGCCATGAAACCGGCGCCCGCTTCATGGCGGCACGTCACCACGTCGATCTGTGGAAAGTCCGCGAGCGCATCGAGAATCCCCAGATAACTTTCACCGGGCACAAGAAAAACGCGATCGATTCCGTTAGCGGCGAGCACGGAGAGCAGCGCGTGGGATGAAGTCGTTGCGGTTGCAGGATTCATGAGCCGTAAATAGAAGTGGGCGAAAGGGGAGTCGACGAGTGCATTGTTGTTTTGATCGCCGTGCAGTATCAATTGGCTCGCCGGCATATCAGCTATGCCGCCATCGATGCTTTCTCTCTCGCGAAGAACGGTCTGCATTTCCTGTCGGGCGCCAACGTGTCGGCGCGCATGCGTGATGCCAATTGAAAGACTGTAGAAGAAGTGTGGTTTGCGTGGAAATACCAATTGAATGAGTCCATCATAGGCATAACCTCTGACCGTTAAACTCAGGATCACGAATCATGGACACCCGTCAGCTTCGATACTTCGTTGCGATCGTCGATTGCGGCAGCATGGGCAAGGCGGCTGAGAAGCTGTATGTCGCGCAGCCTTCGCTGAGTCAGCAGATGAGCCGCCTCGAGGAGGAACTCGAAACGAAGCTGTTGATCAGAAGCCGGCAAGGCGTGGCGCCGACCGCCGCGGGCCAGTCGCTCTATCGTCATAGCCGGCTCGTATTGCGGCAAATGGAAGAACTCAAGCAGGAAGTGCGGGAGGGCGGAAATGCCGAAAGCGGCACTGTCGCCGTGGGTTTTCCGACCACCATGGCATCGATTCTCGCCATGCCGCTATTCGCGCGCATTCAGGAACGCTTTCCGCGCATCCGTTTGCAGTTCTTTGAAAGCATGAGCGGCTTTATCAGCGAACTGCTCGCCAACGAACGCATTGATCTGGCCATTCTGTTTCGCGACGCGGACACGCTGGGCGTGACCGCGCTGCCGGTTCTCGAAGAACAGCTCTACGTATTCGGCGAGCCGGGCGGAACAGTCGGCGCGCTCGCGCAAACCTGCACCCTCGCGCAACTCGGCGGCGTGAAACTCGTCGCGCCCGGCATCTCGAACGGTTTGCGCCTGTTGCTCGAACGGGTCTTCGCGCGCGAGAACGTCGAGTTGAATATCGTCGCCGATATCGACTCGCTTCCCACGCTCATTTCAGTCGCGCAATCGGGCGCGGCATGCACGATCCTGCCGGTGTCGGCATTGGCGCAACGTGATCCGGCCAGGCGCCCGCGAGTGCGCAGGATCGTCGAGCCGGCGTTGAAGCGTCCGGCGAGCGTCTGCTGGTCCAGCGCGACGCCGATGAATTCCGCGACTTCCGTGGTGTGTCAGACCATCGTCGATCTGATTCACGAACTGTCAGCGCAGGGTGAGTGGTCCGGGATCACGCTGCTCGACCCCGCCATGAGTCATGCGCGCGTCACCTCGCATCGCAGCGAAGAGGCGAATGTGTTTCGCCGGTTCGCGCACATGCGCTGAACGTCTCACCGCGAGGCTTTGGAAGAAGGCGCGCGCGGCAAGTTCTGTTACTCCTCCTCAGGACGCCGGCGACTTGGCATGCTTATGATCCGCGCTCAAGTCCACGCCCGCGAGAATTTCCCGCTCGACATCTTCGAGCGTTTTGCGGCGCGTTTCCGGACCGACCGCGAGCACCAGCAGGCACAACAGCAGCAGCACGCTTGCCAACATCACGAACACGGCGAACGAGCCGAAGCCGTTCAGCACGAACAGCACGAAATACGGCATGATCGCGGCCGACACTCGCCCGACTGCGGTCGACGCGCCAAAGCCCGTGCCACGGATATCGGTCGGAAAGAGTTCGGGCAGGTAGACGGCGAGCACGGTATTCGCGGTGATCTGCACGAATAGCACTTCGAGAAAACCCGTGGTGACGAGCAACCATGCCGGCGCATCGAGTGCGAACGCATAGCCGATGCCGACCGCGGCCGCCAGAAACGACGCCGACGCCACCACGGTGCGACGCCCGAGCCGGTCGACGAGAAAGATCGGGATCAGCATGCCGATCGGCGCACCCATTGCCATGACCGCGGAGTAGGTCAGCGAGTGCACAATCGACTGGCCACGATGCAGCAGCAGTGTCGGCACCCAGCCGATAAACCCATACTGGCTCGCGAGGATCAGCGACACGATCGCAAAGCAGAACAGCGTGCGCCCGAGCCGGTGGCGGCCGAACAGCGCGGTCCACGGCAATTCATTGCGCTCCGGTAGAAAGCTCGCCGGCGCGACGCGCGGCGCGTGCGCGTCGCCGGTATTTTCGAGCCACAGCGCGTCGAGCACTTCATGCATTTCCGCCGTGCGGCCCTGACGTTCGAGCCAGCGCGGCGATTCCGGCAGTGCCCGGCGCAGATACCAGACGATCAGCGCCGGCACCGCGCCGACCACGAACATCGCGCGCCAGCCGACCGCCGGCAGGAACCATGCGCCGACAAACGCCGACAGCGGCTGCGCGCAGTTCACCAGCAGCCCGAGCGTCACGCCCCAGCGTCCGCGGCAATGCGCGGGTGTCATCTCGGCCATGATCGCGTAGCCCACCACCAGTTCGCCGCCCAGTCCGATCCCGGCGATGAAGCGCAGGATTACGACAAGCGTGAACGAGGGCGCCGCCGCCGTTGCGAGCGTCGCGAGGCTGAACAGCAGCAGATTGAACTGGTAGAGCGATTTGCGTCCAAAGCGGTCAGCGAGCGTGCCGCTCATGACCGAACCGATCGCCAGCCCGAAGAAGGTGGCGAAGATGAACTGCGCGACGCCGCTGGTGCTGGTGAAGTTCGTATGCACCATCGACGCCACGACGCCCGACTGCATGAACAACTCGAACGCATCGATCAGCATGCCCGCGCCGAGCAGCCAGAACATCCGGCGGTGCGCCGCGCCGACAGGCATCCGTTCGATAGTTGCCTCTGCGATCGACATGGTGTCTTCCTCCAGAAATGCGCGTCTCGTTCCCGTGCGTTTGAGGGCCCCTCGCGGTCCTACACGGGCTTCGTGCCGCGTAGCTGGACGCGATGCATCAGGCGCCGCTGGCCGGGATAATCGTCGAGCGCGAGATGCTGGCAGCAGCGGTTGTCCCAGAACGCAATCGAACCGGGCGCCCAGCGGAAGCGGCAGGTGAATTCAGGGCGCGTCGAGTGTTCGAACAGGAAGCGCAGCAACGGGGCGCTTTCGGCCACCGTCATATTCTCGAAACGTTCCGTATGCAGCGAATTGACGAACAGCGCTTTCCTGCCGGTCTCGGGATGCGTTCTGATGACCGGATGCACTGCGGACAGCGTCGTATGGCTGCCGTAGCCCTGGCCCTGCGCGAGCACGTCTTCGGCTTCGAGCGACGCGAGAATGTGGCCGTTCGCATGCACGGCGCGCAGACCACCCAGCATGGTCTTCATGCCGTCCGAGAGGGTGTCGTATGCCATGTACTGATTGGCGAACAACGTGTCGCCGCCCACCGGCGGCAGGATACGCGCTGCAAGCACCGAACCGAGCGGCGGAATCTCCAGGTGCGTGGTGTCGGAATGCCATTCCCAGCCGAAGACGAGTGCGTCTTCCGGCTTCTTGTCGATGATCAGCAGTTCCGGCAGCGCGCCCGGATGCTGCCGGTGCGGCGGCAACACCGCAAGCTCACCGAAATAACGAGCAAAGTGAGCAAGATCGTTATCCGATGCATCTTGCTCGCGGAAAAAGATCACGAGGTACTCGTGGAACGCGCGCCGGATCTGGGCAACCGTCGAAGGATCCAGTTCGCCGGACAGATTGACGCCAAACACTTCGGCGCCCAGCGAACCGGCCAGCGGCCTGACGATGATGCTCGATGCCATGCGAGTCTCCTCCGCGATACACGTGACGGACGCCTGTCAGCAAGGCCGAGGCGCACTCTCACACGCTCGACGCCGCCCGCTCCGAAAATGTCTTGCGTTCATATATGTGAACGTCTATGCTTATCCATGAACTCAGAATAGGCGATGTGCAAACGCAGCGCAAGCGCGTTTGCCGTCCATCCATGCGTGAATTCGGGTTTTCCTTAGGCTTTCTCGGGGGCGCAATGACGGTCGCAAACGACTCGGATGTCAAAAGCGCGCGGCGCGTAGTCGAGATTTTTCAATTGTTCGCGGAGCTCAAGCAGGCGGTGCCGCTCGCGTTGATCAGCAAGCGTCTCGAGTTCCCCAAGTCGAGCTGCCTCGCGCTGCTCAAGACGCTCGAATCGAACGGCTATCTGTATCGCGTGCACGATTCGGCGGACTACTATCCCACGCGCCGTATCTTCGACGAGGCGCGCATCATCATCGACAACGATCCGTTGCTGTCGCACGTGCGGCCGGTCTTGCAGGAGCTCTGCAACGAAACCGGCGAGACGGTGTTTCTCGCCACGCGCACCGGCCATCAATCGCACTACCTCGAAGTCGTGCAGTCGGGTCAAACGCTGCGCTATGCGGCGACGGTCGGCGAAAAGCGGCCGCTGCATATCGGCGCGGCCGGGCAGGCGCTGCTCGGCGCGATGAACGACGACGCGCGCAACGCGTTGATCGAGGAGCTCGAGTTCGAGCAATACGCGCCGAATACCGTGACCAGCAAGACGCGCTACAAGCGCCTGATCGAGCAGGGCAAGGAGCGCGGCTGGTTCGTGTCGATCGGCGGATATCAGTCGGAGATCGCTTCGATCGGACACTACGTGTGGATCAACGGCGAAGCGTATGCGATCGTCGTCGGCGCGCCGACGCAACGGGTGAAGGGCAACGAGATCTCCATCGGCCGGGCGGTCGCCAAGTACTGCAAGAAGATTTCGAGCCGGGCATAACGGGCCACGCTATCCGCCGCGAGCGCTGTCGGTGCACCTGCGGCGCCGGGTTCAGCCGCCGCGAAGCACGGCCCACAGGTCGCTGCTTTGCAGTTCGTCGAGCGCGAGCACCGCATCGCGAACCTGTTCGGCGCGTGCGTGGCTGACGGCCCAACACGCGTTCTCGAAGTACTTCGCGACAATCGCTTCATTGGACAGCGCGCGTTCGCCGGCGCCTTTGTTGATGCGGTAATAGCGGCGATGTTGCCGGCCGTCGTCCGTATCGACGATCACGCCGCCCGAGTAGTAGGCGGGAAACGCGCTATCGGGGTCCGCTACGCATTCCACCCGCGCGGATAGCGCCAGAATGCGCTCATCGGCGAGTGCGTCGGCCTCCAGTTCGGCGAGTCCGAAGCGGCCGCGCACGAGGGAGGCCGCCGCCACATACTGCGCACTGAACTTCGCTTCATAGTTCGTGCTCGGCCGCCTTTTCGCCTCGAGCGGCTCGGTGACGATCGGCATGACCGGTTCGGGCAGCAGTGCGCGAATGCGGCTGATCCGGCTCAGATCGATCTGGCCGTCGTGCGCCAGATCGGCGCCGGCCTCCGCGATCGAATGCAGAAAATGGCATACAGGGTAGGGTTTGATTGCCATCTGTTCCGTTTCCCAGATTTCGCCGAGACCCGCGCTCGCCATGACGTAATCGACTTCGCCCGCGTGTTGCTGCAGGTGCGAATCGAATAGCCCGTAACGCCCTTCGTACGGGCGCGATGGCGCAACAAAACCGGCCTGCGCAAGCCGCGCGGCCGTGATGCCGCCAACGCAGCCCCAGCCGGGATGCAGCCGCTTGGACCACGTGCCTTCTTCGAGAAACACTTGCACGCCCGAAGCGGTGCTCGCGGCAATGCCTTGCGCGGCGGCCAGCTGCGCGGTGTCCAGTCCATAGAGGCGGCCTGCGATCAACGCGGCCGAGAAGTGCGACAGCACACCGGTCGGGTGATAGCCGGCATGATGAAAGCCGCCTTTCGCTGCCGCGCCCAGACGCGTGGCGACTTCCATACCCACCAGATACGCGGCGAGCGCTGCGCGCCCGCCGGCGCCGGTTTCGTTGGCCACGGAGAGCGCTGCCGGTGCGCAGAAGGCGGTTGCGTGCACGATGCCTTTCATATGCGTGTCGTCGTAATCGAGTCCGTGCATGAGCGCCGCATTGAGCAGCACCGCATTGCGCACCGTATGCGTGTCGCTGCTGCCGATCACCGGACTGACGCCGCCTTCACCGAGCGCCCTGATGCCGCGCAGCATCACGTCGGCGAATTCGTTGCGATGGGACGCGAACGCAATACCGACCGCGTCGAGGATCAGATGCTTGGCGCGCGTGCATACGTGGCGCGGCACTTCGTCGAGGTTGAGCGAGTGAGCAAACGCGGCGAGCGTTTGCGAAAGCGTGCGGTTGCCGGCGGGTGTGCATGCCATTGTGAACTCCATCGCATGTGGAAATTCGAAGCCCGAAATCATGGGCCAACAGGATTCACGTTATAGATCGGCCTGCGTGACAAGCAAGCTGTTTCGCGCAAAACACAGCGCGCATGCGCGATAACCCGGATCTTCATCCACGCTTAAATCGACGTTCAGCATATCGAAATTCCGTATGCGGCGATTATCGGCGATGCTCGATAAGCCCACGACGCAGAGCGTCCGTGAACGGCGCGAGAAATAACATAAGACCATTGGAGACAGACATGCTACGAGCCCCGATGCGAACGTGGATCGGCGTATTGGCACTGCTGCTTGCACTCTTGCCGATGGTCTCGCGCACGGCCTTCGCGAGCGATCCCGCGTTGATCGAACAGGCGAAGAAAGAGGGCAGCCTCGTGGTCTACGGATGCGATCCGCCGCAAACGCCGGTATATCTCGACGCATTCAAGAAGCGCTATCCGGAGATCAAGGTCAGTTCTTACGTGGCGGGCTGCTGGCAGATTTACAACCGCCATATCGCCGAGCGCACTGCAGGCAAGCAGGCCGCGGACGCGTTCTTCTCGCTGGAAGACGTCTTCACGCGGATGCAGAACGAGCAACTGCTCGACCCGTATCACTCGCCGGAACTGAAGAACTTCCCCGCCGATGCCGCGCCCGCCGGAAAGGACTTTGAGCGTGTGAAGACGCTGATTCTCGGTGTCGGCGCAAACAGGCAGTATCTGAACGGCATGCAGCCGCCGCAGGACTGGATGGATTTCGCCAACCCGAAGCAGGAGTGGCAGAACCAGATCACGTTTTACGACCCACGTACGTCGTCGGCGGCTTTCTCGCTGCTTGCGACGCTGTACCAGAACTTCGGCGAACAGCGCACCGTCGCGATCTACCAGGGACTCATCAAGTCCGGCGCGGAATTGACACCGACCACGCCGGCCGGTCTGTCGAAGATGCTGTCGGGCGAAAAGCCGCTGATGTTTTATGTGGTCAACAACCACTATAGCGGCGCGGTAGCGAAGGGCGCGCCGCTAGAATTCATCGTGCCCAAATCCGGCACCGTGTCCACGCCGTTTTCGGTCGCGGTGCTGAAGGGCGCGCCACATCCCGCGGCGGCGAAGCTGTTCGTCGATTTCATGATGAGCGATGCGCAGACGATCATCCAGAGAGCGAACGAGTACGCGCTGCGTAACGGTTCGACGCCGCCACAAGGCATGCCGAAACTCGAGACAGTAAAGGTGCTGCCGCTCGACATCGACGCCGCGCTCAGGCAGCAGACGCAGCTCATCGAGTTGTGGCAGAAAGCAACCGGAATCAGGTGAGGCCACGCATGTCGATCATCATTCGCCGCCTGCAAAAATCCTATGGCGCGCAACCGGTGCTGAAGTCGGTCAGCGAGAGCTTCGCCGAGGCGCAGATATCGGTGCTGCTCGGCGCGAGCGGCTGCGGCAAGACGACGACCTTGCGCTGTATCGCGGGACTGGAGCGGCCCTCGGATGGCGAGATCGTAATCGCGGGACGTACCGTGTATCAGGCTGCGCCCGCGCTGTGGGTGCCGCCCGAACGCCGTCATGTGTCGATGGTGTTCCAGTCGTACGCAATCTGGCCGCATATGAGCGTATTTGAAAACGTCGGCCTGCCGCTGCGGGCGGCCGGCGTCAGCGGCGCGAAGGCACGCGACGCGGTGATGGCGACGCTGCGCCTTGTCGGCCTCGACACGTTCGCCGAGCGCAGCGCGACGCAGTTATCAGGCGGCCAGCAGCAGCGCGTGGCGCTCGCGCGCGCCATCGTGTCCGAGGCGCCCGTCATTCTGATGGACGAGCCGCTCAGCAATCTCGACGCGAAACTGCGCGTGGAGATGCGCATCGAAATCCGTGAATTGCAGCGGCGTCTCGGCCGCACCATTCTGTTCGTCACGCATGATCAGGAAGAAGCGATGTCGATTGCCGACACCGTCTACCTGTATCACGCGGGCACGGTGATTCAAAAGGGCGCGCCGAAGGATCTCTACGATCGTCCCGCCACGCGTCATGCAGCGGAGTTTCTGGGGCGGGCGAACATCATCGCGGACTACGAATGGCAAATGGGCGCGAACGGCGCGGTCTTCGCGATGCCCGGCGGACTGACGTTGCCCGCCGCGCTCGCTCAGCCGCCGCGGCCCGGTGAACTGTTGTGCATTCGCCCGGAGAAGTGGCGCGTGCGCCAGTCCGGCGCGCCTGGCTCGATCGCCGGGCGCGTTGCGGAGGCGAGTTTCGTCGGCAATCGCACTGAGTATCGGATCGATACCGCGTTCGGCCAGATGAGCGTCGTGCAACTCGACGCGGGCCCACGCCGGCCGGGCGACGCGATCAGCATCGAAGTGGCCGCGGACGACATACGCGTGATAGGAGCGTGAGCTTGGCCGATCTGCCTCTTTCGGAACGTCACGCGGTGCAGCGCCATCGGATCATGCAGCAATTGCCGGCGATCATGGCGGTCGTGCTGATCTGCGGCGCCGTCGCCGTCCTCGTGATCGCGCCGCTGTGCGCCGTGCTGTATCGCGCTGTCTTCGACGTGGACGCAGGCGCGCCATCGTTGACGAGCCGCTATTTCGCCGAGGTGCTGGGCAAGCGGATTTACTGGGACGCCCTAGCCAACACGCTGCTCGTGTCGGGCGGCGCAGCCACGATCGCCACGCTGCTCGGCGTGTCGTTCGCGTGGATCTTCGAGCGCACCGATACGTGGATGCGCGGCGTACTGCAATGGATCAGCCAGTTGCCGATCTTCATTCCGCCGTTCGTCGGCGCGGTCGCGTGGGCGCTGCTCGCCGCGCCCCGCAGCGGCATCATGAACCGGCTCCTCGCGACGCTCGGTTTGCCCGGCGCGCTGGACGTGTACAGCCGCTGGGGCATGCTGATCGTGATCGGCCTGTATCTCGCGCCGTACGTGATGATGATCGTCGCGGCGGCGCTGCGCAGCATGGACCCGAGCCTAGAGGAAGCGGCGCAGGTGTGCGGCCTCACGCCCTTGCAGACCATGCGCCGCATCACCATTCCGCTGCTCACGCCGGCCGTGCTGTCCGGCGCAGTCCTCGCGTTTACGATCGCCATCGGCCTGTTCGGCACGCCGGTGGTACTGGGCTGGTCACGGCAGATTCTCATGCTGACCTCGCGCATCTGGATCGGCTCGCAGGAAGTGCCGCCCAACTATGGCGTCATGGCCGTCCTGTCGATCTATCTGCTCGCGTTGTCGAGCTTCACCACGTGGCTGCAACGCGTGCTGGTCGGCAAGCGGATCTACACGACCATCAGCGGCAAGGGTTTCCGGCCGCGGCTCGTCGAACTCGGCGGCTGGCGGTGGGCTACCGGCGCGCTCGCGGCGCTCTATGTCGTGTCCACGATCCTCGCGCCGATCGCGATCCTGATCGCCGCGGCGCTGTCGCGCTACACCTGGTCCGGCGAGTACTCCCTCACCACCGCGATCGGCTATCTGCAATCGGACGACGTGTGGTTCACGCTGCAAAACAGCGTGCTCATCTCGGTGGTGTCCGCGACCACGGCGACTGTCGCGGGCATCGTGATCGCGTGGATCGTCGTGCGGACCCGGCTGCGCGGCAAAGGTCTGCTCGAATACGTGATCCTGCTGCCCATTTCCATGCCGGGCATCGCGTTCGGCGTCGGCATGCTGCTGTTCTGGATCAACGTGCCACTCTCCGTCTACGGCACCACGCTGATCATCGTTTTTGCGTTCGTCGGCCGGTTTACCGCGTATGCGGTGCGTTCGGTGTCGGCCAGCCTGATCCAGGTGCATCCCGAGCTCGAAGAAAGCGCGCGCGTCTGCGGCTATGGACCGTTGCGCACGTTCACGCACATCACGTTGCCGCTGATTCGCGCCAGCGTGATCGCAGCGTGGCTGCTGCTGTTCAGCTTCTTCATGACCGAACTCTCGATGGTCGTGATTCTCTACACCGCGGCGGACCGTACGTTCTCCGTACTCGCATTCGAAGCGTGGAATGTCGGCGATTTCTCGCGCCTAGCGAGTTACTCGCTGTTGCAGATGGCGGTCGGCATCGTCTTCATGGCGATTCTCAAGACCTGCTTTCGCAGTTGGAGCGCGCCGCGTTCCATGCAACCGGTCACACCGAACTGAAGCAGACAGCCATCTGCGTAATCTGCCCGCTCGCGGGCGTCTGAAGGAGCAGGGTATGAAACCGAAGAACATGCTGATGGACACGATGAAGTCAGGCCGCACCGCACTCGGCGTGTGGGCGAACGATCCCGAAACCGCGGAACTGTGCGCGCATCTCGGCTTCGACTGGATCATGATCGACATGATGTTTACCGGCATGGACTTCCATGACGTGCAAAATATGATCCGCACCTGCGAGGCGGCCGGCATTACGCCGGTTGTGCGCATGCAGACCAATCCGTGGCATGGCTACGATGCGCGCATCGGTGTCGATCTGTCGCGACTGCAAGGTCTGGGCGCGGAATACGTGCTGATCTCGCATTCGGGCCTGCAGGAAATCAATGAAGCGCTGGAAATTGCGCGCGACTGGCACCGGCGCGCGCTATGGATTCATCCGTTCAACAACCGCGAATGGGAACAACGCACCGATGAGATGGCGCAGGCCACGTACATCATTCCGCACGTGGAGAGCCAGGGCGGCATCGACGACTTCGACAAGGTACTCGATCATCCCGATCTGAAGATGTTCTTCTTCGCGATGACCGATCTGTCGAAAGTACTGGGCGGCAATGCGAAGAAACCGGACTTCAATAGCCCGGACCTGTGGAAGCTGGTGGATCGTGGTGTGAAGAAAGCGCACGAGCGCGGCATCATGGTCGGCGCCAACACGAGTTATGCCTATACGCTGGAGGAAATGCGCCAACGGGTCAAACGGCTGCACGACGCCGGCATGAACTTCATCATGATCCAGGGCGCGCAGTTCCTGTTCCAGGTCGCGATGATGGAGTTTTTGCCGAATGTGCGCAAAGACCTCGGCCTGGTCTGAATGCGCGCTTGCGAACATCGCCATGATGATGCGGCACGCCGGAGGAGGTAACATAAGTCACGCGCGAGGTGACGTGCAAAGCGTGACACCCGCGCCCCGGTTTGCCGCTGAGGAGACAATCCACGTTATGGCGACGCACTTCGATCTGACCGACATGCAGTTGATGGTGAACATCGGCGAATCATTGAGTCTCACGCGGGCGGCCGAGAAATCGCACCTGTCGGCGCCCGCGGCCAGCATGCGGATCAAGAACCTCGAAGACTATTTCCGCACGCCTTTGCTGTACCGCACCAATCAGGGCGTGACGCTCACGCGTTCCGGCGAGGAATTGATGCGGCATGCGCGCATTCTGATCGCGCAGGTCGAGCAGTTGCACGGCGATATGCAGGAATTCGCGCGCGGCGTCAAAGGGCGGCTGCGCGTGCTCGGCAATACCACGGCGATGATGGAGGTGATGCCGAACATCCTGAGCCGTTTTCTCGCCTCGCATCCGGATGTTGACCTCGAGCTGCGCGAGAGCGGCAGTCAGGCGATTGCAAGGGCGGTAGCCGACGGCGCCGCCGATCTCGGCATTGTCGCGGGCTGTCCGCCTGCGGAGAACCTGCACTACTTGCCATGTCGCGACGATCGCCTCGTGCTGATCGTGCCGAGCGGTCATGTGCTCGAGGGGCGTGAGGCGGTGGCGTTCGCCGAGACGCTCGCGTTCGATTACGTGGGCTTGTCGGAATGGAGTGCGATTCACGCGTTTCTTGTGCGGGCTGCCGCCGAGGCCGGGCGGCCGTTCCGCTTTCGCGCTGAGATGGGCAATTTCGACGCGGTGTGCCGGATGATCGAGGCGACCGTCGGCATCGGCGTGATTCCCGACTCCGTGGCGCGCCGGCTCGTGCCGACCATGCGCATCACCGCGATCGCGTTGACCGATAGTTGGGCATTGCGCAGGCTCCATGTCTGCGTGCGCGATTTCGACGCGCTGCCGCTGTTCGCGCGTGAACTGGTCGATATGTTCGCGGCCGAAGCGCATGCTGGAAAAGATCACATGCTGACGGCCCGCACGTTGACGCCTTAGCGAACCTCGAAAATAGCCTCCACCTCCACGGACGCCGCGGCGGGCAGGGTCGCGACGCCGACCGCCGTCCGTGCATGCCGGCCGCGCTCGCCGAATACCTCGAAGAAGAGATCGGACGCCCCGTTGATCACTTTCGGCACGTCCGGATAACCGGGCGTCGCATAGACGAAGCCGCCGACGCGGTGGCAACAGACCACGCGGTCCAGGTCGCCGTCCAGCGCGAGCTGCAATGCTGCCAGCAGATTCAGCGCGCAGATCTGCGCGGCTTGCTGTCCGGCCTGAAGGTCGTGAACTTCGCCGACCGGACCGCTGAATCGCACTTCGCCTTCCCATTCGCAGATTTGTCCGGAGAGGAAGATCAACGGGCCGGAGCGTGAAAACGGCTTGAACGCGCCGCGCGGCGCGGGCACATTCGGCAAGGCGAGCCCGAGGGCATTCAGGCGGGCCAGGGCCGTACCGGGGGAAGCATTCGATGTGGGCGTCGTCATGTCGGTGTTGAAGGTTTCCATTGAGGTGAAAGCCCGCGGGCGTTCGGAGCCGGTAACGCATTGGTCGAGGCGAAACGCTCCGGTAGTCAAATCATGACACGGCCGGGCGCTGGTGAGAAACGTGTGAATCCATGCTCGGCGCTTCCATGCGCGCTGACGGTAACGATATACACCCGCGCTGGCGTATGATTTCGCAACCTCTGCAAACAGGAGTTGCCCGATGCAACCGCGTGTTCACCTTCTCTTCATCACCGTACTGGCAGGTGCATTGAGTGCCTGCGCACAGACCGGCCCGGTCGAGTTCTCCGCGTCGGGCGCCGACGCGCCGATGCTCAACCAGGCCAGCGATACGGACTTCGGTCCGATGGACAGGACGATCGCGCAATGCAAAGCCGTGTCGCGCAACGCGGGCCCGGGGCAATGCACGAAAGTTCGCGCCTACGAATCGTGCATGAAGAGCAAAGGCTACATCACCGTGCTCGGACCGGAAAACCCACAAGGCTGCGGCGACCCGGAATGGGAGAAGGATGTGCGGAAGTGGCTTCAGTGAGGCGGTCATTGCGCAAGTCCTGTGAGCGCGCACGAAAACCCCGCTGCTAACATGACGCTCCCTCTGCTTGCGGGTGTGCGCAAATCAGTAACGAGGCCGTCTTAGAGCAGATGCCGAAGCGCACACGTTGTCGGCGTTATCTCGCGCAAAGCGCCACGATTTCCGCCGCCGACGCCTCTTCACGCGCAAGGGTGCGCCGGTCCATCCATTCGAAGCGGCCCGAAGCGGATGCTTTGCCGCTCACCACCACGCGTTGCCGGCACGCGATCAACTCGGCGTCGGCGAGCTTCTTTCCGGCTTGCGCCAGACGATCGTCGACCAGCACGCTCAATCCTTTTGTTTGCAGATCGCGCAGCAGCGCCTGGGCAGCCTCCTGGCGTTCCTGACGGTCCCAGTCAATGACGGTGAGCACAACGTCGAAGGTATTGAACGACTCGCTGCCCCAAAAGCCGCGCTCGTCGCGCTGTCGGCTGAGCAGGAGCATGGCGAGGCGTGAGACGCCCACGCCGAAGCAACCCATTCTGACGAATTCGCCTTTGGCGTTCACCAACCCCATGGCCTTGGAATAGCGGTCGCCCAGATCGAAAATGTGCGCGCACTCGAGCGATTTCTGGCCGTCGGTCTCGTCCTCGCCGAGCTCGCTGAGGACATGAAACTCCTCCGAGCTTTGGCCGCCGATTTCCCCGTTGTCGCTAGACTTCACGATGGCGTCCAGGCCCAATCGCCGGAAGATGCGCAGATAGGCTTCGCGAACGGCCTCATACGCTGCGCGCGCGCCGTCTTCCGTGGCATTGAAGGCATAGCCGTCTTTCATGATGAACTCCTTGGCGCGCGCGAGGCCACCGCGCGTCCTCAGTTCGTCGCGGTATTTGTTGCCGAACTGATAGAGGCCCAGACTCATGTCCGTCCGGTTGTAGTGCGTCTTGACCATGTTGGTGGCCAATTCCTCGCACGTGGCGCCAAGGCAAAACAGCCGGCCAGAGCGGCTCGTGAGCCGCATCAGCTCGTCGCCATACACGTCCAGCCGCCCGGTTTGCCGCCACAGATCGGCGTCCTGCAGCAGGCTCATCTGGATTTCGCAAAAGCCGGCGCGCTCCATCTCCTCGCGCACGATGCTCTCGACGCGCCGCTGCGCTCTCAGGCCGAACGACATCCAGGAGTAGAGTCCCGCGGCGTCCTGATGGACGAGGCATGCCTTGCGGGCGAGATCGGTCAGTTCCAGCCGGGTGTTGTCCTGCTCGAAGAAACTGTTGGCGAAAAATTGCTGTGAGAATTTCATGATGTGCTCCGGATTCAGAATTCAGCGTAAAAACAGGCCTGAAATGAAAAAACGCCCGCAAGGGGCGTCCGGATCATCGATTCTCACGCGAGGCGCAGGCGCTTAGCCTCTCTGTCGCGCATATTGAGTTCTCGAGCAGACTCCGGCCGCCATAGCGGGCACCGGAGGTCGTTGCGGGAGAATGCTCAAAAAGTCCATGATGTCTTGCTGCTCGTCCTGTACTCGTTTCGATTCAATAGCGGAAGATGCCGCGCTGAAATGATCGAGGCGGATCGCCGGTTGGCTTCGCTTTCTCGTCATTCATTAGTTGCTACTCTGCACGAAACGCGGCGCGGCCGCAACCCCGTCTCGAGCGTGGCGTAAGTGCATGGTTCGGGAACTCGACGCTACAGGCGATAACCGGCAGAACGGCGTACGCCGCTACCCGGGTTCGCCGAGTGTGCGCCTCAACGCCGTGAAGAACAGTTCCGACTGTGCCCGCTCGCTTTGCACCTGCTTTGCCACGCGAGTCGCGACGGCAGGGTTCACCGGCTTCAGTGCGCGCCCCGTGGAAAGCGCCAACACCTGGCTTTGGCAA
Organism: Paraburkholderia dipogonis; assembly: GCF_046027395.1. Classification (GTDB taxonomy): domain Bacteria; phylum Pseudomonadota; class Gammaproteobacteria; order Burkholderiales; family Burkholderiaceae; genus Paraburkholderia; species Paraburkholderia dipogonis_A. Next base: position 117,845 of record NZ_JAQQEG010000019.1, on the reverse strand, counting down.
GCTCGTTCCAGATAGTAAAGATCATCGTACGCGTAGTCGATGCGCTCCGCGCACACCACCACGCCGTGGTTGCCGAGGAATACGATGTCGCTGCCATTCATCGCATGCGCGATCCGTTCGCCTTCTCCGGCGTCCAGTGCCAGGCCGTTGTACTCGCGGTCCAGGGCGATCCGGCCGTGGAAGCGCATTGCGTTTTGCGACAGCGTGGTATCGAGGCCGCAGTCTTCAGTCAGCGTCAACGCCGTCGCATAGGGCATATGCGTATGCAGCACGCAATGCTTGCCCGCGATGTTATGGACCGCCGCGTGGATGAACATGGCGGTAGGCTCGACCTCATGCCGGCCGGCGACACGATTGCCGAGACCATCCACGATGACGATGTCGTCCGCCTTGATTTCGCTCCACATCAGGCCGCGCGGATTCAGCAGGAAGAGCCCGCGCTCGCCGGGCAATGCGATGCTGAAGTGATTGCATACCCCTTCGCCAAGGCCGTGATGCGCGGCGGCACGCAGTGCCAGCGCAAGGTCCTGCCGCAGGGTGACGACTTCCGGGGCGTGAAAGATCGCGTCTTCAACAACCGGGGTAACTTTCATGGCGGTGTTTGCGTTCGTAATGATGTGAAGGAGACGGCCCCTGTCGCCGGACTCTCGACAAACGGCGACGAGCTTATCAGCGGTCTCGGGCAAGAGGTAGTGCGAGCTTCGCTATTTCCGCGAAGTATCGCGCACCGGTCAGCAAAATATCGTCATTGAAGTCATACGTTGCATTATGCAACGGCACGCCGCCCGTCTTGCCCGTATCCCCGTTGCCGATGAAGGCAAAGTTGCCCGGCACGACCTGCAGGAAGGCGCCGAAGTCTTCGGAGATCATCATGGGCTGCACGTTGGCTTCGACGTTTTCCGCGCCAACGATATTGCGGGCCGCTGAAACGGCGAGCTCCGCATAATCCGCCGAGTTCACGGTCGGTGCAAATTCGTGCGTGTATTCGAACGAGCACTCCGCCCCGTGCGCGTGGCAGATCCCTTCGCTGATTTCGCGCATGCGGGTGGCGAGCATTTGCTGCACCTCCGGCGCGTAGCTGCGCGTGTCGCCTTTGATCGTCACATTCGACGGGATGACGTTGCGAATGCCGTCCGTAATGAACTCCGTACAGGAAATCACGGCCTGTAAGCCCGGATCCAGGTTGCGCGAAACGATGGTCTGAAGCGCCAGCACGATTTGCGACGCGATCACGATCGGATCCACGCCCATGTGCGGTCGCGCCGCGTGCGTGCCGCGCGCCTTGATATGGATGACGAAGTTATCCTCGCTCGCCATGATTCCGCCGGCTCGGGTCGCGAATGTTCCGGCCCGCTGGCCAGGCATATTGTGCGCACCGAAGATCGCGTCGACAGGGAAGCGTTCGAAGAGCCCGTCGCTCATCATCGCTTTTGCACCGCGGCCGTGTTCCTCCGCCGGCTGGAAAATAAACCGCACCGTGCCGCTGAAGTCCCGCCGCTCGCCAAGCAGGCGCGCCGCGCCGAGGATCATGGACATGTGGCCGTCGTGACCACACGCGTGCATCTTGCCGCGCGTACACGACGCGTGCGAACGGTCAGGCGCGTTTTCGAGGATATTGAGCGCATCCATGTCGGCACGCAGTCCAATCACGCCTTTTCCCGACCCAACGGTGAGATTGGCCACGAGTCCGGTACCGCCGATTCCACGGTGTACCTCGAGGCCGAGGGTTTGCAGAATGTTCGCCACGTAATCGGCGGTCGCGACTACCTCGAAGCCGGTTTCCGGGTGCCGATGCAGATGCTGACGCCAGCTTTTCAACTGCGATTGCAGGGAGGTTTCCATGGTTTCAGATCCTGTTCGAATTCAATGCATGTCGACGCGTCATGCCATATCTGCCGGTGAGCGGGCGAGGTGACCGAGCCAATCGGCCTGACGTTCCAGTGCCGACGCAGCCGTTTCGCCCACGCATTGCGCGTAGACGGCGGGCGCGGTCGCGCCTTCCGTGCTGATGACGAGCACTCGCGAATCCGCATTCAAGCCGACCACTCGCGCCAGGTTCGCGTCGCACATGAGCGCGGTCAGGCCCGCGAAACCCGCAGCGCCCGACTCGCCAACCACCAGCGGCACATCGCGCCCGGAGCCGGCGGCCAGTGTGCGCATGGCATCGATCGCATCGTCGTCCTGGATGGTCATGAAGTGATCGATGCAAGGCTGCAGGATTTTCCACGCGAGCGGCGATGTCTCGCCGCAAGCCAGCCCGGCCATAAGCGAATCGATCGCTCCGCGAGTTCTCGTCGCGCGGCCTTCGAGCGCGCTTTGATACAGGCAATCGGCCTGCTGCGGCTCGACCACGACGAAGCGCGGCCGATCCGCGCCATAGGTCTCCCACAGAAAGCTCGCGATACCCGCTGCAAGGCCGCCCACGCCGCCTTGCAGAAAGACATGGGTGAACGCCGGGCCGTCCTGATCGCTGGCGCTTTGCTCGATGATTTCGGCTACCACGGTCCCGTATCCCTGCATCACGTCGCGAGGAATGTCCTCATAGCCTTCGTACGAGGTGTCCGAAACGACATGCCAGCCGTTTGCAGCAGCAAGCCGGGCTGCCTCTTCGACCGACTCGTCGTAATTGCCCGCGATGCGGACGATCTTCGCACCGTAGGCGGCGATCGCCTGCTCGCGTTCGACGCTCACGTTGGCATGCAGCACGATCACGCATTCACAGCCGACGGTTTGCGCGGCCGCCGCCAGCGCCTTGCCGTGGTTACCGTCCGTCGCGCTGATCACCGTCAGATGCGTGAGCATGTCTTTGCAGCGTCCTTCGATCACGGCGATTGCGTGGAGGTCAAGCATCGGCCAAAGGCGCAGGATCAGCCGGACCAGGGCGATGGGCGCGCCCAGCGCCTTGAAGCTGCCGAGAGGAGAGCGCACCGACTCGTCTTTCACGCATAGCTTCGCGACGCCCAGTCGCGCCGCGGCATCGGGTAAATTCCAGAGCGGCGTTGCCTTTGGATTGAGGTGATCCCAATGAGACAGTCATGCACGGCTTTGCTGGGCCGCCGCCACGTTCAGGATCCGCGTGAGGTCATCGGGGTAGGACGTACGCGACGCATGCTTGTTGGCAATGAGCATTGCAATTGAACTCCGGAAAGACGGTTGGACAAAGTGATTTCAGTCGGAAGCGGACGCGAAGCCCACCCCGGACGCATCACCTTTCACCAAAATAATATTGCTTGACTCGCATAGATATGACGCAAAATGCGGGTTGTTTATGAAAAAAAATCTCATTTAACCGGGTTGAAGCACGACTATGGCCGCGACTCTCGATACCTTCGACAGAAAGCTGCTGCGCGAAATACAGCAGGACGCGCAGATCCCGCAGAACGAGCTTGGGTCACGCGTCAGTCTGTCCACTGCCGCCGTGAACCGGCGCCTGCGCCGTCTTGCCGACGAAGGTGTGATCGAACGGTATGCCGCCATCGTTTCGCCGGAGAAGGTGGAATCGCCTCTCACGATCATCACGTCCATCGAGGTCGAGAGCGAACAGATCGACCTGTTGGACGCGATGAAGCGGACGTTCTCACAGTGTCCGCAAGTTCAGCAGTGCTATTACGTCGCCGGCGAGTGGGACTTCGTGTTCGTCATGACGGTGCGGCATATGGAGCAGTACAACGAGTTGACCCGGCAACTCTTCTTCGCGAACAACAACGTCAAGCGCTTCAAGACGCTGGTCAGCATGAGCCGCGTCAAGGTCGGCTTGACGGTGCCTGTCGATCTCGAGGAATAGCCCCGATCGTTACCTGAGGACGCTGCGATCGTGCCAGTCGCGTTGCCCGCACTGGCGAACGGTGATCGCGCCGTTGCGAATGTCGCCATTCGCATCGAACTGGATGGGGCCGGTCACGCCATCTATTTTCAAAGTCTGGAGCTTGGCCAAACAGACTTTCGGGTCGGTGGAATCGGCTGCCTGCATCGCACCCGCCATGGCCATCACGGCGTCGTATGCATAAGGCGCGTAGAGCTGCACAGGTATGCCGAAGCGTTGCTGGAAGCGTTTGAAGAACGCGTCGCCCTGCGGCATGTTCGAAGGCGGCACGCGTGCCAGCGTGCAGTACATGTTGTCCGTCATGGCTGATCCGGCCAGCTTGATGAACTGCGGCGTGCACGCTTCATCGCCTGCAATCAGTTTCGCCTTCAGGCCGAGTTTCTGCGCCTGTTGCGCGAACGAGGCTGCCTGCGTATCGCCACCCGTGAACACGATTCCAGTCGGAACATGACTCTTGATCGTGGTCAGCACGGCCATCCAGTTGGTCGTTTTGTCGGTTCGGTATTCTCGAGCCACGACGGTGCGCTTCAATAGGTGTACGAGGCAATGACGCTTTTAATCTTTTCCAACGACTCGCGGAGAGTGGTCAATTCAACGGACCCCAGCGCCACGCGAATCGCATGGGGTACATGCTCCGAAGTCGAGAAAGGCTCGGCTGTCGAGACTGAAATTCCCTCGCGCATGAGCGCCATCGCCACCACGTCGGCGCGAACCTCCTCTGCGAGAGGAAGCCAGAGGAAGTAGGACACGGGATGACAAACGCGTCGCAGTCCGGCGAGGACCTCAGCGGCCATCGATTGCCGGACCTTCGCATCCCGGCGCTTCTCTATCTCCAGACGTGTGACGGTGCCATCGTCCAGCCAGCCGCAGGCAATGGCGGTCATCACCGCGGCGGTGTTCCAGGTGGTGGCCCGGATCGCACGCTCGATCGGTGCGACCCAGCGATCGGGCGCGGCAACGAAACCGACCCGCAGGCCGGTGGCGATGCTCTTCGATAGTCCCGAGACGTACACCGTCGTCTCAGGTGCGAGCGCTGCCAACGGGGGCGGCGGGTCTCCCGCCAGGAAGGCATACGCGGCGTCCTCGATGATGAGCAGTCCATGCTTTCTGGCAATCGACACCAACTCGTGCCGAAGATGCGCGTTCATGACCCAGCCTAGCGGGTTATGGAGTGTCGGCATCGTGTAGATGGCACGCACTTTTCTGGTTCGGCACAAGCGTTCGAGCGCGTTCAGGTCGGGGCCCTGGTCGGAAACCGGAAGCGGCGCCAGTTCGAGCCGGATGGTTTCGGCTAGCACCTTGAACCCCGGATAGGTCAATGCGTCGACCGCGACCACATCGCCAGGCTTCAGGAGCGCCAGAACAGTGGCTGTCAGACCATGCTGCGCGCCGTTTACGATCACAACCTGATCGCCTTTGACGGCTAGTCCTCGACACGACAGGTGACGCGCGACGATCTCCCGTTCATGCGTCCGGCCGCCGTGCGGCTGATAGCGCAATAACGCATCCAGATCGCCGGAGGACGCGAGCTGACGCAGAGCGCTTCTGAGAAGTTCGGCCTGGCCGGGGAGGGACGGATTGTTGAAATTGAGGTCCGTCAAACCCGCGGCGCCGGCATGCTGGTCAATGCCCAGGCGCGGAGGCAGGGAGATTTCTCTCACGAAGGTGCCGCGGCCGGTTTCGCCGCTGACCAATCCCATCGCCCCGAGCTCGGCATAGACCCGCGACGCGGTGACGAGCGCGAGTCCCTCCTTGGCGGCGAGCTGCCGGTGAGTCGGCAAGCGCGTGCCGGGCGCGAGGCGTCCGGTGCGAATATCGGCCGCCATTCTGTCGACCAGCAACTTGTACCGGGAGGTCGGCATGGGCAAATGTATCCATGACAATTATTTGATTGTATTGATTCTCGGCCATACGATCTCGCATCGCAACTCTGTTTTGCGCAGCTGTGGGGCTGGCCGGCTTTCATTGGCGTGGCTCCATGTAGCGGCGGCAAACAGCAAGCGCCCCTGGACTCGCGGAGCACATCATGCACATCGCCATTCTTACCTTCGAAGGCTTCAACGAACTCGACTCGCTTATCGCACTCGGCGTCCTCAATCGCGTCAGGAAGCCGGGCTGGCGGGTGTCGATCGCCTGTCCCGCCGCGCGGGTCAAGTCGATGAACGGCGTGGTCATCGAAGCCCAGGCTTCACTGCAAGAGGCTTGTGATGCCGATGCGGTGATCGTGGGCAGCGGCAGACAGACACGTGAAGTCGTCGCCGATAGTGCGCTGATGGCGCAGTTGCAACTCGACCCGTCAAGACAGCTGCTGGCCGCGCAATGTTCCGGCACGCTTGTGCTCGCCAAGTTAGGCCTGCTCGATGGCGTGCCGGCATGTACCGATCTGACGACCAGGCCGTGGGTTCAGGAAGCGGGTATCGACGTGTTGAATCAGCCCATTTTCGTCAGCGGAAACGTTGCGACCGCCGGGGGCTGTCTGGCTTCGACCTACCTCGCCGCCTGGATCATCGCCCGTCTGGAAGGAATCGACGCGGCGGAAAGCGCACTGCATTACGTCGCTCCAGTCGGAGAAAAAGAGGCCTACGTGTCCCGCGCGATGGGCAATATCATGCCGTTCCTGGAAGCGAAGGTGGCGACGGTGTAAGCGAACAAAGTAAAAGGGCAGCGCGGCCTATCGATTATTCCTCTTATGAAATCGGTCATTTGAGGTCGCGCTGCAGATTGCGGCGGTCCATCCACCGCAATACGACTAGCGTTCGAAACCGCAGTCGCCATCGCGGCAAAAACTGAAGGCATTCCCGACGCCCTCAACCCACGCTAAACGTCACCCCCAGTCAAGCGCTTTCTGCGTTCTCTCCCTTTTCCCCGCCGCTTCAACTGCGCAAAAACCAACACTTACCCGGCGACAACGTTTGCGCCGATTCAATCCGTCCGGATCAGTGTGTTTGGCTATTTACAAAACGGGAAGCTACCCAAATACTCCCGCCACAACTTGAAAGTTGAGTGTCAACGAGAAGTCATGCCAGTCCGTTTAACACGGACGTCATCCGTCACCGGCTGACGCAACTTCAAATTCGCTTCCCCCCATGAACACAGCGTTTGCCCCAAGGTCGCAGCAGTCCGGGGCAAATATTACAAACTATTACGAACCGGGTCGTCGTCCATAGGAAGGGCGCCGGGGAGCCAGTCAGCGCATGAAAGCATTAAGTGTTCTTCATAGTGAGTCGTCGCGGGGATGGGGGGGGCAGGAGGTTCGCACGCTCAAGGAAATGATCGCGTTGCGGGCGCTGGGCCATAACGTCGAGCTCGTTTGTCCGGAAGACGCGCGCCTTGGTATTCGCGCGCACGCTGAAGGCTTCCGCGTGCATCACGCGCGCATGCGGGCAGGGGCCGACGTTCGCTCCATGCTCACGATCCGCTCGCTGCTCGAGCGTCGTCGCTTCAATGTGCTGAATACGCACAGCGGCCATGACAGCCTCGTCGCCGGCATGGCGGGGCGGCTCGCGCGGACGCCGTTCATCGTGCGCACGCGGCATCTGGCGTTGCCGATCACATCGCTTGCCACGTACAACTGGATTCCTCATCGCGTTGTCGCGGTCAGCCATCATGTGCGGAAGTACCTGATCTCCGCGGGCGTGCAGGAACATCGCGTGGAGACGATTTACGACGGCATCCTGAAGCCGGAAGCCGGGACATGCTCCACGTTGCGCGACGAACTCGGACTGGACGCCGACGCGGTCGTCGCCGGCATGGTGGCGATAGTCCGCGAGAAGAAAGGCCACGAAGACCTGATCGCCGCCGTCCGGCCGATGCTGGCCGAGCGCCCCAATCTGCATGTCGTGATGGCGGGCGACGGCGTGTGGTTCGAGAAGATCAGGACGATCGTCGATGACATGGGCTTGTCCCAGCGCATCCATCTGCTCGGCTTTCGCACGGACATTACCAACGTGCTGCGCGGCTGCGATCTGTTCGTTTTGCCGACCCATCAGGAAGCGCTCGGACAATCGTTTATCGAAGCGATGGCGGTGGGTTTGCCGGTGATCGGCACGCGCGTCGACGGCGTGCCCGAGTTGATCGACGACGGCGTGAACGGCCTGCTCGTGCCCGCGCACGATATCGATGCATTGCGGAGCGCGCTGGCGCGTCTGATCGACGATGCGCCGCTGCGCGCGCGCCTGGGGCTTGCCGCGCGTCTGAATACCGATAGCCGTTTCACGGTGGACGCCATGGCGAACGAAACGATCGACTGCTACATGCGCGGCATCTATGCCCGGCGCGCGTACTACGGCGAACGGCGGGCGGCAGCATGACGAAGTTCGCACGCGCGGTGCCCGTGCTGATGTATCACCACATCAGCACCTCGCCAGGCATGATCACGGTGTCGCCGGAACACTTTGCCGCGCAAATGGCGTATCTGGCCGGCGCGGGTTACACGAGCGTCGGCAGCGCGCAACTGTCGGCCTATCTGGCGGGAGAACCCTTGCCGAAGAAGTCCGTCGTGCTGACTTTCGACGACGGCTATCTGGACAACTGGGTGCATGCGCATCCGGTTCTGCAGGCGCACGGATTGACCGCGTTGTGTTTTCTGGTGACGAGCTGGATCGGCGACGGGCCGGTCCGTGCGCATGCGCGTTCGGGCGGCGTGGTACCCGCGTTGCTCAATCACCGCGATGGCGAGGTGGCGATCGAAAACGGCGAACCCGATCGCGCCATTCTTCGCTGGTCGGAGATCGACGCGATGCGTGAAGCCGGCACGTTCGAATTTCACAGTCACACGCATAGCCATGTGCGGTGGGATCGGGTGTGCGCCAACGCAGACGAGAAATGCGCCGGGCTGACACGCGATCTCGCCAGCGCACGCGCCACGCTAGAGCAGAGACTGGGCGCCGTATCGGATCATCTGTGCTGGCCACAGGGATACCACGACGACGACTATCGGCGCATCGCGGCTCAGGCCGGCTTCCGGCACTTTTACACGTGCGAGACCGGTTCGAACTATGCGGGACGTCATGACGGCGCGGCTCGCTCGATCACCCGCCTGGAAGTGCGAGACCGGCCGGCTTCGTGGCTGGCTTCGCGGTTATGGGTGCATACGCGGCCCGCGATCAGCCGGGCGTATTTGAGGATCAAACGGTAACGCGCTGGAGTCTGACTTTTCGCCGGCGCCGCCATTGCCAAATCCCCGTCACCGCGATGGCGCTCAACGCCGAACCGCCGATCGCGAGCAAGCTCTCGAGCAGGGGTCCGCCCAGTTCGCCTGTGTGCAACGGGTACACCACGGCGACCGCGCGCGCTCCCGGATCGAGTGCGTCCCAGCGTCGTGCAGCGAGGACGTCGCCGGTAAACTGATCGATCCAGACCGACGTCAGGCCGTTAGGATGCGGGTCGTCCGGCAATTTCATCCGTATGCGAAGAGGGGCAGTGGGTTTCTCCGCGAGTTGGACGAGGCTGACGGCCCCGCGAGGGAATTGCGCCTGAGCCCGCGCGACCAGCCTATCGAGCGGCAGCATCGGCCGCGGCGCTCGTGACGTGTGCGGCAGCACCGGCACGGGCACGGCCCGGCCGCCGCTCAGTGTCGTGACGAAACCGCCGAGCGGCGGCCACGCCATATAGGCGCCCGTCGCAATCGATAGTGCGATCAACAGACCAGGCGACGCACCGCCGACGCGATGCAGGTCAAACAGTGCCCGGCTGAGTCCCCTGCGCAATTCAACGCGCAAGTTCGGCGCGCCGGAGCGCGGCCACCACAATGCAAGTCCCGAAATCAGCAGCAACAGGTAAATCAGCGCGACGCAGGCGAGCAACGCTTTACCCGTGCTGCCCATCCAGAGCGAACTGTGCAGCTTGAACAGCACATTGACGAAGCCCTGGGTTTCCGAGCGACGCCCAGAGGTCAGCGGCGGCGAGATGACGAAAGGGATGACTGGAAGACCGGCGAGGTGTTCTTATGGAAAACAGCGAACTACGGGACGCGCCGAAGCGAGCCGAGTCGCCCCGTCACAACTGCGACTCGATCGGCAACAAGCCGAGGAACCAGATGCCGACACGCTTCATGGTCGACACACCGGGCTCGTCGAGTTCGCTGACCTTGCCATCCGGCGCGGTGTCGATCCATACGATCCGGCTCTTGCCGTTGGCGTCCGTACGGGTTTCCAGCCGCCACGCGAGCTGATCCAGCTTTGGCTCGACGCCGTCCGCGACTTGCGCGGCGAGTGGGGTGCTTTCGCAGTACACGCCGATTTCCGTATTGAGAGTAATTGACCGAGGGTCGAGATTCATCGAGCCGATGAAGATGCTGCTTCTGTCGAACACATAGGTCTTCGCATGCAGTGAGGCTTTCGATGAACCCAGAATCGATTTCTTCTTCTCGCCGGCGTCCTCGTCCGGCGCAGGCTTCAATTCATACAGACGCACGCCGGCGTCGAGCAGATCCTTGCGATAACGTTGATATCCCGCGTGAACCGCGGCGACGTCGGTGGCGGCCAGCGAGTTCGTCAACACCGTGACGCGCACGCCGCGCTGTGTTTGCGCGCGCATCCATTCCACGCCCTTTTTGCCGGGGACGAAGTACGGGGAGATGATCAGCACTTCCTTCGTGGGTTCGATACTCAACGCATTGAACTGCGACAGCAGATGTCCCTGCGGATCGTCCGGAGAGCGAGTGATTTTCGCGGGATCGTCGTAGAGGAGGGTCGCCTTGCCCCAGGAGAAGTCGGTGTCGCGCGCATTCAGCGTTTCGCCAAGGCGTGCCTTGGCCTGCGTGACGTACGGCGAATCGCGTTCGGAGGCGATGAACGCCGTGAGCCTGGCGCGATAAGCCGGCAGCGAGTCCGCCTCGGCGGCATGTCCGGTCAGGCTGGCGATCGGATAGGCGGCATCGGAGTTCCAGAATTCGTCGAAGGCATTGGAGACCTTATGGACCACGGGTCCGAAAGTCAGCACGTCGAGGTCGCCAAAGTCGATCTCGCTGGATGCGCCGAAGTACTCATCGCCGATATTGCGGCCGCCGAGAATGGCGGCCTGGTTGTCCGCGATCAACGCCTTGTTGTGCATGCGCCGATTGACCCGGCTGAACTCGAGCGCCGTGCCCAGCTTCTTGAAGCTCCGGCTGGCGATCGGATTGAAGAGGCGTATTTCGATGTTGGGGTGTGAGCTGATGGCGAGCAGAACCTTGTCGTCGGCGCCCGTGCCCAGATCGTCCAGCAGAACGCGAACCCTGACGCCGCGATCGGCGGCCTTGAGCACCGCGTCGGCCAGGTGACGGCCCGTCAGATCGTCGTGCCAGATGTAGTACTGCAGGTCGAGCGTGCGCTCGGCTGCTTCCGCCAGCACGATGCGGGCGAGCAGGGCATCGACGCCGTTGGGCAGCAGATGGAACGCGCTGTTGTCGGGATGCTTGCGCTCCTGCGGGATGAAGGCGGTGCCAAGGCGCGTGGTGTCCGTGTCCGTCAGTGCATGCGTCGTGGTACGGCCGGTCTGCGGCGGCAGGCTCGCGCAGGCGGACAGCAGCGTGATCAGCAGGACTGCAACGATACCGCGGAACGTCGCCATGGTTGTGCCTTTCAATCGTGCGTGTCCGTAAGATAGCCGCAAGCGTTGCTCTCGTCGAGTGGAGCGCCGGTTGCACCGCCATCCGGAGCGCGTTCAGACGGGCCGCCGCGACAAATGAATTCCCCCCAGCATGCAGCGGACCGAGCCTCCGGCCATTTCGATGGTGGGAACGCGCAGCGGCAGCAGTCGGGCAGAGCGTTCGATCAGCGCTTTCTGTTGTGCCGTCAGGCACGATGCGCCCCGTTCCGAAAGCGCGAGCACGCGTCCGGCGCTGCCGGATAGTTCGAGCGCGTTCGCGGCGAAGTTGCCGATCTGTGAGGCGTCGAGATCGATCACGGTGCGTCCGCTTTCCATCAGACGCGCCCGCACTTCGGCGCGCCGACGTTCATCGGTGATCAGGTCGAGCCCGATCAACGCGAACTCTGTCGCGACGCTCATCATGACGTTGGTGTGATACACCGCGCGACCTGCCGAGTCGACGGCGTCGAAGCATACCGGCTCGAAGTTGAAGTTCGTGCAGAACCGTTCGAGCGCCACCGGATCCGCGCGGCGCGAGCGCGCCGTATAAGCAATGCGCGCGATGTGGTCCAGCACCATGGCTCCGGTGCCTTCGAGAAACACGTCGTCGTATTCGAGGCCCGAATAGTCGATGACGTCCTGCACGCGATACTGTGCCTTGAACATGTCGATCACGTCCGTTCTGCGCTCGCGCCGGCGGTTGACGCAGTGCATCGGATACAACGCGACGTGGCCACCGGGATGCGTCGAGAACCAGTTGTTCGGGAACACGGAATCGGGCGTGCTCCGTGTTCCGTCGTCCTCGAACAGATGAACGCGCACGCCCGCGTCTTCCAACGCCGCCGCGGCAGCCGTCACTTCGTCATAGGCGGCGGCCGCGAGCGGCTCCGCTTCCTGGTGATCTGTGAGACCGCTGGTGCGCTGAAACGCGTTGTCGCTTGCCGTCTCGGGGTTGGGATAAAAGCAATGCGGGCGGATCACGACGACAGCGGATGGCGCCTGAATCGACAGAAGGCTCATGGATAGGGACCGCGGGAGTAAGAGGGCGTGCGCGTCGAGGGCGGGCTGCGCGTCAGGCCGACGCCAATGCGTGTTCGGCACGAGCCTGCGCCATGGCGGCCGGTGCGAGTTCGCCGAACAGATCCTTCGGATCCGCAGCAGGCGGAATCAGCGCGACTTCGATGCCGACATGGTGTGTCTGTGCCAGCGCATGCAAATAGCGCAGTGCCGAATAGTCTTCGAGCGCGAAGCCGACGGAGTCGAATACGGTGACCTGCTGTGCGTTTTCGCGTCCTTCGATCTCGCCGCGCAACACGCGCCACAGTTCGATCACGGGCGAGTCGGCGGCCAGTTGCTGAATCTCGCCTTCAACGCGGGTCTGCGGTTCGTACTCGACGATCACGCGGCTCATGTTCAGCACGTCGGCATGCAGTTCGGTCTTGCCCGGACAGTCACCGCCCACGGCGTTCAGATGCATGCCCGGTTCGATCATGTCCGGCGTGATGATCGTCGCGCAGGCCTTGTCGGCGGTCACGGTCGTGACGATATGGGCGCCGCGCACCGCCTGCGCAGCCGACGTCGCGCGGATGATGCGCAATTGCGGCCACGCCGCGAGATTGCGAATGAGTTTGTCCGTGGCGTGGCGGTCGACGTCGAACACGCGAAGCTCGTCGATACCTAGAAGCGTATGGAACGCAATAGCCTGAAACTCGCTTTGCGCGCCATTGCCGATCAAGGCCATTCGTCGCGAGTCGGGCCGCGCCAATGCTTTGGCCGCCAGCGCCGAAGTTGCCGCCGTGCGCAGCGCGGTGGTCAAGGTAAGCTCGGAAAGGAACAGCGGGTAACCGGTATCCACCGAGGCCAGTGCGCCGAACGCCATGACGGTTTGCATGCCGCGCTCGGCATTGATGGGATGGCCGTTCACGTATTTGAAGGCAAACAGTTCCGCGTCGGCCACGGGCATCAACTCGATGACGCCGAGTCGCGAATGACAGGCGACGCGCGGCGACTTGTCGAATTCGCTCCAGCGCAGATAGTCGGCACGGATGGTCTGGGCAAGTTCGTCGAGAAAGCGCGGCACGCCGATATTGGCGACGAGCCGGTACGTTGCAGGTACGTCGAGGAAGCGGGTCATGGTGATGTCTCCGTTGTTGTTGCAGGCCCCGAAGCGGAGCGATAGCGAAATTATTCCCTGCCCCCGCGCCAACAAAAAGACAACAAACATTGCAGTTTTGCGCTCCGAAGTGTCAAGATGCGCACTCGGAATGCGCGTTTTGTACCATCCGCGCTTCTTTCTGCCCCCAGGTTTGCTCGGAGCAGCCTGAACGGAACCCGGCCGGAAACCGGCGTAGGCACAAAAAAATGATCGATCTCGATGACATCGACCGGCAGTTGATTGCTTTACTGCGCGACGACGCGCGCATGTCCGTGGTGACGCTGGCGAAGCACTTGCGGGTCGCTCGCGCCACGGTCCAGAACCGGCTGACGCGGCTGGAAAAGAGCGGCGTGATCGTGGGCTATACCGTGCGCGTGAAGCCCGCGGCGGAGGCGCACCGGATCCGGGCGCTGATGTCGATTGCGGTCGAAGGCAACCGCGCGGCCGACGTGCTCAAGGTGCTTCGTGGCCATCCCAACGTCGCGACGATCCACAGCACCAATGGGCGTTGGGATCTCATCGCGGAGTTGCGGGCGGATTCGCTGGAAAACTTCGATAGGGTGCTCGGCGCGATTCGCCTGATCGACGGCATCGCGAGTACTGAAACGAGTATTCTTCTGTCGACTCACAAGATATAAGGGCGTGTTTTTGCGACCATTCAAATCCGTGGGCCCGCACGCCTGCCACGGAAAAAGCCGCTCACTATCCGCACCATGACCGACCTCTTTGCCACCCAGCCTCGCGCGCCGCTTGCCGAGCAGCTTCGGCCCGAATCGCTCGACGACGTCGTCGGGCAGTCTCATCTGCTGGGCCCGGGCAAGCCGCTGCGGCTCGCACTCGACTCCCAACGTCTGCACTCGTTCATCCTGTGGGGACCGCCCGGTGTCGGCAAGACGACGATTGCGCGGCTTGCCGCGCGGGCGTTCGACTACGAGTTCATCGCCGAGTCGGCCGTCGCCGCCGGCGTCAAGGAACTGAGAGAGGCCGCCGCGCGTGCCCAGCAGATGCTCGACCACCGGGGCCGCTCGACCGTGCTGTTCCTCGATGAAATTCACCGGCTCAACAAAAGCCAGCAGGACGCCTTGCTGCCGCACGTCGAAACGGGCCGGCTGACGCTCATCGGCGCGACCACGGAAAATCCCAGTTTCGAGGTCAACAGCGCGCTGCTGTCGCGCGCCCAGGTGTATGTGCTCAAGCCGCTATCCGACGAGGAATTGCGGCAGCTTTTCAAGCGAGCGCAGGCGGTGTTGGGCGAGCTCGAGTTCGAGCCATTCGCGCTCGACGCCGTCATCGGTTTTGCCGACGGCGACGGCCGCAAGTTTCTGAACCTCGTCGAGCAGCTCGCCAATGCCGCTACGGCAGCCGGGCTGACACGTATCGATGCGAGCTTCGTCAGCACCGCGTCCGCCACGACGACACGGCGTTTCGACAAGGGAGGCGAGGAATTCTACGACCAGATTTCCGCGCTGATCAAATCCGCCCGCGGCTCCGATCCGGATGCGGCCTTGTACTGGATGGCGCGAATGATCGACGGCGGCGTCGACGTGCGCTACCTCGCGCGCCGCATCATCATCCTGGCGAGCGAGGAGGTGGGCAATGCGGATCCGAGAGCATTACAGGTCGCGGTGAACGCGGCCGAAGCCTATGAACGGCTCGGCTCCCCCGAAGGCGAACTGGCGCTCGCCCAGGCGCTCGTGTATATCACCGTCGCGCCGAAGTCGAATGCGGTCAGCATGGCGTGGCATCAGGCGCTGTCATTCGTGCGCGGCGACCGCACGCGAGCGGTGCCGCTGCATCTTAGGAATGCGCCGACGCAACTCATGAAGGATCTCGGCTACAAAAAGGACTATCGCTACGCGCACGACGAACCGGATGCGTACGCAGCGGGTGAGCATTACTTTCCGGAAGATGTCGCCGAACAACGCTGGTATCAGCCCGTGCCGCGCGGACTGGAATCCAGGATTGGCGACAAGCTCGAGCACCTGCGCGAACTCGACGCGCAGGCGCGTGGGAAACAGAAGCCGTAGACGCTGTCGATCCGACCGACAGCGTGGGTCAGGGTGGCGATTTCTTTTTGCGGCGCGCGCTGCCTGCTATCTGCTCGCGGGGCGCGCCTGCGTCCTCAGTTCAACGCGACCGCCGCGGCGGCGCTCACCGGCGAGCCTTCAATCCCCACCGATTGCGCGCCGTCCGGGCCAACGGGCACGTCGCCGACGAGTGTCGTGCGATACAGTTGCCGGTCGAAGTCGAGATCGAAAATATCCGTGGGCGCAAGGTGAGCCGTCGCCCGGTTGTCCCAGAAAGCAACGCTGCCTGCCTCCCATTTGAAGCGCACGGTGAACTCCGGCCGCGTCACATGTTCCCAGAGCAGTTCGAGCAACACCTGGCTTTCACGCGGGCTCACGCCGACGATCGACTTCAGGAAACTCGGGCTCACATAGAGCGCCCGCTCGCCCGTTTCCGGATGAACTCTGACCAGCGGATGTTCGGTGACGAGCGTGCGTTGCTCGACGGCTTTGTTAAACGCCTCCGTGCCACTCGCGCCGGCCGGCGGCGTGAAACGGTGCAGCCCGCGCAGACCATCGACGAACGAACGCAGCGGTGCGGAAAGCTTCTGATAGGCGGCCACCAGGTTGGTCCACTGCGTGTCGCCGCCGTAAGGCGGAATCGTCACGCCGCGCAGGATCGACGCCCACGGTGGATTGAGCGCGGCCGTCACGTCCGTATGCCAGCCGGTCCACGGGCGTTGCAGCGTTTGCCCTTCGAAACGCGTTGCCTTGCGGTACTTCGAAATCGAGTAGATCTCTGGATGACCGTCCACGTGGCCGAACACCGGATGCCCCAAGGTCAGTTCGCCGAACTGCGCCGAGAACGCGACGTGCTGCTCATGCGTGAGGAACTGCTCGCGAAAGAATACGACGCGCCACTTCAGAAGCGCGGCGCGAATCTCCGCGATCTGTCGCGCATCCAGCTTCTGCGTGAGATCGACACCATGAATCTCCGCGCCGATATGCGCGGAAAGCGGCGTGACCTGAATCGACTGTACGTCCTGCACTGCGGCTGCACTCATGAAAAGCTCCTGAATTCCTGATGAAGAGAACGTGTCCGACGGCGCGAATGCCGTCGCCTGATCAGCTCGCTATGGCGGCGACGTGCTGCGTCGCCGACGCATAGCGATTCACGGGGCGCGGCAGCCCGAGGTTGTCGCGCAGCGTGCTTCCCTCGTATTCCGTGCGGAACAGTCCACGCCGTTGCAACTCCGGCACGACCAGTTCGGTGAATTCCGTCAACCCGCCCGGCAACCATGGCGACATGATGTTGAAACCATCGGCGCCTTCTTCTTCGAACCACTGCTGCAACTGGTCCGCAATGCTCGTCGGCGTGCCGACCACCTGCTGATGGCCGCGCGCCCCGGCGATGCGCAGATACAGATCGCGGATCGTCAGGTTCTCGCGCCGCGCGAGATCGAATAGCAGCCGTTGACGGCTCTTGCCGCCATTCGTTTCGGGTAATTCAGGCAGCGGCCCGTCGACGGGATACTGGGAGAGGTCCACGCCGCCCGACATGTTCGAGAGCAGCGAGAGACCCACGGTCGGATGAATCAGGTCCTGAAGCGCGGCGAATTTCTCCTCGGCTTCCTCCTGCGTGCGGCCGACAATCGGGAAAATGCCCGGCATGATCTTCAGATGATCCGGCGCGCGCCCATACTTCGCGAGACGGCCTTTGACGTCGCGATAGAACGACTGCGCTTCGTCGAGCGTCTGATGCGCGACGAAGATCACCTCCGCGGTCTGCGCGGCGAGTTCGCGCCCCGCCTCGGACGCGCCGGCCTGCACGACGACCGGCCAGCCCTGCGGCGAACGCGCGACGTTCAGCGGCCCGCGCACCTTGAAGTGCTTGCCCGCATGGCCCAGCACGTGCAGCTTGTCCGGGTCGAAGTAGACGCCGCTTTCCTTGTCGCGAATAAACGCATCGTCTTCCCAGCTATCCCACAGGCCCGCCACCACATCGTAGAACTCGCGAGCGCGCTCGTAGCGGACCGCATGATCCGGATGGCGATCGAAACTGAAATTGAGCGCTTCGGATTCCGTGCTCGACGTGACGAGATTCCAGCCCGAGCGGCCGCCGCTCAGATGGTCGAGCGACGCGAATTTGCGCGCGAGGTTGTACGGCTCGTTGAATGTCGTGGAGACCGTCGCGATCAGGCCGACGTGTTTCGTTACGACCGAGAGGGCCGACAGCAAGGTCAGCGGTTCGAAATGATCGGCGCGCGCGGTGCGGGATAGCGAGGGCAGATTCGTGTCGCGCACGCTCACGCTGTCGGCGAAAAAAATCGCGTCGAATTTGGCGCGCTCGGCGATCTGCGCGAGTTCCGCATAGTGCGCGAAGTCGAGGCCGCCGGTCGCATGTGCATCAGGGTGTCGCCATGCGGCGATGTGATGGCCTGTCTCCATCAGGAAGGCGCCCAGTCTGATCTGGCGCTTCTGCTGTGTTTCGCCGCTCATCGTCTGCTCCGTGAAGGTTTGTTGTTTGGGGAGAGCGCGTGCGTCACCATGCCAGCCGCCATTCGGTGATCGGCGGACTTGCTACTGAAATGCGCGTGCCGCCGTGCGGTCTGTCATCACCACGGTCCTCGCGATCCGCGCGCGATTCGCGTTGCGTGCCGTCTTGCTCGGCGAAATCGGCCAGCACTTCGTCGCGCAACCGGATGAAGCGCGGATCGTTGCGCTCGCGTGGTCGCGGCAATGCGACGTCAACGATCCGCTTGATGCGGCCCGGCCGCGGCGCCATCGTGACGACGCGGTCGCCGAGGTAAAGCGCTTCATCGACATCGTGCGTGACGAGGATCATCGTGATGCGTTCGTGTTCCCAGATGCGCTGCAACTCGTTCTGCAAACGGCCGCGCGTGAGCGCGTCGAGCGCACCGAACGGCTCATCGAGCAGCAGCACGCGCGGACGATTCACGAGACCGCGCGCGATCGCCACGCGCTGCGCCATGCCGCCCGACAGTTGGTGCGGGTACGAATTTTCAAAGCCCTTGAGCCCGACCAGTTCGATATGTTCCGCCACGGCTTCGCGTTTCTCTCGCGCGGAAAGCGGCGCGTTACGCAGCGCGGCGAGAATGTTTTGCGACGCCGTGAGCCACGGAAACAGCCGGTGGTCCTGGAACACGATGCCGCGTTCGAGCGACGTATCGCGGACCTTGTCGCCAGCAACGACGATCTCGCCGCTATAGTCGGTGTCGAGTCCCGCGATCAATCGCAGCAGCGTGGATTTGCCGCAACCGCTCGAACCGAGCACGCTGACGAACTCGCCGGCGCGCACGCGCAGGCTGATGTCGTCGAGCACCGCGAGCGGCGTGCCGCCTTGCTGCGCGTAGTGCTTGCTGACGTGAAGAATGTCGATGCTGTCGGAGAGCGTGGAAGAAGTCATGAGCGGGCCGGAGAGTGAATGTTCATCTACAGGTTCAGCGCGTGGCCGACTGGAACCGGCGCGCAAAGATCGCCCGTTCCACGGCACGCGCCAGCGCGTTCAACGCCCAGCCCGTCACGCCGATCACGATCACGCCGAACAGCACCAGATCCATGCGGAACTGCTCGCTGCCGTCGATCAGCGTGTTGCCGATGCCGCTGCCGGCCACCAGCAGATATTCAGCGCCGAGCGTAGCGAGCCACGAATAGATCAAGGCGAGGTAGATGCCGGTGAAAATCGACGGCAACGCGGCCGGCAGAATCACGGCGCGGATGAGCTGCCACCGCGAGTAACGAAAGGCGCGTGCGACTTCGATATAAGCGCGCGGCACCGCGTGGATGCCGTCGCAGGTATGCGCGGTGACGGGCAGAAGCGCGGCGAGCGAGAGGAACACGACTTTCGCCACGTCGCCGAGACCGAACCAGACGGAGATCAACGGGATCCACGCAAACAGCGAGATCTGTTTGAAGGTGTCGAAGCTCGGTCCGATCATGCGTGTCGCGAGCCGCGAAAAGCCGAGCACGCTGCCGAGCAGCAAACCACCCAGTGTGCCGATCACGAAGCCGCTCGCTTCGCGCGCGAGCGATGCCGAGAGCGCCTTCAGCAGCGCGCCGCTCTCGATCTGCTGCCATGCGGTGGCGAGAACCTGCGCGGGACTGACGAGCAAGCCGCTTTTGATCACGTGCGCTTCCGAGACGGCCCACCAGATCACAATTGCGATGACGGGCAAGACGGCGCCGCGCCAGTCGACCCGTGTCAGCAACGGCCGTTGCGCTCGCGCGGCGCGCCGGAAAGAAGCGGGCGCGTCGCAGTCGCAGGACGCGTCGGCGGACTGTTGTGACTGATTGGAACGCTTGAAGAGGGCGAGACTCATCGTAGTTACCTCACGTGTAGCGCCACGGGTGCGTTTGATGCGATCACTCGCGAAATGCCGACGGCTGTCCCCGCCGCAAACGCGCTTCGAGCGCATCGAACGACCGGTTCACCGCGTAGCCAATCGCACCGACCACGACCACCGACGCCATCACCAGATCGAGCTGAAAGAGTTGCCGTCCGTAGACGATCAGATAGCCGAGCCCTTCGGAAGACGCCACCAGTTCGACGACCACCAGCGCGAGCCAGGCTTTGGTGAACGCGAGCCGCACGCCCGTGGCGAGCGTCGGCACCGCGGCGGGCAGCACGAGATAGACAATCCGTTGCCAGCCGCTGTATTCGAACACGCGCGCGACTTCATCGAGCGCGGCGGGTGTCTGGCGGAATCCCTGCAGCGTGCTCAACGTGACCGGCACGAGCGCCGCATGCGCGATCAGAATGTATTTGAGCGGCTCGCCCACGCCCACGAGCAACAGCAAGAACGGCAGCCATCCAAGCACCGGAATCTGCACCAGCGCATTGAAGCTCGGCAGCACATAGGCTTCGAGCGTGCGCGACAAACCCAGTGCCGCGCCGAGCGCGAAGCCGAGCAGCGTGCCCGCGCCGAAACCGAGCAGCACGCGTTGCAGGCTGATCAGCGTATTGCGCGCGAGGTCGCCGCTCGTGGCCAGCTCGACCAGCGTCTCGAACACGCGCTCGGGCGGCGGCAGAATCTGCGGCGCGATCCAGCCGCGCTCGCAACCCACGGCCCACAGCGCGAACAGCAGTGCGGGCAACACCCACGGCGCAAGCCGCCACGCAATCGCGCGCAGGCGCGGCTCGCGAAACAGCGGAACGTGAGGCGCTTGCGGCGTGGTGGACGACGCGAGCCGTTCGCGTTCGACCTGGATTGCGGTGTCGCTCATCGTAATCGCTCCGGTGGGTTAGCTGAGCGGTTTGCCCGCAGCGTCGTAACGGGTCCAGTAGTGGTCGAGCTTCTGCGTGCGCAGTGCGTTGTCGAGATATTTCGTTTCGAACCAGCTATCGACCTCGACCGGCTGGCGGATCAGTTTGAGGTTCAGCGCATCCGTCGCGACGGATTTGTAGCGTCCGACGATGAACGGATCGATCAACGGCGAGTTGCGGTCCTTCAACTTCTGATTGGCGAACTCGGCCTGCCACGATGAATAGGGCACGCCGCTTTTGGCCCACAGTTTGAAGAGCGCATCGCGGTTCGCTTCGTCGGAGGACCATTGCGCGCCTTGCACGAATACGTTGACGACGCGCTGCACGATATCCGGATGCGCATGATCGAAGTCGTCGATGACCAGCAGATGCGACTGCCGCGTGAATTGCGGACCATCGTTCTGCGATTCGTAGACCACCTTCGCGAGGCCCTGATCGCGCAGCTTGTACACGTGGTAGTCATTGACCGACGCGTCGATGCCCTTGGACGCCAGCGCCGCGAGCGAACTGGCGGTGTCCAGATTGATCACGCGCAGGTCGCGTTCGTTCAATTGATTCGCGGCAAGCGCGTTGTCGGCGACGAGTTGCAGATTGGTGCCGCGAAAGATCGACACGCGCCGGCCCTTCAGGTCCTTGATCGAATGCACGTCCGAATCGGCCGGTACGGCGACCTTGATGCCGGTGCGCACGCCCGAGGCGAGCAGCAGGTGCGTTTTCAGGCCGTTCGCGCGGGCGAGCACCGCCGGGAGATCGCCCTGGAAGGCGAAGTCGAGCGATTTGTCGGCGATCGCTTCGTTGACCGCCGGGCCGGCGCCCTTGAAGAATAGCCACTCCACCTTGATGCCATCGGCAGCGAACTCTTTTTCCAGCGACTGCTGCAATTGCACGGTTGCCGCCGGCGAGCCGCCGAAGGAGGGCGGGTCGCCGGTGCCTTGTTGCGCGACGCCGATGCGGATCACCGCGGGCTTGTCGGCGTAGGCATGGGCCGCGGCAAGCGAGAGGGCCGCCACGGCGACGAAAGACTTCAGCAGACGGAAATAGCGCATGCGCAAATACCAATCGAGGAGTGGGAGCGGGTGTAAAAGCTCGGGTTGACGGATAACCGGTGCGCCGGCCGCCGGAACTACACGGTAGATTCGCGTGCGTCCGAATCCAACCAATCATTGCAGATAAGAAAATCTGCAGAAGTGCGAACCGTGCTGCCGGCAACGCCGCTCTATGGCGCACCATGACGCAAGCGCGGAAATCCCGATTTGCATAGTTAAATTCGTCGTTTTGCCGGCGCGAATCGCATGGCTACCATGCAACGCTTCAGCCATTCATGCGAAGCCCGGATCATGTCCACAGTTGCTTTTCCGTCGACCGCCGTCGACGTTCAAACGCCCGCCGATGGCGCGGCGCGGCCCGCCGTCATCCGTAGCGCGCAAGACGTTTCGCGCATCGTCAACGCGGGCGCGGCGAACGGTAGTAATGCGCGAATCGTGATTGCGATCGCGCTCGGTGGCGTCTTTCTGGATGCTTACGATTTGACTTCGCTCGCTTATGGGATCAAGGACATCGCGCGCCAGTTCTCGCTGTCGCCGGTACAGGTGGGTTTCGTTTCGTCGGCCATTACCTTCGGGGCGATTCTCGGCGCGCTGTTCGGCGGCTATCTGACGGACCGCATCGGCCGCTATCGTGTGTTCATGGCCGACATGCTGTTCTTCGTGGTCGCCGCGATCGCGGCCGGTCTCGCGCCGAATGCGTGGGTGCTCGGCGGCGCGCGGTTTCTGATGGGTTTCGGCGTGGGTCTCGATCTGCCGGTGGCGATGGCGTTTCTCGCGGAGTTCTCGCGAGTAGCGGGCAAAGGCAACAAGGCGGCCAGTGTCGCCGCGTGGTGCCCCGCCTGGTATGCGGCTACGAGCACCTGCTATCTGTTGATTCTCGGCCTCTACGCGATTCTGCCCGAGCATCAGCTCGGCTGGCTGTGGCGTCTGACGCTGGCTTTCGGCGCCGTGCCCGCCATCGCGATCATTCTCGTGCGCAGCCGCTATATCAGCGAATCGCCGGTGTGGGCCGCAAATCAGGGCAATCTCGACGAAGCCGCGCGCATCCTGAAGCGCTCGTATGGCGTGGATGCTGTGGTGGAGCAAAGCGACGTGCCGGTTAAAGCGCCGCGCGCCGCGTCGTGGCGCAACTACGGCGTGCTCTTCAACGCGACGTATCGCCGTCGCACGATTCTCGCCGCGGTGATCGGCAGTGCTTCCTCGTTCGGCTACAACGCGATCATCTTCGGCTTGCCGGTGATCATCACCAGTTTCTTTCATCAAGGTCCGCTCACGACGATCATCGCCGCGCTGGCGCTGAATCTGGCGTTTGCATTTGTCGGCGGTCTGATCGGCGTGCGCACTGCGCCGACCATCGGCGCCTGGAAAATGACGGTGCTCGGACACGCGCTGCAATTCGCTTCGCTGATTGGGCTCGCGCTGATCGGCAAACCTAGCAGCGGCGCGCTCGTCATAGTGGCGATCCTGCTGCTCGGCGGCTATCTGTTCGGCCAAGGTTTCGGACCCGGTTCCCATTCGATGACGTATGCGTCGCTGAGTTATCCCACGTCCTTGCGCGGGATCGGCGTGGGTTTCAATCAGACGCTGGTGCGCTCCGCCTCGACGGTTTCGCTATTTCTCTTTCCGGTGCTGGCCGCCGCGTTGGGCACCAAAGTGTTCTGGCTGATCGCGATCGCGCCGCTGAGTTCGCTGCTCACGTTGCTGGTGATTCGTTGGGAGCCGTCGGGCTATGACATCGACGGCGAGGATTACGCGGAATCGGCCGTGGCGGGAACGCGTTAATGTCCGCGCGCACCGCCCCGCCGGATACGCCGCCGTCGCGCGCTCGCCGTCGAGTGCTTGGCCGTCTTGCGCTCGGCGGCCTGGTTGCCTCGCAAGCCGCGGCGGCAAGTGAATTGCTCAAGCCGCTGGAAGTCGCGCCGTCGAGCCGCGTACCCGGCGCGCCCATTCTCGAGCATCCGTACGGCGTGCCGTCGCCGCATGAGGCGGAGGTCGTGCGCCGCAGCGCACGCGCATGGCCGCTGCCCGGCGCGGCTTCGTCGATGACGCCGCTCGCCGATTTGCACGGTACGCTGACGCCCAACGGTCTCGTCTACGAACGTCATCACGGCGGCGTACCCGACATCGACCCTGATCAGCACAGGCTCGCGTTTCACGGACTCGTGCGGACGCCGAAACTCTTCACGATGGACGACCTGCTGCGCCTGCCGTCCGAATCGCGCATCCATTTTCTGGAATGTTCCGGCAATACCGGCAATGAATGGAACGGGCCGAGCGGCATGCCCGTGCAACTCACACATGGTCTGCTGTCGTGCTGCGAATGGACCGGCGTGCGTCTTTCCACCCTGCTGGAAGAAGTCGGCGGTGTATCGGTGTCCGAAAGCGGAACACAGGGCGGCTGGTTACTGGCAGAGGGCGCCGACGCCGCTGCAATGACACGCAGTTTGCCGCTCGAACGGATACTCGACCGCGCGCTCGTGGTCTACGCGCAAAACGGCGAACGCTTGCGCCCGGAAAATGGTTATCCGTTACGGCTGATCGTGCCCGGCTTCGAGGGCAATACCAACGTCAAGTGGCTGCGTCGGCTGAAGGTGGTTGGCGCGCCGTTGCAAACGCGCGAGGAAACCTCGAAATACACCAGCCTGCTCGCGAACGGCACCGCGCGTCAGTTCGCGTTCGAGATGGACGCGAAGTCGGTGATCACGCGGCCGTCGCCAGGGCATCGGCTCACCACGCACGGTTATTACCCGATCACCGGTCTGGCCTGGTCCGGGCGCGGCACGGTCCGCAAGGTCGAGGTCTCGACCGATGGCGGGGCGACGTGGCGCGCCGCGCGTCTCGTCGGCGCGATCCATGATCGCGCGTTGACGCGCTTCGAGGCGGACTGGCGTTGGGACGGCGGCGCTGCCGCGATTCTCTCGCGCGCCACCGATTCGACCGGCTATGTGCAGCCGACCCGCAGCGAACTCGTCGCCGCGCGCGGGCTAAATTCGCAGTACCACTACAACGCGATCCAGCAGTGGCGAGTGGAATCAAGCGGCGAGGTGCGCAATGCTTGAGAAGCTTTCGCGACGCAGGCCTGCCCGTGCGGCGCTGGCCGCGCTGGTGTCGCTAACCACGCTGGCATCGTGTTCATCTATGACGCCAGATGCTCGCAACGCCGAGGCGAGCCACGACATCGGCACGCCGATCACCGCCCAAGACCTTGCCGCCTGGAACATCGACGTCGCGCCGGACGGCCGCGGACTGCCGCCGGGCAGCGGCGATGTCGCCAGCGGTGCGCACATCTTCGCCGCGAAATGCGCGGCGTGCCACGGCGCTCAGGGCCAGGGCGGTCTCGGCGATCAACTCATAGGCGGGCAGGGGACGTTGACCAGCACGAAGCCGAAGCGCACGGTGGGCAGCTATTGGCCGTACGCGACCACGCTGTTCGACTATATCCGCCGCGCGATGCCCTACAACGCGCCCGAATCGCTCACCGCCGATGAGGTCTACGCGGTGAGCGCGTTCCTGCTCAACCAGAACGGCATCGTCCCGGCAAATACGCGGCTCGATGCGGCGTCTTTGCCGCGTGTGGTCATGCCCAATCGCGACGGTTTCGTGCCTGATCCGCGTCCAGGACAGCTTTGACGGGGCCTCGCGGGGACATATCAGGAACCGGTCGGCTGCCCGCAGCGCGTTAAAGCATCGGGTTTATCACTCCAGCAGATAACAGTATCGGATTTGCTTCGTTGTCGGCGCGCGCTCACGCCGGTAAATTCGTCTGACTGCGCCCTTGCCGGCGTTTCCGAACAGATTCGACGAAGAGTTTTCCTGTGACGACTGCCTTTGCACCTACTGCCGCCAGCGAGTCTGGCCGCACCCATCAAGCCCAGCCCATCGAGATTCGCGCCTTCGGCCCCGTCGGCGCGGAAGTGCTGGGTCTCGATCTCAGCCAGCCGCTGAGCGACGACGATTTCCGCCGCATTCACCGCGCGCATCTGGACCATCACGTGCTGGTGTTTCGCGATCAGCGCATCACGCCGGAGCAGCAGATTGCCTTTAGCCGCCGCTTCGGTCCGCTGCAGATTCATGTGCTGCACCAGTTCCAGTTGCCCGGCTATCCGGAGGTGCTGGTGGTCTCGAACATCGTCGAGAACGGCCAGCCTATTGGTCTCGGCGATGCCGGTCATTACTGGCACTCCGACCTGTCGTACAAGGAGAAGCCGAGCCTCGGTTCGCTGCTGCACGCGCAGGAATTGCCGTCGGAAGGCGGCGACACGCTATTCGCCAACATGCATCTGGCGTACGACACGTTGCCCGCGCATTTGCGCGCCGCCGTGGAAGGGCGTTCGGCGGAACACACGTATCTCGCGAAATACGCCGAGCTGCAAAAACGCAGCCCGTGGCGCCCGAATCTCTCCGACGAGCAGATCGCCCAGGTGAAGCCGGTGGTGCATCCGATCGTGCGCACGCATCCGGAGACCGGACGCAAGGCGCTCTTCGTCAGCGAGCATTTCACAACGCGTGTGGTCGGCTTGCCGGAAGATGAGAGCAAGCAGTTGCTCGAGGAACTCTTCGCGCATAGCGTGCGCCCGGAACATCTGTACCGGCATCAGTGGGCCGAACACGACATGGTGTTCTGGGACAACCGCTCATTGATGCATCTCGCAGCCGGCACGCCGGATCATCTGCGCCGCAAACTGTATCGCACGACGATTGAAGGCGACGTGCCGTTCTGACGGTAACGTAGCCCGCTTGACCACTGCATTTACCACAACTACACGCACACACGCTGACCGGAGTTCCGATGCTCGCCATGTTTCGCCCGACCGCTGCGCGGTCGTCCTTTGCTCGTCGATTGACCGCGACGTTGCTGACTCTGTCGACGGCTGCGGCCGGCCTCGGCGCCGCCGTGCCCGCGCACGCCGAGGGGCAGATCCGCGTGGCCGAGCAGTTCGGCATCGTCTATCTGCTGCTGAACGTGGCGCGCGATCAGCAGTTCGTCGAGAAAGAAGGACGCAAGCAGGGGCTCGATATCAAGGTCGACTGGGTGAAGCTCTCGGGCGGCGCCGCCGTCAACGACGCGCTGCTCTCTGGCGCGGTGGATATCGCCGGCGCGGGCGTGGGGCCGTTGCTCACGATCTGGGATCGCACGCATGGCAAGCAGAACGTGAAGGGCGTGGCGTCGCTCGGCAATCTGCCGTATTACCTCATCAGCAACAATCCCAACGTCAAGACGATTGCCGACTTCACCGAGAAGGACCGCATCGCGGTGCCGGCCGTCAACGTGTCGGTGCAATCGCGCGTGCTGCAATACGCGGCGGCGAAACGCTGGGGCGACAAGGATTACAACCGCCTCGACAAGTTCACGCAGGCTTTGCCGCATCCCGACGCGGCGGCAGCGATCATCGCGGGCGGCACGGAAATCACCGGCCATTTCGGCAATCCGCCGTTCCAGGAGCAGGAGCTGGCGGGCAATTCGAAGGCGCATATCGTGCTGAATTCATATGACGTGCTGGGCGGACCGAGTTCGGCAACCGTCCTGTACGCGACCGAAAAATTCCGCGACAACAATCCGAAGACCTACCGCGCGTTCGTCGACGCGCTGGCGGACGCCGCGCGCTTCATCACGGCGAATCCCGATGCCGCGGCCGATATCTACATCCGCACGAATCAGTCGAAGATCGACCGCAATCTGCTGCTGAAAGTCATCAAGGATCCGCAAGTGCAGTTCAAGGTGGCACCGCAGAACACGTTCGGACTCGCGCAGTTCATGCATCGCGTCGGCGTGATCAAGAACGAACCGAAATCCTGGAAGGACTATTTCTTCGACGATCCGGCGACCGCCGCGGGTAGCTGAACATGAATGCATACGCGAGCATCGCCGGATATTTATTGGCCCGAGTGGTCGGCTTACAGGGAACGATCTGATGGTGGCCAATCCTACTGTGCTGTTTCCGAACCGCTCTGAAGCGACCGCGCCGGCGACCAGCGAAAAACTGCTCGCCGTCGAAAACGTCAACCTCGAATACCGCACGCGTGAGCGGATCGTGCGCGCGACCCACGACGTGAATTTCGACGTCTACGGCGGCGACCGTTTCGTGCTGCTGGGACCGTCCGGTTGCGGCAAGTCGACTCTGCTCAAGGCGGTGGCCGGCTTTATCGAACCGACGTCCGGCAGCATTTCGCTCGACGGTCAGGCTATCCGGGGTCCCGGCGCCGATCGCATTGTCGTGTTTCAGGAGTTCGACCAGTTGCCGCCTTGGAAGACCGTCCTGCAGAACGTCGCCTTTCCGCTGCGGGTCGCGAAGAAGCTCTCGCGCGCGGAAGCAAAGGAACGGGCGCTGCATTATCTGGAGAAGGTGGGGCTGGCGTCGTTTGCCAACGCTTATCCGCATACGTTGTCGGGCGGCATGAAGCAGCGCGTCGCGATTGCTCGTGCGCTGGCGATGCAGCCGCGCGTGCTGTTGATGGACGAGCCCTTCGCCGCACTCGACGCGCTGACTCGCCGCAAGATGCAGGAAGAGCTATTGCGTCTGTGGGAAGAGGTGAACTTCACCTTGCTGTTCGTCACGCACTCGATCGAAGAAGCGCTGGTGGTGGGCAACCGCATTCTGTTGCTGTCGCCGCATCCTGGCCGTGTGCGCGCGGAACTCAACAGCCATCAATATTCGCAGGACAGTTTCGGGCGCAGCGATTTTCAGCGCAGCGTCGCGCGTATTCATCACCTGTTGTTCGAAGAGACGGAGGCCGTGCAATGAGTTCTCCCGCCACCTTGTTGCCGCCGGTTCGCGAGGAGTATGAACGTCCGCTCGAACCGCTCGGTGAGCTCGTGCTTGAGGCGCCGCTGCCGCTCGGCAAGCGCATCTTCGCGCAGAGCTGGTTGCGCAAGACGCTGATTGCGCTGGTGTTGATCGGCATATGGGAAATCGCCGCGCGCGCAATCGACAACGATCTGCTGCTGCCGACTTTCGGCGCGACGTTCAGCGCGTTCGTACAAGGCGTGTGGTCCGGCGAACTGCTGCAGAAAACGGCCGTATCGATGTCCGTGCTGCTGCGCGGCTATCTGCTGGGCGCCGCGCTCGCCTTCGTGCTGACGTCGCTCGCGGTGTCGACGCGTCTGGGCCGTGATGTCCTGTCGATGTTGACGGCGATGTTCAACCCGTTGCCATCCATTGCGCTGTTGCCGCTCGCGTTGCTCTGGTTCGGCCTCGGCACCGGTAGCCTGCTGTTCGTGCTGGTCCATTCGGTGCTTTGGCCGCTGGCGCTGAACACCTATTCCGGCTTTCAGTCGGTGCCGGCGACGCTGCGCATGACGGGCCGTAACTACGGGCTCACCGGCATGCGCCATGTCCTGCTGATTCTGGTGCCGGCGGCGTTGCCGGCGATTCTGGCGGGCTTGCGGGTGGGCTGGGCGTTTGCCTGGCGTACGCTGATTGCGGCGGAACTCGTGTTCGGCGCGAGTTCGGGCAGCGGCGGCCTCGGCTGGTACATCTTCCAGAATCGCAACGAGCTGTATACGGACCGCGTTTTCGCGGGCCTCGCCGCAGTGATCGTGATCGGCTTGCTGATCGAGCACCTGGTGTTCGATACGCTCGAACGCGTGACCGTTCGGCGCTGGGGCGTGCAGCACTGAGGGATCTTCCGGGCGCTGACCGCGCACGCCGTATGGGACGGGCGGCGGCGCATCGCGTTGGCGAGTACGATAGCGCAGTAGGGCGCTGGCGTACGACGAGCGCTGCGCCGCACAAAAACCTGGCGAAACTCTCGGTTGCTCTCGCTGCCGACGTGAACTACAAATCTAAGGCTGCGCCACGGTCCGCCGCCATCGGGCCGTGCTTCTCATTGACACACGATGTTTCGTAACAAGGCGAGCGGCCCGTCCGTGACGGTGAATACGCGAACGCCCTGGCCCCGAATCAGATAGACAAGGAGACCCCCGCCATGGGTATGCGCCCAGATCCCACGTTCCATGCATCCCCGAGACTCGCGATGGATGCGCCCGCGGAGGAGTACGCGTACACCGTGCTTCTCAGCCCCGATTTCTCGCAGCCCGACGCGCTCGCCGTCATCGACGTGAAGCCCGGCTCGCCCACGTACAGCCAGGTGGTTCACACCGTTCCCGTGCCGTACAAGGGGGACGAATTCCATCATTTCGGCTGGAATGCCTGCTCATCGTCGCTGTCGCCGCTGACCGGCCACGCGTTCCTCGAGCGGCGCTATCTGATCATTCCGGGCATGCGTTCTTCACGCATTTACATCGTGGACACCCATCCGCATCCTACCCAGGCGAAGATTCACAAGATCATCGAGCCCGAGGAAATTTTCCGCAAAACGGGCTACTCGCGCCCGCACACGGTTCATTGCGGGCCAGAAGGGATTTACGTCAGCACGCTAGGCGGCGCGGGGGAAGATGGCACCGACGGGCCGCCGGGCATCTTCATCATGGACTGCGAAACGTTCGAGGTGCTGGGCCGCTGGGAGATCGACCGCGGGATGCAGGAGAAGCACTACGATTTCTGGTGGAACCTGCCGCGCGACTATATGGTGTCGAGCGAATGGGCGTTGCCGCCGCAGTTCGAGAACGGCATCGTCCCCGAGGATTTGCTGTCGAACAAATACGGGCACCGTATCCACTTCTGGGATCTACGGGGCCGGCGCAACGTGCAGACGCTCGACCTCGGCGCGAACCATCAGATGGCGCTCGAAGTGCGGCCCGCGCACGATCCGAGCCGGGAGTACGGCTTCATCGGCGTCGTGGTCGATACGACGAATCTGGAAGGGTCGATCTGGACGTGGTGGCGCGAAGGGGGCGAGTTTCACATCGAGAAGACCGCGACCATTCCGCCGGAACCCGCGGCCACCGAACAGTTGCCGCCGTTGCTGCAGGGTTTCGGCGCGGTGCCGCCGCTCGTCACCGACATCGATCTCTCCATCGACGACAAATTCCTGTACGTCGCCTGCTGGGGCACCGGCGAGATGCGCCAGTACGACGTGACGGAACCCCGCAAGCCGAAGCTCGCGGGATCGGTTCACATCGGCGGAATCGTGCGGCGCACACCTCATCCGAGCGGCAAGACCTTCGCGGGTGGTCCGCAGATGGTGGAGATCAGCCGCGACGGCAAGCGGGTCTACTGGACCAACTCGCTCTATTCGACCTGGGACAACCAGTTCTACCCGGACGGCGTGCCGGCGGCGCAGGTCATGGCGCGGGCCGAACCTGGCGGCGGCCTCGCGTTGGCCGACGATTACTGGGTGACGTTTCCGGACGGATACCGGGCTCACCAGATCCGGCTCGAAGGCGGAGACTGCTCGACCGATTCGTTCTGTTACCCGTCGGTGGGCGTTTGATCGGGGGAGGCTGGTCGCAGACCGGCCTGTGGCTGGCCATTCTGGCGAGCGGTGTCTATCACGGGATCAACCCGGCGATGGGATGGCCGCTCGCCGTGTCGAGCGGGCTGATGGAGCGCCGCGCGCGGGCGCTGTTCAGCGCGCTCGTCTATCTCGCGGTTGGGCACGTATTGGCCGTGTTATTGGTGATGCTGCCGTTCGCCATGCTGACCATCCTGCTTGCCTGGCAGCGCGAGATCCAGATCGGCGCCAGTGTGCTCGTGATTGGCTTCGGCGTTTTCCTGCTGATCTGGCGACGCCATCCGCGTGTCCTCGTGCGGATTCCGCCGTCACGGCTCGCGCTGTGGTCGTTCGCCGTTGCCATTGCGCACGGCGCCGGATTGATGCTCGTACCGATCTACCTCGGACTGTGCAGCGCTTACGACATGGATCGAGGACACCGTGCCGCGCAAACCCTGATCGAAGCGAATCTGGGCATGGCGCTGCTGGTCTCGGGGGTGCATGGTTGCGCGATGATGCTTGCCGGCGGGCTTCTGGCCTGGCTGGTCTATCGCTACCTGGGGTTGAAGTTCGTGTCGCGGAGCTGGTTCAATCTGGATGCGGTCTGGGCATTGAGTCTTGTTCTGGTTGGCGCGCTCTCGTTGGCGCTGAATGCCGCGGTGGTCGGCGAGGCGTGATAGGGCGCGTGTGCGTTCCTTCACGCCGACTCTTGCCGCCGCCTTCGATCTCTCTTCAGGCCGTGCTCGATTACTGCGACGCTTCCAACTGCACTCTTTCGAGCTCCGCATGCGCCTCATCGACCTTGCGTTGCCGCTCGGCGATTTTCTTCGCGCTCTTGCCGTTGGTCTTCGCTTCCTGCAGGTCGTGCTCGCGCTCAGCGAGTTTCTTTTGCGACGCGGCCACCTTGCGTTGCGCGTCGCTGCGCAGCACGGCATCGGTGCAGTTCGCGTTCATTTGGGCGAGCGCGGTTTCCAGACCATCGACGCGCTTCGCATTGCCGTGCGTTTGCGCGTAGGCGATTTCTTTTTCTATCGAACTGCGCTTCGTATCGCAGCCGTTTGTTTGAGCGGAACAGACCATCGGATAGACAACCATGCCGAGCAGGAATACCTTGACCGCGGTTTCCATGAGAGACCTCACAATCGTGTTTTGTTGTTCTTCCACCGTGCGTTTTGCCGCGATGCTGAAGCTTTCATAATCCGAAACCGATCAATCTTGGTGCCCAGGGCAGACTTTAACCTGGTTGATCAGAGTTTGATTGTGTTACGGCGCAGTCAATCGAAGCGACGGGCAACGTTGTCGCTTTGAATGACTGCGCCGCAAACTCCTGGTTGACATTCACGGTTGACGCCCAGGTCATCGATCACACTGGTTTGATGAGTCCGAGTTGCTGCAGGGCGGTGACGCCGTCGTCCAAGCCGATTTCTTCAACGATCATTCCGTCTTTCAGCCGTAACACGGTCGTGCCGGTGAAGCGCATGGTCCGGCCGGTCGCCGCAGGCAACGATCCGATGAGGAAATCGCTGAATGCTGGACCCGTATGTGTGCCACCACCCTCCCAACGGCCAACGACGTAGTCCCCCTCGGCGATGAGATCGGCGGCGCCCCAGAAGTTGAGGTCCGGGAACGCCTCGCGGAAACCGCCCATGAAAGCCTTGATATCTTCGCGGCCACGGCGCGGCTCGTGCAGCGAGTATTGAAGAAGCATGTCAGGAGCGGCGAGTTCGTCGACGATCCCGAGGTTGCAGGTCTTGCCCCAGAAATCGGTAAACCAGCGGCCCACGACGGCCTTGTTGTCATCTTCTTTGGACATGGTGAATTCCTCATTGACTGTGGTTGAACGAGGGAAACGCAATCGCTTCCCTCTGCCTGAACAATATGGGCGCGAGCAGTCGGCCGCCTGCCGTTTCTTGCTGCAATACTCGCGGATGTGCTCATGCCCCGGCGCGCACGAACGAAAGGCGTTGCGACACGATGTGGCCGGAATGAGCTGCTACGCCTGTTATTCCGCCGACAGCCGCGCGGGCAGATTGCAACGCGACGTGGAATAGATCGCAATGACGAGGTGTTGTATCAGCAGACCGGGTGAACCGGTCGCCCACACAACAACAGGTTCAAACATGCTCAACTCCTTCATTTCCCGGCGACGTCTGATGGCGGCGGGGTCCATGGCGTCATTCAGCGTGCTGTTCTCGAAGATTGCGTACGGCGCGACCGTTCCCGACGCCGAACCCGCCGCAAGCATGGCGACGAGCGTCGTTCCGGCATTTCTCGGCTCGTCGCCGCAAACGCTGCCGCCCCTGCCATGGGCCGACAATGCGCTCGAACCGACCATTTCGGCGCGCACCATCGGCATTCATCATGGCAAGCATCACCGGGCGTATTTCGACAATCTGCACAAGCTCCTTGCCGGCACGCCGCTCGAACAGGCATCGCTCGAGCAGGTCATCATGCAGTCGCATGACCAGCCCGCGCTCGCCGACGTCTTCAACAACGCCGCGCAAGCATGGAACCACAACTTCTACTGGAACTCGCTGAGTCCGGCGCCGAGCGCGCCGAGCGCGACGCTTCAGGCGGCGATCGCCCGCAAGTTCGGTTCCGTCGAGGCGCTCGGCAAGATGCTCGTCGCGACTTCGGCATCGCAGTTCGGCAGTGGCTGGGGATGGCTCGTGCTCGATCGCGGAGAACTCGCGGTCGTCAAGACGAGCAACGCGGAAACGCCGTTCACGCGCGGGCTCGTGCCGCTGCTCACCGTCGATGTATGGGAGCACGCGTACTACCTGGACTATCAGAACCGCCGGCCGGACTATCTGGTCGCAACGGTCTCGCGTCACCTGAACTGGGCGTTTGCCTCGGCCAATCTCGACCGTGTCTGACGAGGGACGGGAGCGGTTGCAGGGTTTCATCGTATCGGGTCAAAAAGGAGCATCGCCATGATTCGCTTGTCACGTAGAACGCGCCATTCGATTGGCGCCGTATGGTTGTTGGCGGTAGTCGGCACGTCGGCTGGCGCCGCGCCGATCGACCCGCCC
Source organism: Paraburkholderia dipogonis (assembly GCF_046027395.1). GTDB lineage: Bacteria > Pseudomonadota > Gammaproteobacteria > Burkholderiales > Burkholderiaceae > Paraburkholderia > Paraburkholderia dipogonis_A. The sequence continues at coordinate 83,597 of NZ_JAQQEG010000019.1, read as the reverse complement.
GATGCGCGAGCGCTCCTGAGCGCGACCGCATCCGGCGTCCAGATTTACTCGTGCGAATACGATGCGAATCACACGCTCGGCTGGGTATTCCGCAGTCCGCGTGCCACGTTGTTCGACTCCAACGGGACCGCGGTGATCGAGCATTCGGCGGGACCCGCCTGGGAAGCCCGCGACGGCAGCCGGATCGTGGGCCATGTCCTCGCGCAGATGCCAAGTGAAATGCCGAACGGCGTGCCGCAGCTCCTGCTGGAAACACATTCGACGGGTGCGAAGGGCATGTTGAGCGAGGTGCGCTACGTGCAACGCACGATGACCGCAGGCGGAGTTGCGCCGGCAGCGCCTTGCACCGTCGAACATGCGGTGGGCAACTCGCCGTACATCGCCACTTATATTTTTTTCAAGTAGCAAGCGGCGGCAGACGTTACCCCTTGCGGTCATGATCTGTTAAATTAATTTGGATTACTACAATTGAAAAGCCCGGCGCGCAGGGGCACGACGCCTTGTCGCGGCGACAGAATCCGATCGTCGGCGCGCGAGGACTCGCCCGCGCCGAACGCGAACACGTTGCCCGCGCGCACCACGGCGACGGGAGAATCCGCGCTGACAAGCGTCCCGGCCGCGCGTGCCGGCGAGGACAGCGCAGCCAGCAAGACGATACTCAAGGTCCATGCCCGCAGTCGATAAGCCATGTGCTTTGCTCGGAAGTTGACGATGCCGGGCAACGCCGGTCTCTTCAACACGACAGCGAAGCGGTCGAATCAGTCCGCGACTGGAAGAAGCGGCGTGTCGAGGGCAGCAAGCGGAATGGGGGCGGGCAGGGAACCGAACAGCGGCGCGGCGCGGTGGCTGGAAATGCTGTTGCCGAGCGCATTCAGATCGATGCCGTCGCGCGGGCCGATCAGTGCGTAACCGAGTTCGGACTGACGCCAGGTGACGACGGTCATCGACGCAACCTGTTGCGTTGCCGTGCGCGCGTCGGGCTTAACCTCCTTCATCACGCACAATGCAACGGGCGCGCCTCGTTCGGGCAGGTAGACGATCTGAACGAGCGGCTTGTTGTTGAAACGCAGGCGCTGCACGCGCTTGAACGTGAGGCCGTAAGCGCTCAGATCCGGAATGTGAACGGCGAGGCCATCGTTGTCGCGAATCTGCTCGGTGGTTTTCGCCACCAGCGCAGGATCGGCTTCGATGTTGGCGAGCGTGTCGCGAGAATAGAGCTGCTGATAGCTGGCGGCGGCTGCAACCCAGGGCGACACCCCCGTTCCCACCGACGCCAACGATGCGCCTGCCGTCGACGCGGGCCCGGCGCCGCTTCCGAGGCGCAGCACGAAGCCGCAGGCAAACGCACCCGCGACGAACGCGACGGCAAGCCACGCGGGCGCAATTCGCAGGCGCGAGCGGATCGGCGCTGACGCCGCGGCGCCAACAGGATGCGGCACGACGGCGTCGTTGGCGCTCGCCTCGCGCCCGACCGGCGCGGCCGTGCCTTGCGGGCTGGGCGGCTCGTTCCACGCGAAATCCTGTGCAGGCATTTTCGCCGCACGTGCCATGTCGCCAATTCGCGCGCTCAGGCTTTCGGGCACCGGCGGCAGAGCTTGCTGCGCGAACGCTTGCGCGTACGGCAGGCGCGACGTCCTGAGCCACGCGACGCGTCGCGTGGCCTCGGCAGAGCCACTCAGCGCGCGCTCCACGGCTTCGCGCTCGCGGGCCGGCAGCGTGCCGTCCACGTAGGCCATCAATTCGATGTCGTCCGGATTCATAGGGCCTGTCTTCGCTCTTTCGCGGAATGGGACGCATCGCCCAAACCCGCATGACGCCATAAGGGCTAATGACATAACACCCGTGGCTCGACATTATTCCGTCGGGCCCTCAAGATTCTGTTCGGGCCGCGCGAGCGCGTTCGCCGTTGAGCGGCGGGGTCGCGGCTGCGTTTTGGCCGCGCCTGAGTATGTCGTCTAACGCGCGCCTGGTGCGGTAAAGGCTTACCGCGAATCGCCGCGCCACGGCCCGAAGCGCCGCTGTCACGCGACGCACTCGGGCATGCCGTCATCCGGACGTGGGACGCGCGATCGGCGAGGCATCGCTGAAGAGCGGGGCCATGTCGAGATTGGAGATGCGCTTGCCGAGCGCGGCGAGATCGACGTCGCCTGACTGTCCGATGAGCGCATAGCTCAACTCCGCTTGTCGCCACGTCGCGACTTCCATTGCATCGACCGTCTTCGTCGCGACCGGCTGGTCCGGCTTCGAGTCTTTCATCACGCACAGTGCAATGGGCGGGCCGTTTTGCGGCAGATAGACGATCTGCACGAGCGGCTTGTTGTTAAAGCGCAGGCGTTGCACCGACTTGAACGTCAGCCCTGCACTGGTCAGGTCCGGAACGCGCAGGGCGAGCTTGTCGTCGCTGCGGATATCTCTGACGATCTTCGCGGCGGCCTCCGGATCTTCCTCCGAGTACGAGAGGGTCTCGCGCGTGTACAGCTTCTGATAGCCGACCGCCGCCGCCACCCACGGCGATACGTCGTTGGCGGCCATCCGCGCGCCGCCGCCCGCAAGCGGGCCGAGCTGCACGAACAGGCCGCAGGCGAAAGCGCCGGCGACGCAGGCCGCGGCAAGCCAGACCGGCATGCCGCGCAGGCGCGAGCGCACGGGTTCGGGGGGCGTTTTTTCGCTGGCAGACGGGACCGGGTCGTTCGATTCCCGGGCGCGATGCGCGCGGACCATCTCGTCGACCTTGAGCTTCAGCGAATCGGGCACCGGCGGGAGATTCTGTTGCGTAAAGGCGTCCGCGAAATCGAGCCGCGAAGCGCGCAGCAGCGTGACCTTTTCCCTTGCTTCGGCGGACTCGCGCAGTTGCGCTTCGACCGCGCTGCGATCCTCGGGCGACAGGCCGCCGTCCACGTAAGCGAGCAGTTGAGCGTCGTCAGCCATCATGCGATTGAATCCTTTTGTGTCTTCGCGGGCCGGGCCTTCGGCGTCTCGCCGCCAAGCAGCGCGCCGACCGCCTGGCGGGCGCGCGACAGGCGGCTCATGACCGTGCCGATGGGCACCTCGAGCACGTCGGCGGCTTGCTGATAGCTCAGGCCTTCCACGGCGACGAGCAGCATCACGATCCGCTGCGCCTCCGGCAAGCGTTCGACTGCGTCGATGATCTGCCCGTGCATCAATTGCGTTTCGGGACCCCGGTCGACGGGGTCGGGAAGATTTTCGAGGAAGTCGTCGTCCCAATCGAAACTGGACCGTCTGCGCACACTGCGGGCACGCAACTCGTTGATCCAGGTCGAATGCACAATCGAGAACATCCAGCTCAACGGAGCCGTGTCGGGCTGAAGCTGATGGGCGCGTTCGAGCGCGCGCAGGCAGGCGCGCTGCACGAGATCCTCGGCGTCATGCTGGTCCCCCGACAGGCGAAGCGCGAACGCCCACAAGCGCGGCAGCATTTCGGGAAGCATGCCTGGTAAATCCACACCGTTCATTGAACGAAAATCTCCCATGTTCCCCGGGACGTGTTCGACAGCGTTGCGAACCCGTCGACCTCGCACAAAAAATTGCACTATCGTTCGCCATCGTTTTTTCGCTACGAGGTTCGAACGGTGTAGTTTAACTTGAGACCGCGCAACGTGTGAAAGCGGTCTTTAATGCGTCGAGGAGGTCTCGATGCCACCCGTTCTAACGGCGATGTGTGCCAATTCCCGCCTCTTCGCGCGTGCGCCGGTTGAACGACACCGCGTAGGCCGCCGAGCGCGCGGCGAGCAGCGGATCGTCCGAGGGCGCGATGCCATAGGGAAGGATCAGCGGATCGAAATTGATATCGCGGCAGGCGCCGTCGATCTGGCTTTCGGCGCGCTCGATCACGATCGTGCCGGCGTCCACCCGATGCAATTCGCGCTCGGCCGGCCATGCGCGCGTCGCGTCGTCGACCGGGTCCCCCGGGCCTGCCGGCGTCAGCATGAGGCGCCAGGAAACGGGGCCGGCCTGCAAACGCAGGTCGAGATCGTGCGCGAGAAAGTCGGGATCTCGCGCCGGATTGGTGCGTTCGTTCGACGGCGCATAGGGCGTGTCGGGAACCACGCTCCAGCGGACGAAACGCGCGTTGCCATTGGCATCGACGAAACGGAACGCGTCGATGCTGAAGTAACTCGCGTTATAGAAAGCCGTGGAAGGCGGATGGGTATCGACCCACTGGTGAAAGGCCGTTGTTTCGGGGTGCTTCGCAAGAAACGCGTTCAGTCTCGCGGGATCCGGCCGGCCGGTCCGCGCATCCGGGCGCAGCGCCACCAGTTGCTCGTACAGCGCTTGTGGCGTGGCGACCTGAAAGATCGGCACGGAGTTCATTGCAGTGCGCCATTGCTCACCGTTGCGCACCGAGAAGAGCAGTGCAAAGCTGCGCACGGATGCGTCGGCGTCGTCCTGGGCGGGATTGCCGCCCGGTGCTGAGAGGCGGCCGATCACGGGCATGCGGCCGCGCTCGAACACGCTCGCGCGCGAAAGCGCAGCGCCGTTTCCGTTGCTGTCGAAATAGCCGCTCACGCATACGCCTTTGGCATGATTGCGGCGAAAGCCGGGGTGCCGGCCCATGCTGTTCTCGAAGGCGTCGATCATCCGGGCGGGCGTCAGTGCCGGCTCGCTGCCCGGCCAGTGAATCCAGCCCGCGACCCACGCGAACGCTCCTGTGACAGCCGCAATGACGATCACGATGAGGGCGTAGCGGAGCAGAAGCGCCGATGGCTGGGGTCGGGACATGATGCAGCGTGAAAGCGAACGCGCCGATCCAGAAAGTTGACGAGTATAGAGCAGGGTACGTTTCGGTGCAGGGGCCGCGCAATGGAATCTATTCGCGGCGAAATGCGTGTTTCGCTATCTCGCGACGGATTGCCCGATCTCTTTGGCGCTGAATCGTCTTCGTCCGAACGCCTGGGGTTGCGGTTTTATTCCGTCACGGCAAATAGCCGCGATCGAAAGAAACGTTGCGCTTTTCTGGAATACCTCGTCGGCTGCAGGTGTTATGGGAATGCCAGAACCGCCGCCACTCCCTTCGTCGCTCGATTCGAGGATCCCCATGCCTGACCACTACAATCTGCTCGTCTACTACGATGGATCGCCTGAATCCAGATCAGCATTATTGCGCGTGACCCGTTTGGGATATGCGTTGACCGCTACTGTGCATGTACTGTCGGTAGTGGACATTGGCGCGGCTGTCGGCGGCAGTCTTGGATACCTATCGGACATGGCGTGCTCACAGATGGAGGGCACGGCAAAACAGACTTTGCAGGAAGCGCTGGATCATTTGAGAGAGAGCGGAACGGTTGCACGCGGCTATGTCGCAGTGGGTAACGTGGTCGATAGCATGACTAATTACGCAAGCATGCTCAACGCGGACCTGCTCGTGCTGGGTCACCGGAATCCGCGCGGAATGGCAAGATGGTTAGGTCAGCCATCCAACCACGCGGAGCTGGTGAAACGCGCGGCGGGGCGTGCTGTCATTACCGTGCCGTTGGACTAGATGATGGCGCGATCGCCGGCATGGATGTGTGCAGATACTCGGCGATATCCTCCGTCGACCAGTTGCCCAAACCGGTGTACGGAGTGCCCGTAATCTCCGGTGCGTACCATCCCTGCAGCGCGCCGCCTTGCAACGCCGCCTTGTCGCCGCCGAGGAAGTTCTTCGCGCTGTGGCACGACGCACAGTGACCGAGCCCTTCGACCAGATACGCGCCGCGATTCCATTCCACCGACTGCCTGTCATCGTTTTTAAACGGCGTCCTGTCGAAGGACAGCAGGTTCCAGCCGAATGAACTGCGCATCGGTCCAGTTGCCGATGCCGCTTTCCTTGTCGGGCGTGATGTTGCTCGCGACGATCTTGCCGAACGGCGTTTGCAGCGGCAGTCCGCCCGCGAAGGGCTGGCCGCCTTCGGCCGTGTGACAGGCGATGCAGTCGCCGGCGCGCGCCAGATAGAGGCCGCGTTTGACGGCGTCGGCGTCGGCGTCGGCGGAAGCGAGCGGTGCGGCCTTCGGAGAAGGTGCATTGAGTATGCTCTGCGGATTGGGCTTGTCCTGCGCGTGCGCATTGCCCGCATGATTCCACGCGACGAATCGGCAGTGCACCATTTGCACTTGAGCAGATCGTATCGCCAGGCCTGACGCGGCTCGCTGATCGCCTTGGCGATGACGCTTTACTTCACGCGGCAGTACGGAGTGCGATATGCCGGTTACCCGGCATCTATTGCTGGCGATGTACCTGTTCGGGACGCGAGACCAATTCGAAACGAGCCCGCGGCGTGTCCCTGAGGACGAGCTTTTGATCCCGACGACGAGATCGATGGTCGGGCGGACGGAGCAACCCGACGAGCCCGTATCAGCAGGCCCACGCGCGATACACCGCCGCCGGATTCGGGACGAACTCGTGAGGAACCCGAACACGACAATCGAGGACCTGTGGCGCAAGGCGTATCGCATCACGTCATGGCTTTACGACCACGATCGGACCTGGTTGCTGGCAACGCTCTCATTGCCCTACGCGGCAACTCCTCCGGTACGTCTGCTGTGATCAAGGTGTCGCCGGAGGACGAACGTTTTGCGGCACACGTCGACGCGACAGCCGCCACGTTGCTCAGCCAGGCTGGCAAACCGCAACAGGTGACGAAAGAACGCCTGCTCGCGGCATTGCCCCTTCGCGTGGCCGACACGCCCGCGTATCGTAAGCGCTACCCGAATACGCTTGCACGGGTGACGGAGAACAGGGAATCGACGTGGCATTTCCGGGCGCGCCGAGCCTGGTGGGCGTACGGGGTACTGAGTGCGCGGGGTGATCCACTTTCTGTAAACGAAGCGGCGGTCCTGTCAGGTGTTGGGTATAACGCCGTGCTCGCCATCGTTGAGCACTGTGGCTGGACGTCGTTGCTGTCACGCACTGCACAGCACGATGTGCTGCAAAAGCTTGCTGAGTTGGGCATTACGCAGAAATGGGATGGTCCACCGGCGTGGCGAGGTCGAGCGATTGGCGGCCGTGCCTATCAGCGCGAGATATCGGATCTATAGATGGGCGCGCTCACGGCTTCGGTGAACATGCTCCATGCTAAACGTGCAGCATGAATCTTGTCGCTTGTTTCCCATCGCAGCCATGTTGCACGACACCCAGAGAACGGAAGGAGAGAGTGTGTGAATAATTTTCAGGGCAGGCTCAGACCGGACTTCTCTGATGGAAAGCTTCTTGAGAATTCGTTGGCGTGGCTTCAGCACAATAAAAAGGAAAGCTCCGGATTTCCCGTTTCAAACGAATTGTCTAGATCCGGTGGTTTCGTCATCGGATGACAGCGATCAGCTTGTCATTGAACGACCGTATCAGAGGAATCGGGTTCTACCCCGTTTGATGCCGAAAGTCAATCACAAACCACACCGGTGTTTTCGTGATCTCCCGTGTGTACGATGCGCTAAGACTAGGCGACATCGCCGCACGACAGGGCCAACCATGCACTTCACCTTTGTGACTGAGTTCTCTCCGGCATCGTTACCGGCGCAAGCCGTGTGGATTTTCGCCGGCATATTCAATGAGCCGGACGAGGCGCTCTTCAATGTTGTCCCTTTGTACGACTGGGAAGCCTCGTCTCTCAATATCCTGAAGGAAGTGAGCGGCGGGAAACTGGACGGTGCTGCAATTCTCGCAGATCACTGCCAGTATGCACCCAGCGACGGCGGAGATGCGGTGTCGCGGTATGCGCCGAATCGGGGCAAGTCTGCAAGCCAGTCGGTTGCGAGCGACTCGATAGTTTTACTCGCCAACGCCGCGGCACCGGCTGGAGGGCTTTGGACGAAACGCGCCATCACGAGCATGGGTGACCTTCAGGGCGCTCGAGTGTGCGCGTTTGATGTTGAGTCGAGTGTGTTGCTGCGGCAGCTCGGCGCGGAGCCGGTGACCACTGATTGGTGGCATGTAAGAGAGCGCGTGGCCGCTAAGGAAATAGACGCGGTGCTGTGTTCTGGGGACGGGGCGGCTTCTCTTTCGCTATCACAGCATTTCCGTTACTTTTCCGCGGTTCGTTATCCCGGATCTGCATGCGCTCTGCTGATCTCGGCACGCTCGTTTACGCGGCTATCGACAACACAACAGGATGCAGTTCGTCAGGCGGGTAGGTCAGTCGAACATCAACTCGCGGCAGTGGCATTCTATCAGGAGCAAATCATTTTCGAGAATATGCATGACCTTGGGGTGCATGTGGACTCTCAACCTTCGGCGGAGCTAAGCGCAGCATTCGCTGGCAGTCCATTGGTCGTAGCGTGATGCCGAGCAATTGGCCACCGGGAATCGCCCAATCATTACCTATCCCCTTCCAGTTCGGCAATCGATTGTCAATGGGAACTGGATGCAGTGATTTCCTGGAGACCTGCCCCTAAACTTCGGCGCGCACGGCAAACCCGCGAAGCACTCGAAGCACTCGAAGCACTCGAAGCACTCGAAGCAATGTGCGCCGATACCCTCAGGAAATGATATGCGCTTGATATTTGCAACGGAGTACCCCCGGGAGACCTTGCCCGGCGAAGCAATGGCAGTTCTTGCTGAACTGGTGAACGACGCCGGTGGCTCTGACCTGACAGTCGAATCGCATTTCGAATCAGATCAGTCCCTCTTTGCTGCAGACGCCCCTGCACTCGGCGGGATTGTATTCGGCGCATCCTTGTTGCAGCATGCAAAAGAGTTTGAGCTTGCCGCTATACCGCGGGGTGAGAAGGGACATGCATCCGAGCAGGACGTAAAGCGTTTTCAACGTATCTTCGACGACTGTCTGCGTCGCGAAGGGTTTCGCCTGCTTGCTACCGTGCCCATGCCGCCAACGGGCGTGTGGTCTTCACGGGAGATCGATAGCGCGACGAGCCTCGTCGGGTTGCGGATCAGGTCGTACGACGCCCTGTCGCGCGAAGTCTTTTCGTCGATTGGCTGTGCCGCAACTAATTTGCCATTTTTCCGGTTACGCGCCGCGCTTGAGGCGGGAGAATTTGACGCGGTCCTGTCCTCGGGAGACGGAGCTGCGGGGGACCTTCTGGCCAGTCACTTCGGGCACTACCTGCCCGTCGCCTACAGCACGCCTTTGTGCTTTCTCACTGTCCAGGATGTGAGTTTCCGGGCGCTATCGATGCGTGGGCAGCGGACCCTGAAATGGGCCGGACGGGAGGTCCAGTTCCGGTACTGGACGCGTCAGACCGGTCGAGAAGAAAAGAATCTGAGGGCGATACAGGACCGCGGCATACGAGTGAGTCGCAGTCTTCCCGGAGACGTCATGGAATTGCTGGAGAAAAAGATGGAACTGATACGACGTCGGCTAATTGCGGAGCATGCCTTGGCCGACGTACTCGTACCGATTGCCTGAGTAAGGAGTGCGACCGTGTCGTCGATTGTTTCTGATTCAAGGCTTCCGCACATCAAGGGTTCCATCTTTGCGACGATGGCCCGCGCGGCAAAGAAGTACGGTGCAGTGAACCTATCGCAGGGGTTTCCGGATTTTGCTCCTGACCAACGGCTGCTGGATGCGCTTTCCGAGGCGGTCCAGGGCAACCACAACCAGTACGGCCTTCCCGAAGGCTCTGAGACATTGCGTCAGTCCATCGCGCACATGTTTCAAAACCTCTACGGACTCGGGTTATCCGCTGAGACCCAAATCACCATCACTGCAGGCGCGACGCAGGCCATCTCGGCGGCGATCAGCAGTCTCGTTCACGCTGGAGAAGAAGTAATTTTCTTATCGCCTGCGTTCGAATCGTACGCGCCCGCCGTTCTTCTCGCCGGTGGCGTTCCCGTCTGCGTGGAGCTCAGGGCTCCGACGTTCGAAATCGACTGGGATGAAGTCGAAAAGAGCGTGACGACGCACACGCGGATGATTGTCGTGAACAGCCCACACAACCCGACGGGTCGGTGCTGGACGGCGATCGATGTGGACAGGCTTGCGCGGATCGCTGACCAGTACAACCTTCTCGTGCTGAGCGACGAGGTCTATCACAACATCGTCTTTGCCCCACAACAGCACATTACAGCAATCTCGGATGCACGACTGCGCGAGAGAACTGTTGTGGTGGGCTCGCTCGGCAAAACAATGCACGTTACCGGCTGGAGAATCGGATACGCAATCGGTGCGCCAGCCTTGACCAACGAAATCCGCAAGGTTCTCCAGTTCAACACGTACGCTGCGCCCACGCCGCTGCAGCAAGCTATGGCTGCCGTACTGGATGACGCCGCGTATTCCGATTTGCCGCAGCTCTTTCTTCAGAAGCGCAATCGCTTTCTTGAGGGACTGGGTAGCTCGCGCTTCAGCTTAATGCCAACCGGCGGCGGCTATTTCCAGATGCTCGACTATTCGGCGATATCCGAGCTTCCGGATACGGAGTTTGCCAACCATCTCATCCAGTGCCACGGTGTTGCCGGGCTGCCGATGTCCGGGTTCGGTTCTCAGTATGCGCAGTCGAAGCTCCTGCGGTTCTGTTTTGCCAAGAAAGAAGAAACACTCGACGCGGCCACCGCCATTCTCCGCGCAGTCTAAACCATGAACGTACACGAAATCACCGAACAGGGCGGCCGCAGCCACGCGATACAACTGGTGGCGAAGGCTCTCACCATTGCCGGATGGACCGGCCGGAATCCGGAGGCCGTTCAACACCACATTGATGAACTCGTGGCGATTGGCATTGCGCCGCCTAAACAGATTCCGACGCTTTATCGCGTGGCTCGCGCCCTGCTCACGACTGAACCGGTCATCGAGGCCGTCGGGGCAAGCTCAAGCGGCGAGGCGGAGTTTTGCCTTTTTAACACAGACGGCCAACTGTACGTCGCGGTGGGCTCAGACCACACTGACCGGGCGCTCGAGACACATGACGTGGCGCTTTCCAAACAGGTCTGCGCAAAGCCCTTGAGTGGTGACTGCTGGCGATTCGATGAAGTGGAGGACCATTGGGACCAACTGATCCTACGCAGCTTTGCCACAACGGATGGCATCGAGCGGTTATATCAGGAAGGGTCCGTAGCCGAGTTGTTGCACCCGCGGGAATTGCTCTCAAGGATTGGGGTGCCATTCGACCACGGCAATGTCCTTTTCGGAGGCACCGTGCCCGTCAAGGGCACCATGACTGGCGCCGGGTTCTTCCGCGTCGAACTGCACGACCCGGTACTGGGCCGCACTCTTGCCTGTGAATATCAAATCAAAGTTCTTTGATAGGAGAACATCAATGCTGAAGCCACATCTTGAGTTTGTCTCGCTGGACCTGACTGAAGGCTGGAGTGTGCCCCCGGGCTATCCGCAAGGAATCGAGGAAAAAGTTCTTTGTGGCTCCCTTTCCCCGCAAACGAGCGCCGGCTGCAGAACCCGACTGCTTCGCTTCGCAGCGGGCATTTACACGACCGCACCGTTTGTGCATGAGTACTGGGAAGAAGTCTACCTCGTGCAGGGTGACCTGACGGTTGGTAACGACGCGAACGGGCAAGGCGGAACACCGTTTGGTCCGAACACATATGCGTGCCGCCCGCCTGGCGCGTTTCATGGCCCGTTTAAGTCGGAAAACGGCTGCATGCTCCTCGAAATCCACTACTACGCGAAAGAGCACGCTATTGCAGCGGCGGTACCGGCCGCGGTGGCGGCGTGAAAGGATCCGCTATGGAAGCGAACGCCCAACGAAGACTACGACTCGCACAGTGGACAGCATTCTGGCTCACCATTGTGGCATACATGGTGTCGTTCTTTCATCGAGTTGCACCTGCAGCACTATCGATTGAGCTACAAAAGGCATTCTCCGCTACGAGCACGGAACTCGGATCCATCACGGCAGTTTTCTTCTTTGCCGTGATGGCCATGCAGATTCCGACCGGCGTTATTGCCGATACCTTGGGGCCGCGGCGGATACTGGTGGTCGGCTGCGTGACGGCGGCGCTCGGCGCTTTTGTCTTCGCGAGCGCTCACACGGTCGAAGTCGCGTGCGTCGGACGTGGGCTTATTGGTCTCGGCGCCGCCGTCCCGTTCGTCGCGCTGCTGCGATTGAACGCGTCGTGGTTTTCGGCACGGCAGTTTGCGACGCTGAGCGGACTTACCCTGCTCTTTGGTAACCTGGGATCAATATTGTCGACGGCGCCGCTGCAGATGATGTCGCAGATCGTTAGCTGGCGCGTCGTCATTGGCGGCATCGGCGGTCTTACCCTCGTAGCCGGAGCGCTCATCGCGGTGTTCGTGCGGGACAAGCCCGCCGACCTTGGACTGCCGCATCCGGACGGCCAACGCAGCGTTCCTCCGTATTCCCGTCCGTCGTGGGTCCGGCAGTTGCGCGATGTCGTTACGAACGCACGTACGTGGCCGTGCTTTTGGGTGGGATTTGGCATCTGCGGGACGTTCTTCGCATTCACCAGCCTATGGGCAGTACCGTATCTGGTCAAATTCATCGGTCTGAGCAAGGGCGAAGCATCCATGCATGTCCTGGTCATGATTCTCTGTCATTCGGTCACGGCGCTCTTCTTGGGGCGGGCGTCCGATCGGCTGGGTAACCGCAAGGGCCTGCTGCTGATCCTCGGAGCTGTTTATCTCGTCTCGTGGATGCCCATGTTGGGGCCGATGAACGCGTTCTCTGGCGAGAGCTATGTCGTATTCGCGATTCAGGGAATGGCCTCCACCAGTTACACGCTCATCTGGGCCATCGCCAAAGAGGTGAACGATCCGAATTCGGCGGGCATGGCTATCGGAGTCACGAATACCAGCATGTTTATGGCTGCGACGATCCTGCAGCCGCTCATTGGTTCTCTGATAGACCGGTTTGGTATGCAAGGGATGCCCTATTCCATCGCACTATTGGCGGCGGTATCCGGAGTCGGTCTGCTTGCCGGGATGTGTCTGGTCGAAACGCGAGGAAAAAACATTTACGTAGAGAGGGCCATATAACGATGCTTTACTCGTTTTATAACATCGACGCGCCAGGCACAGACCTGAGAGCGACGCTACGCCCAGCACACCGCGAGTACCTCGCGAAATTCGCCGAACAGTTTGCCTTCGCTGGGCCGCTGCTGGCGGAAGACGGGGTGACTCCAGTTGGTAGTTTGCTTGTGCTCGATTTTGAGACTGTCGAGGAGGCGAACGCTTTTATTAAGGCGGAGCCGTACACGGTCGCAGGGCTTTATGCGAGTGTCAGTATGCGGCCGTTCCTCAACCTATGGCAGCAGCGCAAGGGCTTTCCCGAGCCTCGTTGACGAGCTTTAGCCTGTGCCCGGCAGATGCTCCTTGCGGTGGGGCGCTTCTCACCAGAATCGCTCGGCGCATTCTTTACAATCGCCAGAGCGCGCACCGAACGATTGACGACATGTCCACAAACCCTCCCGTAAAACGCCGGTTTCGAAGCGTTATCCTGATTCCAGCCGTGGGCGTCCTGGTACTCGCCGCCGTCTGGATTGGTGTGCTGACCCGGCTATCTACGGAAAGGGTGGAGGTGTTACAGGCGGCTCAGTCCAAGGCGGATGTCTTGGCTGATGCTCTGGTTCAGCACACGGAGACCACGATTCACGATGTGGATGTCATCGCGCTCGTGGTGAAACTTCAGTTCGAAAAGGACCCAGCGTCAGTGAATCTGAAGGCACTGCAAGACGCGGGGTTTTTCACGAGAGAAACCGCAGCCCAAGTCTCGATTGTCGACGCCGCCGGACGTATTTTACAAAGCACCATCCCTTACGCCGGCGGCGTATACATTACCGATCGCCAGCACTTTGCGGTCCATCGGACAGCTGGCGTACCGGGACTCTATATCAGCAAACCAGTGCTCGGCAGGGTCTCCGGGAAATGGACCATTCAACTGTCGCGCCGGCTGGAGACAAAGGACGGGGACTTCGCGGGCGTGGTAGTCGTCTCCGAGGATCGGCGCTACCTGACGCGCGGCTTTACTGACGTCGCTGCGCTCGGCGAGAACGGCTCGGCGGCCGTCTTCCTACAGGACGGCTCGAAGCTCTCGGATGACGCGACCGAGGAGGAAGCAACAGGCAGGCAGGCTAAAGGTCGCGATAGTCGAGAATCTACGAAGACAGTTGCCGACCAGATAGCTGCGCGGCGTACCGTGCCGGGCTACCCGCTTCACGTCGAGGTGTCCCTTCGTCGTTCGGACGCGCTGGCGGCCTATAACAACATGAAATCGGTGTATCTGACGAGCGCCGTCGTGCTATCGATCTTTTTCGCGATGTTCGTGAGCGCGATATCGGTACTCGTACATCGCCTCTTCAAGAGTCGCGACCGGCTTCGAATCCTCTCCGAGACCGATACGCTCACGGCTCTGTGGAACCGCCATGGCTTACTCGCGCGGTTAAACGAGGAAATTGCAAGGCAGTCATGCGTGAACCACGTCGCTGTCGTCTACATCGACCTTGGCAATCTTAAGCAGGTGAACGACACGCTCGGCCACGAAGCGGGTGACCAGTTGTTGAAGAAGATCTCCGTGCGACTCAGGCAAGGGCTGTCGCCTCACACCGTCGGGCGGTTTGGCGGTGATGAATTCCTTGTGATTGTGACGCCTGACGATAGCGATGCGGACGTCTATCCTGCGACACAAAAGGTGATAGATGCGATCGTCACCATATTTGAGGCGGCGATCACGTTGCGCGGAAACGTCTTCAATATCCGGGCAAGCATTGGAGTCTCGATACGTGCATGCAGTGAGAATGGCGTTTCGACGCTTATTCGCGAGGCCGACGAGGCGATGTACGCCGCCAAGGCGCAGATGGTGAGTACGCACAAGACCAACTGGCGATACTATTCAAACGAGATGCGCGAGAGCGGGCGTCTCGCGGTTGAAAACGAACAGCGCTTGCGCATCGCATTGAGCGACGGTAGCCTCCGGCTTACCTTCTACCCTATCCGTGAGTTGCACAGTAAGCAGGTGGGAGGCTTTCGCGTTGCAGTTGCCGTCCTGGAGGAGAAGGGCAATCTGGTGCCTGTGAACTCCTCCCTGTCAATCAACGAAGAAAATGGGCTACTTGGACCGATAACTGAGTTCGCCTTTGCTCAGCTCTGCCTCACCCTCTTGAGTTGGAAGGAAGATGGGGCAGCGCCCGCACGGCTTACGTACCCACTGGACAAAGAACAATTTCTCAATGTCGACTGCGCCCGCATTATCCGCGAACTCGTGCGGAGGTTTGAATTTGTGCCGGACGCATTCGTGCTGGAAGTACCGGAAATAGCGTTTTTTGACGAACCCGTCCTCGCGGCAGAACGCGCCATTGCACTTGCCAGCACAGGGGTGTGCCTGATGCTTGGCTCCTTCTCGGGTGGCTTTGATGCGTTTAAGTTACTCGAGAATAGTCTGATCCGAGGTGTGGTAATTGGACCCCAGTCATCTTCGGCTGATATATTGGCCTCGGCGGTCGAGTGCGTAACACATTCAGGCCGGACAGTTATGCTGGAGTCGGAAGAGCTATCTGCAAAGGTAGCCCCTAGCTCGTCGGTATCAGTAATAGATTTTCTCGACGCCCGTCTCGACGCAAACGCAGCCATTCGATTATTGAGACAGCTGTCGAGTCCTTGAAGAAGGTAAGCTTACGTAAGTGAGACTCATGGCCGACTCAGCAAGTGAAAAATCGGGAAATTGTTGTTTATGCGGCTGAAGTCGCAGTCGGACGCGAGCGCGTAAGCGTTCGACTGCTGGTACGTGAAGCACTGATGCTCCTTGAGCGGGAGCTGATTCAGGCGGATGGCACATGCTTCATCCACTCCGTTTCGGTCGATGTTCACGCCGCCACGTACGACTATTTGATTGCAGACCCGTATTTCACGCAATTGGAACGGCACTATAGTGCAATTCAAGAGAAAATTCGCCAGCTTGTAAACCAAGAGGAATGAGCGAACCTAATATTTTCTGAGAGGCTGTGGAGGGAATGCAAGTGAATATCGGGAAAGTACTGGCCGCAATCAATGTGCTCGGCGAGTGCGGACACGACATGGAGCTTCATCCGCGGCTCAGAGCCATTTTCTCGCAGCTCCAAGTTCCCTCGTTTATCTTCAGTTCCTTCCGCGTGGACACGAACGGACCCACGACCGATTATCGCTTCCTTGTTGGATGCAACCCGGAGTGGATTCAGATCTATCAACACCGCCA
Organism: Paraburkholderia dipogonis; assembly: GCF_046027395.1. GTDB lineage: Bacteria > Pseudomonadota > Gammaproteobacteria > Burkholderiales > Burkholderiaceae > Paraburkholderia > Paraburkholderia dipogonis_A. Next base: position 67,508 of record NZ_JAQQEG010000019.1, on the reverse strand, counting down.
CTGGTACAGCAATGACCCGTATCTCCAGTACGCGCGGTTCAATGCGGTGCCATCTCGCGGCAGTAGCATCCAGATAACGAGCGCGGGGCAACGCGATATGCGCGCTATGGCACGTCAATACGGGTTTCGGAGCAACCTGATCGTCCCCGCGCATTCACGCGCAACATCGCTTCTCGGCGTTTTGCATGTGGCGAGCGAAATCGAAGTTGAGGACGGTGGGGAAGCACGATTGTTTGAATGGCAAGCGCTCTTACGCGCAATGGCGATGACGCTTCTTGATGTACGCATGATGGCGCAGCGCAACTTGATGGTCGCAAAGTTTGAACTCGATGACCGCGACCTGACTGCACTTCGGCTTGTGCTGGTAGCGGAACCAGCACAGGAAGTAGCGAAGAGCTTGGGACTCTCGGTCGCGAGTATCTATTCCATGTACTCGCGGATAAACGAGAAAATGGGCACAAACCGAATCAACGAGGCTGCGCGTCTAGCGCAACAATACGATTTGCTGTAAGTGGCTACGGCACTGTTATTCCGCGACTTTAGCCCATTCGGCCGGTGTAATAGTCATTTAGCAGATTTGCGATGCCGTCCAGACCTGTTTGGTCCTGCAAGGCTATCGTGTGACCTGCTTTTGCCTCAGCCTTTGGTGTTGTTGCGATAGCGCCGGACGTCTTCCCGGGCACTTCTGGTGCGAATGCACTGTTGTCGTACGCCGCGTCCGGCGTTTCCAGGGAGCCGTCGATCCACGCCGTCAGCGCTTCATCAAGGCCTTCAATCGGTATTTTGCCGAAGGAGGTGAGAACGATAGCAGCACGCGACGCAACTCTGGCGTCGTCAGAAGTGCGGCGAGAATCCATGCGCTGCGAATTCGCTGATCGCTGTAATCCGACATGGCGAGCGACCACGGTGTTCGATCAAGGACTCAATGTGATGCGAGAAATCCCTGATCGAGCTCGCACCAGCGGGCAACGCAGCAAGCGCACGCGCGGTATCACGATCCAGGTCATCACGCTTGATCCCGGCGTGCCTGACTATCCGGTGCAGATCACTGCCCGGGAGTTGCAGCAGTTGTAAGTCGACGCAACGCGCATCCCTCTTGAGCAACATGAGCAGATCGGCGGTCAGGTCATTTTTCAGCGATTAGCACCTGCGCCGGCGAAAACGCACTATCACACGAACGCCGTGACAATCCGCTCCCCTGCAATTATCGAGAGACTTGTGGTATGGGTGCCGCTGTCACGCGCGCCGTGTGCCGCTCGCAGGTCAACGCGAGATCTCCTCAACGCTCGCTCTTGATTGATCCGGCAGTTTCCGAACCTGCACATAAGGGCGTGGGCAGATCCATGACGCGACGCTGCCGCGCCTCAGCCGTTCGTCAAAGTCACAAACCGGTGTCGCCTTACCATCCAACACGAACCTGTTTGAACGCATGGGCGATGCCAACACGTCGCCGTGTACGTCGCCCAGCGCCGCGACCGTTCGGTTGCGCAGTTGCGCCAAGCCTTATCGCTACGCAACCGCATCGCGAACTGCTGAACGCCGCTCCGTCGCAGGGTGAGATTCCATTTCTTTTGTGTCAAACTTTATTGTCACGAGTTCCTTGCGTCCATTGAGTCGAGAGGCGTTTGTGTCGAACTCTATTTGCACGGACCCTAGTCAGGAAAATCGCTAGGTGTCTGATTTTATTGAACGCCTTGTGTCAAACTCTATTGTTTGTTCACAGGAGGCCGGCACCCACCCAGATCACGACGAATCCGCAAACGATGAACAACACAAGCAGCGCGTGCACGACAAGCACCGCGTTGGCTAGCCAGTTCATGATCGGCTTTCTCGTGACCTGCCCGCTGCGGGTCCGATTGAATCAAACAGGTCTTCAGCGCCTGTGGCGCATCACTTCCCAGCAGTCGCGATGGTCCATCCGCCTGAGCTGCCGACGCCTTAGCCTCTCGCGCCAATAGTGTCCGGCGACCATCAGCACGGCGACACTCAGTCCACACAGACCCACGACGATTCCAGCGCCTGATTCGGCCATGCAACACTCCTTGACTGTGCAACTGATCAAGCGATACGTGTCATTCGTCGTTCAGGATACGAGCGGCGGCCTTCAGAAATATCTGTCCGTCATCGGTAATGAGAGGGCGTTGCTGTCCGGAAGCGAGGTCTTCCAGCGTGACGAGTTGGCGCTCCAGAAGCGCTTCCAGATCGGCACCGTCCAGACTCAGTAGATCCGGTGCATCCTTGAGCAACATGAGGGTCGCGAATTCGTGTGGACTGAGCATCGTTGTCTCCTGGCTGAGCTTGCTGCTTCGCTGGGAACCTGATCCGTTGGCCTCGCTTCGCGAGCAGGATCAATTCGGTGTGGCGGCGGCCGCGGGATCTCACCTCGCGTTCGCGTGGCATGTCGCGCGCCGAGGTGCCCATCTTAATGCTGACGCCTGCAATAGATCAACATGTGGGAAAAGCTTTTTTTCGATCCGCTTTGCGGCATGCGTTGGTCAGCGCCATACTTGATGCGTGCGAGACCTGTCCTGATGAATATCCTGGCAGCGCTTCCATACGCCAGCCTCCATACTCGACGCGAGGCCCGTATGCCGGCCGCTGCGATCGAAACCTGAAGGAGATAACACTTGACCAGCTTCCTCCTACGTAACGGCGCGCTGCTCGATCCTACCCATCCTGATCTGCTGGAAGGCTTTGAAATCCTCATCGAGGACGGCTTCGTCCGCGAAGTGTCCGATAAGCCGATCAAGAGCAGCAACGCGCGCGTGATCGACGTCAAGGGCAAAACGATCATGCCGGGTCTGATCGATCTGCATGTGCATGTCGTTGCAATCGAGTTCAATCTGCCGCGCGTGGCGACGCTCCCCAATGTGCTCGTCACGCTGCGCGCCGTGCCGATCATGCGCGCGATGTTGCGCCGCGGCTTCACCACCGTGCGCGACGCGGGCGGAGCCGGGTATCCATTCAAGCAGGCGGTCGAGTCGGGGCTCATCGAAGGTCCGCGCCTTTTCGTATCCGGCCGCGCGTTGAGCCAGACGGGCGGTCATGCCGATCCGCGCGCCCGCTCCGACTACATGCCGCCCGATTCACCTTGCGGATGCTGCGTGCGCGTGGGCGCGCTCGGCCGCGTGGCGGACGGCGTCGATGAAGTGCGCCGGGCCGTGCGCGAGGAACTGCAGATGGGCGCCGACCAGATCAAGATCATGGCGTCGGGCGGCGTCGCTTCGCCCACCGATCCGGTCGGCGCATTCGGGTACTCCGAAGACGAGATCCGCGCGATCGTCGCCGAAGCTCAAGGGCGCGGCACGTATGTGCTGGCGCATGCTTACACGCCTGCGGCGATTGCGCGTGCCGTGCGTTGTGGCGTGCGCACGATCGAACACGGCAATCTGATCGACGAGGAGACCGCCCGCCTCGTCGCGGAGCACGGCGCGTATGTCGTGCCGACGCTTGTCACTTACGACGCGCTTGCAAGCGAAGGCGAGAAATACGGGCTGCCGCCCGCCAGCATCGCCAAGGTCGCGGACGTGCATGGCGCCGGTCTGCACTCGATTGAAATCATGAAGCGCGCCGGCGTCAAGATGGGCTTCGGCACGGACCTGCTCGGCGAGGCGCAGCGGCTGCAAAGCGATGAGTTCCGGATTCTGGCCGACGTCATGTCGCCGGCCGAGGTGATTGCGAGCGCAACCGTGGTTGGCGCGGAAGTGCTCAATATGCAGGACAAGCTCGGCAGAATCATGCCGGGTGCGCATGCCGATGTGCTGGTGGTCGATGGCAATCCTTTGAAGTCCGTCGATTGCCTGTTAGGTCAGGGCGAGCATATTCCGCTCGTGATGAAGGATGGCCGGATCTTCGTCAACGAACTCGAAAGCGCTTGACCTTGAGAGCCCGCCCGCGTCCGCGGTGTCCCACAGTCCTAATCGGAGCTTGTCCATGTCGATGATTGCCGCCCGCATCGAGCGCTTGCCGTTTTCAGGTTTTCACCGCCGTTTGCTGTTGATGGGCGGCCTCGGCTACACCTTCGATGCGATGGACGCCGCCGTGCTCGCGTTCCTGCTGCCCGTGCTGCGCACGCAATGGGGGTTGACGAGCGTGCAGACCGGCGTGCTGGGAAGCGGTACGTTCATGGGCTATTTCGTCGGCGCGATGCTCGCGGGCATGCTCGGCGACATCATCGGCCGACGCAAGGTCATGATGTATGCGCTCGTGATTTACTGTGTCGCGTCGCTTGCGAGCGCACTGGCGAACGACTGGGGATTTTTTCTGGCGACGCGCATCGTCGCCGGGTTGGGGACGGGCGCGGAAAGCGCCATCGTCGCGCCGTTTCTCTCTGAGTTCGTGGCGCGGCGATATCGCGGCAGTTTCACCGGCAGCCTCGCGGGATTTTTCTCCTTTGGCTTCGTGGCGGCTGCACTGCTGGGCTATCTGGTGATCCCGCTCGCACCCGATGCATGGCGTGCGGTCATGGTCATCACGGCGCTGCCCATTGTGATGCTGCTCTGGTGGCGCCGAGCGTTGCCCGAGTCGCCGCGCTGGCTCGAGGCACGCGGCCGGCACGCGGAAGCCGATGTGATCGTGTCGCGGATGGAAGCGGAGGTGACGAAAGCCGGCATACAGTTGGAGCCGCTGCCTCCCGTGCGCGAGGGAGCCGTTCCGCTCGCCGCCGGACGGGCCTCGATCATCGCCAACGTCAAGGCGTTGTGGGCGGCGAAGCTCGCGCGCATCACGGCCATGACGTGGCTGATGTGGCTATCCATCACGTTCAGCTATTACGCGTTTTTCACGTGGATTCCCGGCTTGCTCGTACAGAACGGCATGACGATCACGCGGAGCTTTTCGTATTCGCTCGTGATTTACATCGCGCAGATTCCCGGATACTTTTCGGGTGCGTGGCTCAACGAGAAGATCGGCCGGCAGGCGACGATTGCGTCGTACATGATATTGGGCGGCATCTCGGCGCTCGGGCTTGCGTTGACGGGTACGGATACAGGCATCATGGTGTCGGGCATCCTGCTTTCGTTCTTCATGAACGGTACGTATGCCGGCGTTTATGCCTATACCCCAGAGGTGTTTCCGACCGACGTGCGCGCAACGGGCACCGGGCTCGCTTCGTCGATTGGCCGGCTGGGCGCGATTGCCGCGCCAATCCTCGTCGGGTACGTCTATCCGCTGCTGGGCTTTGCCGGGGTTTTCGGCGCGACGACGCTCGTGCTGCTGATCGGCGCGATGGCGGTGTTGCTCATGGGCGTGCCGACGCGCGGAAGATCGCTAGAGGACATTGCAGCAGGGCAGATCAACCAGTGAGAAAAGCAAACCCGGCTATCGCGACGAACCGTCCGCCTGCAGGATGCAGCGCGCGCTAATGCTTGACTCCGCCTCATGGAGCTGAACGCGGATCACCGCGTCCAGCTCCACGAAGCACCCTTAAGCGCGGGTCGTCACAATGGCCGTACGTGGCCGCAGCGTCGCCATGATCAGATAGGTGCCGCCGCCGATCAGCACGCCGAAGAACCAGCCATAGGTATTCCACCAGACCGGCAGCAGGTTGGTGAAGTTCGGTAGAAAGGTCGAAAACACGCTGCCGATCGCCGCCGCGATCAGCGCGTTGACGTTCCAGCCGCCTTCGTAACGGTACTCGCCATGCTCCTGATAGAGCGCCGCGACGTTGATGTTCCCCTTGGCCACCAGATAGTAGTCCACCAGAATGATCCCCAACAAAGGGCCCATCGTCGCGCCGATCGCGTTGACGAAGTGCGCGGCGTTGCCTTCCCACGGAGCGAACGGGTAGAGCACCAGCGCGATGGCCGCGGCAATGTAGCCGCCTTTCTTGAAGCTGATCTGTTTGGGGAAAACGTTGGAGATGTCGAACGCGGCCGAGACGAAATTGGCGACCACGTTGATGCCGAGCGTGGCGACCGCGAAGGTCAGCGCCGCGATCAGCGCCAGTACCCAGCTGTCGAATTTGGCTGAGATCTGCTCGGGGTGCAGCAGGACTTCGCCGTACACCTTGAAGGCGGCGATGGTGGTGATACCCGCGACCAGCGAAAACGCGATCAGGTTGACCGGCAGGCCCCACAGATTGCCTTTCTTCACGGCGTCGCGATTCTTCGCATAGCGCGAGAAGTCGCAAAAGTTCAGGTACAGCGCCGCGAAGTAGGTGATCCAGGTCGCGCCCACTGCCATCAGCGCCCAGAACGAGCCGGGCTCGCCGCTGACACCGGCGTCTTTGGTTTTCTCGAGCAGCACATCCATCGGAATGCCGTGAGAGAACGAGAAGCCGCCGGCCTTCACGCACAGGCCGATCGCGAGAATCAGCATCGCGACCCACACCGCCGGGCCGGCCCAGTCCTGAAACTTGCGCACCGTCTCCATGCCCTTCTGGATGATGAGCAACTGCAGCGCCCAGATGACCACGTAGCAGATCACCTCCAACCCTGAGTGGCCGAGGAAGTGCGTGCCCTTGTAGAAGGTCATCAGGCTGTCGTTGCGGATCAGCAGCGCGACCAGCGCGCCCGCCGCCGCGGCCGTCTGCGCGCCGTACCAGAAGCAGGCCACCACGGCGCGCACCAGCGCCGCGAGGTTGGCGCCCCACACGCCGAAGGACGCGCGCGCCAGCACCGGGTAGGGCACGCCGGTCTTCTCGCCGGCGTAGCCGATCAGGTTCATCAGCGCGAAGATCACCAGCGAGCCGATCCCGATCGCCAGCACGAAGTTGGTAAACGTGCCGCACAGCAGGAACAGGCTGGCGGCGAGGTAGTAGCCCCAGAGGCTGTGCACGTCCGAGGTCCAGACGTTAAAGATGCTGAAGGCACCCCAGTTGCGGACCCTGGCAGGGGCGAGATCTTCGTTGTAGAGGCCGGGGGAAGGGTTGCGGATTTCCATCTGTCTTCTCCTTTGAGTTCGTGGAACTGAGGAAACACCGCCGGAAGTCCCTGGGCGGCAATACCCCCACGTCTGAAGCAAGCTCGTATGCAAGAACTGTATGCACTTTGATGCGCAGTTCTGAATGGGTTAACCCTTAATCGAGAGACATGCCGACGCAAACCGGCGCCTAAAGAAGTGTCTCGTGGCGATATGCGCGGAAGCGCACAGAGTCGCCTGGGCGCACGGCGCTAGTCTGATGGGTGCCGTAGAAAAGTCTCCCCAGCTTCCAGGCGCAGTATTTCTGCAAGTCCTTCGCAAGCCCCAGCTCTGCGAGCGGTCAGGGAATGATTGCTCATAACACCAGGTCGACATCAGGGAGCCGCGCTGTCCCGCGGAATGCAGCGTTTACGCCATCAGGTGCCACCGATGCGTCTCCAAGCCGCTCAATATGCGTTGCTTCTAGCCTGCGGATGCATGGCCATCGCGAATGCACTTGCCGACGACGCTGCCGGCGTCGTCAAGACGGTCAAGGGCACGGTGCAGATCGAGCGGTCCGGAGCAAGTTCGGGCGCGGCCGTCGGCAGCGAGGTGTACGGCAGGGATCGTATCGTGACCGGCCCGCAGTCCTCCGTCGGCATCACGCTGCGTGATACCACCCAACTCTCGGCCGGCGCCGATACCATTCTCGACCTCAACAAATTCGCGTTCAATACCACGACCCATGACGGCGTGCTCGACGCCTCCGTCAAACGCGGTTCGCTGGCCGTGATTTCCGGCAAGCTGGCGAAGGCGAATCCGGATGCCGTCCGTTTCAGCACACCGACGACCACGCTCGGCGTGCGCGGCACTGAGTTCATCATCGAAGTCGGCGATAAAGGGGAGGGCGCACGTTGAAGGCTGCAATTCGACGTCGCGGGCTGGCATGGGCAGCGGCATTCGTCATGCTGGCATTGCTCGCCGCGTGTAGCACTCCGGACAAAATTATTCTGTTGCCAGATCCCGACGGCAAGGTCGGCGCGGTCGTTGTCCACAGCGCAACCGGAGAGCAGACCCTAGACAAGGCTTACGCCGGAGTCGACGTCACCAAGGGCGGCGCCATCGAAAAAACGCTGGATAGCCAAGCCAGTGTGCAGACACGATATGGCGAACTGCTCGCGGCCCGGCCGCCTCGGCCCATGACATTCACGATCTTTTTTCTCTTCGACTCCGCCACCGAGCTGGCCCCGGAGTCGGCCGCCACGGTTCAGAAATTGAAGACCGTCCTCGCGACGTGGCCCGCGCCCCAACTCGTGGTGGTCGGTCACACCGACCTGGCTGGCTCTCAGGAATTCAATGACAAACTATCCATGCAGCGGGCGCAGACGGTGGCGGCGTTCCTGATCAAGCAAGGCATTCCTGCCCGACAGATAGAGATCGCCGCCCGGGGCAAGCGCGAGCCATTGGTCCCCACGGCGGATGGCGTTCCCCATCGCATGAACCGGCGCACGGTTATCACCATCCAATGACCCGCGCCAGTCATCGGCGCTGATTGGCCGTTCCGTCGATGAAACGCTATTTCGACCTATGGATCGCCCGGATCAGGCATCTGCTGAAGGCGGCCCAGGGGCGTCCGGTGGCGCTGGCGTTGTTGTTCGGCCTGAGCCTGCTCAATCTGACCAGCGAATGGCCGAGCGACATACCGCGTCCGGCTTTTGTCGACGCGCTCGACGCGGCGCTGCCCGATTCCTTCAAAACCGCCCGGCAAATTCTGTTCGATCAGTATCAACGTCACTTCCCGCGGGTTCCGACCGCGCAGCCCGTGACCATCGTCGAGATCGACGAGGAGACGCTGGCGACCGTCGGTCAATGGCCGTGGCCGCGAAATCGGCTCGCGAGCCTGGTCGACGCCATTGACGCACTGAAACCGCTGGCTATCGGTCTCGACATTTACATGCCCGAGCCGGATCAGACCTCGCCCGACAAGGTGGCCGCCAATCTGCCGAAATCGGCTGCCGCTCTAGCCGCCGGCTTGCGGGCGCTGCCGAGTCACGAAGCCATTCTCGCGCGATCGTTGCGCGCCGCGCCGAGCATTCTGGGCGCCGCGCCACTCGATCATGCCGGTTTCGCCACCCGCACCGACATGCGCAGTGCGCCGATTCTCGTGCATGGCGCCGATCCGCTCGACTCTGTGCAACGGTTCGACTATGTGCTCGCCAGCTTGCCGGAATTGCAGGCGGCGGCTCACGGACAGGCGATGCTGAGCGTGGCGCTCGAACAAGGCGTGGTCCGGCATATCCCACTCATCATGGGGTTACGGGAGAAGTTGGTCCCCAGTCTGCCGATGGAAATGCTCCGCCTCGCCACCGGCTCATCGGCGATCGATGTCTTTGTGGACGCATCGGGCGTGCAGGCGGTGGGCGTCGCGGATGTGCAGGTGCCCACTCAACCCGGCGGCGACATCTGGCTGCATTTCGCATCCATCCGCTCGACGCTGAGCCGCTACGTGTCGGCACGCGACGTCCTGCAGGGGACAGTCGACCCCGACCGGATCCGCAACAAGTTGGTGCTGGTGGGCCTGACCGGCGCCGGCGTGACCGACATGCGCACGACCGCCCTGGGGGAACTGGTGCCGGGCATCGAGATTCAGGCGCAAGTCATCGAGACGATTGTCGAGGGGCGTTTCCTGCGTCGGCCCACCTGGTTGAAGTGGGCGGAAAGCGCCTTCATCATGACGTTCGGGCTGCTGATCATCTGGTATGTGCCTCGCCGGCAATCGCGGCTTGCGGTGTTCATCCGCGCCGTCCCGAAGGGTTCCACCGTTCTGGGCTTACTTCTGCATCTGCTGAATGTCTTGTGCTGCTTCCTGATTTTTATTCGTTTCGGGCTGCTGGTCGATGCGGCCTCGATTTTCATTATTCTGTCCGCCGTCATGGGCTGCTTTCTTACGCCCGCGTTGCTTCATGTCGACGAACCAGGCAGAACAGAAAGCGCGCTCGCGCCGGGGCGTGAAGAATCGACGAAAAAACCCGATGCAGCTTGAGCGCGCCCGCCTGAATGATGTCGGCTTGCAGCGCATCCGGCTGCAATTCTACGAGTCATCCAGGCGAGCACGTAACGTCATTATTCCATCGAATCATGGCGGCTGGGTGACCGCACACGTTAGAGCAAGCCCTACGTCCACGACTCACACCGCAAGATAACCGTATATACTGTTTATACCGTTAATTTTTGCATGGAGATCCGATGAAGGAACCCAGCCTCAAGAAGGCAACGAAGAAGACCCTTCACTTCCAGAAGGGCGCCGGCGCCGCCCCCGAAAGTGAGAGCGACGTTGCCGAACCAACCGCGACCGTCGCGGTAAAAAAGCAGAGCGCAAGCGCAAAGAAAGTGTCGAAGGAAAAGACGGTTGCAATTGACGACGCCATGCCTGTCAATGCCACTGTGGCGGTCAAAGACAAGCGCACGAAGAAAGAGAAAGTCGTGCGTGACAGCTTCACGATGCCGAAATCAGATTACGACAAAATTGCTGCGCTGAAACAGAAATGCCTGGCGGCTGGCGTGTCCGTGAAGAAGAGCGAAATCCTGCGCGCTGGATTGTTCCTGCTCGAATCCGCAGCGCTACAGCGTCTCCTTGCAGCAGTGTCCGCTGTGGAGCAAGTCAAGACGGGGCGGCCTGCAAAGTTGTAGGCTCCGACCAGCTTTAATTCGCTGTAGATGCCGCCCCTTCAGGTCGTTATGGCTATGCTGCCCCGGGGCGGGTTCATCACCGAGAGAACTGGGCTCCGATATCGGCTGCCTGGCCGCAGTCGCCGGGCAGTCTTGACGCGCCATTGGACGTCATGGCCAGCACTTCGACAATCCCCTTCGTAGAAATACTGACCGGCAGATTGGCTACCTCTGTTACCTTCGCCCACGTACAACGCCTAATTTCGTTGCTGGGCACGGGCTGTTCGCCATCGGCAATCGTTGCGACGAATACATGGTGACAGGTGTGGATGCCGGTGAAGCCGAAGATGTACCGCATGTCCATTGCATGAAGGCGCGTTTCCTCCATCAATTCTCGCAGCGCGGTTTCACGAAGATCTTCCCCTGCCACGGGCTTGCCGCCAGGCAGCGACCAGCGGGTGCCTTCCCGGCTGACCAGCAAGATTCGCCTGCCAAGCTGGCAGACAACAGTCGCGCGTTGCTTCACGGTGTCTCTCATATTTTCGCCGCGTTGTGTAGCGCACGTCGCATGCCTGGATCTGGCGAAGCGGTGCAACACTGCGGTCACTATCGTCGGGACAGCGACAGAATCTCTGCGCCATACCGCCCGTCCGGGCCAAGGACGGTGCAACCACCGATCGTCGTTTTAAAGTGTGACAATAGTGTGGCGACGATGCAGCGGCGATTTCACCTGTAGCGTGGCGCCGACTGTCGAAGCTTGCCCTCTTAACGCAAGCCTTACCTGATCGCCAGCGCGACCATCGATCTCAAGGTAACTCAAGGAAATGCCGTCTGACGCGGACCAGGCTTGATCGTCGCCGCGGCAAATTGAACTCACGTGACGTCGGTAGTGAGCCGGTCGCGCGCGCCGCTATCGACAAGACTTTCCAACGCCTGACTGCCGTCCGTGCGAGCGGCGTCCTCAACCGAGAAGGTTCTTTCACTGAAGGCGATCAGTTTGAATCCGCTTCCCTTCGCGCGCGGGACCGTGATGCCCCAATGCCAGCCTCCGGCTTGCTCGAAGACATGCAATACAGGGACGGTTGGAGTGTGTGAAGACTGAGAAGTCGTCATGGCGCATTCTCCCGTCATATTGCGACCGTGGGTGCACAATTGCAGTTGCCCCGTCTTTAGTCTACAGGTATTTTGCTGCGCTGCAATATGTCGACCGTGGTAAAAATGTCAAATGATGACGCGTCACAATTTTGAAAAGATTTGCCGCCCGCTGAGATGTGCGAACATGAATTGACGAATTTTTGATCCGACATGATCTACGGGGGCTCCATGGGTAGCCATTCGCTTATTTGGGCAGCGGTGCCGCACAATAGTGACGGCGTCGTTTTTCAGATTCGCATCGTCCACGGACTTCAACGTTTCTACGTCTCGCGCCGCGTGCTCGAAGATGTGTTCGACCTCGAACCACGAGCCTCTGACGCCAAACAACTGCAGCATTTCTATTTGCATCTAACGCACATCCTCGCCCGAGCCAGCGCGAAGCGATCGTTCTCCGCTTCAGATACGGTTCCACTTCAGGCAGCCGATTTCACCTCGACGAGCATGGAGCAGTTCACGTCGAGTCGGCATGCGGTGGCATGAAGCGCGGCTTGAGCGACGCCACCGACCAAGCTGCGTCTACAGCCAGCGCCAGATGCCCGCCGCCCAGCCGGTGAGCGGGATATGAGCCCAGGTCGCCGCGAGCCAGACGGCAAGGCCGCCCAACAGCGCGTGCATACCGAACCCGCCCAGCCGCGCACGGCCGGCGGCGATCGCCGCGAACGGCAGGTAGCTGGTCTTCGACTCCCATGCGGGCCAGAGATCGGGTTGGAGTTGCTGCTTCTTCCGGTCCTGCAGCGCGGCGCCGACGAGCGCGAGAATCACCATGGCCGTTGCAAGGATGATGTTCTTGGCCACGGGGAACACGGCGATGTGGCAGAGCCCCCAAAGCGCGAACGACCACATCATCGGGTGACGCGTTACCGCGAACACGCCGCGGGCGACGTCGGGAAACGAGCCGGGCCGGCCGCCGGTAGGCAGCGCCGGATTGCGAATCAGAGAACCCATTAGCAGGATCGACGCGATCAGCATGACCGCGGTCGCGACCGCCCAGAGTCCGTCTCCTACCGGCCATAGCGGTGCCGAGAGGGGCGCCTTTCCGTAAGCCACGATCAGCCAGCCGAGCGTCAGGAACGCAACCAGCGAATAGACGCCCTGAAATGCCGCTTCGCCAACGGCGCGGACCAACGGTCTGCGCAGCGGATGAGACAAGAGAAAGTGGCTGCCCAGGAAGGCGACTGCCGCTGCCGCAACTGCGCTGGTGCTTCCCATTGACCCGGCTCCTCAAGTCGTTGACCGTGTTGCCCTCATTGTCGACGGCGCGGTGCGCGGGCTCTCGACCATGAAACAGGGTTTCGCCCGTCCGCCACTCTCGCACAACCACGCATGGTTTCGCACAAAAAAACGGTGCGATTCCGATAAAACGGAACTCGCACCGTAACCTGACAGATCACCTTTCGCCCGACAGGGGCAAGGTTCCGTCAAAGCCGAAACCCTGACGGAACCGCGGCGCGCATTCAGGCGAGGTCGAACCGGTCGAGGTTCATCACCTTGACCCACGCTGCAACGAAGTCGTTGACGAATTTCTCCTGCGCGTCCTCGCTTGCATAGACTTCGGACAGCGCCCGCAACTGCGCATGCGAACCGAACACCAGATCGACGCGGCTGCCGGTCCATTTCAACTCGCCGCTCTTGCGGTCGCGCCCCTCGAACGCGTCGCGCGCTTCCGAGGTCGGCTTCCATTCCGTGCCCATATCGAGCAGGTTGCGGAAGAAGTCGTTGGTCAGCGTTTCCGGCTTCTGGGTGAAGGCGCCTTGCGGATTTTGCCCGGTCCCTATGTTCAGGGCCCGCAAGCCGCCGATCAGCACCGTCACCTCGGGCGCGGTCAACGTCAGCAATTGCGCCTTGTCGATCAGCAATGCCTCAGCCGGGACACCGAACTTGCCCTTCAGATAGTTGCGGAAACCATCGGCGACCGGTTCGAGCGCCCCGACGGATTCCACGTCGGTCTGTTCCTGCGAGGCGTCCATGCGCCCCGGCGCAAACGGCACCGTCACCTGATGCCCGGCGCTCTTTGCGGCCTGTTCAATGCCGGCGCTACCGGCCAGCACGATCAGGTCCGCCAGCGATATTTTCTTGCCGCCGGACTGCGCGCCGTTGAACTCGCTCTGGATGCCTTCAAGGACCTTCAGTACCTTCGCCAACTGTTCGGGCTGATTGACGGCCCAGTCTTTCTGCGGGGCCAGGCGAATGCGCGCACCGTTGGCGCCGCCACGCTTGTCCGAGCCGCGGAAGGTGGACGCCGACGCCCAGGCCGTCGACACCAGTTGCGAGACAGGCAGCCCCGCAGCCAGGATCTTCTGCTTGAGTGAGGCGACGTCCTGTTCATTGACGAGCGGGTGGTCGACTGCCGGAATAGGGTCCTGCCAGATCAGTTCTTCAGCCGGCACTTCCGGCCCGAGGTAGCGGGCGCGCGGTCCCATGTCGCGGTGAGTCAGCTTGAACCATGCGCGGGCGAAGGCATCGGCGAGCTGGTCGGGATTTTCCAGAAAGCGCCGCGAAATCTTCTCGTAGGCGGGATCCAGGCGCAGCGAGAGGTCGGTGGTGAGCATCGTCGGCCGCCGCTTCTTCGAGGGATCGTAAGCGTGCGGGATCGTCTCGTCGGCGCCTTTGGCGACCCACTGGTTGGCGCCGGCCGGGCTCTTGGTCAGTTCCCATTCGTACTTGAACAGGTTCTCGAAGAAGCCGTTGCCCCATTTCGTCGGCGTAGTGGTCCAGGTGACTTCCAGACCGCTGGTGATAGTGTCGGCGCCCTTGCCGGTACCGAAGCTGTTCCTCCAGCCGAGCCCCTGGTTCTCGAGATCGGCGCTTTCGGGTTCGGGACCGACGTTGTCGGCGGGACCGGCGCCATGCGTCTTGCCGAAGGTGTGGCCACCGGCGATCAGCGCGACGGTTTCCTCGTCGTTCATGGCCATGCGAGCGAAGGTTTCGCGAATGTCGTGTGCGGCGGCGATTGGGTCCGGATTACCGTCGGGGCCTTCCGGGTTGACATAGATCAGGCCCATCTGCACGGCTCCCAGCGGATTTTCCAGGTTGCGTCCGTTGTCGTCGCGGCTTACCTCTTCGCCGTGCTTTTCTACGTCGGCGACGATCACGCCGCCGTCGTCTTCATTGCCTGCGGCTCCCTTGCCATAACGGACGTCGCCGCCCAGCCAGGTCTTTTCATTGCCCCAGTAGACGTCCTGGTCCGGCTCCCACGTGTCGGGGCGACCACCGGCGAAGCCGAAAGTCTTGAAGCCCATGGTTTCGAGCGCGACGTTGCCGGTGAGGATCAGCAGATCGGCCCAGGAAATTTTCTGGCCGTACTTTTGCTTGATCGGCCAGAGCAGGCGGCGTGCCTTATCGAGGCTGACGTTGTCAGGCCAGCTGTTGAGCGGCGCGAAACGCTGCTGGCCGCGCCCGGCGCCGCCGCGGCCGTCGCCGATGCGGTACGTGCCGGCACTGTGCCAGGCCATGCGGATGAAGAGCGGGCCGTAGTGGCCGAAGTCCGCCGGCCACCAATCCTGCGAATCGGTCATCAGCGCGGCGAGGTCCTTCTTCACTGCCGCCAGATCGAGGCTCTTGAAAGCCTCGGCGTAATTGAAGCTGCCGTCCAGCGGGTCCGACCTGCTGGAGTGCTGGCTTAGCAGGTCCAGCCGCAGTTGCTTCGGCCACCAGTCACGGTTCGTCGTGCCGCCGCCGGCAGTATGGTTGAACGGGCACTTTGCTTCAGTTGACATGCGCTATCTCCTTGAGAGGACGTACCCACTATTTGTTCTGTTACGGTGTGTGTCATCTATGGCGCATTGCACGATCCCGCGCCGAGGGGCTGCCAGAACATTACCTGGTGGGCTCTTGTGGGGGTACTGGGTGTACCACTGCGATTACCCGACGCACATGCTTTCCATCCGATATGGATATCGTGGCATGCATTGGACGAGGATTGCTCGCGTCGGCAGGCCTGCTGCTGCAACTCAAAATATAGGTGAGAGTCACCATCAATAGAATGAGAATAAGGCAATGTCGTCGATAGTACACGGCTATGAAATGTCGCGGGCTTTCGGTGTCATGGCCGATGCCGACCGGCCCCATTGCTGGGGGCGGCCGAAGGCGTCGACGTTGCGGCGGGGGACGAAACTGATACCGGTGCTCGGGCGAACAGCGGCGAGAGACGGCGAAAGACGGTGAAGCGGGAAGGCGATACGGCAAGTTCCAGAAGGTCGATCAGGTATCGAAGCTGTCCGCTATCCGCTCAGTTCGGCGACGAGACGGGACAGGCGGGCAATGCGATAGCGGAACAGCGGCGCATGTGGACAATTTTTCAGGTGTTCGACGCGATCGCGCCAATAAGTGGGCGGAAAGGGTTCTCGTGACGCGCACGCGATTACACGTTCCAGATGAACGAGTTCGCTTTCGAAAATGTGGTGATGCATTGTTTGAATCCCCGTGAATGGCCAGTGTGGTCGGCTCGCGAGGTCGCTAACAATCTGACGCCGCGTAGGGTTGCGAAAAGCAGATTCTGTTCCACGCAGTCGATCTGCGTGTTCACGCAATGCAAGGGGACCGCTGACCGACGCTCCGGACAAATCTGTCGGGACGGGCGGGCGTGCGGGTGCCGCAGGCAGTTGGTTCGAAATACCCTGCGAAGGGCGGCAAATTTGCCGCCGCGTTTGTCGCAGACTGATTAAAAAGAACGAGCCGCCGCTGCGTGTCCCCGGAAGGGAGGGCAACGACGGCCGAACCCCGTAGCAGCGCGCCTGGTGCATAGCCAGACGGTTCCCGCCATTTCGCAGTCGCGCATCGCAACGAACTTCTCTATGGAAGCATTCGGTCGCGATGCGCTGACACACGACAGTCACAACTACAACAACTGCACAGCCCTCTCTCGGTCTGTTGCCAACGACTCGATATCGTTGGACTCGATCGGCGCGTCAACCATTGTTCGGATCACTAACCGAATGGCCTCTGTGAATAGCGGCGGCCCGGATTTCGGCGGCGCCGGCGATTCGGCAGCAGTCTGCACGTCGCCGGACGTCGGTGTGTCGAACGCTATGCAGCGCGTGATCTTGTTGGTCTCTCAGGTTCCCCCGCCTTGCCGGACGGATTTACTGCACATTCCGCAAACCGCCTGTCCAGGTTGTTTTTCAGGCGGTATTTCGTCTCACTATTTAAGCAATGAGCGTGCCAGATGTCGAAGGCACGTCGGAGCGGGCATGCCGGAGAATTTCGGACGTGAGACTGGTCAGTCCCGTCCATGTACACCCTGAGGATTGGACGATTTCGTCCAATTGGCCGCATCAGGCATGGCGAGAGGGCACTTTCGGCCACATGGGGACGAAAGCGCCTGGGAGGCAAGGGGAAGGGGGCAGGGAAGGCACGAGCATCCGGCGCGGCAAGCGCGCCGCGCCGGAGGAGCACGGAACGACGCGTCCGGTTTACGACTGAAGACTGACCTTGCTGTAAGTCAACCGGCTGGGGCGTACCTTCATCCGCACCAGCGAGACGAGGAAACTGAAGCCGGCCTGATTCGGATCGATCACCGGCACATACGCGCCGAGCGCCTCGCCGAGCAGCGTGGAGACACGGCTCGCGACGTCGACGAAACCGGTGCAGCCGAGCAGAATGGCTTGCGCGCCGTCGTCCTTGATGGCCTTCAGCGCCGCCTCGAAGGTGCGAACGACCACCACGTCGACGTTGTCGAGCTGCGCGACCGGGCAATCGATCGCGCGGATCGACGCGAACGTGTCCTGGATGCCATAGGTCTGCGGATGACCGCGCTGCATCGCCAGCGTGCTTTGCAGGATCGTGATGATCGAGAAGCGCTGGCTGAGCGCGAGCGCGGTGAAGGCCGTAGCGGGAAAGCCGCCGATGATCGGAATGTCGATCACTTCGCGCGCGGCCTCGACGCCGCACATATCGAAATCGGTCAGCCAGATGCCGTCGAAACCATCGTTAGCGATGATCTGCGCGAGTTCGACCACCGGCATGCCGTTCTGCAGCCAGTTCGTGCGGCTCTCGATATCGGGATGCCCCTCGGTGATATTGCGAATCTCGACCTGCACGTCCGGCGGCACGACCGGCGCGATGGCCTTCATGATGCGGTCGTTGTAGGCCGACGTGGCAACTGGCACGAGCACGCAGATGCGGATAGGCGAGTTCAAAGGCGCGCTCAAGATGCGTCTCCCTTGCGTGCGTGATGGAGCGCATGAAGCGATTCAAGCGGCACATACGGCCCAAGATAACCGAGCGAGTTCAGCAACTGCATGAAGCTGTCGAGAATCAGGCCTGGTTTGCGCAGTTCGGCTTCGGCACGCCAGGCGATCAGCGTTACGGGGCGCTTGCCGATCACCGGGTTCAACGAACCGTCATCTTGCACGAGGTCGCCGTTGCTGAAGATTGCCTGACCTTCGCCGCCGACGAAATACGCGACGCTGTCCGGCGCCAGCACGATCGGCTGCGGACATGCGCTGTCCCACGCGAGCAGCGACTCGTTCTGGTACATGACTGTGTAGGTTCGCTGTCCGGCCTGAATATGAACCTTGCCCACGTCGAAGCCACCGCTCGTATCGACTTCCGCCGAGACCAGTTCGCCGGGCTCCGAGATGGCGCGCGCGGCGAGCCCGCACTGTTCGGTGAGATAGCCGATCATCTGCTGCGCGCTGCCGATCCGCCCGGCCTGCAGCGCGCGCCCGAGGTCCAACGCGCGCGTCAAGGTGCCATGGATCGGCGTCGCGCGGCGGATGTCGGCCGGCTTCATCACCCACATCGCGAGGCCGCCGAACTGGCCGAATTCGGGATCGGCGACGACCGGGCGCATCATCTGCTCGACGATCGCCGACACGTCGCGTTGATGGGTCGGACCGCCCTGGCTGCTGGCGCGCGGCGTCACGTCGAGTTCGACGCACAGGCCGCCCTGGCTCACGAGGAACGCCGGGCGCGGATCGATCTCGGCGGCCGCGAAGGTGAGCATCGGCAGCGAGGGCACGGCGCGGCCGGCGCCGTCGGCGTCGATCACCGCGAGGCCGAGTTTCGCCGCCACGAGCGCCGCCACCGTGAAGCCCAGCGCGCCGCTTTCCGGCGGCATCACATAGGCGAGCTTCGTCGATTGCGACGCGAGCCGGGCTTGGACGTTCTGCACGGCCGTCACAGGTCCGATCGGATAAATAGCGGAGTTGATCGCTTCAGGCGCGCCGAGGTAGGCGACCATGACGGCCGCGCCTTCGGTGGCCTCGTCGACCGACACCACCTTGACCGTGTCGGTCGGATAATAGTCGCCTGTGACGAAATGCTCGGCCAGATGCCGCGCGGATTCGATCGTGCCACCGCCGCCGCTTCCGAAGAACGCTGCTCCCAATAGCAGCGGTTCCAGATCTTCCCGGCGTAATTCATATGCCATTTGCGATTCCTTTACTGTCGAGGTTGAAAGAAGCGTCCTGCTGAAGTTCGGCAAGCAAATTCGCGGCACGGGTGACGCGAGTGGTCGGATCCGTCGTCAGCGAGCGCAGACCGCGCTCGAGCGTGTCGATGGCTTCGGCGCTGCGGCCGGTGGAGCGCAGCAGGTCGGCGAGGTAGCGCGCGGCGTCCACGCGCGCCGGCACCGAACCGAAGGCGAGCGCGGTGGACAGCGCGGTGCGCAGACCGAGTTCGGCGGCGTTCACATCGCCGAGCGCCCACTGCGCGCGCGCGCGGGTGACCAGCAGTTCGCCCAGGTACACGCGTTCCTGACGGGCGAGCGTCTCGTCGATCGCGGTGGCGAGAATCGCCTCGCAGGTCTTCGCGCGGCCGGCGCGCAGCAGCAGCTCGCCGTGCTGCCACGTCTTGAAGGAATAGAACAGCGCACCGCCATTGCAAACAACGTGGTTGTCGTAGCCGTCGAGCATGACGGTTTCCGCTTCGTCGGAATGGCCGAGCGCGCTGAGGTGGCATGCGCGGAGCACCTGGCCGACGCCCCGGTAGAACGCAAAGCCGTTCGCGATCGACACGGATTCGAGTTCGCTCGCGAGATGTCCGAGCCGGTCGACGTCATCGAACAGGCAGGCGAGCCAGGCGGCGCCCTGCAGATTGACGGCATGAGCGAGCGCGTGCGCGCCCGGTTCGGACGCGCGCAGGATCAACATTTCCATGGCGCGCCGCGCCTGCCCGAATGCGCCGATCTGATAGGCGGCGAGCCCTTCGAAAGTCAACGCGAGGCTGGCGAGATCGATCCCTTGCGAGCCGGTGCGGGTGTCGTTGCGCCCCACGCCGAGCAGGTTGCCGCGCGCGAGACAGGCTAGGGCTTCCTCGCTGTCGCCAAGCCAGAAGAGGGTGTTGGTCATCGCGACGTGAGCTTCGTCGAGCGAAACCCGGTCGCCGCCGTTCTGCGCGCGCTCCAGCATGTTCTGCGCGGTCGCGCGCGCCTGCTTGAGCTGAAGCGTCGTCAGCTGCGTGGTCCAGATGCCGAACTGGATCGCGGCGATTTCGGCGGGCTCGCAGACGCCTTCGCCGATGGTCAGCGCGGCGGCATAGCAGGCAGTGGCCTCCGCGTAAAGCCAGCCGTGCACGCTGCGCAAGCTCATGCCGAGCAGCCGGTAGGCGTCGAACTGCAGACGGCGCACCGCCTCCTGTTCGTGGGGCGTCTGCAACACGTCGAGGCAGCGGCGCAACAGCGGAATCGCTTCGGCGAACTTCGACTCCTCGATCAGCGCGCTCGCATGTTCCAGACACTTGCGCGCTTCCCGGTGATGTTCCTCGCGCGACTTCAGACGCCGCTCGATGGTCTTGCGGCCCACGCCGAGCATCGTTGCGGCCGCGCTCTTGTTGCCGCTGGTCCGTTCGAGCGCGCGGTCGATCAGAAGGTCCTCGGCGGCGGCGAGTTTGTCGCGGCCTTCGAGTTGCAACAGCATGTCGGCGAGGCTCGCGCGCGATACCGGCCCGCTGGTTTCGTTGGCGAGAAACGGCTCGAGCGAGTCGACATCGATCAGCGTGTTTTCGGCGAGCACGCTTAACTGGCTGATCAGGTTGCGCAATTGCCGGATATGGCCCGGCCATGAATGCTGGCAAAGCCGCCGGATGGCAGCCGGCGAGAACTCGAGACGGCGCGCGTGCTGCGATGCGAAGTGGGTGACCAGCGCCGGGATATCCTCGATGCGCTGCTCGAGTCCGGGGACTGCCAGCACGAAGACCGCGAGGCGATAGAACAGATCCTCGCGGAATAGCCCTTCACGCGCGAGTTCACGCAGGTCGCGATGGGTTGCGGCGACGACACGCCCCGCGAAATGCAGACTGGTGGACGAACCGATCGGACGGAAGGTGCGCGTTTCAAGTACGCGCAGCAGTTTGGGTTGCAGCGCAAGCGGTAGTTCGCCGATTTCGTCGAGCAGCAACGTACCCTTGCCGACCTGCTGGAAAAGTCCCTGGCGGTTTTCGCCCGCGCCGGTGAATGCGCCTTTTACATGCCCAAACAGTTCGGCTTCGACGAGGTTCTCTGGAATCGCGCCGCAGTTGACGTCGACGAACGGTTGGTCCTGGCGCTGGCTGTGCGCATGCACTCGCCGGGCGACCAGTTCCTTACCCGAACCCGTCGGGCCGAAGATGAGCAAAGGATGTTCGGTCGGGGCGACCCGATCGATCATGCGGACCAGTTGGCGAAATGCCGGGGCGCCGCCCACGAAGGCGCCCGAATCAGCCTTGTCGTGGGCGAACGGAACGACAGGGGGGTAACTCATTGCAAAGCACGCTCCACTTGAACCGCGCGTGGCGCTACGCGGGAATTGCCGTCGAAAGGACGGGGCGGACGGTCATGCATCGATCGCGTTTCCGGCGAAGTCTTCCGGGTGCGTTGTCGGACCGTCCGCCGCAAGAAGAGACAGAGTATGACGGCTTGTTGCCGATCTTGTCCTTTTCGAAAATAATCCTGGCGTCAGCGCATTTGCGGATTTCGTCGCGATGTGCTGCGAGCAGTGCCGTGGTTCCACCTGAAGGCTGATGAAAGCTTGCGGCGCTGCCGCCGATTTGGCGGCAGGCGTGGTGTATGGCGTGTAAGGGCAAGGCACGAATGGGTATTGGCCGCGACGGCGGTAGCGCGCCTGGCCGATTGACGATGCGTTACCCTGATAACGGCTTTTCAGCGATGATTCTTTAATGGAAGTCGGACTTCCTATTCAGGCTGCCGCGCCTCACATCACGGATTGACGCCCGGCCCTGTGACAGGTCGTTTGCTGGCGGAGATGATGACAGGCGCACAGCCTTTCATTGATGCGCGTCCATTCCGTCCCCACCGGTTCGGTTCGCTGTTGACTAACGGATCGCCTGATTGAATAACAAAGGAGAGTGCCATGAAGATCAAGGACTTCGGCGTCGAGCGCTGGATGGATCTGTACGAAACAAAGTGCACGTACAACCTGGCGGAAACCTGCGTGGAATCGCTCACGGTCGATCAGTTGCTGACGCTCGCGAACAAGCAGGACAGCATTCTCGACGAACTACGCGGGCTCAGGCTCACCTACGGTGCAATCGAAGGTTCGACCCGCCTGCGTGAAGCGATCTCGGCCATGTACGCGCGCCAGTCGCGGGAGAACGTGATCGTCACGCACGGCGCAATCGGCGGTAACGCGTTGGTGTACGAGACCTTGGTCGAGCCTGGCGATACGGTGGTCTCGGTTCTGCCAACCTACCAGCAACACTATTCGATTCCCGAGAGCTACGGCGCCGACGTGCGGATTCTGAAGCTGCGCGAGGAGAACGGCTTTCTGCCGGATCTCGCCGAACTCCGCAGTCTCGTCAACGACAAAACCCGACTCATCGCGATCAATAACCCCAACAATCCGACCGGTTCGCTGATGGACGAGAAGTTCCTGACCGAGATCGGCGAGATAGCGCGTTCGTGCGGCGCGTATGTGCTATGCGACGAGGTGTATCGCGGCACGGATCAGGAAGGCAGTGGCTATACCGCTTCGATTGCGGATGTGTACGAGCGCGGCATCAGTACCGGCAGCATGTCGAAAACATACTCCCTCGCCGGACTGCGGCTCGGCTGGATCGCCGGTCCTAAGGATCTCATCCGCGCTGTCGCGATTCATCGCGACTACAACACGATCAGCGTCGGCATGATCGACGATCATTTCGCCTCCATCGCTCTGGAGAACCGTGCGGCGATTCTGGCCCGCAATCACGACATCGTGCGGACCAACCTGGCGATCGTGGACGCGTGGATTGCCAAAGAACCGGCGATGTCTTATATCAAGCCCAAGTCCGGAACCACGGCATTGTTGAAATTCGACCTGCCGATGTCGTCGCTCGAATTCTGCGTGGGGCTGATCGAACAAACCGGCGTGATGCTGACGCCGGGCAGTGCGCTCGATATGGAAGGTTATGTGCGTCTTGGGTACGCCAACAACCGCGACGTACTCGAAACAGGGCTTGCAAACATTTCGGATTTTCTCGCGAAACTTCGAGCCTGATTCATTGTTGATCGTGGCGTGAGGGCATTCACTCCTCGCACTTCACGTCCTGTCTTCGCACGACGATGATCACCGGATAAGTCCCATGTTCGAGTTCCACGCGCGCGACGACGGACATCGTCTCACTGTCGATATCGTCGTACACGCTGACCTTTTCATGCCGCAGGCTCGTGAGGCCGGTACAGCCGGATGCGCGACCCTCGTCGGAGATCTTGCATTGAATCGGGTTGTCCGCAAGGTAGCGGTATCGGTCTCTGTCAGAAGTCGCCAGGTATTCGCGAAAACTCTGCGCCGATCCGCCGATGCCGGTGACATACCCAATGGCGCACTGCAGTTTGGGTGTGTCGCTGCTCCCGGCTGTCTGGGCTGTCGCGGCCGTGCTTGCGGCCGCGATGAGCGCCGCGAGTGTCGATGCAAGGAGGTATTTCATGGCGCGAATCACGGTTGTCGAATCGAAGTGCTGGATTGTAATGGCATCTTCGCAAGCATGCTCCGCTAGACATTGAACAGCTCGCTGCGCGCCGCGTCCAGAATCATCGCGACAGCCGGGTGGCTGATCCGGCGCTCGATCGAGATCGCAAAGAATTCTTCGACGATGGAATTGATCTGTCCGACCGTCGTCAGTTTGTGTTCGGCCTGTAGCTGGCTTTCCAGCACGGTCGGCGCGAACAGCAAGCCGCGGCCTTCGCGAGCGAACGCCATGGTCATCGCCCCGTCGTCGAACTCGCCGACGATGCGCGGCGAAATGGCATGGGACGCCAGCCAGTGATCCAGCTTGCGGCGCACCGCCGACTCCGTACCGGGCAGCAACACCGGTAACTGACCGAGCGACAACGGGAAGCGTTTCCTGCCGCTCTGGATCAGCGCTTGCGCGCCGAAGCAACTGAGCGTCGAACGGCCGAGACGGTGATTGAACGCCTTGACATTGACGTCGGCGGGAATGGGGGCGTCCGCGATGATCAGGTCGAGGCGGTGCAAGGCCAGTTGCGCGAGCAGCGCATGCAGCTTGCCCTCGTGGCAGATCATGCGCACTGACACGGACGCGCTCAGCGCGGGTTCCAGCAGCCGGTACGCGATCGCCTTCGGCACCGAATCCGCGATTCCAACGCGAAACCGGGTTTGCGGGCCCGCTTCGTTCTCGCGCCGCACGGCGCTTTCAAGTTCCGAGCCTAGCGAAAATATTTCGTCGGCGTAATCGAGCGCCAGGCGACCCGCATCGGTGAGTTCGAGCGTGCGGCCGCTTTTCCTGAACAGCTTTTTATCCAGCGCTTCTTCGAGCAGCTTGATCTGCCCGCTGAGCGTTTGCGGCGAGATGTGCAACTGCTCGCCCGCCCGAACGATGCCGCCCGCGTGCGCCGCGACCCAGAAGTAATGCAGATGCTTGAAGTTCACGATCTCTCCGTCGATTACTTGATACTACGGTTTTCTCGAAGTATCAGCACTAAAAATACGCATTTTACGTTACCTTGCGTTCAGGTAGATTGAGGTCTCGCCCTTGGGTTCATGCGGGGCGGCTAACGGTACCTGACGGAGGTGGCAGATGGCATCGGTTGCGCAATTCCTGCGTTCAAAGGCGTCCCGGACAGTATGGTCGACCCAGGCATCCGCTGCGGTTTACGACGCGATCGCGATCATGGCTCACAGGCAGGTGGGCGCGCTCATCGTCGTCCATCAAGGGCGCGTGGCCGGCATTGTCACGGAGCGCGATTACGCGCGAAAAATCGTGCTGATGCACCGTTCGTCAAGGGATACGCCGGTGCGCGACATCATGTCGACCGCCGTGCGCTATGTCAGCCCGGAGCAGTCCACCGAGGAATGCATGGCACTCATGACGGAGCACCGGATCCGTTATTTGCCTGTGATTACCGCGGGACAGGTGATCGGCATGGTGTCGATCGGCGACCTGATCAAGAACCTGATTGCCGAGCAGGAAGACACCATCCGGCACTTGGAGGACTACATCCACGGCAACAGTTTTCAGGCCGGTCATCATGGCTTTCAGGCGCAATCACCGGCAGATTTGACCACTCAATAATATTACTGTCCGTAATGTACTCCGCGCGAAGAAGAAGTGCGCCTGAAGCGGGCAGTCCCCTGACTCACCAACGAGGTTTTTATGTACATGCAGATCATCAATCAAGTTCGACGTGCTGCCGGCGCGGTGACGCGCGGGACGGCGGCGCTCGGTCTGGCGGGGCTCCTCGCTCTCGGCGCCGTGGCTTCGAACGATGCAGAAGCGAAGCGCGTAGGCGGGAGCCAAAGCATCGGGCGTCAGTCGCAAACGGCGTCGCCGTCCGGGCAAACACAACGGAGCCAGCAAGCTCAACCGGCGCAGCAGGCCGCACAAACGCCGGCCGCCGCCGCGGGTAGCCGCTGGATGGGCCCGCTCGCGGGGCTCGCCGCCGGACTGGGTATTGCGGCGCTGCTGTCGTCGTTTGGCCTTGGCGAGGGGCTCGCGCAAATGCTGTCGAATGCGCTGCTGATCGGAGCGGTCATTTTCGCGGGCGTGCTGCTGTTTCGCTTTATCGCCAACCGGCGTCGTCCGGATCTTGCGTATGGACACGGTGCCGCGAACCGGCAACAAAACGGCGGCTCGCCATTTCAGAACCAGATGGGGCAAGCGCGGCCTGACACGGATTTTCGGGGTTGGCCGCGCGCAGCGATGGGTTCGACCGGAGCAGCGAACAGCGTAAAGCCTGAGCTTTCGCCCGGGCCAGACCAGGCGGCATTTCTCGTATCCGCGAAGGCGATGTTCATGCGCCTCCAGGGTGCGTGGGACAGGAACGAGCAGGGGGACCTGTTCGAGTTGACGACGCCGGAGATGTTTGCGCGACTTAAGCAGGATCTGGAATCGCGGGGCCGCGAGCCGAGCCATACGGACGTGCCGCAACTCGATGCCGAGGTGCTGGGCACCGAAAGCAATGCGGATGAAACGTTCGTCAGCGTGCGCTTTTACGGTCAGATCCGGGAAGACGATGCGCAGACCGCGCAGCCGTTCCAGGAAATCTGGAACCTGGTCAAACAGGCGCAAGGTGACCAGGCGTGGCGACTGGCCGGTATCCAGCAGTTCGACTGATAGCAGCACGGTCGAAGCCGGCGCGAACAAGCGCCGGCCTTCGGCCGCTCATGCATCTCACATCTCACGTCGAAAAGCGGCAACGAATTGACCTGCGAGCGTCATCATCCGGACACAGAGGTGTGGCTGCTAGCGATCGCCGCGACGCAATCGATCTCGATGTCGAAGCGTCCTGGCCACGCCGGCACATTGACGAAAATCCTCGCAGGCGGGTTCGCTCCGAAGAAGCGCGCATAGATCGCGTTGACGGCCGGAAACGCTTCAACCGACGTGCAATACACGTTGCACTTGAGCACCTGATCGAGCGATGAACCCGCCGTCTCGACGCACAATTTCAGCTGTTCCAATACCCGTTCCGTCTGCAACTCGATCGGTGCGTCCATGACTTCGCCGGTGTGGGGATCGAACGGCGGGAAACCGGACACGTAGATCGTGTCGCCGTGGCGGGTGACGGCGGACGTCGGCGCTTTCCAACGTTCGAGCCAGCTCGAAAGCGGTTCGACACGAATGATTTCACGGCTCATGGTTCGCTCCATGTACAAAGGGTTATTCGATGAAGAAGACGCTACGCGACGTCGTGAAACATGCCGTTCAACCACGCGCTTGACGGCTCCTTCGGCAAACGATCGAAGCGGCCGTCCGCAAGCGACTGAACGCTAGTCACCAGCCCGCCCCAGGCCGCGCGTGCGAGTGCGCCGCCCACGCTCACGCGCCGCACGCCGAGCCTTGCCAGTTCGTCGAGCGTAAACGCGGAGGGTCCGCCGATCAACAGATTGACGGGCTTCGGGCTGACCGCGGCGAGCACCGCTTCGATCTGCTCGCGCGTCTGGATGCCCGGCGCGTACAGACAGTCGGCGCCGGCTTGCGCATAGGCTCGTAAGCGCGCCACCACGTCTTCGAGATCAGGTACGCCGACAAAGAAATTCTCAGCACGTCCGACGAGCAGCGTGTCGCCACCTGTCTCGTCGATCGCGCGTCTTGCCGCGGCGAGGCGGTCGACGGCGACATCGACCGGAAACAGTGGCGACGTCGGATCGCCCGTCGAATCTTCGATCGACAGTCCGGCTATACCGGTATCGACCGCCATCCGGACGCTTTGCGCCACCTCGGCGGGATCGTCGCCGAAGCCGTTCTCGAAGTCGGCGTTGACTGGCAGATCTGTCGCGCCGACCATCTCGCGAAGGTGCGCGAGGATCGCATCGCGTGATACGCCGTTATCCGGCCGGCCGGTCGACCACGCGAAGCCCGAACTGGTCGTGGCAATCGCCTTGAAGCCGACCGACGCCAGATAACGCGCGCTGCCAACGTCCCACGGATTCGGCAACACGAAGCATCCGTCTTTGTGCAACGCGCGAAACGCCGAGCGTTTTTCGGCAGTGGTTGTATGGTCTCGTGACATGTTCGGTCTCCTTGTCTGACTACGTGGCAGCGCGCTGTCGTTACACGACTTCGGTTTCGACGACCGGAAAATCGACCTCGGTATCGAACGCGTTGTTGACGAAATTCGTCAGCATGAATTGCGCGGCAAGCGCGATGATTTCGACGATGTTCGCATCGCTGAAGCCGGCTTCGCGCACGGCGCGCAGATCGCTTTCGGTGACCTTGCCGCGCGTTTCCATCAGCGTCTTCGCGAACGCGACAGCCGTGGCGGTTCTGGGCGTATGCGATCTGCCGAGCCGGTTCAGGCGAATCTCGTCGTCGTCGATATGAGCCATATTGCTCGCGACATAGCTATGCGCCGACAGACAGTACTGGCAGCCGTTGACCTGGGAAACGGCGAGCGCAATGCCGTCGCGCAGTTTCGCATCGAGCGTTTTCGCAAGCGCGCCTTGCAGGGCGGCCCAACCGTTCAGCGCATTGGGGCTGAGCGCCATGATGCGAAAGAGGTTGGGCGTCATCTTCAACTGCTTCGTCATTGCATCGATGACCGGCTGCGAAGCGGCCGGGATAGCGTCGTTGGCGGGGAGGGCGATGCGGGTCATGGTCGTGCTCCTGTTTCTGATGATCGGGAGAAGGGTGCGTCTGCATCGGAATATCGACGTGCGTTCTCGGCTGCATTGATGAAAATTCTAGGCGCGCAGGTCGAACGGAAAATCCTGGGAACAGACTCAAAAGTCCGCATATGCACGTGTAGGCGTGGGTCGCTTTAAAAACGAAACCGGCGCCTTGCGTCGGCGTTGATATGCCGGTGCAAGGCGCCGGTCAGGGCGCAGGAGCGTGCGAGTCTGGAGTGCAGGGTCCGGCAAACGACGCAGGCAGCCCTGGCGTTCAGCCCTTGGCGGATCCCTCGCGGTATTCGGCGGGGCCCGTATCGAACACCTCGCGAAACGCGCGCACGAATGCGCCGCGGCTCGCATAACCGGCGTGGCGCGCCACCTGATCCAGCGAGAGGTCGCCAGCGCGCAGCTGGGCGGCCGCCTGGCGCATGCGGATGTCGCGCAGTACCTGCATCGGCGACTGGCCGAGCGCGGCCGAAAAGCGCGCCATGAACGCCGAGCGGCTGAGGATCGCCGCTTCGGCGAGACTGGCGACGGTGTGCGGTGCGCCCGGGCGGGCCACCATGTCGGCGAAAGCCCGTGCGATTTGCGGATCGCCGAGCAGCGCGAATCGCTCCATCCAGAGTGCGTTGGATTTCAGTGACCGGCGCACGAGCGCGACGATCACCTGCTTGAGCAACGCGCCCGACATCGCGCCCGCGCCGATCTCCTGCGCGACGAGCTCATCGAACGCCGTGCGCAGATAAACATCGAGCCGGTCGGAAGCTTCGAACTGCTCGACGATCGGCGTCGCCAGGGTCCCGAACAGATTGATCGACGCGCCGAAGGACGCCTTGAAATAGCCGCAGATCATGACGGTCATCGGTTCGGCGTTGCCCGCGCGGAAGCGATTGATCGAATCGACGACCTGTTTGTGCTCGCGCCCCGGCACGACGGTCGGCGCGATACCCGCCTGGTTTGCCGGTACCTCGAGCTTCAGCGGATGACGCGGCGGCACGATCAGCAGCGTGTGAGGCTTGAGCGGGACGGTCCCGGCGCCTGCGATGTGCAGGCGCCCTTCGCCCGAAAGGATGTAGTGGATGCCGGGCGCGTCATGGCCATCCAGTTCCAGCACGAATCCCCGGCTGACCAGGCACTCGGAAAGCCCCAATACCTGAATGTCGAGCAGGGTGATCAGCTCGTTCAGATTGCTGGGCGATAGACGTGGCGACGAAATTGCTTGTGAAACAGGCATGGGTCATCCGCGGGAAGTGAGGCAATCAACAGATGTTTGAGCGTGGACGCTGATTGTCGCAGGTTTCCGATGAACGCAATTGTGTGGCGCAGGCGGCGGAGCCACGCGTGGACTCGCCAGGCGGCTCGTGCAGTGAACGCACGAACGTCGGACCGCACGATACGAACACCGCTCAGCCTGGCGTGAGAGGCTTATTTAGCAGACCGAATACACCGGTAATTTACGTATCGCTCGTTGAACGAAGTGCCCGCTGCCTTGACAAGCAGGAAAGGAGTGGCAAATGGAAAACAATCTTCATACCAGGGAGAATCGGCTATCCCGCCATGTCGACCCCGTTCGTTTGCAACCCGGTCGAGGACCCACGCTTCGAACGCTTCTGTTTGCGGTCTTGTCGTGCTTCCTGAGCACCGCGCTTCCGGCGCAACCGCCGGCATCCGCCGATGCCAGTCCGGCGAGCGCAAAGACAGCCCAACACGGCCATCTCGATCGCTCCGGCAAGTCCCGCAAGGGCAAGGCCTCGTATTATGGCCGGGAGTTCTATAAAAAAGAGATGGCCGACGGTACGCCGATGAATCCGCAATCGAATGTCGCCGCGAGCAAGACTCTCCCGCTTGGCACCAAGGCCCGGGTCACGAATCTGAAAAACGGTAACAGCGAGGTGGTCGAAATCAGGGATCGCGGCCCCTATGTCAAGGATCGAATCGTCGACCTGTCGCCCAAGACCGCGGATAAGCTCGGGTTGAAAAAAGACGGCGTTGTCCCCGTCGAAGTCAAGCCGATGGAAGTTCCGCAGGCCGACGGTACCGTGAAGCCGGGCGCAGGTGTACAGGAAAGCGAGCGCGGCAGGTCGTCGGTTGATGTGCAGGATAGTCATTCCTTGCATTGAATGGACGGCACTACGACGACGCACGCTTCCCATCGTTCGGCTCGTGAGAAAGCTTCGTGAGCGGACGTTTGCCCGCGTCGACTGAATGCCGGGAGATAGCGCGCGGTTGGTGCTGGCTTATGCGGGCGGGCAGTTCATCGCCTTAACATGCAGGCTCTGGCACGGATACGATTCAGGCAGTTGCACGCTCCGCGCTGCACTCAGATTTGAATCGCCACCAGTCGCCGCGCAGCCGGCAAGCATCATCGCCAGACTCGATATGACCGCGACGTGACTCCACACAGTAGATCGCATAGGTACTCCACACAAAAGGAACGGGTTGCGGTACGGGATTGGCTTCGCAAACGCTATAAGCCTGTTGTCGATCAAGGTCTGGTCACCGAAAGGTAAGCTGCAGCCTCTTCGATCTGCGCATCATTCAACGTCGCCGCGACGGCTGTCATCGTTCCCGGCGCTGGCGGTTTCCCTTTCGCGCGCGCCTGAAATTCGTGCAACCGCGCAACCACAAACGCCGCCGGTTCACCCGCGATGCCCGGAAAGCGCGCGCCATTGCCTTTGCCTCCGACCCCGTGACAGCTGAAACAGGCGGGAACGTTGGATCCAGCACCCATCTCGGCGAGCTGCTTTCCGGCGATCACCAGACTCTGCTGCGGCGGCGCACCTGCTGCAAGGGGCGGGTCCTGCCTGGAAAAAAAGTTTGCGAGTTCACGTATTTCGCTATCGGACAGATTGAGTGCGACCGTCTGCATGACAGAGCTTGCACGGGTGCCAGCCTTGAACATCGACAGTGCATGCGCGAGATAATCTGCATCCTTGCCGGCAAGCCGCGGCCCTCCGGTCACGGTGCCGGCGCCGAGGGCGCCGTGGCACGCAACACACGTTGCGATGGAGGGCGCCGTTGCCCCCGCGGCGCTAGCCTGCGCATTTACTGCGGACTGTGCGTGACAGGTGCCCGCGAAACCGACGAGCGCCGCAATCGAAAGCGAACGCACGCCGTCGCGCAGCAGGTTGGTAGAACGTGAACTGATCATCGTGGTCTTCCCGATATCCCCCGAACCAGCGTCCGGTGAATGACGCTGTGAGACGATTCTGCGGGAATGATCCTGACCAGTGAGCGTCGAAAGAATTACGGATTTGTTATCTAAGGCGGGCACCGGCCTTACGCGTTCCTCAATTGCCCATAAAGCCAAACAGCCAGTGGCACGTGATTCCATTGCATAGAATCAGGTTACGCGCAGAACGCTTTCGGGCAACACGATCGCAGTCGCGTTCGCGGTCGAGCTTGCGCGCATTCAACGCGATTCGTACCAATCGTAAGGAGAATCGTCATGGCGACCTATGTGGTTCTTGCACAATTCACCGATCAGGGCATACGCAACATCAAAAACAGCCCACAGCGGGCCGGTCAGGCGGCGGAACTGGCCAAGACCTTTGGCTGTGAAATGAAAGAGATCTATTGGACGGTGGGCAAATACGACATCGTCACGCTCATCGACGCACCGGATGAGCAAAGCTTCGCGGCATTCGGCTACGCGTTGGGGTCGGCAGGCAATGTCCGCACGCAAACGCTGCGCGCGTTCACAAAGGACGAATGCAGCGCGATTATCGGCAAGCTTCCATAAAACACGCAGTCATCTGGCACGTGAGCCGTTCTCTTTCCGCGACTCTTTCTCAGGAGATCACAATGAACGCAAAAGCAAACGACAGCGAAGACGTACGCGCATTCGTTCAAACGGCCGAGCAGGCCGGCGAGTTTGTCTGGGTCATTACGCTGGTCGACTTCGGAGCACAAAAGGTCAAACGGTCGATGGTTTCGGACGACACATTCGCCATGCGCGCTGCGGCTCAAGACGCCGGCGAAGCCTATCTGAAGGGGCTGACGGAAGACCGGTAGCGAGGCGGGCAGACGCCTTGTTTTCGCTCGCGGACAGACTAAAGCTGGACCAGAGGCAGAGGGCCGGAATACGCAGTGCCTGCGAGGCGAGGATGACTATACTCAAAGAGGCCGCCTCTGATTCAGGTCCACCGGGTTCAGGTGGTAGAGGCGCCGCGCAGGATTTCAACGCGAGCCAGCCGGGTCGCGGGGGAGAAATGTATGTTCAAGCATCTGCTGGTGCCGACCGACGGCTCGACGCTTTCCGAGGCCGCCATTCAGATGACGGTAACGCTCGCCTTGGAAAGCGGAGCCAAAGTCACGGGCCTCCATGTCATCCCGGAGTTTCATGTCCTCGCTTATGGCACGGAGATGATCGCGGACAACGAGGATCGAATCATTCAGGCCGCGCGACAGCGTGCCGACGACTACCTGGAAGTTATCAAAAAAGCCGCTGCGCAAGCAGGTGTCGAGTGCGATACGGTTGCCACGAGCCGCGCCCATCCTTATGAGGCGATCATCAGCGTTGCTGCAGAGCAGAACTGCGATCTCATTGTGATGGCGTCGCACGGTCGAAGTGGCATGCGGGCTTTTTTGCTCGGCAGTGAGACCCAGAAGGTCCTGACGCACAGTCAGATCCCGGTTCTCGTCGTCCGGCAGTCGACGCCAACCGGCGTGCCTTCAGGGCGATAGTCCGGCTGGTAGCTGAACGAGGGCGCCCGCCCGGAAGTGCACGAATGAATTGCATCGGAATCCTGATATAGGTCCGGCATCCGCGCCACGCGAGCGGTTTGTAACTCGTGTGGCGCCGTACCATCATCCCTCGCGGGCGGCGACTCGTTGTTGCCGCAAAATCCTCACAAAGTTCAGCACGGTGGGCGACTTTTCGCGCGGCCGATGGATCAAGGCAATACCCGTCGACAGTGGGTTGCCCCGCAGTGCGTGATACGACACGCTTTCGACCTGGATCTGCCGGATCGACGCGGGAACCACCGCAACGCCGAACCCAGCCGCCACGAGATTCGCCGCCGATGAGATCTGCGGCGACTCCATGCCGATCGAAGGCGCGAAGCCGGCTTCGCGGCAGGCGCCGATGATCGAGTCATACAAATCCGGGCCGATGGGCCGCGGAAAAAGGATGAACGGATCGTCCGCAAGGTCCGCCAGATCGATGCGCCGTCGCCGGTTCAGGCGATGGTTCGCCGGCAACACCGCCAACATGTCTTCGTCGACCAGCGGTTCGACAATCAGATCGCGGCAGTTCAGCGGCATGCGCACCAGAGCGGCATCGAGCTGCCGCTCGGCGACTTTATCCAGCAGCAGCGAGCTGTTGCTCTCCTCGCAACTGATCGACACGCGCTCATACGCATGCCGGTAGCGCTGCATGGTCATCGCGAC
This sequence comes from Paraburkholderia dipogonis, assembly GCF_046027395.1. Classification (GTDB taxonomy): domain Bacteria; phylum Pseudomonadota; class Gammaproteobacteria; order Burkholderiales; family Burkholderiaceae; genus Paraburkholderia; species Paraburkholderia dipogonis_A. The sequence goes on along the minus strand of NZ_JAQQEG010000019.1, from coordinate 33,966 downwards.
CGCTGGATGAAACACCGTCGAGCCCGCGAAGCCGAGCGAGAGCCGCCCGGTCTCTCCACGTCCCGCGTTCTGCACCTCGACGAACGCCTGCTGCGCGTCCTCGACGATGCGCCGCGCGCGTTCGCGAAAGAGTCGTCCTGCCTCTGTCAATTCGACGCGGCGCGGATGACGGATAAACAGCGGCGTGCCGATTTCCCGCTCGAGCTTCAGGATCTGCTGGCTCAAAGGCGGCTGGGCGATGCCCAGATGAGTCGCGGCATCGGTGAAATGCAGGTGTTCGGCGACGGCGAGGAAGTAACGCAATTGGCGAAATTCCATATGTTTTTCGTCTCCAAATAGCGACTTCAAGATATTGGACTAATGACCGGACTGATTTTAACCTTCGTGTCAATCCGATGCGCTCAAAGGTCGCAGCCAAAACCGCTGGACCCAGCCGATGCGCGTCGTGCCCAACGCCCTACGAGGAGATTTCGATGTCAGCAGCGCACACACCATGGGAAGCCGCCCGGTCCGACGTGGCTCAAACGTTGATCGCGGAGCTACGCGGCATCGTCGGCAGGAAACACACGCTGACCGATGACGCCGCGACCCGCCGCTTCCGGACCGGCTTTCGTTTTGGCGCGGGCAAAGCGCTCGCGGTGGTGCGCCCCGGTACGATCGTCGAGCAATGGAAAGTACTGCAGGCATGCGTGGCGGCGAACGTGATCGTGATCACGCAGGCGTCGAACACGGGCCTCACTGGCGGCTCGACGCCCGACGGCGACGACTATGATCGCGACATCGTGATCGTCAGCACGAGCCGCATGAAGAAGGTGTTTATGATCGACGGTGGCAAGCAGGTCGTCTGCCTGCCCGGCGCAACACTCGACCAGTTGGAAAAAACGCTGAAGCCCCTTGGCCGGGAACCGCATTCGGTGATTGGCTCGAGCTGCATTGGCGCGTCAGTGTTCGGCGGTGTCTGCAACAACTCGGGCGGTGCGCTGGTGCAGCGCGGCCCGGCGTATACGGAAATGGCGGCATTTGCGCAGGTCGATGAAACGGGCAAGCTGCACTTCATCAACCATCTCGGGATTCAGCTCGGCGAGACGCCCGAGGAGATTCTTGGCCGGCTCGAGCACGGCGAGTTTTCTGATTCCGATGTCCGGCACAATGCGGGCGCCGGGTCGGATCATGGCTACGCGAGCCATGTGCGCGAAATCGACGCCGATACGCCGGCGCGCTTCAATGCCGACCCGCAGCGTCTTTATGAGGCGTCAGGCTCGGCTGGCAAGCTGATGGTGTTTGCCGTGCGGCTCGACACGTTCCCGATCGAACAGAACGCCAAGGTGTTCTATATCGGCACGAACCGTCCCGACGAACTCACCGAGATTCGCCGCCACGCGCTGCATGACTTCAAATTCTTGCCGATCTCGGGCGAATATCTCCATCGGGACGCTTTCGACGTCGCTGAAGAGTACGGTAAAGATACCTTTCTGGCGATCAACTATCTCGGCACGTCGCGGCTCCCCGCGCTGTTCGGACTGAAGAGCCGTTTTGATGCGCTGTTCGATCGTCTCGGCTTTCTCCCTGCGCATTTCACGGATCGCGTCATGCAGGCCGCGAGCCGGCTGTTTCCGAGCCATTTGCCACCGCGAATGAAACAGTATCGCGACAAGTACGAGCATCACCTGATGCTGAAGGTCGCGGCTGAGAGCGTCGACGAAACCCGCGCGTTCCTCTCCGGCTACTTTGCGAACGCCACCGGGGGTTATTTCGAATGCACGGATGAAGAGGGCCGGAAAGCGTTCCTGCATCGCTTCGCTGCCGCCGGTGCAGCGGTCCGCTATCGCGCCGTGCACACCCGCGAGGTGGAGAACATCGTTGCGCTCGACATCGCACTGCGCCGCAACGATCGCGACTGGATCGAGACGCTGCCGCCCGACATCGAGGAAACGATTGCCATCAAGTTGTATTACGGCCACTTCCTGTGCCACGTGTTCCACCAGGATTACATCGTCAAGAAGGGCAACGACTGCCTCGAGGTCGAACACAAGATGTGGACGCTGCTGGACCGCCGCGGCGCCGAATATCCGGCGGAACATAACGTCGGCCATCTTTACCGCGCGAAGCCCCAGCTTGCGGCGTTCTATCAGCAACTCGATCCTTGCAACTGCTTCAACCCGGGGATCGGACAGACATCGAAATTCAGGAACTATCGGGAAGCGGCGGTTTAGCAGAACACCGTCATTATGAAGTGGCTGCGCTCTTTAGCGGAATTCCGCCCGCATGTGGATTAGCGTCGTTCACATCCTCCGGCGGCAAGTTGCCGTCCTCAGGACTCGCCGGCCTCGTCTTGCGGTGCATTCGACGGCCCGCCCACCGCGAAACCTCAAGCCGCCGGTGATAGAACGAACTTCACGACGGCGTCGCCGAACTCTCGCGGAAACTCGACGTTTGAGAGATGTACCGCGGGCAGCACCAGCAAGGTCGCGCCTGGAATAGTCTTCGCCATCTGCACGCTGTAACTCGCTGCCGTCACCGTATCGTGCTCGCCTGCAATCACCAGCGTCGGCCGCGCAATGCACGCAATATCCTGTCGCAAGTCGGTGTCCTGCACGGCGCGCCACGAGCCGACCAGGCCATGCCGGTTGGTCGCGAGCAGCATCGCCCGGAATCTCTCCACCACCGGATTGGGCGCCTCGAACATGCTCGCCGGAAACCAGTTGTGCAGGAACGTCTCTGCCGTAGTGGTCATGTCGTCGGCCTGAAGCGCCTCGGCGATCGGCGCATCGAACCTGTCCGCAGGCCCAAGATAGGGCGCGGTATTGCTCAGTACGAGCCGGTCGATCCGTGCCGGCGCGTGGATGCCTAGCCACTGCCCGACGATGCCTCCCAGCGAGAGCCCAAGGAAATGCGCTTGCGCAATGCCGAGCGTATCCATCAGTTCGAGAACATCCTGTCCCAGTCGTGCAAGCGAATACGGTCCGTCAGGGACGCTCGACGCGCCGTGTCCGCGGGCGTCGTAGCGCAGCATTGAAAAATGGCTGCTCAACTCAGGAACTTGCCCGTCCCACATGCGCAGTGTCGTGCCAATGGAATTGGACAGCACCAGCACTGGCTTGTTGAGATCACCATCGATCCTGTAGGCAATCCTCACGCCGTCGGATGTCGTGAAGTAGGAAAGATTGTCCATAAGGTTCTCGCAATAGAAACGCCGCGTCGCGCGGCCCCATTGGCCACACGTCGTCACGGCACAGGTTGATGGGATTGAGTATGGACAACGTCTCGATCCGATAAAATTACAATGTTCGGATATTCTTTGTCAGGAAAAATGACATGACCGATTTTGCCCTGCACGATCTGAAATGCTTCGATGCCGTCATCCGCACGGGCAGCTTCCAGGCTGCGGCGGCTGCCTTGCACCGGTCCCACCCGGCGGTGTTCGCTGCGGTGGCGAGGCTTGAAAGCCAGGCGCGTCTGCAACTGCTCGATCGCGGCGGCTACCGGGTGAAGCTCAGCGATGCGGGGCGCTCATTCCATGAGCGCATGCAGCCGCTTTTGTCCGAAGCCGAGGGTTTGCGTCAACACGCGGCCCAATTAGCCATGGGCGAAGAGAGCGAACTGCATGTGGTGTTGGGCGACCTGTGCCCACGCCCGGCTGTGCTCGGGCTACTCGCGCGCTTCTTCTCGAAGTGCCTGCACACGCGACTGCATCTGCATTTCGAAACAGTCGGCGGTCCGGTCGAGCGCCTCAAGGCTCGCGACGCTGACCTGATGTTTCACCGCGTCGACACGACAGACCCGTCACTGGAGTGGATTGCACTCCGCAAGGTTCGACTGATTCCTGTGGCCGCTCCGAGCCTGCTGCCGGCGTCGCTGGCCAGGACACTACGCCCGGAACAGCTACGCGACTACACGCAATGCGTCATGCGCGATTCGGCTCGCGCGCCACGTGACGAGCAGTTTCTGGTAATCGAGGGAGTACACCAGGTCACGGTTGCGGACCAGTTCATGAAGAAGGATGTCATTCTCCAGGGCCTCGCCTGGGGGCATTTGCCGGATTTCCTGATCGACGGAGAGATGCGTAGGGGCGAACTCAGGTCCATTGCCGGCCGGCACTTTCCCGGCCACACGGAAACGGTGGTTGCCGCTCGACGCATCGACGGGGCGCACGGTCCGGTCGCCCAGCGACTGTGGGCGCATTTGCAGGCTTCGTGCGGCCGCACCAGCTCGTCATCCTTGCCATATGTCTCGTGAAGCGATGGAGGAGGGTGCGGGAAAGAGGCCGCACGTCGATAGCCATGCCACGTGAACTCAGCGCAAACTTCTCACCTGGCTCGGCGTGACAGTTCCGGCAAATCGATTGCCGAAATGAGTTCTCGTGTAGTTGACGACAGCCGCGACCTGATCGTCGTTCATCGCGTCGCCAAACGATGGCATCGCCTTTCGGCCGCGCAGTACGTTGACGATGACGTAGGGTGCGGCTTCGACTGCCGGGTTGTCAGCGAGCGCCGGGTAGTGACCCGCGCCCTGTGCGCCTTTACCATCCGGCATATGGCATCCGGCGCAGGTAGCGTTGTAAAGCGCTTCGCCGCTTTCTTCGGTGAAGCGGTAGCCCGGAGAAATCGTGAAGGTGCGTGCTGCGTCCTGTGCCACGGCCTGAGCCGACACCGTCGCGGCTCCCATCAGCAAGGCCATCAGCATCACGCTGACGAACAGCGTCGGCCTATCCATTGACGATTCTCCGATGCAACCGGGTGATCGCATCCAGCGACGACAGCACGGCGCCTTCCTGCCATGCCGGGATATGCGAGGCGTGCTCTCCGGCAAGGACGATCCGTCCGTCGATCTGACAGAGATTCGCGTAATGCGCTTTTCGCAGCGCATCCGTCCATGCGGCGAAGCAGCCATTCACGAACGGTGATCGGCTCCAGCTCATCGCGAAGCCGTTCTGGTACTCGCGCGCGTACTGCGGATGAATCTGGCTGCCCTGGCTCAATGCCACCGCGATCCGTTCGGCAGGGGGCAGCGCGCCCACCTCATAGCTGGCGGGGCCCCACATGTAGGCGCCGAGCAGCACCGCGGGACCGATCGTTCCGTAACCTGTTGCCGGATAGCCGATCGTCGAGATCGGCAGGTCGGTGTGCGTGATGCCGCCGTAGATCTGCTCGTCTTCTTCCCAGAATCGCCGGCCGAATTGCAACCCGATTTTCACCGACGTTTCGTAGGGCACCGCATCGATCGCGGCGCGCATGGCCGGGCCGACCGTAATGTCGATCTGACTCAGAATCGAGAGCGGAATGGTGCACACCAGCCAATCCGCGTGCGCGTTCCGTTCAGTCCGGGTGGCCGTATCGGTATAGCGCACTGTGACGCCTTGCTCGTCCTGCAGGATAGCCGTGACTTTGGCGTTCAACACTACGGCGCTCGCGACCTGCGAATGAAGCGCATGGGCAATCCTGTCCATGCCGCCGACGGGCTGGAAAATGGCGCTCTGGAAGTCCTGCTCGTTTCCAGACGAGAGCCATTGCCACAAACGCGATGCAAGCAATGGGTCGCGCGGGAGCAGATCCGACGGCACGGCCTTGGGCATCAGCCCACCGCCATGCGCGATCGCGAATCCGCGGCGTTCACTGCTTCGCCCGCCCGCCTGATAGCGACCATCCCGGCCGAGCGCACCCCATTGGCGCAGGGATTCGAGTAGCAGTTGCGCATCTTCGGCTGACAACGCATCATCGAGTGCGTCTTTGTGGATTGCTTTGGAAAGCAGCTCGGCGACATAGCCTTGATAGTCGGTCTGCACCGTCCGGAATCGTTGCGGCTTGCCACCGAAAGCCTCCGTGGAATGCAGGTATGCGTTGTAATTGACCTGGATGAACGGCTCGAGCGGCACCTTCAGGCGTTTTGCATAGTCGAGTACGCCCTGGTGGTGATACGGAATGCGCCACGGCCCTGGGTTCAGATAAAGCCCGTCAGCGAAATCACAATCCTGGGTGGCGCCGCCGAGTTCCGTATAACGATCACCGCCCCTGACAGTCCAGGCCCGACCACCCGCGCGGCTGTTGTACTCGAGCACCTGCACGTGGTAGCCCGCGTTCCTCAACTCAAAGGCCGCGACGAGGCCAGCCATGCCCGCGCCGAGCACGAGAATTCGCGTTGCTTTGGGTGCGCCGTCTAGTCTGATCGGTCCGACGTAGGTCGAGGCAGCGGCGAACCCAAGCGTGCCCATGCCTTGCATCATGGCGGCCGCGCCGAGGTTCTTGCCGATCAGCGTCAGCAGGTGCCGGCGGCTCATCGCATTGGTGGTCATTCTCGACATAAGGACGTGGTGCCCCGGCTGGAGAGAAACGATGGCGAACGAAATCAGATGGCATCCCAGATTGCAAAGGCCCGAGCCTGCTTCCGCTGAAATCGGGCTTGAGACGAATTAAAACTATGAACCGTTTCTCGTGATCACGTGCAGCTGTCCGTCATGATTGGATGGCAGCCGCAGGCCTGATCCGGTTGTATTTGCGAGGTGGCGGCATGCAGTCCAGCGCTGCCCGAGGCTTTCGTCATTAGACTGAACTGCCAAGCTGCGCAAAATCGGGTAACGGTTATCACGATCCGAAGAAAGTTCGGCGACGATGGCGAGTCCGCGCTACAGAACGTAAAGCCAGGCAAGCAACGTGAAGACTGAAAAGAGCGTCGTCATCGAGATCACTGCGCCCACTACGGTCTTTTCGACATCATATTCAACCGCGAGCACGTACGCGCTCTTGGCAGTGGGCACGGCAGCGCACACGACGGCGGCGACGGTCGCGGTCCGGTCGAGGTCTGTCGCAAGACAAAGCGCGTAGACCACGAGCGGCATGATGGCCAGCTTGAGCGTCGTCAGCAACGCATAAAGACCCAGACGTTCGCGCAGTTCGGCGATTGTCAGATCAAGTCCAATTGCGAACAGCGCGCATGGCGTCAACGCTTCGCCGAGTATCGTGAGAAACGACGCGGCCGGGCCGGACAGTTCCGAACCGAGGATCGACCAGAGCAGTCCGAAAATCGTGGCAAGGATGACGGGATTGGTGGCGATCTGCCGCAGCAGCGCCGCCGTCCGTACGTTGCGTGATGTATCGTATCGCCCGATCTCGAGCAGCAGAACCAGTATCGGAAACATGACGGCGCCGACGAAGACGGTCGCAATCGCCGCCGCGAGCACGCCCGCCTGGCCAAAAAGCGTCTTCAATATAGGGAGCGCGACGAATCCGGTGTTCGTCATCGACACGGCAGCAGCCAGTATTCCGCTTTTTCCGACGCCCGCGCCGCGCGCGATTCGCACAAACATCATCACCGCCACAAAGCAGATCATGGAGCCGCCGCCGAACGCAGCAAGAAAACGCCAGTCAAGGAGCGAGTGAAGCGACTCATCGGCGATCGTCAGGAAGACCAGCGACGGCATCGCCACGTAGTAGGCAAAGCGCATCAGCGGCGCGGCTAGCGCGCGCGGCATGTAGCCGGAGGCGCCGGCAAACCATCCCGTCAGAATGATGGCAAAGATCGGAAGTATGGTGCCGGCGAGATGCATAGTGACCTCCCGTAGCTTATGGGACTTAGACGCGTCGCGAAGCGGGCTACGCACCGTGCTGATACTTCGGCAAGTCGTCGCTCAACGAAAGGCCAGGAAACATGCTCGCGCACCACACGTGCCATGACGGGCGGACCCTGGCGGGATCGTCGAGCGTCGCGTAGTTGATTTCGACCGTTTGCTGCGCTGCCGACTCGCGATACTCGAGTTGCGTACCGCAATGACCGCAGAAGCGCCGTTCGCCCCAAGTGCTCGACTTATACACCCGCGGCTCACCGCGGACGTACTTGAACTCGCCGATCGGCACCGAGGCGGAAGCGGTCACCGCGGCGCCGGTGGTCTTCTGGCACAAGCGGCAGTGGCAAAAGCCGGCGTCGGTCGGAACAGTCGTGACCTGATAGCGGATAGCGCCGCATGCGCAACCTCCTTCCAATACGTCATCGCTGTTCATCCTTGTCCCCGCATGTTCTGTCGCGAACGTCTTGAAGGATACGCAAGCGCGGGCAGTGCAAGCGTATGAGTGATGCAGCCATATCCGCGGCGCGCCGCTTCATTCGGGTGCCGTTCGGGCATTGCCTGGGTGCCCAATCGACAATGCCAGCTTTCTTGCGATCGTTCGGGAATCAGGATGTCGCCCGTCTCCGCTGCCCACTCCCACAAATGCAGCGCGATTGACGTACTGGGTTTCTGCGCGATGCCAAATGCTTAGGCGGTGCCCAGGCGCGATTCGGCAATCCGCTTCAGATCATCGGGGGTTGAAGCCGATTCAGCCAACTGCTCAAGCAAGCCCGTGGCTCTCTTTTCGTCTTTGGGCCCACCATCGCCGAGCGTCAAACTCGTCGCCAGGTTAAGTATCGACCGGGGCAGTCCTCGCGAGGCCAAAGCCTCAAGGAGGTGACGAGCCACTTCGGGTTCGCGGTTTCGGTTGCCGCTTAGCAACTCATCAGCAATCGATTCCACAAACCTCAGCGAGCCTTCGTTTTCCGTTCTGTGTATGCCAGTCACGAGCGCTTGTTCGAAGTGGCCGACGGGATGGTGCGCGGCGTGAGCTAGCGTGCTAAGCGCCTCCTGAAAACTCAGATCTTCCTTCGAGCCGGCAAACGGTGTTTCTGCCGCGTTGCGACCCTCTTCGTGAGCATGCGCCGCCGATGGTTGCCACCATCGAACAAAGTCGTCCGCGGATTCACCGTGAAGATCAACTGACGATGCGAGCAATTGCGACACCTGATAGACGCGTCTCTCGGTGAGTGTCGCGCTGTCACACGCCTCGTCGAGCGCGGAAGCTGCTTTGCTGCCCAACTCGCTGTGGAGGTCGGTCCAGTCCCTATAGCCGAAGACTTCGGAGGTCACCTGTCGCGCCTGGGATTCCTTTAGAGCAAGGCGGTACTTGAGTCGATTGGCGGCCCGCGTCGGGATAGACGCGTTCTGGAAATAGATACGCATGGCTTCGGTCCGAGTATCCGTGCCGACGAGCCTCCACAGCCGGCACGGAATCGAAATGAACTGTGAGGCGGCGCAGGGGGCGTGATGCCCCGTCAGAAAAATACCGCCGGTTTCTCATGCAGTCAATCCCATTCCAGGAGATAGGCATTTTGAGCGATAAAGCCCAATCTAAGCGCCAGGAGGTCTTCAGGATAGCGTTTCTCAGCCCCGGATCTGCAATTGTCCCTGTACTTTAGGACAAGGATACGGACATTGTCGACGAGGGGCGCGCCACAGCGCGCGCGCCTCGCCTGGCCATATCAAACGTGGTAATAGCCGTCGCCAGCAGAATTCTGCAGCACGCCGTCGACGTACACGCCCACGGGATCCCCGTCGGCCGACGTCAATATTGTGCCGTAGCCATGCTGGCCAATGAGCTTCATGCGGCCTCCGTGAATTTCGGCCATCGCCTCGCGGTCCAGGTCAATGGACGTGGGAAGGTCCTTGATCGTTAATGCTTTCATGATGCGCTCCTTAGGTGGGTAAAGGATGAGGACTGGACGAGCGGCCGGACGCTTGCAGCAATCGATGCATATGTTGTGCCATCGCACTGGTTCACACTGGCTTGTCCATCCGACGGCATCGAAGTGAGGCGCGGTGGGCCAACCGCCGCCACCTGAGATGATTTCAGTTGCCCGCACGCCAACACTACAGTAGCGAAGAGAGCCGGAACGTCGCGTGCGAGTATCAGGGGCGGCGTGCGGCCAGTTCGCTAGGTGTACACGGCCTGCACCTGATCACCCTTTTTGACGTTTGTGAACTGTTCGGGGTCCTTCACTATCCTGCTGTGCCCATGCCGCGGCCGCCAAGGTGGCGATGACGAGAAATTTTGCGTTCGTCATGAAATGGTTGCTTTGAGCGATCGTCGGCAATGCGCTCAAAAGCGCAAGCCTACGCCGGCTTCGATCAGATCCGTATCGCGGTCGTAGCGCGTGACGATGCGATTCCATGTGATGCGCGTGAGCCAGTGCTGGCCGAGCCTGTAACTCGCTGATACGGCTACAAGCGCCGAGACGCGGCCGTCGCCGGTACGGTTTTGCGGAAGGTCATCGTTCTGTGTGATGGAAACATAGGGCCCAACGCCGATCGACAGCGTGAGCTCATCGTCGAAGAAGGCGCGGGTCGCCCAAAGCTGCGCGGCAACACCGTCGCGGCGCGACTGGATTTTCCCTCCTTCGTGGATGTATGAGGCCGTCAAGTCGACATAGCGCCACAACCCGCGCCGGTATTCGAGACTGCCGGCATTGGCCGACTCGGAGTTATCGCTGTTCAGGATCGTCTTGCCGAACATCACGGTGACTTCGTTATTCGTTACCTTCGATGTCCGTGGTATCGGGCGCTGTCGTGGACCGGGCTCGCCTTTGTCCTCGAGTTGATAGCCGATGCCGAACAGCAGCGCGGTCGTGTCTGGACCGCCAAACGCCTGGACGTGATTCAGCTGCGCCTGGGCGATCCACCGGCGATCGAAATAATATGCGGCGCGTAGGCTCCACAGGAGACCCCAACCGTGCGTGTTCGAATAGTCGCCTCCGGATCGAGCCGCGGTTGTGTCGAAGTATCGGTACGGCCCGGTACCGGCCGATAACTCGAGCCGGTCGTTCCACAGCGGCAGGCGCCCCCAGACTTGCACGGTCTGGCCGTCGCGGTGATGCTGCGGAATGTGCCCTTCGTTGATCCAGGAAAAGCTCCACGCGGCGAAGCGGCCGAGGCCTTCGCGATAAGTGGCGTTCCACGAATACGTGTTTGTACTGTCGCTAAAGAGGGGACCGGCCAGCAGCGAGAATTCCTGCGCACTGACGGGCGAAGACAAGACGAGCAGGGTGCCGAGCAGAAGCGTCGACAGGAAAGTAATGTGGTTCTTGTCGCTTTGGATTGTGGACACTATCTCGCCCTTGGCAGACTGGGTATGACAAAGATAGCTTGTTGGGACCGGTTGCGTTACCGCCGGAAGCGATATCTGCAGAAAGGAAGGTAGTGGATGAGACCCATGACACGCGGAAATTACCTCACCGACATGATCCATGTATGTGTGTTAGCGAACGTATCCGGCCTACGCTGTGGCGAAGACATGTTACGTGCGAACGGCCGATTTTCCACTATCGGTTATGCCCTGTGGCGAAACGCCATCGCTTTGCCGCGAGGGCGGATTCAACCGTTGGACGCAATAGTTTGCTGGAATCGTTCGGCTTGCGTTTCGTCGTTCAGGGTCTTTCTCGGACGCCCGTTCAATCGTTTCGCTACGGCATTGAGTACCTCGCTGCGTGCGTCACTGACATGCGTCGCGGAACGGATGGCCTGGCCGCACTTATCCATAACAGTTCTTAAGCAATCAGACGGTCTCTGTCTGGCGATGATTGGTCGTCGCGCGGTGCTGTATGCACGGCGGTTTCATGCAACGATGCGCGGCTTCGGCGAACAAGAAAGCGATCGCAATCAGCGCGGCCGCAACCAGACTCAGGTACTGCCCGCCGATCGACTGAAGCACTGCACCGCCAAGCACGCCGGAGCAGGCGAGCCCGATGTATGTCGCGGTATTGTTGAGGGCTAGCAGCAGGGGTGCCACGCCCGGCGTGAGTTGCACCAGCCGATGTTGTTGCGGGACGATGAGCCCCCAGCCGCATATCCCCCAGATCGTGAGCGCAACTGCAGTGCTGAATGCATGCGCGGATGTCCACGGCAACGCACAAAAATTGATGATGGCAAGCCACAGCATCGCATTGATAATGCTGCGGCTCTTGAATCGGTCCACAAGGCGGCCGGCCAGGAGGTTCCCGGCTGTCGCCGCCACACCCCACAACAAAAACATCCCAGCAAGAATGCGTGCGTCGCCGTGCGTGACACGCTGCAGCACCACGCCCGCATACGTGTACACCATGAGGAACCCACCAAAGGCGAATAGCGAAGTGAGCAAGGTGAGCGCGATCCGCACATCGCGGACCGGTGCAAGCCGTTCTCGCAACCTGATGGATGCAGGCTGCGGAACGGATGGCAGCATCGTCCAGACGCCGATCATCGCCACAATCCCGAGCAGAGTGACGAACCAGAGAGTCGTTCTCCAGCTTCCAAATCCGCCGATAAACGTGCCGATCGGCGAGCCGAGAGCGGTCGCTCCCGTCAATCCGGCCGTTACCGCAGCCAACGCACGGCCGCGTTTTTCGGGCGGGGCAAGCGCAGAGGCAACGCCCAATGCAGTAGGCGAGAACAGAGCTGCGCCGAATCCCGACAGAGCCCGGCTGAATAAAACCCAGTGCAAGTCGGTCGCGACCGCGCTGAGCATGTTGCCGGCGACGAAAATACCGAGCGCGGAAACCAGCAGAAGCTTGCGCGGCCAGCCGCCCGCCAAAGCCGCCATGACTGGGGCAGCCAGCGCGTAAGTCAAGGCGTAAAAGGTGACCATCAGCCCGGCGAGGCTGACGGATGTATGCAGTGATGCAGCCACGCCAGGAAGAATACCGGCGACCACGAAGTTGTCGGTACCCATTGCGAACATGCCCACGGCCAGTATCAGTAGTCGACGATCCATACGAAAGCTCTTGCGATAAGCGGTTTGAGGTTGAGTCTGAAGACGCGCGTCGCGCTTTGACTGGCACGCGATCGCTGCGTCCGCCCGGCCGGCGTCTTCGAACGGTATGGGTAGAGAATAATCGCCGTTGACCGTGTCTCAAATGTCATATATACAAGCGATTCAGGACACGACCTCGGCACGCTATGCATACGATCGGCTTCGTTGTATTCCCGAATTTTTATCTCATGGGCTTGGCGGCAGTGACTGCCTTCGAGCTGGCGAACGTCGTGCTCGGAGAGCCGGCATACCAGGTGACGGTCCTGTCCGAAGAGGGCGGACTTGTATTGTCCTCGGCAGGTATCCGTGTAGAAACGCAACCCTTTTGCGACGCCCCATTTGACACCGTCATGTTTGGCTCTGGCGTCGAGATCGACATTGTCTCTACCGCATTGACTGCCTTCGTCAGGCGTGCCCTGAACACGTCGCGGCGAATCGCGGCGCCATGCACAGGCGCTTTTATCCTGGCCGAAGCAGGGGTTCTGGATGGTCGCCGAGCGACGACACATTGGCGCTTCGCGCACGATCTGCAGTGCCGTTTTCCCGCAATAGCCGTCGAAGAGGACCAGATTTTCATTGTCGACGGACCGATCTGGACGTCGGCAGGCATGACAGCCACGATCGATATGGCGCTCGCCATGATCGAAAGGGATCACGGCCAGGATGTTTCACGCGCCGTCGCCCGCAAGCTTGTCGTTTATCATCGCCGCGCCGGCGGGCAATCGCAGTTTTCCACGTTGCTCGACCTGGAGCCCAAATCCGACCGGATCCAGAAGGCGATCGACTATGCGAGCGCCAATCTGCGCAATGCCTTGACCGTCGAGGAATTAGCCGACGTGGCGGGCTTGAGCCCGCGCCAGTTCAGTCGGGCTTTCAGTGCTGAAACGGGCCAATCGCCTGCCAAAGCCGTTGAACATTTGCGAGTGGAAGCCGCCAGATTGTTGCTGGAAAAAGGGCGTTTATCTTTGGATGTGATCGCAGACGAAGTCGGCTTCTCGGATCGGGAGCGAATGAGGCGGGCGTTCCTGCGGACCATTGGGCAACCGCCCCAGGCGGTCCGTCACTCCAGCAGGGAAACCCGTGGACCGATTGGGCGTCACCAGCAATAGCCGGAGACCGCTTAGCCCCGAAGGTTTTCACCCGTAGGATTCACCAGATTGCAGATGCGAATGGGCTGGACTGACCCATTAGTTTCCTCGCGGGTCACGTAGCATGCACAGCACAATGCCGAATCACGCCAGCCTCAGATTGGCGACCAGAATCCATTGGGGATAGCCCCGAAAATCGAAATTCACCCTTGCGAACAACGCGCTTAATTATCAGTGACCGCTTTCCTAAACTTGGTATCGCCTGCTATCGACTCGATCCCGCGCTGCCGGCGCACTGTGTGACGTTGATACTGTGCAATACCGGCCTGAGAAGCCTTATCGCGCGTCGCTTGAACTGATTGAGACATAGAGGGAAGGCATCGTGATGCATAGACGAAGTGCCGGTCACCTGGATAGGCCTTAGGCGGGCGTAGATTCTTTCTAAGAATGAACTACGTGTCTCGTTGCCGGCCCTGAGCGGCGATTTGTGGTTTGCGTCACGTGCACCACTGCGAACGGTCGCGCGAGTTTGTTTGATCGCCACGAACCAAGCGTACAACGACCGCTATGGAAAAATATCAATGGATCGTTTGCGTCGAAATTCCAGTCCAATCAAGGAGGAACGGGTCATGAACAAGGCAACCAGCACATTGATCGCGGCCGTGGCCGCACTCACGCTGTCGGGCGGCGCGTATGCACAGAGCAACAACACGCTGGCGACCCCGAGCACCGTGTCGCCGGCCGCGGTGTCGCCGGCCAATGCAACGAGCGGCTACGGCACGCCTGGCGTTACCAACTCGGACAGCGGCATGGGCGCCGGGTCGCCGAACTCGGGCCTACCGAATAGCACGAACAATAGCTCGACGTCCCTCACCAACGCTCCCGGGAATCACAACACGCTGGCGACCCCGAGCGTAGTGTCGCCGGCCGCCGGCCAATAACAGTTGTTAAAGAGGACAACCAGGCGCAAATAAGCGCCACCAACGAAGCGCTCCAATCGCGTAAGGCGCAGTGGTGATTGTGACCGGTGCCACAGTTTCCCGACCAGCAGGAGCTAGTTGATCCGATGGGCCTACACGGTCCGTGCTGTCGAGCGTCACGAATAGTGACAACCTCGCGGCGAAGCGGCGTCGTGGACGCGCATAGGCTGACGGGGGCGTGAGCAGTTCAAGCCCCGGCAGAGCGAGACATCGACACGCTCAGCGTGTGTCGTAACGGACTATCTTCAGGAAATCCACAGGTCTGGAGTTCGAGTCCCTCATTCGCCACGCATCGTAAGAGAGACCGCTGCCCTCACGGACAGCGGTCTTTTGTTTCTCCCTGCTCCTTCTGGCGGCGGCTTGCGGCACACTGACTGGTTGCATGCACGCAGGGTGATCGAATCACAGCGACTGGCGACACCGTTCGGCGACTGCAGGAAAAAGGTAATGCGATTGGCCCAGCCTGCCATAACGCGCCAGATGGCCGAATTCGCCCCAACGTTGAATGACCGCTTCGCGGAAAAGCGAAGAACCGACATGGTCGATGTCTGTCATGCCGGTCGCTGCCGAGCCAGCAGGGCTCCGCCTGGTTTGATTGGAAAGGGTCGATCCATCGGTTTGAACGATCGCCATGTCCTCCACAGAACAATCCGCAACCTGGAACTATACTGGGGCACCTGGAGGTTTCAATGGCCGATCACGACAGACTGCATCCACTACGTCCGCTCCTGAAAAATTGGATTTGGGAGCATGGTCGAATCGGGACTCGCTATTTGGACTGCGTCGACGTCAAGATCAAGTTTGACGAAGGCAAGAAATCGCATTTCGCAGCCGAGAAATATACCTACGTGTCCCTTGGCAAGGACGCTCAAGACGATGCATCGGAGGATGGTCCTGCGATCCAGGAGGCGGGACTTGCCCGGTTTTTGCGGGCTGCGCAGTTGGGCACACCAGAGGAAGCCGGTTCTGCGGCGGAGGTTCAACGCGCAGTGCAGGACTGCATTGAACTCGGCCTGTTCAGCGCATATCAATGGGAGGCTCGAGAGGCATTGGCCCGCTACGCGCAGGAACCCATGTTCGAAGACGAGATCCGCGCGGCGGTTGTCGACGACATCCGGCGCATCTACGCCGGCATGCCGGAACAACTTGCGCTGTACGATTTCAGTGTGCTTTACGGCTTGCCCACACCGCTGCTCATCAGTGAGACGCCCTTCATCGACTGGCGCGTGCGCGTCAGTCCGGCACTTCCGTTTGTATCGCTTCCGCTGGGACCTTACTGCCTGCTTGTAGGCGCACCGTCGGGCAGGCGAAGCCGAATCGGCTCGGTGGTCTGGAAGGCAGCTACCGCGATGGGCCCATTGAAGGACCACAACCGCCGGATCGCGGAGAACGCTCGTCTGTGGCTGGTGGCGACCACTGATGACCAGCTCGTCGCTGCTCAAAGCCGCATTGCTGCGGCTATGGGCTCCAGGCAAGAGGATGCGAAGCGCTAACAGCCACGGAAAGCAGACGTCGGCGGCGGGTGACGACCGGTCTATCAATATCGCGGGATCGCTGGTGTCCGTGTTTGGCCGTACATAGCGATGCGGCAAGGTCTACGAGCGGCCATCAAGGTCATTCGCCTGCACCGGCCGCCCGGACATTGGGGCGTCGGCTCTACCCGGTGGATTCAACCGGGCGGAAGCACTATCCAGCGACCGAAACGCTACCGAGCCATGACCGGTGCGGCGTCTTCTCCCGCTGGCGCATCCACCGACGCAACATCAGCCGCAACATGGGACAGCTTCATCATGCGTGGCTGCAGCAGCAGCGCGACGAGCCCGCTCCAGCCGGTCTGATGCGAAGCGCCGACGCCGCGTCCGTTGTCGCCGTGAAAGTACTCATGGAACAGGACGAGATCCTGCGACCGCGGGTCGGCTTGCAACATCGGATAGGCGGCCATCACCGGCCGCGCGCCTCGTGCATCTTTGAGAAAGAGCGTGGTGACGCGCCGTGCGAGGTCGTCGGCAATCTCGCTCAGCGAAAAACGCTTGCCCGATCCCGTCGGATACTCGACGCGAAACTCATTGCCGTAGTAGCGATGGAACTCATACAGCGATTCGATCAGCAGGTAGTTGACCGGTATCCAGACCGGCCCGCGCCAGTTCGAATTGCCGCCGAATACGCGCGAGTCCGATTCGGCCGGCTGGTATTGAATGCAGACGTTCACGCCGTCATGGTCGAAGACATAGGGTGCACCGCGATGCACACGGGACAGCGCCCGCACGCCGTGCCCGGAGAGAAACTCGGCTTCATCGAGTGCGCGGCGCAGCAGCGCAGTCATCCGCTGTCCGCGCAACAACGACAGCAGCGTGGTGTTACCCGTGCCGGGTTCGGTCCAGCGCGACACCAGCCTGGCGAGATTCGGCCGATGATCGAGAAACCACGCCAGCCGTTCGCGCAATCCCGGCAGATGGCCGTACACGCGATCCTCGAGCACGTGAACGGCGAACAGCGGAATCAGCCCGACGATCGAACGAATGCGCATCGGCACACGGGTACCGTCCGGAAGGTGGAGTACGTCGTAGAAGAATTCGTCCTGTCCGTCCCATAACCCTGTTCTGCACCCTTCGTTGCAACTGACCGCCTCCGCGATATACAGAAAGTGCTCGAAGAACTTCACCGCGATTTCGACATACGCGCTGTTCGTCATCGCCAGTTCGAGTCCGATCTGCATCAGGTCGAGCGCGTACGAGGCCATCCATGCCGTGCCATCCGCCTGATCGATGCGGCCGCCGGTGGGCAGCGGCGAAGACCGGTCGAAGATGCCCACGTTGTCGAGCCCGAGAAAGCCGCCCTGAAAGATGTTGTGGTCCTCGGCGTCCTTGCGGTTGACCCACCACGAGAAGTTGAGCAGCAGCTTGTGGAACATGACTTCGAGAAATTCGTGATCGCCAACGCCCGTCACCTCGCGGTCGAGTTCGTACACGCGCCATGTGGCCCACGCATGAACCGGCGGATTCGCATCGCCGAACGCCCACTCGTAGGCGGGCAATTGCCCGTTCGGATGCATGTAGCGTTCCTTCACGAGCAGAAGCAATTGCTTCTTCGCGAAGTCGGGATCGATCACGGCGAACGCGACTGCATGAAATGCAAGATCCCACGACGCGTACCATGGATACTCCCACTTGTCGGGCATCGACACGATGTCGCCATTGCACATGTGCCGCCAGTCGGCGTTGCGGCCGTGCCTGCGTGTTCCCGGTGGATTCGGTTGCCCGGGGTCGCCGTCGTGCCAGCGCGTCACGTCGAACTGGTAGTACTGCTTTGTCCACAGCATGCCGGCGAGCGCCTGACGCTGCACGAGCCGCGCATCCGCGTCGGGGATGTCGTGCTGAAGCGCAGCATAGAATTCGTCAGCTTCCGCTTGCCGGCGCGTGAAGAGCGCTTCCATGTCGAGAGGCACGGCATCCGGGGCCGCTTCGGGACGCCAGCGCAGATATAGCACCGAGCGCTCATGAGGCGCGAACTGCAGGCACCCATGCGCGGCGGCGCGGGTGCCCTTGTCGCGCCGGATTGCCTGCTCGTCGCCGTCAACGAGGTAGTCATTGAAGCCGTCCTTGAACGGACCGGCACCTTCGACGCCGAAAATGCGGCGCACATTTGTTTCGTTTTCGCAGAAGATCCACTCGACCGGCTGTTGCGCCGACGCCGTCACGATCATCGTTTCGAGTGCGGGATTGCGCGCGATGACGCGCGCGCCTTGCTCGGCATTCGACTCCAGCGTGAGCGACGGCTTGCCGGGCTTGCCCGACCACGCCCATCTGTTGCGCGCCCAGAATTGCGGCAACACGTGAAGCACCGCGCGCTGATCCGCGCGATTTTCGACGCTGACGCGCATCACGATATCGTCGGGTGTGTGCTTCGCATACTCGACGCAGACGTCGAAGTAGCGGTTATCGTCGAACACGCCCGTATCGAGGATTTCATATTCGGGCTGATCGGCGCCGCGCCGCAGGTTTTCGTCGATCAGATCCTGGTACGGGTACGCATCGTGAGGATACTTGTATAGCATCTTCATGTACGAATGCGTCGGTGTGCCGTCGAGATAGAAGTAAAGCTCCTTGACGTCCTCGCCGTGATTGCCTTGCTCATTCGTCAACCCGAAGAGCCGTTCCTTGATGATCGGATCGCGCCCGTTCCAGAGTGCGAGCGATACGCACCAGTCGAGCGGGTCGTTGCCGAATCCGGCAATGCCGTCCTCACCCCAGCGGTACATGCGGCTGCGCGCATGATCGTGCGGAAAGTAGTCCCAGGCAGTGCCGTATTCGCTGTAGTCTTCGCGAACAGTGCCCCATTGCCGCTCGCTCAGATAAGGCCCCCAGCGGCGCCAGCGGTCGAGCTCCGGACCATGGAGCCGGGCACCTTCCGTCGATTGGAGAAGATTGATTGCGCGTAGCGGTGGCATGGAACCTCCCGACCCGACATCGACCGTTCAACGTGTTCAGTAGATGAAAGTCTGACGTTTTTCATCCTCAACGGCGGCCAGACTCTACCGTAATGATAGGCGCCATCGCGCTGCAGCGCGTGAACCGCGGACCGGCCCTGTGTTGCATACTTGAGCGAATCACACTGCCGGAAACATCGATATGGTTGCGAATCTTGCATGCTCCTGGCTGACCTGCAGCGCACCGGTGGCCGCTGCACAGGCCGCTGGCCGGCCGCTCGTGGCGCTTGAATCGACCATCATCGCTCACGGCATGCCATACCCGGAGAACGTTCGCACGGCACGCGAAGTGGAGGCCTTGATCCGTGACCTGGGAGCCGAGCCCGCCACGATCGCACTGATCGGTGGGCGAATCCGCATCGGTCTTTCGGACGACGAGCTGGAACTGCTCGGCCGCTCGGACCACGTGCACAAAGTCAGCCGCCGCGACCTGCCGGCTGTGCTGGCCGACGGCGGGCTCGGTGCCACCACAGTGGCCGGCACGATGATATGTGCCGCGCTGGCCGGCATCGAGGTCTTCGTCACCGGAGGCATTGGCGGCGTGCACCGGGGCGCGCCAGAAACCTTTGACATCTCGGCCGACCTGCAGGAACTGGCGAAGACCTCCGTGGCGGTGGTCTGTGCCGGTGCGAAGTCCATCCTGGACATCGGCCTCACATTGGAATACCTGGAGACGCACGGCGTGCCGGTGCTCAGTTGCGAGCAAGACAATTTCGCTGCGTTTTACACGCGGGACAGCGGCTTTCGCTCGGACTTCAGGCTGGACGACGCGGCGCAGCAGGCACGCTTCATCCGCACCAAGTGGGATTTGGGCCTCGTGGGCGGCGTGGTATTGAGCACGCCGGTGCCGGAAGCGGCAGCGATGAGGTTCGAAGAGATCGACGCGCTGACTCAGCAGGCGCTCGCCGAGGCCACGGCGCGAGGAATCACCGGTAAGGCCGTGACACCGTTCCTGCTGGCTCGCATCAAGGCGCTGACGGGTGGACGCAGCCTGGCGACAAACATCGCGCTCGTGAAACACAATGCCGAGGTGGGGGCAAGGCTGGCGTTGGCGTTGGCACACGCAGGGCGCGGGGCGGGCGCGGCGTAGCCGCCGGAGGGTGGGCCGTCGAACTTGCGTGTTCGGCCAGCAACGGACTTCGGTCGTGGCCTAAAGCGCGCTATCGAACGGCCACCCGTCGCTCATCGCCGAACATCGGGCAACTACAGCGAACGCTCGATCGCCTGACCGAGCAGATCCAGACCCAGGTCGATCTCATCCTCGTGGACGGTCAACGGAGGGGCGATCCGGAAGACGCCGCCCATACCAGGCAACTGCACGATGTTCATGCTGAGCCCCAGGTTCATGCACTCGCGGGTGATCTTCGCGCCAAGCCCATCCGCCGGCTCCTTTGTGCGGCGGTCCTTGACGATCTCCATACCCAGAAGCAGCCCTCGGCCGCGAATGTCGCCGATGCACTCGAAGCGTTCCATCAGATCCAGCAGGCCGCGTTTGAGTCGCTCGCCCATCAGGTTCGCACGCGCAACCAGCCCCTCGCGCTCGACGACATCCAGCACCCGCAAACCGACGGCGGCGGGGAGCGGGTCGGATACATGGGTCGTATAGAACAGGTAACCCAATTCGTGGGCCCGCTCCTCTATCTGTGCGGACGTCACGACGGCCGCGAGCGGCAGACCGGCGCCCAGCGTCTTCGATAGAGTAAGAATGTCGGGCGTGACGCCATCGCGCTGGCACGCGAACATCGTGCCCGTGCGGCCGACCCCGGTTTGCGCTTCATCGAGGATCAGCAGCATGCCGCGCTCCTCGCATTTGCGCTTCAGCGCGGCCATGTAGCCTTCCGGCAGTTCGATGATCCCGCCGGAACTGAGGATCGGCTCTGCAATGAAGGCGGCGAGATTGCCACTGGATTGACGATCGATGAGATCGAACGCATAGTCCAGTTCCGCCAGGTAATCGTACTCGCCATGGCGCTCGAAACGCGGCCGGTACAGGAAGGGAGCGGGGATCGCGAAAGAGCCGACCGCCGCCGGACCGACGCCCTTGCGACCGGCGCTGTAGGTGGCGGATGCCGCTGCTCCCGTCATGCCGTGCCAGGACTGCGCAAAACCGACAATTTCATATTTGCCGGTGACCAGCTTCGCCATGCGAATGGCGGCCTCGTTCGATTCCGCGCCCGTGCTGAGTAGCAGTGCCCGGTCGAGTCCGTCCGGCGTGATGTCGGCGAGGCGGGTCGCCAGGTCGACCACCGGTCGGGAAAGCATCCCGCTGAAGAGATGGTCGAGCTTGCCGGCGTATTCGTTGATGACCGAGACGATTTCCGGATGGCTGTGCCCAAGGACCGCGCTCATCTGGCCGGAGGTGAAATCCAGAATCGCCCGGCCGTCCGCGTCATAGACGAAGCTGCCCTGGGCGCGCTCGATGATCATCGGCTCGAAGGTGCCGCCATAGCGGATGAGGTGCTGCCGGGCGTTGCGCCAGAAAACTGCATCATTGTTTTGGGACACCTTGGTTCTCCTTGGCAGGTAGCGGGAATAACTTGCAGTCTAGGTGGCTCTCTGGTTTCATAGAATCGAATAGTTCTTATCGAAGATAGAAGCGGACCTAATACCTTGAGTCTTTCACTCGAAATCGATCTGCTGCGATCGTTTACGGTCGTTGCCGAAGTTCGGGCGCTCAGTCGCGCGGCGAACCGGATCGGACGGACCCAGTCGGCGCTGAGTCAGCAGATGAAGCGCCTCGAAGAAATCGTCGACCAGCCGTTGTTCCAGCGCACGGGTCGTGGGGTGGTGCTGACGAATCCCGGCGAACGCCTGTTGATCCACGCCCAACGCATTCTGCGACTGCACGACGAGGCGATGGCCGATCTGTCAGGCAAAGGGCTGTCGGGCACGATCCGCTTCGGCTGCCCGGACGACTACGCCGCCGTTTTCCTGCCGCATTTGCTGCGGCAGTTCTCGAGCCAGCATCCGCATGCGCTGGTCGAAGTCATTTGCGCCCCCACGCCGCGCTTGCTCGAACAACTGGAGATGCATGCGCTGGACCTTGCCATGATCTCGTTGCCGGAGGGCGCCTCGAATGACGACATCATTCGCCGCGAGCCGCTGGTCTGGGTTGGCTATCCGGGACTGGATTCCGCACACTTCGACCCGTTGCCGCTGGCGCTTTCCGATCCGGACACGCTCGACCACGTGGCGGCCTGCGAAGCGCTGCAACGCGCGGGCAGGGCCTACCGCATCGCCTATGCGAGCAGCAGTCTCGCCGGCCTCACGGCCCTGGTCCGCTCGGGGCAGGCCGTGGCCGTCATCACACAGACTGCCGTCGCCCCGGATCTCTCCATACTCAATGGCGATCCCGCGCTTCCGCCCTTGCCCACTATAGGCATTACCCTGAAGTTCGAGCGGGAGCGTCCGTCCCATCTGATCACGGTATTCGCGGAACACATCAGGCTGACGCTGCCGTTGCTGTGATCGAACAGGCTCGCGCGCGGAGCGTTGCGCGGGTTCAGTCGTGAAACTCTTTGTAGAACGCTCGATTCACATTAGACACACGATGGATTATTTTGCCGCGGTACGCGCCTTCATTTGCGCAGCGGAACTGCAGAGCTTCAGCAAGACGGCCCATGAAATGGCAGTCAAGACCTCGACCGTCTCGCGCTACGTCAGCGAGCTGGAAAAGGATCTGGGCATTGCGCTATTTAACCGGTCGACGCGGGGGCTCGTCCTGACGGAAGGCGGCAGGCTATTTCGTGAGCACGCCATGCTTGCCCTGCAAGCGCTCGACGACGCGCGCCAGGTGACGTCGTCACTGAATCGCACACCGCAAGGCTTGCTACGCGTTACGATGCCGCCGGCATTCGGGCGCCGGCATATCGTGCCGCATCTGCCAGCGTTTATGACGCGCTACCCTGACATCGGCCTCGATATCGTGTCGACCGACGAAACGCTGAACATGATCGAAGCCGGCATCGACGTGGCGATCCGTGTCGGTGTGCTGCCCGACTCGTCACTGATGGCCAAACGCATGGCGCCGCATCGCCGTATCGTCTGCGGCAGTCCGGTGTATTTCGAGCGGAGCGGAATGCCTCGTGTCCCTGAAGATCTGGCCGCTCATGATGTGCTTCGCTTGTCCCTGTTGCCGGACGACAAATGGTCTTTCACTCGCATCGCGGGTGCACAGGCGTCGCCCGAGCAAGTGCTGGTGGCATTGCGCGGGCGTTTGCGCGCCGACGACTCCGAAGCCGTGCTGGAACTCGCCGTGGCCGGCTGCGGCCTTGCGCTCCTGCCGACGTGGCTCGCGTCTACGGCCCTGCGCGACGGGCGCCTGCAGCACGTGCTGCCTGAATGGGAAGCGCGCACGGGGCGAGCCGAACCAGCGGTCTGGGCGGTCTACCCGCCGAAGAAAATCGTATCGTCGAAGGTGCGCGCGTTCGTGGACTTCTACGCCGAGGCGATTGGCGAGCCGCCGTACTGGGACGACGGACTCGCACTGGCGCTTCAGGCTTAACGGGCGAAGCGGATGTCGAGCGTGCGCAGCCAGGTCTGCAGGCCGGCATCCTGGATCGGAATCACATACGCGTTTTCGTCCGTTTCATTGAAATGCGCATGCCAGTATCCCGGCGGCGTCACGAACGCCATCCCGGCTTCCCAATCGACGCGGGTCGGATGGGCGATATTGCCGTTCTCGTCCAGTTCGGTGCCGACCAGCGTATAGACGCCTGGCTTGCCCCCGGCGATGAAGTCGAGTGCAATCGACTGATGGCGGTGCGGCTTCTGCATCGAGTTGGGCGGCACGATGCCGAACATGGCCCACAACACATGCGTGACCGTTCGCGTCTGCGGAAAGTTGGCGTTGCCCATCAGCACGCTGATGCGGTTGCGGCGGCCCGCATTGGCTTCTTCCGCGACCTTGCGCAATTCCGCCTGTGCCTGGGCGGCCGGATAGCGCGTCGGCGCAAAGCGCGCCACGACGCCGGTCGTGCCGAGATAGGTGAGCAGCGGCGCGTCGTTGACGTAATAGAGCGTGGCCGTCGTGTCGGCGGACAGCACAGCGGCAGCGCCGCCAGGCAGGGTGAAGAAATCGCCCTGCGCGAATGGGAAGCGGGTCTCCGCCTGCGTCACGCTGCCGGTCCCGCTGATGACGTAGCAAACCTGCGAGGTCGCGTTCGGGGCGAGCGTCAGTGCGTCCCCCGCGTTGATGCGCAGGAAATTGGCGCTCAGGCCGGGACCGGTTGCGGGGCCGGGGCAACCCAACTCCGCGGACAGGTCGAGCGGCACGACCCGGGTTGCGCCGTCCGCGTACAGCGAAGGCGGGAAATTGCGGAAGGGCACCCGCGAGATGAGCTTCGCGCCGATCGGATTGGCTGACGACGTGTATTCGAAGTATTGCGCATCGAGGGTCACGGCAGCGGGTTCGGCGAGAGGCGCCGGAGACGTGCGGGTCAACATGGTCTGCTCCTTTGGATTGGAAGACTTCGTGCGGGCCCCATCACGAAGTGGGGTGAGCGTCCGAAAGCTGAGCTGACTATAGGCGCGGGCCGCCGGCCTCAGAAGTACCCGATATCGAAATCACCTTTGCACAAATGGGCACACCGTTCATTCATTGCCGCTATTCCGAGCAAGGATAAGGTTAACTTAAGTCGATTTATAAAATAATTAAATGGCGCACAGATATTCAAGATAAAAACATATTGCTCATAAGGGTATGTGTGGAAATACTAAATTCAATTGTAATGGCTATCGTACAGATAAAGCACGCAGCGACTGCCCACTTACAATCGTTCTGCGCGGATCTGCGTTCATTGCCTCCTGGTATCCTGCACTTGTTATTTTTGAAAGCAATTCTATCGCTATTGAAATGATAGGAAAAATAGACTGGATAATCGAGTGACTGAGTCATAGGATTGCTGCGCTTTCCAACTGAACCAGGAATACAACGTGAAAATATTGAAGACACAGATTGCAGCAAGCATTTTATCGATCATTTCGGCAATCTCGATCGCTCAGCCGGCGCATGCCGCGGATATGACCCAGGATAGCGGCTCGCCGGTCGGCGACAACCAGAACTCGCAGACGGCGGGCCCTGAAGGTCCAGTTCTTTTGCAGGACTCTCATCTCATCGAGAAGCTGCAGCGCTTCGATCGCGAACGCATACCCGAGCGCGTCGTGCATGCGCGTGGCACAGGTCTCTTCGGCGAGTTCGTGCCGACTACAGACCTCAGTTCGCTGACCACTGCCCAGGTGTTCACGCCGGGAACGAAGACCCCGGTCTTCGTTCGGTTCTCGACGGTGATGGGCTATCGCGGGTCGCCCGAGCAGGCACGAGATCCGCGCGGTTTCGCTATCAAGTTCTACACGCAGCAAGGCAACTGGGACATGGTCGGCATCAACTGGCCGATCTTCTTCATCCGCGACGCCATCAAGTTTCCTGACTTCGTGCATGCGAACAAACCGTCGGCGGTGACGGGTGTGCAGGATCCGAATCTGGCGTTCGACTTTTTTGCTCACTCGCCCGAAGCGACGAACATGCTGACGCATCTCTACACGGACGAGGGCATGCCGGATTCGTATCGCCACATGGACGGTTTCGGTGTGCACGCATTCAAGTTCGTGAATGCGAAAGGGGAAGTTCACTACGTGAAGTTCCACTGGAAAAGCCGTCAGGGCATCGAAGGCATTCGTCCCCGGGATATCCCGCATTCGATCGGCGCCGACTGGAACATGATGACCAACGACCTGTACAACTCGGTCAAGGCGCATTCCTACCCGCAATGGGATCTTTATATCCAGGTGCTCTCGCCGAAAGATCTGGACAAGTTCGATTTCGATCCGCTCGATGACACGAAGGTGTGGCCGTCCTCCATCCCGGAGCAGAAGGTGGGCACGATGACGCTCAACCGCATTCCGGATAACTATTTCGAGTCCACGGAAGAATCGGCATTCGCGCCGTCACGGCTCGTGCCGGGCATCGAGCCGTCCGAAGACCGGATGTTGCAGGGCCGCCTGTTCGCCTATGCCGACACGCAAATGTATCGCCTCGGCCCGAACTACAACCAGTTGCCGATCAACCGTCCGATCGTCCCGGTCTACAACAACAACCAGGATGGCTTGATGAATGAGGATGATCGAAAGGGCGAAGTGAACTACGAGCCATCCGGAGTCGCCGAAATCGCACAGCAGGACAAGTACAAGTCCGTGCAGACGCCGCTGAAGGGGACAACCCAGCAAAGCGCCATCCACAAGACGCTCGACTTCCGTCAAGCCGGCGAGTACTACCGGACGCTGTCCGAGACCGACAGGACAGATCTGATCACGGCGCTGTCGGGCGACCTTGGCCGTGTGACGAACGACGCGAACAAGTACGCGATGCTCTCGTACTTCTATAAGGCTGATGCCGACTACGGCACCCGTCTTGCGCGTGCGACTCATGCGGATGTCACCCGTGTGAAGGATGCGGCAGCACACCTGAGCGATAACTGAAGCGTGTACGGGAGGCCTGCGCAAGCAGGTCTTCCAACTGAATAAATATGCTTTCTCCCGGAGGACGTAATGCAATGCTCTTTCACCGCCCGGCGCCTTGTTCGGACCGTGGCGGCCGCCACCCTGACCGCACTGTTGACGGCCAGTTGCGCGCAGCATGTGTATCAGCCCGGAACGTATTCGGCCGCGACGGACACGCCGCGTTACACCGAAGACTGGTTTGCCGCGGCGCGTGCGGGACGCACGGATATTGTTCAGGCGTTGATCGATGCCCATTTCCCGCTCGAGACAACGACGCCCGAAGGCTATACCGCGCTGATCCTTAGCGCGTATGACAATCATCCGCAGACATTGAAGGCTTTGCTTTCCGCGGGCGCCGACGCTTGCGCCGCCGACCGGCATGGCAACACGGCGCTGATGGGGGCGCTCTTCAAAGGCGAGACGAATATTGCAATGACGCTGCTCGACACGCGTTGCGCCATCGATCAAACCAACAACGCGGGGGAAACGGCATTGTCGTTCGCCGCGCTATTCGGCCGGCTCGATATGATCCCGGTGCTTGTCGCGCACGGCGCCAACGCGAATCATGTCGATGCGCGCGGCGGGACTGCGTTGCAAATGGCGATCGCACAACACAACCCGGCCGCGGAGGATGCATTGCGGCACGCCGGCGCGACACAATGAGGACTGAAGGTCAGTTCGCGGTACAGCGTGTTGCCGGGTGCCATCACCACCGCCTCCTGTCACGCGACGAGCACGCGTTCCGGCGGCGCCATGAATTCCGGCCCCACGGATCCTTGACGAACTGCGCGACAATCGCGTCGATCTGCGGGATATGGGATTGGGTCGAGGCCCACAAGAGCGAAATGGAATTGGCGCGCCGCGAGTTCGACCACGGCGAAACGCGGATCGATCATCTACGTCCGCGTGATGTGCCCATCGCTTGGCGTAGTCGCAGCAAGAGGACATCGACGCTGAGCACGATCGTCGAGCTGCCAGCAAGACCGCGAGAAATTGCCCATAATTGCGCGCACTGTTCGACCAACCGTTGGGACGTTTCATGAAAGCCGCTTCTGCCGCACCGCAATCCCCGATCGCATTTCTGGCTGTCGCGTTGGCGTTCGCGATCAACATGATGGGTACAACGCTACCGACGGCCATCTATCGGTACTACCAGCTGCAATATGGTTTTACTCCGACCACCATCACGGTGATCTATGCGTCGTATGCAATCGGGGTGCTGAGTGCGTTGCTGCTGGTCGGCAACTGGTCCGATCAGCTAGGCCGTCGCCGCATGCTGCTGGCGGGACTGTGTGCGTCGGCCGCGTCGGCGCTGACGTTCCTGCTCAGCGACGGGCTGGCGCTTCTGATGCTGGGCCGCCTGCTGTCGGGAATCTCCGCCGGCATCTTCACAGGAACCGCCACCGTAGCCGTGATCGAACTCGCGCCGCCTGCGTGGCGCGGCAAAGCCATGCTCGCGGCTACCGCCTCCAATATGCTAGGGCTGGGTTGCGGTCCGTTGCTAAGCGGCATCCTCGTCGAACTATTTCCCTGGCCGATGCGCTTGGCCTATGCGGCGCATCTCGCGCTGGTCGGTCTCGCCGGACTGATCGTCCTGGGCGTGCCGGAGACCGCTGCGATTCCGTCGCGAGTCAAGCTCGGCATCCAGAAAATTTCGCTTCCCGCCGAAGTACGCCCTGCGTTCATTCCTGCCGCGTTGGCGGGCTTTGCCGGTTTCGTCGTGGTGGGCTTCTTTGCGGCGGTCGCCCCTCAACTGATTCGGAGCGTACTCGGCTTTCACAGCGGCATCGTGACCGGCGCGATCGTGTTTTTGCTGTTCGCGTGCTCCGCCCTCGGGCAGATCGTGCAGACGGTCATTGCTGCCCGATGGAGGCAAGCGGCTGGCTGCATTGGACTCGTCGTGGGGCTGATGTGTGTCGGCCTGTGCGTGCCGGCGCAATCGCTCGGGGCGCTTTTGCTCGGCACGGCCCTGGCAGGCATCGGGCAGGGCATCAGCTTCCGCGCCGGGTTGGGCGAGATCGCCGCGGCGGCGCCTGCGCACCGGCGGGCGGAAGTCACGTCCAGCTTCTTCGTCGTGCTTTATGTGGCGATCTCACTACCTGTGATCGGCCTTGGTATCGCCGTGCAGATGTCCGACGTTCAACGCGCGACGCTGCTCTTTGTCGGCTTGACGATAGTCCTTGTGCTTATCGCGTTGCTCCTGCTGATGCGTAAGCAGGCGGACACCGGGCAAGAAGCCACAACGATCGGTGATTGATAGACCATTCGGCATCCGCATCTGATCGTCAACCATCAAGCGGTGAAGTCAGTCGATGCCGACAGCGCCTTCCAGGTTTCCGTTTCCTGCTCGACATAGGCATTCTTGTCAGCGATGGCCTTCAGCGTGTCGGTGCCAAGCGGCAGACGCAGCGGAGGCGTTTGCGCATCGACCAGTTCGATCATCGCCGTTGCGAGCTTCGCGGGATTCCCTGGCTGGTTGTGATTCATGTTGGCAGCGTGCCGACGCACATTGCCCGACGTCGCGTCATAGTCCGCAATGACCTCGCGTGCGACGACGAGCGATGACGCGTCGAGGAAGTCAGTCCGGAAGTAACCCGGCTCGACGACCGTCGCGTGAATGCCGAGCGGCTTCAATTCGGCGTGCAACGCTTCGGTCAAGCCTTCGACTGCGAACTTCGTCGAACTGTACGCGCCGAATCCCGCAGCAGCCCGATAGCCGCCGATCGACGACATATTGATGACGTGACCGGCGCGCTGCGAGCGCATCACCGGCAGAACGGCGCGCGTGACGGTCAGCAGCCCGAACACGTTGGTGTCGTACATGCGGCGCACGTCCGCGTCGGTGGACTCCTCGACCGCGCCGAGCAAACCGAATCCCGCGTTGTTGACCAGCACGTCGATACGGCCGAATTTTTCGATCGCGGCTTGAACCGCGGCTTTCGCCTGCGCTTCGTCCGTGACGTCCAGCGCCACGGGAAGCAGTGCCGGCGAGTCGCCGAGGCGCTCGACGATCGCCGCAACATTGCGGCCGGCGGCGACCACCGCATTGCCATCAGCCAGGGCCGCCTGGGCGATCAGGGCGCCCAGGCCGCGCGACGCGCCCGTGATGAACCAGACACGCTTGAAGCCGTTCTTCGTGAGCTCGACCATGATGCTTCTCCTACGTTTGGGGTGGGTGTGAACCGATCATAGGAGTATTGATTCGCACGAACTAGGCGTAGATTGCTAGACTGATAATCAACTTTTATTTGCGAATGGGGGCGGCGGTGAATGAAGTTCGCGCGATCACCATATTCGTCCGGGCGGCGGAACTCGGAAGCCTGCGCAAGGCGGCCGTCGATCAGGGCATCTCGCCGCAGGCCGCGAGCCACGCGGTGATGCAACTGGAAAAGGAGCTGGGCGTACGGCTCTTCCATCGAACCACGCGCAAGCTGAGCTTGACCGAGGAGGGGCAGGGCCTGCTCGACAGCGTGAAGCCTGCTTTGGCTGTCCTGTCGTCCGCACTCGACGACGCGCGACGATCGAAAGCAGAGATCGCGGGTCCGCTGCGGGTGAGCGCGCCAAGAGCAATGGGGCACGTGGTGCTGTGGCCTTACTTTCTGGAATTCGCCGAATTGCATCCGAACGTGCAGCTCGATGTGCAACTCGACGACCACTTTACCGACCTCATCAGCGATCGCGCTGATGTGGGCTTTCGTGGCGGGTCTCCGCCGTCGGGCGGCAGCATCGCGCGTCGGCTTTTGCCGATCCAGTTGATCGTCTGCGCGTCGCCCGCCTATATCGAGCGTCATGGCGCGCCGCGGACTATCGACGAACTCGAGGCTCACCGCTGCACGGGATACCGGCGCGCGAACACGGGCAAGCAGGCGCCGTGGGAATTCCTGATCGGGGATGAAATCGTCTACCGCGACATCGCGACGGCCTTATGCGTCAACGACACCGACGCCGAGACGGCAGCCGTGATCGCCGGACTCGGCATTGGTCAACTCGGCAGTTTTTCAGCCACCGCGCCGATCAGGAGCGGTCAACTGGTTCCGGTGCTGGTTCAGCACGTCACCCAGCGCGAGGCGGTCTATATCTACTATCGTCATCGCACTGAGCAGCCGTTGCGGGTGAGGACATTCATCGACTTCATGGTCGCGCGCCTCGTGGGGAACAGGAATTTTTATTTCGAGCCGTCCGAACTTCGTGCAGCCCGTTGAACCGGCCAGATTACCGGCGCGCGCATGTCCCGGAAACGGACGGTCAACCACGGCTCTGAAGCTGGGCGATGTCCGGGTCGCGGGTACGTGAGCGGAAAGCAATGGTGGAAAGAATGACCGGAAGCTGGGCCGGTTTGGCGAAATGGTGATCGAAACCGGAGTCGAGCGATACGGCCCTCTCGGACTGCGATGCCAACCCGGACACCGCGACAAGCAATGGTATGGGCTTGCCCCTGAGACCCCTGATTTTCCTGGCTACCTCTCGACCGTCGAGGCGAGGCATCTGAACGTCGAGAATGACCACTGCGGGAAACCACCGGCAGTACTCGGATAACGCATCGGCTCCGTCTCGAGTGGCTCGAATCTCGTAGCCGTGAAGCTCGAAATACTGGACGTATGCGGCGAGCAGAGCAGGGTCGTCGTCTGCAATGAGTAAATGGTGAGAGCGGACAAGCTTCATCGCCGTTTCTCCAGACTGTGTAGCGGATGAACGCAATTGGCGGACCCGGCCGGATCACGCGAGGGATTTCCGCGTAACATGGGCGTGGCGTATGTATGCAGTTCAAGGGTTTTTGCCACTATTCGAGGCGGACATGCGACTGGCCGAGTTCATCTTGCGGAATATGGAAGCGATCCTGACGCAATGGGAGGCGTTCGCCGGCACCCTGTTGCCAGCCGCCGCGAACATGCAATCCCCGGCTTTACGCGACCACGCGCAACAGATCCTCGAAGCAGTGGTGAAGGATCTGTCGACAGCCCAGACGAGGGAAGCACAACTTGAAAAATCAAAGGGGCGCGCGCCCCGGATGATCGATGCCCCTGAGACGGCGGCACAAACGCACGCCATTCTTCGAGCACGAAGCGGTTTCGACGTCAGGCAACTGACGGCCGAATACCGCGCCCTGCGCGCCAGCGTTCTGCGTCTATGGATGGACCAAGGCCCGCGCGATGAACGGGTCATGGACGACGTCATCCGCTTCAACGAAGCGATCGATCAGGCGCTCGCCGAATCTATCAGCTTTTTCAGCGCGCAAGTGGAGCAGGCTCGCAACCTGCTGCTTGGGATGCTCGGGCACGACATGCGCAGCCCGCTTCAGACCATCCAGATGACAGCTTCGTATCTCGCCGCGTTGAATGCTGGGGAGCGTGTGGCGAGTGCTGCGAGCCGCCTGATCAGAAGCGGCTCCCGCATGCAGGCTCTGCTGGACGACCTGAGTGATTTCAACCGGACGAAGCTAGGTCTGGGTATCAACATCGTTCCGACCCACATTGACGTTGCCACCGTCTTTCGCGACGAACTGGACCAGCTTCGCACGATACATCCTGATCGCCAGTTCGATCTGGAGATGCGGGGCCAATCTGAAGGTGTTTGGGACGGTCAACGTCTGCAGCAACTGCTAGGCAATCTCGTTCTGAATGCAGTCAAGTACGGCGCGCCGAACACACCGGTGCGGATCATTGTGACCGGTGAGGAGGAGGATGTTCGTATCGTTGTCGCAAATAGCGGTACTTCAATTGAGCCGTTGGCGATGGAACAGATTTTTGAGCCTCTAAAGCGCGGAGTGGGTCCTGACGAGGGCTACGAGGAGGACAGCCACCTCGGCCTCGGACTGTATATCGTGCGCGAAATTGCGAAGGCTCACGGTGGCGAGATCGAAGTGCGTTCCGAACAAGGCGAAACGGCGTTCGCCGTACGACTGCCGCGCAGCAGGTAACGATACCCTGCGCCGTTACCCGAATGCCTGGCCGCAGGCACGTAAATAACGCTTCCATACCTGCGGGCGCACCCGTCAATCGAACTCGCGAGAATCGGCGTCACCTCGCCGGTTGTTTCCGCAGAGCCAAGATGCTGGCCCCGCATGGCCGGTTAAGCAACGGTATTTGCACAATGGGCACAGCGCATGCTGAACAACGAGCGGCAATGCGTTGCCATGCACGGCATTTCCGCCGTGCATCCGCCAGAGCGTCCGCTCTGAGAGCCGGGCGCCCACCGTTGGGTGCGGGCAACCATTCGGTTGCACCGCTGTCCGGGTTGATTCATGGCCGCACGCGATTCTGGACAGGTACAGGGACATGACAGGTCCACGTCTGCACCTGTACGGCGTTGCTTCGGCCACTCACCGGAGAAGTCGCATGTTCATCCATAACAAACGCCTCCAGTACACTGTGCGCGTCGCCGCGCCGAATCCAGGTCTTGCGAATCTGCTGCTGGAGCAATTCGGTGGACCTCAGGGCGAGCTCGGTGCCGCCTGCCGGTACTTCACCCAGGCTGTTGGTGAAGATGATCCTGGCCGAAAAGATCTGTTGTTCGATATCGCAACCGAAGAACTGAGTCATCTGGAAATCGTTGGCTCGATCGTCGCGATGCTGAACAAAAGTGCCAAGGGCCAACTGGCCGAAGCCGTTGAGGCGGAGGCGGAGCTCTATCGTTCGATGACGGGTGGAGGAAACGATTCCCACACGACGGCGTTGCTGTACGGTGGCGGCCCGGCGCTGACCAATTCAGCCGGCGTGCCCTGGTGCGCTTCCTATGTCGACACGATCGGCGATCCGACGGCCGATTTGCGGTCGAACATTGCCGCCGAGGCTCGCGCGAAGATCGTCTACGAACGCCTGATCAACGTCACCGACGATCCGGGCATCAAGGAAACACTCGGCTTTCTGATGACACGAGAAATCGCCCACCAGAAATCGTTCGAGAAGGCGTTGCATTCGATCCAGCCAAACTTTCCGCAGGGAAAGCTTCCTGGCGTGCCGCAGTACACGAGCGTGTACTACAACATGTCGCGAGGCGACGACGCGCCGCGTGGGCCATGGAACGAAGGCCCGGATTGGGAGTTCGTCGAGTCTCCGGAGCCGGCCGTGGATGGCGGTGACGGCATGGCCACCGTCAACGTATCGCAACGCGATGTGAAGGTGCTGCAGGCGATGGCATCGAGAACCGCGTCGGATGCGGCCTCGGATCCGACGACAGGCGCGGACCTCGGCGCAGGTCAGACTGTTTGACGTTGTTGGTGAAGGCGCGGCCCGCCAGACCGCCCCGCCCGCCACTAGCGCCGCGTTGGCGTAAAACCCCCGCCCCGCCTCTGGTGGCCGGATAAAATGGGGCCGCCCGGCCCCCCCCCCGGG